>NZ_JALPRX010000064.1 GCF_023223525.1 Roseomonas acroporae | reverse complement strand
CCCCGGTCCAAGGAGGGCGCCGCCCTCCTTGGGTATCCTCCCGCCAAGGGGCGAAGCCCCCTTGGATCCCCCGTTCGGTTTTCAGGCCCCGGGGGGGTCGACAGCGAGGCCAAACGCCGGCGGAGGTCCAGGAACCTGAGGTTCCTGGCGGATGGGTTCCAGGGAAGGCGGAGCCTTCCCTGGCCGGTGGGGTTCGGGGAGGGCGGAGCCCTCCCCGCTGGCGAGACGGGGTTCGGGGAGGGCGGAGCCCTCCCCGTCGGCTCAGGCCGCCGCCACGCGGCGGGCCGGCTGCCAGGGGCGCAGCGCCAGGGCGCCGTCGCCCAGCAGCGCCACCGCCAGCAGGGCCACGATCCAGAGGGCGATGTACTCCCAGCCGCCGCCCGGGTTGGTGAAGAAGAAGCCGGCCTTGCCGTGGACGGTGGCGAGGGCGCCGAACAGCGACAGCGTGCCGAGCAGCGCCGCCGCCCGGGTCCAGAGGCCGAGGATCAGCGCCACGGCGACGGCGATCTCCAGCGCGATGGTCGGCCAGGCGAGCAGGCCGGGCACGCCGACCCGCTCGAAGAAGGCGGCGGTGCCGGCCGGGGTGAACACGAACAGCTTCAGCCCGGCATGGGCCAGGAACAGCACGCCGAGCCAGACGCGCAGCAGCAGGACGGCGTAAGGGGCGGTGCGGGAGTCGATCACGGGATGTCTCCGGGTAGAGGGCGCCGGGACCGGCGCGGTGATCCGGAAATAGGCCATCCATCGACGCATGGCATTTGGCCGATTTCGCCTGATCCCTATACGTTTTCGCATGGAGGTACGGGGGCCGCATGCTGGAATGGGACGATCTCCGCCATTTCCTGGCCATCGCCCGCCACGGCTCGCTCTCGGCCGCGGCGCGGGCGCTGGGCGTGGCCCAGCCGACCATGGGCCGGCGCCTCGCGGCGCTGGAGCAGCGGGCGGGCGCGCGCCTGCTGGAGCGCACGCCGGGCGGCTACACGCTCACCCCGGCCGGCGAGGCGGCGCTCGGCCATGCGGAGCGCATCGAGAACGAGGTGCTGGCGGTGGAACGCGGCATCGGCGGCCGCGACGTGCGGCTGGAGGGCCGCATCCGCCTGACCGCGGTGGAAACCCTGGTGGTGGACATCCTGCTGCCCGAGCTGGCGGATTTCGCCGCGCGCTATCCCGGCATCACGCTGGAGCTGATCACCGACACGCGCCCGCTCAGCCTCGCGCGGCGCGAGGCGGACGTGGCGCTGCGCATGGCGCGTCCCGACCAGGGCGACCTGGTGGCGCGGCAGGTGTCGCGGATCGACCACGGCCTCTACGCCAGCCGCGACTATCTCGACCGGCACGGCACGCCCGACCTCGCCGCCGGCGCGCCGGGGCACCGCGTGGTGCTGGCGCTGGAGGACCTGATGCGCCTGCAGGAGATGGCGTGGCTGGCCGGCATGACCGGCCGGGCGCAGGTGGCGCTGCGCAGCAACAGCCGCTTCGCGCAGCGGCAGGCCGCGTGCGGCGGGATGGGGCTGGCCTGCCTCGCGCGCTACCTCGGCGACGCGGCGCCGGCGCTGGTGCGGCTGGAGACGCCCGTGCCGCCGCCCCGGCGCGAGGTCTGGCTGGTGGTGCACCGCGACACGCGCCACACGCCGCGCATCCGCAGCCTGACGGATTTCCTCGGCACGGCCTTCCAGCGCCGGGTGGCGGTGCTGGCGCCGGAGGGGTAGGGGCGGCGCCTGCCGCCGGCGGTCTCGCCGGCAGGCCGCGCCGGGTCCTGCGAACCCGGCGGCGCGGCTGTTGACGGCGCAATCTATCCTCTTGTTTTCACGACTTTCCCGAATTGGCCGGTGTGTACACGCCGGTCGCGGATGCTCTAGAACCGGCATGGCAAAGGCGGTCGTCACAGAACCGCCATCGAGCAGCGGGCCCGGCCATGCCGTGGCGTGGCGGCGGGCCTTCCAGGGAGGTAGGTCGATGCCGGAACAGGTTGGGGAAGCCGCCGGGGCGGCGGCCAGCGGGGCGGCGCCCCGGTCCATCGCGCTGATCGGTCCGCAGGGCAGCGGCAAGTCCACGCTGTTCGCGGCGCTGCTGGCCACCGGGGGCGACGAGCCCGCCCCCGCCCGCCGCGCCGCCGCGCCGCGCGCCATGGGCATGGAGACGCGGCTCGGCCACGCGACCGTGCAGGGCGAGCGCTGGGCCATCCTCGACTGCCCCGGCTCGGTGGAATTCGCGCACGAGGTGGATTGCGCCCTCGCCGTGGCCGATCTCGCGGTGGTGGTGTGCGAGGCCGCGCCCGACCGCGCCGCCGGCCTCGGCCCGATCTTCCACCGGCTGGAGGAGACGGGGACGCCCGGCATCGTCTTCGTCAACCGCATCGACACGCTGGACGGCACGGTGCGCGACATCCTCGCCGCCCTGCAGGCCGGGACGCATCGCCGCCTGGTGCTGCGCCAGGTGCCGATCCGCGAGGACGGCGCCGTCACCGGCTATGTCGATCTCGTCAGCGAGCGCGCCTACCGCTACCGGCGCGGCGCCCCCTCGGAACGCATCGGCCTGCCCGAGGCGATGCGCGGGCGCGAGGCCGAGGCGCGCGGCGCGCTGCTGGAGGCGCTGGCCGACCACGACGACGCGCTGCTGGAGAAGGTGCTGGAGGACCTCGTCCCCGCGCCGGAGGAGATCTACCGCCCGCTGCACCAGGGCGAGGCGAGCGGCGCGGTGATGGGCGTGCTGCTCGGCGCGGCCGAGCACGGCAACGGCCTGCGCCGGCTGTGGAAGGCGCTGCGCCACGACGTGCCCGCGCCCGCCGGGACCGCCGCCCGGCGCGGCATCGGCGCCGCGGGCGGCGCCCCCCTGGCGCAGGTGTTCCGCACCCGCCATGCCGGCCATGCCGGCCGGCTCTCCTTCGCGCGGCTCTGGCGCGGCCGGGTGCAGGACGGCGCCTCGCTGAACGGCGCGCGCATCGGCGGGCTCTACCGCTTCCCCGGCGGCGAGGCGCAGAAGGTGGCGAGCGCCGAGGCGGGCGACATCGTGGCGCTCGGCCGGCTGGAGGGCATCGGCACCGGCGCCACGCTGGGCGGCGCGCCGGGCGAGCCGCCGCTGCCCTTCCCCGCGCCGCCGCCGCCCGTGCACGGCCTCGCCATCGCGCCCGAGGACCGCAAGGACGAGGTGCGGCTCGCCGCCGCGCTGCAGCGGCTGGCCGAGGAGGAGCCGGCGCTCGCGATCGGCCAGGACGCCGAGACCGGCGCCACGGTGCTCGCTGGCCAGGGCGAGATCCATCTGCGCGCGGCGCTGGAGCGGCTGGGGGCGTCGGCCGGCATCCGGCTGCGCACCGGCCCGGTGCCGGTCCCGTTCCGCGAGACCATCCGCCACGCCGTGGTGCAGAACGCCCGCCTCAAGCGCCAGACCGGCGGCCACGGCCAGTTCGCCGAGGTGAAGCTGCAGATCGCGCCCCGCCCGCGCGGGGCGGGCTTCCACTTCGACGAGAAGGTGGTGGGCGGCGCCGTGCCGCGCCGCTTCATCCCCGCCATCGGCCAGGCCGCCGAGGAGGCGGCGCGCAGGGGGCCGCTCGGCCACCCGGTGGTGGACATCGCCGTGACCCTGCTCGACGGCGGCTTCCACAGCGTGGACAGCAGCGACATGGCCTTCGCCACCGCCACCCGCATGGCGATGCAGGAGGGGCTGGCCAAGGCCGGGCCGGTGCTGCTGGAGCCGGTCGAATCCGTCACCCTCAGCGTCCCCGCCGCCTGCACCCCGGCCGCGCAGCGGCTGCTGACCGGCCGGCGCGGCCAGATCCTGGGCTTCGCCGCGCGCGAGGGCTGGGAGGGCTGGGACGAGGTGCAGGCCCTGCTGCCGGCGGCCGAGCTGGCCGGGCTGATCATCGAGCTGCGCTCGCTGACGCAGGGCCTCGGCAGCTACGTCCACCGCTTCGACCACCTGGCCGAGGCGCGCGCCTGAAGGGCCGCCTCCCGGAAGGCCATCCCGGAAGGGCCGCCGGGCCGCACCTCCCGCCTCGCGCGCGGTGCGGCGCCGGCCCGCCCGCGCGGCCGTCAGTCGAGCAGCGGCGTCATCCCCGGATCGCCCTTCGCCATCGCCCGCCGGTACGCCTCGCGCCCGCCGATGCGTTGCAGATAGGCCCGGATGTTCGGGTACGGCGCCAGGTCGACCGGCAGGAACGTCCGCATCGTGGTCAGCGAGAACACGCTGATGATGTCGGCCGCCGTGAACGCCTCGCCCGCGAGGTAGGGCACCTCGCCCAGCCGCGCCTCCACCAACCCGAACGCCTTCTCCAGCCGCCCGCGCATCGCGGCCAGCACCTTGTTGTCGGCCGGCAGCTTCAGCCGCTCCAGGATCATGCAGCGCCCCATCGCCGGCTGCAGCGTGCCGTTGGCGAAGTGGAACCAGTAGAGATACGGCGCGAAGTCCGCGTCGCCGTAGCGCCGGGCCAGCCCGCCATCGCCGTACCTGGCCATGATGAACTCCATCACGGCCGCCGACTCCGCCAGCACCACCCCGTCATCCTCGATCACCGGCGCCGCCCCGATCGGGTGCAGCGCCTTGAGTTCGGCCGGCGCCAGGATCGTCACCGGATCGCGCCGGTGGAGCTTCAGCGCGTAGGGCACGCCCAGCTCCTCGCACAGCCAGACGATCCGTTCGGACTGCGACACGCCGAGGTGATGGATGGTCAGCATGCTCGTCTCCTTCTGTTGCCGGGCCGCTGCCGGGTCGCTGCCGTGCCGCGACAATCCGCCTGCGCCGCGCGCGTGGCAATCGGGGCGCCCGCGCCCCCGCCCGCGGGAGGGGACACGCCGCTTCCGGCCAGGGCGACAAAGGCCGTCCGCGCTGCCGATCCCGCACGCCGCGTCCCGCTCCTTCCGCTGCGGCCAGGGCGGCTGCGGCCAGGACGACAGCGGCCAGGGCGACGGCGGCCAGGGCGACGGCGGCGGCCAGCGCGGGTGCCCGGCGCCGGCGACCACGGGCGGGGCGGCCGCCGACCCGGCGCGCCGGCCGGCTCCCCGACCGCACTGAACCACGCCGGCCCCGGCGCGACGGCCAGGTGGCGTCCTGGGCCGGGCAAAGGCCCGTCCGCCCCCGCGCCGGGTTCGCCCCAGCCCTGCCGGCCCGCCCTTTGACCGGTCGCGCCCGCTTCGGCATGCTGCGACGCTCCCCCGGCCGGCGCATGATCCGCGCCTCGCCGGAGCCCAGTGCGCGCGATGGTCGCGTGCCCCGGAACCTCCCGCGTGCCGCCGGGGGAATTGGAGCGCCTCTCCCGTGATTCCCGCCCTGATGCCCACCTACAACCGTGCCGACCTCGCCTTCGAGCGGGGCGAGGGCGCCTGGCTGTGGACGGCGGACGGGCGACGATTCCTGGACTTCGGCGCCGGCATCGCCACGTCGAGCCTCGGCCACCACCACCCGCACCTGACCGCCGCCATCGTCGAGCAGGCGACGCAGGTGCTGCACGTCTCCAACCTCTACCGCGTGCCGCAGGCCGAGCGCCTCGCCGCCCGGCTGGTCGAGACCTCCTTCGCCGACAGCGCCTTCTTCTGCAACTCGGGCGCCGAGGCGAACGAGGGCATGGTCAAGGCGATGCGCAAGGCGATGGCCGAGACCGGCCGGCCCGAGCGCTACCGCATGATCTGCTTCGAGGGCGCCTTCCACGGCCGCACCCTGGCCATGCTCTCGGCGACCGGCAACGCCAAGTACCTCGCGGGCTTCGGCCCGCCGGTGGACGGCTTCGACCACGTGCCCTTCGGCAACATGAACGCCGTGCGCGCCGCGATCACCGACCGCACCGCCGGCATCATGATCGAGCCGGTGCAGGGCGAGGGCGGCGTGCGCCCGGCCGAGGCCCGCTTCCTGCAGGAGCTGCGCGCCACCTGCGACGAGTTCGGCCTGCTGCTCGGCCTCGACGAGGTGCAGACCGGCATGGGCCGCACCGGCAGGCTCTGGGCGCACCAGTGGGCCGGCATCGAGCCGGACGTGATCTCCTCGGCCAAGGGCATCGCCGGCGGCGTGCCGATGGGCGCCATCCTGGCCAAGGAGCACGTCGCGAAGCACCTGAAGCCCGGCACGCACGGCACCACCTTCGGCGGCGGCCCGCTCGCCTGCGCCGCCGCCAACGCGGTGCTGGACGTGATCCTGGCGCCGGGCTTCCTCGACGGCGTGCAGCGCGTCGCCGCCCTGCTCTGGCAGGCGCTGGAGGGGCTGGCCACGCGCCATGCCGGCATCGTCGAGGGCGTGCGCGGCCAGGGCCTGCTGGTCGGGCTGAAGCTCGCCCCCGCGGTGACCAACGGCGACCTGCAGAACGCCGCCGTGGCGGAAGGGCTGCTCACCGTCGCCGCCGGCGAGAACGTGCTGCGTCTCGCCCCGCCGCTGGTCATCGGCGAGGCCGAGGTGCGCGACGCCGCCGAACGGCTCGACCGCGCCCTGACGCGCTGCGCCCAGGCGGCACAGCATCGGCAGGCGCAGCAGCGGCAGGCGGCGCAGTGAGCGCGGCGGCGGGCATGCCACGGGCGATGAGCGAACCTCCCCGCGGCGCGCCCGCCGCCGGCGCGGCGGTGCCCGGCACGGAGGGCCGCGGGGCGCCGCGGCACTTCCTCGACATCGCCGACTTCGACGCCCCCACCCTGCGCCGCATGCTCGGCCTCGCCGCCGCGGCCAAGCGCGGCGAGCGCGACGACCGCCCGCTCGCCGGCCGCAGCGTGGCGCTGATCTTCGAGAAGCCCTCGACGCGCACCCGCGTCTCCTTCGAGGTGGGCATCCACCAGCTCGGCGGCCACGCCGTGGTGCTCTCCGGGCGCGACATGCAGCTCGGCCGCGGCGAGACGGTGGCCGACACCGCCCGGGTGCTCTCGCGCTACGTGGACGCGATCATGCTGCGCACCGACAGTGACGCGAAGCTGCGCGAGCTGGCCGAGCACGCGACCGTGCCCGTCATCAACGGGCTGACCGACGCCTCCCACCCCTGCCAGATCATGGCCGACGTGCTCACCTTCGAGGAGCATCGCGGCCCGATCGCGGGGCAGACCGTGGCCTGGTGCGGCGACGGCAACAACGTGGCGCGCAGCCTGATCCAGGCCGCCGCCCGACTCGGCTTCGCGCTCCGCCTCGCCACCCCCGAGGCGCTGCGGCCGCCGCAGGCGCTGCTGGACTGGGCGCGGGCCGAGGGCGCCGAGGTGACGCTGACCGACGACCCTGCCGCCGCCGTCGCCGGGGCGCGCTGCGTCGTGACCGACACCTGGGTCTCGATGTCGGACGACCCGAACAGCCAGCGGCACAACCTGCTCATGCCCTATCGCGTCGATTCGGCGCTGATGGCGAAGGCCGCGCCGGACGCGATCTTCATGCACTGCCTGCCCGCGCACCGTGGCGAGGAGGTCACCGCCGAGGTGATCGACGGGCCGCGGAGCGTGGTGTTCGACGAGGCGGAAAACCGGCTGCACGCGCAGAAGGGCGTGCTGCTCTGGGCGCTGGGCGCCGGGTGAGGCGGGCATGAGCGAGCCTTCCTGGGACAACGCCGCCGCCGCGCCCGTCGCGGCCCGGCTCGCCGCCACGGTGCTGCTGCTGCGCGAGGGCGGGCGCGGCCCCGAGGTGTTCATGGTGGTCCGCCACCGCGCGATCGAGTTCGCCTCCGGCGCGCTGGTGTTTCCCGGCGGGCGCGTGGAGAACGGCGACCGCGCCGTGGCCGAGGCGGCCGGACTGGCCGACCTCGACAGCGCCACGCTGCGCATCGCCGCGATCCGCGAGACCTTCGAGGAGTGCGGCATCCTGCTCGCCCGGCCCGAGGGCTCCGGCCGGCTCGTGGACGCGGCGCGGCTGCGGGCGGTGGAGGCGGCGCATCGCGCGGCGCTGTGCCGCAACGAGCGCGGCCTCGACTCCATGCTCGCCGCCGAGCGGCTGGCGCCGGCCGAGGACGCGCTGGTGCATTTCGCGCACTGGATCACGCCTGCCGACCGCTCCAAGCGCTTCGACACGCACTTCTTCGCCGCCGAGGCGCCGCCCGACCAGCTCGGCGCGCACGATGGCGGGGAGGCGGTGGACTCGGTCTGGATCCGCCCGGCCGACGTGATCGCGCAGACCGCCGAGGGACGCTGGAAGCTGCTCTTCCCGACGCGGCTGAACCTGCTGAAGCTGGCCCGGCACGACACGGTGGCCGCCATCCTCGCCGCCGCCCGCGCCGAGCCGGTGGTGACGGTGCAGCCGCGCGTGGTGAAGACGCCGGAGGGGCCGCGGCTCTGCATCCCCGAGGCGGCAGGCTATGGCGGGTCGCTGTTCCCGATGCTGGACCCGCCGGCGATCTGACGTTCCCCGAGCCCCAACGCCTTTCGGGGAAGGCTTTGCCTTCCCCGGACCCCATCCACCTGGGGAGGGCCTTGCCCTCCCCAGACCCTACCCATCAGGAACCTCAGGTTCCTGGACCTCCGCCGGCGTTCTGGGCTTCGCGGGTTGGACCATCGAGGTCTGAATCCGAACGGGGGGTGCCAGGGGGGCTTCGCCCCCTGGCGGGGATACCCAAGGGGCAGAGCCCCTGGTGGGGGTGCGGGGGCGAAGCCCCCGCCCTTGGACGCAAACAACGACGGAGGAAACCAAGAGCATGCCCACAGCGCCCCGCGCCGTGTACCGCCGCGCCGACCTCGCCCCGCTGCTGGAGCCGCGCAGCATCGCCCTGATCGGCGCCTCGCCCCGCGCCGGCTCCTTCGGCGAGCGCACCCTGGCCAACCTCTCGCGCTTCGCCGGCAACGTCCACCTCGTCAACGCGCGATACGACCGCATCGGCGAGCGGCCCTGCCACCCCTCGGTCTCGGCGCTGCCGGAGGTGCCGGACTGCGCCGTGCTGGTGGTGAACCGCGAGGTGGTGGAGGGCATCGTCGAGGAGTGCGCCTCGATCGGCGTGCGCGGCGCGGTGATCTACGCCTCGGGCTATGCCGAGGTGGGCCGGCCGGAGCGCGTGGCGGAGCAGGCGCGGCTGGCGGAGATGGCGCGCGCGCGGGGCATCCGCATCGTCGGGCCGAACTGCATCGGCGTGCTGAGCTACGTGACGCAGGCGCGCATGACCTTCTCCGCCGTGCCGGACGTGGCGGCGGCGCGGCCGCGCTCGGTGGCGGTGGTCAGCCAGTCCGGCGCGCTGGGCTTCGCGCTGGCGCAGGCGGCGGATCGCGGCGTCTCCTTCAGCCATGTCGTCACCTGCGGCAATTCCGCGGACGTGGACATCGCCGACTGGATCGCGGCGCTGGCCGAGGACCCGGCCTGCGGCGCCATCGCCTGCCTGTTCGAGGGCATGCCCGAGCCGCGCCGGCTGCTGGAGGCGGCGGCGGTCGCCCGGGCCCACGACAAGCCGGTGGTGATCCACAAGATCGGCACCGGCGAGGCGGGGGCGGCGGCGGCGCTCTCGCACACCGGCTCCCTGGCGGGCTCGGACGCGGCGTACCGCGCGGCCTTCGACAAGGCGGGCTTCGTGGTCGCGGATCGCTTCGAGGAGATCGTCGAGCTGGCCGACTTCTTCAGCAAGGCCGGCCGCATGAAGGCGCCGGGGGCGGCGGTGATCGCCACCTCGGGCGGCGCCTCGATCATGGCGGCGGACGCGGCGGAGCGGCACGGCGTGCCGCTGCCGCAGCCGGACCCCGCGGTGCGCGCCATCCTGGAGTCGCACATCCCGGAATACGGCTCGGCGCGCAACCCGTGCGACGTGACGGCGCAGGTGCTGGCCAACCTCGAATCGCTCGGCGAGTGCGCCGGCGCGCTGCTGGCCGATCCGGCCTACGGCGCGATGATCTACCCCTACGTCTACGCCTACGAGAGCGCCACGCGCCGCATCCCGTGGTTCAGCCGGCTGGCGGCCGAGCACGGCAAGCCGGTGTGCTTCGCCTGGCTGACGGAATCGCTGGAGGGGCCGGGCACGCGCGAGCTGGCGGCGGAGCCGGGGCTGCCGGTGTTCCACTCCATGGACCGCTGCTTCGCGGCGCTGGCGGCGTGGCGCGAGCGGGAGGAGCGGCTTGCGGCGGCCGCGGGCGAGGATGCGGCGGGGCGGGCCGCACCGGACGGGGCGCGGGAGGCGGCGGCGGCGCTGCTCGACGCCGCGCCGGCCGGGGCGATGCTCACCGAGCGCGAGGCCAAGCGCGTGCTGGCCGCCTACGGCGTGCCAGTGGTGGAGGAGCGGCTGGCCCGCAGCGCCGAGGAGGCCGAGGCGGCGGCCGAGGCGCTGGGCTATCCGGTGGCGCTGAAGGCCGAGAGCCCGGACATCCCGCACAAGACCGAGGCGGGGGTGATCCGGCTGGGCCTTGCCGACCCCGCCGCCGTGCGGGCGGGGTACGAGACGGTGATGGCCAATGCGCGCCGGGCGGCGGCCGAGGCGCGCATCCACGGCGTGCTGGTGCAGCCCATGGTGCCGTCCGGGCTGGAGGTGGTGGTGGGCGCGCGGCAGGACCCGCTGCTCGGGCCGCTCGTGCTGGTGGGCCTCGGCGGCGTGATGGCCGAGCTGCTGCGCGACACGGTGACGGCGCTGGCGCCGGTGACACCGGCCGAGGCGCGGCGGATGCTCGGGCGGCTGCGCGGGGCGGGGCTGTTCGCGGGGTTCCGGGGGGCGCCGGCGGTGGATCTCGACGCGCTGGCGGGGATCGTGGCGCGGGTCTCGGAGTTGGCGGCGGACCAGGCGGGGCGGATCGCCGAGCTGGACGTGAACCCGCTGATCTGCGGGGCGGGGCGGATCGTGGCGGTGGACGGGCTGATCGCGCGGTCCGAGGCGTAGCGGGCGGGGGCCCCGCCCTCTGCGACCCCGACCAGGGAGGCGCTGCCTCCCTGGACCCTCCGCCAAGGGGCGAAGCCCCCTTGGATCCCCCGTTTCGGGAGAGCCGGCCCGACGGTCGCAACCCTCGGGGCCAGACGAATAGAGGTGCAGGAGGTCCTTGCCCTCCTGCCGGATGGGGTCCGGGGAAGGCGGAGTCTTTCCCAGGGGGCGGATGGGGAAAGGCAGCGCAGTCCCCGGGGTCGGGTGGGCGCCAGGGGCAGACCTGCCTTTCTTTCGCTTGTCCGACCGTCCGGGCTGTGGTGCAAGCTGCCCCATGGACCCGTCTCCCGCCGCCGTGGCCGACACGGCCTCCGCCGCCATCCACGACCGCATCCTGATCCTGGACTTCGGCAGCCAGGTCACCCAGCTCATCGCCCGCCGGCTGCGCGAGGCCGGGGTGTACTGCGAGATCTGGCCCTGGAACGCCGACGAGGCCCGCCTGCGCGCCTTCGCGCCGCGCGGCATCATCCTCTCGGGCGGCCCGGCCAGCGTGACCGCCGAGGGCAGCCCGCACCCGACGCCGGCCGTGTTCGAGGCCGGCGTGCCGGTGCTCGGCATCTGCTACGGCGAGCAGCTCATGTGCCAGATGCTGGGCGGCGAGGTGCAGGGCTCTGACCACCAGGAATTCGGCCGCGCCTTCGTCGAGGTGCAAGCGGGCAGCGCGCTGTTCAGCGGCGTCTGGCAGGCGGGCGGGCGCGAGCAGGTCTGGATGAGCCACGGCGACCGGGTGACGCGGCTGCCCGAGGGCTTCCGGGTGATCGCCACCAGCGAGGGCGCGCCCTATGCCGCCATCGCCGACGAGGCGCGGCGCTTCTACGGCGTGCAGTTCCATCCGGAGGTGGCGCACACGCCGCACGGTGCCGCGCTGCTGCGCAACTTCACGCATGGCGTCTGCGGCTGCCGCGGCGACTGGACGATGGGCGCCTTCCGGGCCGAGGCGATCGCGCGCATCCGCGCCCAGGTGGGCGAGGGGCGCGTGGTGTGCGGGCTTTCCGGCGGCGTCGATTCCTCGGTGGCGGCGGTGCTGATCCACGAGGCGATCGGCGACCAGCTCACCTGCATCTTCGTCGATCACGGGCTGCTGCGGCAGGGCGAGGCGGAGGAGGTGGTGCGCACCTTCCGCGACCGCTTCAACATCCGCCTGATCCACCGCGACGCCTCGGAGCTGTTCCTGCGCGCGCTGGAGGGCGTGGTCGATCCGGAGCAGAAGCGCAAGACGATCGGCCGGCTGTTCGTCGAGGTGTTCGACGAGGAGGCGAAGCGGCTCGGCGGCGCGGGGTTCCTGGCGCAGGGCACGCTGTATCCGGACGTGATCGAGAGCGCGCACCCGACGGGCGGCGCCTCGGTGACGATCAAGTCGCACCACAACGTGGGCGGGTTGCCCGAGCGGATGAACATGAAGCTCGTCGAGCCGCTGCGCGAGCTGTTCAAGGACGAGGTGCGGGCGCTGGGGCGCGAGCTCGGGATTCCGGAGAGCATCGTCGGGCGGCATCCCTTCCCGGGCCCCGGCCTCGCCATCCGCATCCCGAGCGCCGCGGTGACGCGCGAGGCCGTCGCGATGCTGCAGAAGGCGGACGCGATCTTCCTGGAGGAGATCCGCGCGGCGGGGCTGTACGACGCGATCTGGCAGGCCTTCGCGGTGCTGCTGCCGGTGCGCAGCGTCGGCGTGATGGGCGACGGGCGCACCTACGACCAGGCCTGCGCGCTGCGCGCCGTGACCAGCACGGACGGCATGACCGCCGACATCTACCCGTTCGACATGGCCTTCCTCGGCCGCGTCGCGTCGCGCATCGTCAACGAGGTGCGCGGCATCAACCGCGTGACCTACGACGTGACGAGCAAGCCGCCCGGCACGATCGAGTGGGAGTGATTCCTCGGCCGAAACGCGTTTCCCGTTCCGCGCCGTAACGCGATCCGAGAGGCGGTTCTCGCTGCTGCTCTTGGTCGTGTGTCTGGATCGGTGCCGAGGTCCCGGCGCGTTCCCCATCCCTGCGGCGCCGGCTTGTGGAGGATGCGGGACGAGGTGCTGGACAGCCGGATCCCGCCGGCATGGCCATCCGCTGGCGACGACGGTTGGCGACGACGGTATGGGGGCTGGCCACATCGCGGCGCTTCCGGCGCGAGGGGGAGCCGTGGCGAGGGCTGCGGGCGACGGTGGCCGGGGCGAGCGGCGCGACGCTGCGGCTTCGTCACCGGCCCCTGCTCCAGGCCGCCCGCCTGTTCCCGGTGGCAGGACGACTGGCTCGGGAATTGCGAGAACCGCTCTCAGGACAGGCTGATTCCGGCGTCCCGGATCACGGGTCCCCAGAGATCCACTTCGGCGTGCATCAGGGCGCGCATCTCGTCCGGGGTGGAGGCGCGGTAATCCGCGCCGAGCGGGGCGAGCCTCGCCAGGACGCCCGGATCGGCCAGTGCCGCCTGCAGGTCGGCTGCGAGCTGCGCGACCAGCGGTGCCGGCGTGCCGGCCGGCACCGCCATGGCATTCCAGGATCGCGCGGCGAAGCCCGGGATGGTCTCGCCCAGCGTCGGCACGCCGGGAAGCTGCGCATTGGGGGCCGGGCCCGTCGTCGCCAGCGCGCGCAGCGATCCGCCGCGCAGATGGCCGACCGAGGCGGGGAGCTGGTCGAACATGCAGTCGATCGTGCCGGCCAGCAGGTCGTTGACCGCCGGCGCGCTGCCGCGATAGGGCGCGTGGATCATGGCAAGCCCGGTGCGAAGCCGGAACATCTCGCCGATCAGGTGCAGGCTGCTGCCGATGCCGGAGGAGCCGTGGACGAGTGGCCGCGGGCGGCGCCTCGCCTCCTCGATGAAGGCCGCGACGCTCCGCGCCGGGAAGTCGGCGCGCACCGTCAGCACGTGATCGGTCGTGAAGACGAGCGAGAGCGGCGTCAGGTCGGTCATCGGGTCGAAGGCGAGCTGCGGGTTCAGCAGCCTGCCGATCGCCAGGTTGGCGGGGGAGCCGATCAGCCAGGTGTGGCCGTCCGGCGCGGCGCGCGCGACGTACTCCGCGCCGATGTTGCCCGAGGCGCCGGCCCGGTTCTCGACGACGAACGGCTTGCCGTAGCGGGCCGACAGGAAGTCGGCGACCACGCGCGCGGAACTGTCGGTGGCACCGCCCGGCGGGAAGGGCACCACGATCCGCACCGGCCGCTGCGGAAAGGCCTGGGCGCCAGAAGCTTGGGCGCCGGCCGGACGGACATGCAGGGCGGGGGCCAAAAGGGCGGGCAGGAGGGCGGCCCGGAACAGGCTGCGTCGGGCGAGCGGGCAGGGCATCGGGGTCTCCGGCACGGTCGGGCGACCACATCCTCCCGGTGTGGCGGCATGCTGTCCGGTCGGCGTCCTTGCCCGCGTCGGAGGCGGGTCCGCGGGAAGCGCAGGATCCGGCCTCGTGCCGCGGCGATCAAGGCGGAATGCGGCCGCGGCGCGTGCTTTCCAGCCGCCATCGCCCGTGCTCCCCTGGCGGCCGTGGGCCGGCGGCGGACCGGCGGCAGACGGAGAGGCGCGGCATGAGCGAGGCGGGACTGGTAGGCGGCAGCGAGGCGGACCGGCAGCGCATCCTGGAACTGCACCATGCCTACATCGACGCGAACGCGCGCTACGACTGGGAGAGGCTGCAACCCCTCTTCAGCGCCTCGCCGGCGGCCACCTTCTTCAACCTCAACGGCTTCACCTATCGCGGCCTGGAGCACTGGACGCGCCTCTGGCGCTACTACGCCACGCAGGTCGCCTCCACCTACTGGACGCCCTACGACATCGGCGGCGTGGTGGACGCGGAGACGGCGGTGGTCTGGTGCCATCGCCGCACCCGCCGGCGCTGGGTCGGCGACGACAGGCCCGTCCGCGACTTCAACTACGACGACAGCGAATTCCTCTCGCGCTCCACCATGGTGTTCCGCCGGGAGGCGGACGGATGGCGGGTCGTCCACGCGCATTTCTCGAAGGGTGACGAGGGGCCGCGCCCCGGCGGGATCTGATGCCGGCCCGCACCTGCAGGGGCCGTCGGCATCACCCTGCGTGACGGCCCGACCGCGCGGGACGGCGCGGCGCGCGCGTCGGTGGCCATCGGTCAGCGCTTCGCGCCGTAGAGGGCCGCCGCCTGCTCCTGGCTGACCAGCCCGGCTTCCACATCCGCCGCGACCAGCGCGGGGTCGCGCCGCGCCGGGTCGCCATAGCCGCCGCCGCCCGGCATCTCCACCACCAGACGCTCGCCGGCGGGGACGAGCTGGAAGCCCTTGCCCTGCAATTCCTGGCCCGAGGCGAGCGAGACGCGGCCCCGCGCGCCGGGCAGCCCGCCCTCGCGGCCGCGCGCCGGGTAGACCACGCGCTCGAAGGTGGCGAACAGGCCGAACACGCCGGCCGGGTCGCGGTGCGTCACCTCCATCATCTGGCCGAGCCCGCCGCGATGCGTGCCCGGCCCGCCGGAATCCGGGCGGTACTCCTTCTTCCAGATCACCACCGGCGCGATGGTCTCGGTGATCTCGACCGGCACGTTGCGCACGCCGCTCGGGAAGGGCGTGGCGGAAAGCCCGTCCTGTCGCGGCCGCGCCCCGGCGCCGCCGGAATGGAAGGTGGTGACCTGGAAGGGGCGCCCCGTGTGCCCGGCGGTGATGCCGTGGCCGGCGCCGAGCTTGAGGTTCCAGAGGTTGGAGGTGCCCTCGGCCGGCAGCCGGTCGGGCAGCGCCTGGTGCAGCGCGCCGTACACCACGTCCGGCAGCATGTGGCCGATGGTGGAGCGGGCGTTCACCGCCGCCGGCCAGGGCGCGTCCACGATGCTGTTCGCCGGGGTGCGCACGACGATCGAGTCGAGCGTGCCGGCATTGTTCGGGATGGCCGGGCCGATCAGCGCCTTGATGCCGAAGGCGGTGTAGGCGTCGGTGTAGCAGTAGGGGCAGTTGATGCCGCGGTCGGAGCTGGGCGAGGAGCCCTCGTAGTCCACCAGGATGTGGTCCTCGGCGATGGTCACGGCAGCGACGAGGTCGATCGGCGCGCCGAAGCCGTCGATGCGCATGGCGTTGCGCCAGGTGCCGCGCGGCAGCGCCGCGATCGCCTGCGCCATGCCGGCGCGGCTGCGTGCGACGATGTGCGCGCCGAGCGCGTCGAGATCGGCGATGCCGTGCTCGGCCAGCATGGCGGAAAGGCGGCGGGCGCCGATGTCGTTGCAGGCCATCAGCGCGTGGATGTCGCCCTCCACCTGCACCGGCTCGCGGACATTGGCGCGGATCAGCCGCATCAGCCCCTCCTCCAGCCGGCCCTCGCGGGCGAGCGGCAGGAGCGGGATGAACAGCCCCTCGTGGAAGACCTGCCGTCCCTCGGGCGACTGGCCGATGCCGCCGATGTCGACCACGTGCGTGGTGCAGGAGAACAGCGCCACCAGCTTCCCCTCGTGGAAGGCGGGCGAGGTGACGACGATGTCGTAGAGGTGGCCGGTGCCCTTCCACGGGTCGTTGGTGATGTAGTGGTCGCCCGGCCGCATCGTCGCCACCGGGAAGGCCTCGATGAAGTGCTTCACCGAGCGGGCCATGGAGTTGACGTGGCCCGGCGTGCCGGTGACGGCCTGCGCCAGCATGCGGCCCTCCAGGTCGAACACGCCGGCCGAGATGTCGCCGGCCTCGCGCGCGCTGGTGCTGAAGGCGGTGCGCACCAGGGTGCGCGCCTGCTCCTCCACCACGGAGAGCAGGCGGTTCCACATCACCTGGAGCGCGATGTCGCTGACGGCTGCGCTCATGCGTCGAACTCCAGCACGATGTGGCCGAGGGCGTTGATGCGCGCCGTGGCGCCGGCCGGCACCACGGTGGTGGTCTCGTCCTCCACCACCAGCGCCGGGCCGGCGAGGCGCGTGCCGGGCGGCAGGGACAGGCGCTCATGCACGGCGGCCGCGTCGGCGCGGCCGGTGGCGGGGTCGTGCAGGGTGCGCCGCGCGACCGGCGGCGGGGCCGCGCGCGGCGGCGGCTCGGGGGGCGGCGTCGGCAGTTCCTGCGCCACGGCGAGGGAGAGCGACCAGGTCAGCGCCTCCACCGCCAGGTGCGGGATCACCCGGCCGAACAGCGCGGCGTAGGCGGCCTCGAAGCGGGCGTGCAGCACGGCGGCGGCGTCGGCGCCGAGCGCGCCCGGCGGCAGCGCCACCGCGATCTCGTGCCCCTGGCCGCGGTAGCGCATGAAGCCGGTGCGGGATTCCACCAGCGGCGCGTCCGGCGCGGCGAGGCGCACCACCGCTTCCGCCTCCTCCCGCATGCCGGCGAAGAGCACGTCCAGCGCCGCCGGGTCGAGATCGGCGAGGGCGAGATGGCGCGAGCGCACCACCTCGTAGCCCACCGGCGCGCGCAGGAAGCCGTGCGCCGAGCCGACCCCCGCCCCCACCGGCACCACCACGCGCCGCATGCCGAGCTTGCGCGCGAGGCGCGCGGCGTGCAGCGGCGCGGCGCCGCCGAAGGCGATCATGGTGCGCTCGGCCGTGTCCTTGCCGTTCTCCACCGCGTGGACGCGCGCGGCGCTGGCCATGGTCTCGTCCACGATCTCGGCGATGCCGGCGGCGCCGGCGACGCTGCCGCCCATGGCGGGCCCGATGGCGTCGGCGAGCGCCGCCTCGGCCAGCGCCGGGTCGAGCGAGAGGGTGCCGCCGGCGAAGCGCGCGGGGTCGAGCCGGCCGAGCACCGCATCCGCGTCGGTCACGGTGGGCGCGGTGCCGCCGCGCCCGTAGCAGGCGGGGCCGGGGACGGAGCCGGCGCTGTCCGGCCCGACCTGGATGCGCCCCAGCGCGTCCAGTCGCGCGATGGAGCCGCCGCCGGCGCCGATCTCCACCAGCTCGATCACCGGGATGCGCACCGGCAGGCCGCTGCCCTGCACGAAGCGGTAGGCGCGCGCCACCTCGAAGCTGCGGGAACGCTGGAATTCGAGGTCGTCGATCAGGGTCAGCTTCGCCGTGGTGCCGCCCATGTCGAAGGCGACGACGCGGTCGAGCCCGTTCTCCGCCGCCACCAGCCGCGCCAGGATGGCGCCGCCGGCCGGGCCGCTCTCGACCAGGCGCACCGGGAATTTCCGCGCCGTCTCCACCGTGGTGATGCCGCCCGAGGACATCATCAGCAGCAGCGGCGCCGCGACCCCGGCGGCGAGCAGCCCGTGCTGGAGGCGGCCGAGATAGCGCTCCATCAGCGGCAGCACGTAGGCGTTGGCGACGGTGGTGGAGGCGCGCTCGTACTCGCGTATCTCCGGCGCCACCTCGCAGGAGAGGGAGATCGCGGCCTCCGGCAGTTCCTCGGCCAGGATGGCGCCGGCGCGCCGCTCATGCGCGTCGTTGGTGAAGCTGTGCAGGAAGCAGACGGCGACGGCCTCGATGCCTTGTTCGCCCCCCAGGGCACGCAGCCCCGCCGCCGTCGCGCGCAGCGCCGCCTCGTCGAGCGGCAGCAGCACCGCGCCGTCGGCCGCGATCCGCTCCGGCACGCCGAGGCGGAGCGGGCGCGGCACCAGCGGCGCCGGGCGCTCCATGTAGAGGTCGTACTGCTCGAAGCGGTGCTCGAAGGCGATCTCCAGCGAGTCGCGGAAGCCCTCCGTGGTGAGCAGCGCGGTGCGCGCGCCCTTGCGCTCGATCAGCGCGTTGGTGGCGAGGGTGGTGCCGTGCACGACGAGGCCGATCGTCTCCGGCGCCACCCCGGCCTGCGCGGCGATGGCGCGCATCCCCTCCAGCACGGCGCGTTCCGGCGCCTCCGGCGTGGTCAGCACCTTGCGCGACCAGCTTCGCGCCGGCGTCTCCAGCACCAGGTCGGTGAAGGTGCCGCCGATATCGACCGCGAGGCGCGTCGTCCTGCCCGTCATGCTTTCCTGCCCTCTCGCGGCGCCGTTCAGTCGGAATCGAGGCGGATGTTGCCGCGCCGGATCACCTCGGCATAGGCGGCGGCGTCGCGGCGCAGGAATTCGGCGTATTCGGCCGGCGCCAGCGGCGCCGGGTGCAGCCCCGCCCGGTCGAATTTCGCCGCCACCGCCGGCCGGCCCAGCGCCTCGGCGATGCGCGCGTGCAGGAAGGCCACGATCGGCGCCGGCGTGCCGGGCGGTGCCGCGAGCCCGTACCAGTTCTGCGGCGCGTAGCCCGGCACCGTCTCGGCCACCGCCGGCGTGTCCGGCAGCGGCGGCCAGCGCCCCTCCGAGGTGACGCCGAGCGCCCGCGCCTGCCCGCCCTGGATCAGCGACAGCGTCGCCGGGTCGCCGAAGTAGATATCGACGATGCCGGCGGCGAGGTCGTTCAGCGCCGGGCCGGTGCCGCGATACGGGACGTGCGTCATGCGCAGCCCGGTCATCTGTTCGAACAGCGCGCCGGCGAGGTGCTGGCTGGTGCCGATGCCGCCCGAGGCGTAGCGGATCTCGCGCTGCTTCCCGAGCGCGATCAGGCCGGCGATGTCGCGCGCGGCGAAGTCGTTGGCGGCGGCGATGATGAAGGGCGCGGTGATCAGCCGCGTGACGTTGGCGAGCGTCATCGGGTCGTAGGGCAGCCGGCGCAGCGCGGGCCCGGCGGTCAGCGTGCCGGCGCCGGTCAGGCTCAGCGTGTAGCCGTCGGGCGGCGCGTGCGACATGGCCTCGACGCCGAGCACGCCGCCGGCCCCGCCCCGGTTCTCCACCACCACGCTCTGGCCGAGCAGCGGCGCGACCGCCTCGGCCAGCAGCCGGCCGGTAAGGTCCACGCCGCCGCCGGGCGGGAAGGGCACGATCAGCCGGATGGGCCGGTTCGGGTAGTCGGCGGGCGGCGGGGCAGGCTGCGCGCGGGCGGGCCGGGTGGCGCCGACGAGACCGATGCCGGCGAAGGCGCTGCCGGCGGCGAGAAGGTGGCGGCGGGAAGCGGACACGCGAAAATCCCCCGAATAATCGTGATATAGAATATACTGTCGCGTGCTTTCGTGGATAGACGGCCGGCGTGCCGGCCACGTTCCTCCGCGCACGGCGCCATGCAGGATTCGGACCGGGGCGGCACGCCGCCGGCGGCACCGATTAGGTGGCTGGCGGCACGGATTTCGCTTTCACGACCACCGCATCGGCCCGCGGTCCGGATCCCCCGGCCGCCGGCGGGACGCGGCGGCCGGCGCGGCTCCGGGACGGAAGAATGCGGGCAGACCTCGAACTCGGCTGCGTGCGCTGCGGCGCGCGCTACCCCCTTTCCTTCCACCAGCGCCGCTGCCCCGCCTGCCTGGAGGCCGGCGCGCATGCCAGCCTGCTGCTCCGTTACGCGGCGCCACCGGGCGGCACCCTGCCGCCGCGCGCGGCACCGTCGGGCGACGGGCTGTGGCGCTGGGACGCCTTCCTGCCGCTGCGGCGCGAGGCGGCGGTGACGCTGGCCGAGGGCGGCACGCCGCTGCTGCCGGCCGAGGCGCTCGGCCTCGGCCCGCTGCTCGTCAAGGACGAGACGCGCAACCCGACCGGCTCCTTCAAGGACCGGCTGGCCAGCGTCGCGGTCTCGGCGGCGCGGGCGCTGGGGCACCGGGTGATCGCGGCCGCCTCCTCGGGCAATGCCGGCGCGGCGGCGGCGGCCTACGCGGCGCGGGCCGGCCTGCCCTGCGTGGTGTTCACCATGGCCGACGCCGCCGGGCCGATGCTGGCGCAGATCGTGGCGTATGGCGCCCACCTCGTGCGCCTCGCCCACGCGCCGGACCGCTTCCGCCTGCTCTCGGCCGGCGTCACGCGGCATGGCTGGTTCGCCACCTCCCCGGCCGAGGCGCCGATCACCGGCTCCTCGCCCTTCGGCGTCGAGGGCTGCAAGACGCTGGCCTACGAGATCGCCGAGGCGATGGAGTGGCGCGTGCCGGACTGGGTGCTGGTGCCGGTCTGCTACGGCGACGCGCTGACCGGCCTCGCGCGCGGCTTCGCCGAGCTGCGGGCGATCGGCTGGACCGATCGGGTGCCGCGCCTGGTGGCGGCCGAGACCTCGGGCTCGCTGGTGGCGGCGCTGGCCGAGGGTGCCGCCATGCCGCCGGCGCGACCGCGCAACGCGCCGGGCATCGCGCCCTCGATCGGCGCCGCGCAGGGCACGGTGCAGGCGTTGCAGGCGCTGCGCGAGACGGACGGGCTCGCCGTCGCCATCGACGACGAGGCGCTGGGCGAGTGGCACCTGCGCGCGGCGCGGCGGCTCGGCCTGTACCTGGAGCCCGCCTCGGTGGCGCCGCTGGCGGCGCTGGCGCGGCTGCGGGCCGAGGGCATCATCGCGCCCGACGCCACGGTGGTGGCGCTGGCCACGGCGACCGGCCTCAAGGACACGGCGCGCACCATGCGCCTCGCCCCCGAGGCGTCGGGGCCGGTGCTCGACATGGCCGACCCGGACGCCGCGCTGGCGGCGGTGGCGCGGCGGCTGGAGGCGGCGGCGTGAGACGGCCCCCTCTCGGCAGCGATCTTCCACGCAGGAGGGGACGGCGATGAGCGGCAACCCGGACGACGCCCCGACCAGGGCCGGGATCTGGCCCGCGCGGCTCGGCGCCGCCTTCGAGGGGCGCGCGCCACTCGCCGCCATCCCGGCGCTCGCGCGCGCCGCCGAGGCGGGTGGCGCCGGCACGCTCTGGATCGCGAGCCACCTCTTCCTGCGGGATCCGATCACCACCGCGCTGGTGGCGCTGCAGGCGACCGAGCGGCTGCGCGTGGCGCTGATGGCGATGAGTCCCTACGCGATGCACCCGGTGCACATCGCCATGGCCGCCGCCGCGCTGGCCGAGCTGCACCCGGGGCGCGTGGTGCTCTGCCTCGGCAGCGGCGCCCCGGCGGACCGGGTGGCGGCGGGGATCGAGGCGCCGCACCCGCTCGCCGGGCTGCGCGACGCGGTGCTGATGTGCCGCGGCCTGCTGGCGGGCGAGACGGTGCGGCACGAGGGGCGCGTGTTCCGCCTCGGCGGGCAGCGGGCGCTGGTGAATGGCGGTACCGGGGGCGGCGCCACGGTGCCGGTGGTGATGGCGGCCTCGAAGCCGCGCATGCTGCGTCTCGCGGGCGAGGTGGCCGATGGCGTGCTGCTCTCGGCCGGCGCCTCGGAGCCCTTCGTGCGGCAGTGCCTCGACATCGTGGCGGAAGGGGCGGCCGGGCGGCCGGTGGCACGGATCGGGCTGGTCTACGCGGCGCATGTGGCGGCGGATGGCGTGCCGGATGCGGGCGCGCGCGAGGCGGCGCTGGCGCCGGTGCGGCGGCGCCTCGCCTTCATCCTGCGTGGCGAGCACCATGCCGGCAACCTGGCGGCGGCGGGCAGCGTGCTCGACCAGGCGGCGCTGATGGCGCTGACCCAGGCCGGGGACTGGGAAGGGGGCATGCGCCTCATCACCGACGCGGTGGTGGCGCGGCATGCCGCCGCCGGCACGCCGGCCGAGATCGCCGCCGCCGTCGCCTCCTACCGGCGCGCCGGCCTCGACGAGGTGGCGCTGGCGGGCAACGAGGCGGTCGACGGGCTGGCGGACACGCTGCGCAGCGCCGCCGCGGCGGACGGGACATGAGGAGCCGCGGATGAAGTTCAGCGTCTGCCTGCCCACCGGCTTCGAGGGGGTGATGCACCCGATCCCCTTCGTCGAGGCCACGGACTTCGTGCCGCTGGCGCAGCTCTGCGAGCGCCTCGGCTATGACGGCGTCTGGGGCAACGACCACATCACCACGCAGCACTACGTGGAGGAGAAATTCCCCGGCCGCACGCCGCGCTTCTACGAGGTGATGACGGTGCTGGCCTTCTGCGCGGCCGCCACCACGCGGCTGCGGGTCGGCACCGCCGTCGCCGTGCTGCCGATGCGCGACCCGCTCTGGCTCGCCAAGCAGGCGGCGACGCTGGACGCGATGTCGGGCGGGCGGCTCGATCTCGGACTCGGCATCGGCGCCTATCGCGAGGAATTCGCCGCCTGGGCGCCGCGCCTCGCCCGCACCGCGCAGCGCGGCGAGATGCTGGACGAGGGGCTGGCCATGCTGCACGCCCTGTTCACCGAGCCGCGCACCAGCTTCGACGGCAAGTACTACGCCTGCCGGGACGTGGCGATGTCGCCCAAGCCGGCGCAGGCGCCGCTGCCGATCTATGTCGGCGGCCACAACATGGCCTCGGTGGAGCGCGCGGCGCGCTGGGGACGGGGCTGGCTGCCCGGCTGGCGCCCCTGGGCGGAACTGGCCGAGCGCATCGCCACGCTGCGCGCCCGCGCCGCCGAGCTGGGCCGCGACCCGGATTCGATCGAGGTGGCGCCGCAATTCTCGGTGACGGTGGGCAGGACGCCGGAGGCGGCGGAGGCGCGCTACATGGCCTCCGACCTCGTCGCGCACCGCAAATCGCTCGCCTATACCGGGCGGGACCTGTCGCAGCAGGTGGTGGCGAACCTGGTCGGCTCGCCGGACCTGATCCGCGAGAAGGTGGCGGGGCTGGCCGCGATCGGCGTGCGGCACTGCTGCGGGCTGATGTTCCCGGCCGACACGCTCGCCGAGTACCGCGAGCAGGTCGAGTGGTTCGCCGAGGTGGTGCGGCCGGGCGGCTGAGCGCCGCCCGCGCCGCGCCGGAAGCGTGGCGCTACACGATGTGCGGCATCACCTCCTCGGCGAAGAGCTGCATCTGGTCGAGCAGCTCCTGCACCGAATTCGCCGCGAAGTAGAGGCCGAGCAGGTGCGTCACCCCGGCCTCGCGCAGGCGGATGGCGCGGCGGATCACCTCCTCGGGCGTGCCGATCAGGTTGATCGCCTCCAGGTCCGCCCCCGCCTGGTCCTTCAGCGTGGACTTGCGCAGCGAGACGAGGTGCCTGTGCATCTGGCTCTGCCGGAAGCGGGCCGAGGCCGCTTCCTGCGTGCGGCCGAGATGGACGATGAATTGCGGCGCCACCTCGATCGTCGCCGGGTCCCGCCCCGCCTCCCCGGCGAGCCGGCGCAGCAGCGCCACGCCCTCGGCCAGCGTCTCCGCCGGCAGGGCGGCGGGCAGCCAGCCATCGCCGTACTCCACGGCGCGGCGGATGTTGTTCGGGTTGTTGCCGCCGACATAGATCGGCAGGCGCTTCTGCAGCGGCTTGGGCGTCAGCTCCACGTCGCGGTAGCGGAAGTAGCGGCCCTCGAAGCTGGCCACGCGCTCGGTGAGGAGCTTCCCCAGCGCCGCCAGCCCCTCGTCCACGATCTCGCCGCGCTGGAGCTTCACGTCGGGCTGCAGCGCCCGGAATTCCTCCAGATAGGCGCCGATGCCGAGCCCGACCTCCAGCCGGCCGCCGCTGAGATGGTCGAGCGTGCAGAGCTGCTTGGCCAGCACCACGATGTCGCGCCGCATCGGCAGCACGACCACGCCGGTGCCGAAGCGCAGCGTGGTGGTCTGCGCGGCGAGCCAGGCATAGGTGACCAGCGGCTCCCAGAAACGCGGCGGGGTGTCCGGGTACTCCTCGCGCACGTAGTGCTGCGTGGTCATGTGGTCGTTGCCCCAGACCGAGTGGTAGCCCAGCGCCTCGGCGTGCCGCGCGATGCGCAGCAGGCCTTCGGGGCCGGCGAAGGGCACGGGGTAGGTCAGCCCCTCCATCCCGGTGGGCAGGCCGGCGCTGACGATCATCGCGATCTCCTCCTCACGCCGCGTCCGCGGCTCGACGCTTATGCCGCGTCCGCGATCTGGTCCTCATGCCGCGTCCGCGGCCTGGCCCCTATGCCGCATCCGCGGCGGTGACATTGCCACCGAGATAGGCGTGGCGGATGCGCGGGTCCACCGCGACCTCGGCCGCCGGACCCTCCAGGAATTTCCGGCCCATCTCCAGCACGATCGCCGTGTCCGAGATGGCCAGCGCGCCGCGCAGGTTCTGCTCGACCATCAGCACGGCGACGCCGGATTCGCGCGCGAGCCCGGCGACGGTCGCGAACACCTCGGCCTGCATGCGCGGCGAGAGGCCGAGCGAGGGCTCGTCCAGCAGCAGCAGGCGCGGGCCGGTGATCAGGACCATCGCCATCTCCAGCACCTGCTGCTCGCCGCCCGAGAGGTTGCCGGCCGCCTCGCCGGCCTTGCGCGCCAGTACGGGGAAGCGTTCCAGCATGGCGGCGATGGCCGCTTCGCGCTCCGTGCGCTTCAGGGTGTAGCCGCCCATCAGCAGGTTCTCGGCAACGGTCATCGCCGCGAAATTGCAACGTCCCTGCGGCACGAAGCCGATGCCGAGGGCGAGGCGGCGCGGCGGCGACAGGGCGGTGATGTCGCGCCCCTCGAACAGCACGGCGCCGCCATAGTGCCGGTTGGCGCCGTAGACGGCGCGCAGCAGCGTGGACTTGCCGGCGCCGTTGCCGCCGAGCAGCGTCGCGATCCGCCCGGCAGCGAGCGAGAACGAGACGCCGTGCAGGATGGGGCCGGCGGCATAGCCGGCGCGCAGATCGCGCAGTTCGAGCAGCGGCAGGTCAGGCAGCGGCGGGGACACCGAGATAGGCCTCCAGCACGCGGGGATCGTCACGGACCATGGCGGGCGGGCCGCTGGTCAGGGTGCGGCCCTGCTCGAACACCACCACCTCGTGGCACAGGCGCATGATGCAGTCCACGTTGTGCTCGACGATGAGGAAGGTCTCGCCCGCGGCGTTGAGGCGGCGCAGGATCGCCTCCACCTCGACGATGCGGCTCGGGTTCACGCCGGCCATCGGCTCGTCCAGCACGACGAGTCGCGGGCGCGGCATCAGCGCGGCCGCCAGCGCCGCCAGCTTCTTCTGGCCGTAGGAGAGCGCGCCCGCCGGCGATTCCGCCAGCCGGGTGAGGCCGATCTGGTCCAGCAGCAGCCAGGCGCGTTCCGCGGCCGCCAGCTCGGCCCGCCGCAGCGCCGGGCTGCGCAGCACCGCGCCGAGCCAGCCGACGCCGTCCGCGGCCTGCGCCGCCTGCATCAGGTTGTCGCGCAGGCTGAGCGCGTCGAACAGCCGGACCTGCTGGAAGGAACGGCGCAGCCCGGCGCGCGCCACCAGATGGGCCGGCAGGCCGGTGATGTCCTGCCCGTCGAGCAGCACGCGGCCGGCATCGGGGCGCTGGAAGCCGGAAAGGCAGTCGATGGTGGTGCTCTTGCCCGAGCCGTTCGGGCCGATCAGCCCGGTGATGCTGCCGCGCGCCACGGCGAAGCTGGCATCGGTGACGGCATGGACGCCCCGGAAGGATTTCCGCACGCCTTCCAGGCGCAGCAGCGGCGCTCCGTTCACGACGCGGCCGCCGTCACCGGATCGGGCCGTTCCGCCGTGGCGCGACGGCGCGCGTCGCGCCAGGATTCGAGCGCGCCGGCGACGCCGCCCGGCATCGCCACCATGGCGAAGAGCAGCAGCGCGCCGTAGATCACCATGCGCAGCTCCGCCGTGGCGCGCAGGAGTTCCGGCAGCACCGTCATGACGATGCCGGCGATCACCACCGCCCAGAAATGCCCGGCGCCGCCCACGATCATCATCACCAGGAAGGTCTGGAAGTAGTAGAAATCCAGGATCAGCGGATCGACCACCTGCATGTAGAAGACCTGCATGCCGCCCGCCATGCCGCAGAGCGCCGCGGAGATGGCGAAGGCGAGCAGCTTGTACGGCGTGGGCGCGATGCCCTGTGCCTGCGCCAGCGGCTCGTTCTGGCGCAGCGCCTTCAGCGTGCGGCCGATGCGCGAGGTGGTGACGGCGCGCAGCAGCGCCAGCGACAGCGCCGCGAAGGCCAGCGCCAGCCAGTAGAAGCGCGGCGGGCTGCGCAGGGAAAGGCCGAACAGCTCCGGCGCCGGCAGGCCGGGAATGCCGAGCGGACCGCCGGTGACGGCGACCCAGTCCCGCGCCACCAGCGCCGTGAGCAGCGAGAAGCTCAGCGTGACGATGACGAAGGAATGCCGGTTCAGCCGCAGCGCCGGGATGCCGACCAGCACGGCGAGCGCCGCGTTCAGCAGGCCGGCCAGCGCCAGCCCGCCCCAGAAGCCGATGCCGAGCGACACGGCGCCGAGCGCCGTGCAGTAGCCGCCGATGCCCCAGAAGGCCAGATGCGCGAAGGAGAGCAGCCCGGCATAGCCGTAGATCAGGTTGAGCGAGGCGGCGCCGACGGTGAAGATGCAGGCGGTGATGCCGATGCCCAGCACGTAGGGCGAGGCGCCGAGCGCCGGCAGCAGCGCCGCGGCGAGCAGGGCGAGCAGCGGCGGCAGGTGTCGCAGCATGGTCAGCGCGCCCCCATGCGGAGCATGCTCAACCTGCCCGCATGCGCGGCGCGCCGAACAGCCCGTCCGGCCGCAGCAGCAGCACCAGCATCATGGCGACGAACACCACCACCTCCTGCCAGACCGCGTCGAAGAAGCCGCCGATCCAGCTCTCCAACAGGCCGAGCAGCACCGCCGCGATGGCGGCCCCCGGGATGCTGCCGAGGCCGCCGATGATCACCAGCGCGAAGGCCTTGAAGATCAGGAACTGGCCCATCGAGGGCTGCACGAGCTGGATCGGCGCCAGCGCTGCGCCGGCCAAGCCGCACAGCGCCGTCGCCAGGATCACCGCGTTGCGCGCCACCGCCTCCGGGCGGATGCCGACCATCATCGCCGCCTCGCGGTTCTGCGCGATGGCGCGCATGGCGCGGCCGAGCTGGGTGCGCGTGAGGCAGAGCCAGAGCAGCAGCAGCGCCAGGATGGCGGCGGCGGCGGCGGCGATCCGCGTCCAGGTGATGTTGATGCCGCCGAGATCGATGCCGTCGAAGCCGAATTGCGTGTCCACCAGCAGCGGCGTCGCGGTCAGCGCGTACTGCACGGCGTTGAGCAGCAGGATGGAGAGGCCGGTGGTCATCAGGATGCTGCGCTCGAACTCGTCCTCGCGCAGCCGGCGCAGGAACAGCGCGTGCGCGAGGCAGCCGAGCAGCGCCACGCCGAGCATGGCCAGCAGCAGCGAGGGCAGGTAGGCGAGGCCGAGCACCGGCAGCGCGAAGGCCATCAGGTAGGCGCCGGCCATCAGGAACTCGCCATGGGCGAAGTTGATGATGCCGAGCACGCCGAACAGCAGGGCGAGACCGGAGACGATCAGCGCGTAGAGCAGGCCGAGCAGCAGGCCGTTCAGGGTGAGCTGGGCGGCGTAGACGGGATCGATGGCACGCTCCTGGGTCACGCGGCGCCGTCCGGCACGGAACGCCGACGTTGGGACCGGCGGCACGCGGGCAAGCAATTCATGTGCCACCACCACGCAACCACTTGCGCATGGCACCTTCCTGCGTTCCGATGCGGCGCGCGCCTGCATGGCGGCGCCCGAGGGAAGATGTCGCGGAAGATGCCGATGCCAGATGCCCGCTTTCGATGCAGCCGCCTGCTGCGCCGCGTTGCAGCCCTGCTGGCGGCGGCCCTGGCCGCGCCGCTCGCGCCGGCCCTGGCGCAGCCGGCGCCGATCGTGCTCGGGCTGAGCACGCCGGTCACCGGCCCCGCCGCCGTCGCCTCCGAGCGGGAACGCTGGGGCGTCGACCTCGCCGTCGAGGAGATCAACGCGGCGGGCGGCGTGCTCGGCCGCCCGTTGCGGATCATGGCGCTCGACAACCGCTGCAACCCGTCGGAGGCGGCCAACGTCGCCAACCGGCTGGTGCAGGCGCGCGTCACCGCGATCATCGGCGCCCACTGCTCCACCGCCGTGCTCGCCACCATGCCGATCATCGCCGAGGCTCGCATCCCGATGGTCTCGGGCATCGCCTCCTCGCCGCGAATCACCGAGCTGTCCGGCGACGGCCGCAACGAGTGGACCTTCCGCACCAATCCCGCCGACGACGTGATGATGCAGACGCTCGGCCGCTATCTCGGCCAGCACCACCTGTTCCGCACCGTCGCCGTGGTGGGCGAGGACACGGATTTCGGCCGCGGCGGCGCCGCCGCCTTCGGCCCGGCGGCGGAAGCGGCGGGCCTGCGCATCGTCTCCACCGACTTCCACCCGCAGAACACGCCGGACTTCACCAGCATCCTGACGCGCCTCCAGCGCGCGCGGCCGGATGCGATCGCGCTGTTCCAGCTCGGCGGCGACCAGCTCAACTTCCTGCGCTTCGCCATGCAGCTCGGCGTCCGCATCCCCTTCACCGGCCGCGCCGAACTGGGCGGCGAGAACGTGCAGATCATCCGCGCCGGCGGCATGGAGAATTCGGTCAGCGCCTGGAACTACAGCCCGGAGGTCGACGCGCCGGCCAACCGCGAATTCGTCCGCAAGATCCTCGAGCGCCACAAGCTCCAGCCCGTGCTGCAGACCTGGGCCGGCTATGACGGGGTGCGGCTGATCGCCCAGGCGCTGCGCGAGGCCGGCACGGCGGATGACGGCGACAAGCTGCGCCGCGCCATCCGCAACATCCGCTTCGACATCGTGATGGGCCGCGAGGTGACCTTCGACGACCACAACCAGGCCGGCCGGATCGTGGTGATCCAGGCGGTGCGCAACCGGCAGGTCACCATCGCCGATCTCGCCACGGCCCCGTGAGCGCGCGGCGGCGCTATCCGGCCGCCGCCGGCTGCGCGCCGCGATAGCCGATCGACTCCAGCACGCGGCGCGCCCGCGTGCCGGACGGGATGGCGAGGAAGGCATCGAGGTCCTGCGGGTGGTCGATGTCGAGCCCGATGCCGCGCAGCTTCAGGGTGCGGCACGGAACGCCGAGGCGACGCGCGGCCTCCAGATGCGGCCGGTAGCTGTCGTCGCCGTAGCGCAGCGGCACCACGCCGGGCGGCGAGGCGAGCACGCCGTTCGAACCCATCTCGTCGTGCGAGGGCACGATGGTGAAGCAGGGCGCCGCGCCATGCGCGGCCAGCACGGCGGCGATCTCGTCCGGCGTCACCATCGGGATGTCGCCGGGCAGGGCGAGCAGGCCGGCGCAACCCTCGCCGCCCAGGACGCGGCCGGCGCCGAGCACGGCGGCGGTGTGCCCCTCGGTGGCATCGTTGCCCAGGATGCGGGCGCCGTAGCGCGCGGCTAGCGCCGCCACCGAAGCATCCGCCGTCACCACGGCGATCCCGGCGAGGCCAGGCGCATCGTGCAGCGCCGACAACACGTCCTCGAACATCGCCATGGCGAGCCGCTGCCGCTCGTCCGGCGTCAGGGCGGGGGCGAGCCGCTGCTTCCCGCCGGGCCCGCCCTTCATCGGCACGACAGCCCAGATGCCGTGCGTCATGCGCGGCGCTCCGCCGCGATCCGGTCCGCGAGATCTAGCACCACGCGCGCCAGCGCCGCCTTGCTGGCGAGGTCGGTCATCAGCGTCGGCGCCACCGCGCAGCGCGCCGCGATCCCCGGCGCCAGCGCCGCGTCGGCCGCGTCCAGCACGTAGCCGTCGAGCAGGTCGCCGTAGTGGCGCGCCACGGCGTCGGCGGCGGGCGGCGTGCCGAGATCGGCCAGCATCGTCGCGGTCGGTCCCTTCACGGCGCGGCCGCCGATGATCGGCGAAACGGCGACCACCGGCGCGCGGCATTCGCGGAGCACGTGGCGCAGGCCCGGCACGGCGAGGATCGGGTCGATGCTGATGAGTGGGTTGGAGGGGCAGATCACCACCGCGCGCAGCGCCGGGTCGCGCAGCGCGTCGAGGATCGCGGGCAGCGGCCGCGCCGACTCGGCGCCGGCGAATTCCAGACCGCGCACGGCGGGCGCGCAGCGCAGCCGCACGAACCAGTGCTGGAAGTCGAGCCAGCCTTCCGGCGTCAGCACCTTCGTGCGCACCGGCTGGTCCGACATGGGCAGGAGGCGCGCGCCGATGCCGAGGCGACGGCGGAAATCCTCGGTGACGGCCGACAGCGTCTCGCCCGCGCGCAGCCGGCGCGTGCGCTCGACATGGGTGGCGAGGTCGCGGTCGCCGAGCTGGAACCAGTCCTCGCCGCCCAGCTCGCGCAGCGCCGTCATGAAGGACCAGCTTTCATCGCGCCGCCCCCAGCCGGTAATGGGGTTGTCGAGGCCGGCAAGCGCGTAGGTCAGCGTGTCGATGTCGGGCGAGATGGCGAGGCCGAGATGCTCGAAATCGTCGCCGGTGTTGGCCAGCACCGTCAGCGCCTCGCCCGGGATGATCTGCGCGAGGCCGAGCGCCAGCTTGGCGCCGCCGATGCCGCCCGAGAGGGCCAGAACCGTTCCGCTCATCGGAACAGGTCCTCGGCGGCGGGACGCACCAGCGCCGCGGCGGGCTGCGGCGGCGCCGTCGCCGCCGTCGTTGACGTCGTCCATTGCAATCCGCGCACCAGCACGGCGGGCTGCCCCTCCGCCCCCTGGCCCATCAGCAGCGACGCCGCCGCGGCGATCTCGTCGGCGAAACCCACCACGCTCACCTCCATCCGTCGGCCCATCAGGTCCGGGCTGCCGCGCAGGTCGAGCAGCGCGGGCAGGCCGGCGGCGCCGAGCGCCACGCCGCAGGTGCCCCGCCGCCAGGCGCGGCCGAAGCTGTCGTTGACGATCACCGGCAGGCCGAGGCGCGCGCGCAGCGCGGCGGCGCTCGCATCCGGGTCTTCCGGCAGCAGCAGCGCGTGCGGCGGGCCGTCGGGCGGCGCGACGTTGGACTGGTCGATTCCCGCATTCGCCATCACGAAGCCGCGCCGGTGTTCGACGATCAGCAGGCCGCGCCGCGCCCGCACCACGCGCACGGATTCGCGCAGGATCAGCTCGACGAGGCGCGGGTCCTTGCCGGTGCGTTCCGCCAGCGCCACCGCCTCGGCGGAAGGCGTCACGTCGGCGAGCGCGACCATCCGCCCCTCGGCCTTGGAGACGACCTTCTGCGCCACCACCAGCACGTCGCCGGGGCCGGGCGGCGCGCCGAGCCGGGCCAGTCCGTCGGCCAGGATCGCGGCGAGGTCGTCGCCCGCCCGCACCAGCGGGATGCCGGGCAGCGCGGCTAGCGAAAGGGCGTCGGCCATGCTCAGCCGAAGCGTGCGCGCAGCAGCGGCAGCACGCGCTCGCCGAACAGCGCGAGGAAGCGCCCCTGGTCCGGCCCCGGCGCGTGGAAGACGAGATGCCGGAAGCCGAGCGCCACGTAGGGCGACACGCCTTCCGCCACCGCCTCCGGGTCGTCGGCGACGATCCAGCGGCTGGCGGCGCGCTCGATCGGCAGCGCGTCGGCGAGCCGCTCCATCGCCAGCGGGTCCTCCACCGACATCTTCTCCTCCGGCGAGAGCGCCAGCGCTGCCCAGTGGCGCGTATCGGCCAGCGCGCGGTCGCGGTCCGTGTCGAAGGAGAGTTTGATCTCGATCATGCGGTCGTAGCCGGCGCCGTCGCGCCCCGCCGCCGCCAGCCCGGCCGCGACGTTGGGCAGCAGCGTCTCCGTGTACAGCGTCGCCGCCTTGCCCGAGGTGCAGATGAAGCCGTCGCCGGCGCGGCCGGCATACTTCGCCACCATGGCGCCCGCGGCGGCGACGTAGATCGGCACGGGCTCGGCCGGGCGGTCGTAGATGGTGGCGTTCTCGGTGCGGTAGTACTGCCCCTCGAAGGTGACGCGCTCCTCCGTCCAGAGCCGGCGGATCAGCGCCACCGACTCGCGGAAGCGGGCGAAACGTTCCTTGAATTCCGGCCAGGCGATGCCGGTCGCCGGCACCTCGTTCAGCGATTCGCCGGTGCCGATGCCGAGCACGACGCGGCCGGGGAACATGGCGCCGAGCGTGCCGAAGGCCTGCGCCACGATGGCGGGGTGGGTGCGGAAGGTCGGCGTCAGCACGCTTGTGCCGATCACCACCCGGCTGGTTCGGGCGCCGAGCGCGCCGAGGAAGGCGAGCGAGTGGGGCGCGTGCCCGTCCGTGTGCTTCCAGGGCTGGAAGTGGTCGCTGACGAAGACCGAATCGAACCCCGCCTGCTCGGCCAGCCCGCCGAATTCGAGCAGGTCGCGCGGCCCGAACTGTTCCGCCGACGCCTTGTAGCCCAGTCGCAGCATGCCCTGCTTCCTTCTACGCCCCGACCGTCACGCCTCGACGCGCCGCTTCCCGCGCCACGGCGTCTGCACGCGCGGCGCGAGCGGCGCGGCCGCCCGGCTGCGTTGCCGCCGTTCCTCGGGCACCGCACCATACAGCGTGGTGCGCTGCGCCGGCACCCGGCCGGCGGCGCGGATCAGCGCCTCCATCGCCTCGGGCGGGAATTCCTGCCCGTGCCGCGTGCCGGCGGCGCGCGAGATGCTCTCGTCCATCAGCGTGCCGCCGAGGTCGTTCACCCCCGCCGCCAGCACGCGGGCGACGCCCTCCGGCCCGAGCTTCACCCAGGAAGCCTGGATGTTCGGGATCAGCGGATGCAGCACGAGGCGGGCGACGGCGTGCATCAGCAGCGCCTCGCGCCAGCTCGGCCCCATGCGCGACTCGCCGCGCAGGAACATCGGCGCCTCCATGTGGACGAAGGGCAGGGGCACGAATTCGGTGAAGCCGGCATGCCCGGCAGCGGCATTGCGCGCCTGCAGGTCGCGCAGGTGAAGCAGGTGCGCGGCCCAGTGCGCCGGGCGCTCGACATGGCCGAACATGATGGTGGCGGTGCTGCGCAGGCCGAGCCGGTGCGCCGTCTCCACCACGCCGAGCCAGCCCGCCGTGTCCAGCTTGCCCGGCGCGATGCGCGCGCGCACCTCGTCGTGCAGGATCTCCGCCGCCGTGCCGGGCAGCGAGCCGAGCCCGGCCTCGCGCAGCCGCTCCAGGAAGTCGGCGACGCCGATGCCGAGCGTCGCCGCCCCCTGCGACACCTCCAGCGGCGAGAAGGCGTGGACGTGCAGGCCGGGCGCCGCCCGCTTCACCGCGCGCAGCAGGGCGAGGTAGGTCTCGCCCGTGTAGCCGGGGTTGATGCCGCCCTGCATGCAGATCTCGGTGGCGCCGCGCTCCCAGGCCTCGGCGGCGCGGCGCGACACCTCCTCCAGCGCCAGGTCGTAGGGCCGGCCGCGCAGGTTCTCGTGCGTCCGGCCCTTGGAGAAGGCGCAGAAGCGGCAGGAGAGCGTGCAGACATTGGTGTAGTTGACGTTGCGGGTGACGACGTAGCGCACCACCTCGCCGCTCTCGCGCCGGCGCAGCGCGTCCGCCGCCTCGGCGATCGCCGTCACCTCGCCGCCGCGCGCCGCGAACAGGCGGGCGATCGCGGCCGCGTCCAGCCGCTCGCCATCCATGGCCCGGTGCAGCAGCCGGTCGAGCGTGGCGGGGCGCCGCGCCGGCAGGGCAGGGGGCGGCGGCGCCAGCTCGCCGGTCAGCCAGGCATCCTCGCGCGCGAAGCCCGCCGCGTCCTGCGCCGCCAGCACGCGCGGGCGCAGCGCGGGGTCGAGCCAGCGTTCCGGCGCGGCGGCGAATGCCGGGTGGATCGCCAGCCGGGCGGCCAGCGCGTAGCCGGCCGCCTCGGTCGCGGCGCGCAGCGCCGGGATCTGCGGCCAGGGCGCGTCCGGGTTCACGTGGTCGGCGGTGACGGGCGAGATGCCGCCCCAGTCGTTGATGCCGGCGGCGAGCAGCCGGGGAAAGGCGCTGAAGCTGAGATTGGGCGGCACCTGGATGTTCATCGCCGGGCCGAGCACGAGGCGCGCGGCGGCGGCGGTCCAGAGCAGCTCGTCGAATTCCGGCTCCTCGCTGGCCGCCATGCGCGTGCCCGGCTTGGCCCGGAAATTCTGCACGATCACCTCCTGCAGGTGCCCGTGCCTTGCGTGCAGGTCGCGCAGCGCGAGGAGGGATTCGAGCCGCTCCAGCCGCGTCTCGCCGATGCCGATCAGGATGCCGGAGGTGAAGGGCACGGCCAGCCGCCCGGCCGCCTCCAGCATGGCGAGGCGCAGCGCCGGGTCCTTGTCCGGCGCGCCGTGATGCGGGCCGCCGCGCTCGCCGAGCCGCGGCGAGACGTTCTCCAGCATCAGCCCCTGCGACACGCTGACCCGGCGCAGCGCCGCGATCTCGGCCTCCGGCATCACCCCGGCGTTGACGTGCGGCAGCAGCCCGGTCTCGCGCAGCACCAGCGCGCAGAGATGCGCGAGGTATTCCGTGGTGCTGCCGAAGCCGAGCTCGCGCAGCGCCGCGCGCGCCGCCGCGTAGCGAAGCTCGGGCTTGTCGCCCAGGGTGAACAGCGCCTCGCGGCAGCCGGCCGCCTGCCCGGCGCGGGCGATGGCCAGCACCTCCTCGGGCAGCAGGTAGGGCCGCGCCACCTCGCGCGGACCGCGGGCGAAGGTGCAGTAGCCGCAGGCGTCGCGGCACAGCCGGGTCAGCGGGATGAACACCTTGCGCGAGTAGCCGACCACCCCGCCATGGCCGGCGCGGCCCAGCGCGGCGGCGGCGTCGAGCAGGTCCGGCAGGGGGCGGCGCGAGAGCGCAGCCAGCAGGTCGCGCGCTTCCGCCGTCCGATCGGGCGCGGCAGGAGAAGCCGCGAGGCACACCTCGTCCATCAATCGCTCCGCCTGTGGGCCGCCCTTCGGGGCCGGCCGGCATCGGTCATCCAGGGCGGCCGCCGCCGTCTGGCCATCCCACGCGCATCCATGATCCCGATCGGCGACCGGCGTTCCGGGAACCTTCCCCCCTGCGTCCGGGGAAAGAGGACGAGGCCGACCCGGCAACGATACGGGTGCGTCCGGTGGCCCGCCCGGGGCGGGCGCCGCGGCGCCGGTCCGGGACGACCGCGGCGGTGGATGCAAATGCCGTGCAAGATGAGCGGCGTGCAAGACGGAGCCCGGGCCCGGGCGGCAGGGGTCCGGGCGCCGGCAACTCGGTGCGGTCGGGCGGAAGCCGCTCCGGGTCGTCGCCCGATGACGGCCGTGGTAGGCTGACGGGCGTGACCGCCCTGATCGAGATCCTCGTCGACGCCGATGCCTGCCCCGTCAAGGACGAGGTCTACCGCGTCGCCCGCCGTTACGGCCTGCCCGTCCACGTCGTCAGCAACAGCGGCCTCGCCGTGCCGCCCGACCCGCTCATCGCCCGCGTGCTGGTCGAGCAGGGACCCGACGTCGCCGACGACTGGATCGCCGGGCGTGCCCGCGCCGGCAGCATCGTGGTGACCGCCGACGTGCCGCTGGCCGCCCGCTGCGTCGCTGCCGGGGCCACCGTGCTCGACCCGCGCGGCCGTGCCTTCACGCCCGGCTCCATCGGGATGCAGCTCGCCACGCGCAACCTGATGACCGAGCTGCGCAGCGCCGGCGCCACCACGGGCGGCCCGTCGGCCCTGACGCGGCGGGACCGGTCCGCCTTCCTCCAGGCGCTCGATCTCGCCGTGCATCAGGCAGGCCGCCCGGCGGCGTCGCGTTCCCTGCGCATGCCGGACGCATAGGGCCGATTGCGCCGGCGAGCGCCGCCGCCGGCCTCAGAACGGCTTGACGATCACCATGATGACGATGAGCACCAGCAGCACCGTCGGCACCTCGTTGACGATGCGCCAGTGCCGCTCGCTGCCCGGGCGCTCGTCGCGCGCGTAGCGGCGCTGGGCGCGAGCGAGGTAGATGTGCACGGCGAGCATGCCGACGATGCCGAGCAGCTTGCCGTGCCACCAGCCGGCCCGCCAGTCGACCACCCCGGGGGTGAGCACCAGCAGCAGTCCGAAGGTCACGGCGGCGTGCATGGCCGGCCCCATGATGCCGCGCAGCAGGCGCCGCTCCATCAGCTTGAACCGCTCGCTCTCCGCCCCGCCCGGCGCCACCTGGGCGTGGTAGACGAACAGCCGCGGCAGATAGAACAGCCCGGCCATCCAGGCGAACACCGCGATCAGGTGGAACGCCTTGAGCCAGAGGTACCAGGGCACCAGCGCTTCGATCATCGTATCCCTTCCCGGCCGCCGCCCCGATGGGCCGCACGGACGGAATCGCGGCCGGCCATGCCGGGGGGTGTCGCCCGCGCCGCCGTCCGGGGCAACCCCCGCCCCATCCCCCGCCCCATCCTCTGCATGCGCCGGGGCGGTGTCGGCGCACCGACCGGAAGAGCGGGTCCGGGGCATGCGGAAGGGGAAGCTTCCCGAGGAAGGGGCCCCGGGGGAACTCGCCGGGGGTCGCGTCGGGGCCGGGGGCCTTCCGGGTTCAGCCCGCCAGCTCTCGCCTCACGATCGCCGCCCCCTCGACCATCGCCCGCAGCTTGGCGAAGGCGCGCGGGCGCGGCAGGTACTTCATGCCGCAATCCGGTGCCACCACCAGCCGTTCGGCCGGCAGGCGGCGCAGCCCGGCCCGGATGCGGTCCGCGACGACCGCCGGCGTCTCCACCTCGGCCGAGCCGAGGTCGATCACCCCGAGCATGATGGTCTTGCCCGGCAGCGAATCCAGCACGCCGAGGTCGAGCCGCGGCTGCGCCGCCTCGATCGAGATCTGCGCCGCCGTGCAGTCGGCGAGCTGCGGCAGGAAAGAGTAGCCGGAAGGCTTCTCCTTCACCACCGCCGCGTAGCCGAAGCACAGATGCACGACGGTGGTCCCCTCCAGCCCCTCCAGCGCGCGGTTCAGCGCCTTCACGCCGAAGCGCGCGGCGGCCTCGGGCCGGGCCTGCATCCAGGGCTCGTCGAGCTGGATCACGTCGACGCCCGCCCGCTTCAGGTCCTTCGCCTCCGCGTTCACGGCGGCGGCGTAGTCCATCGCCATCGCCTCCTCGTCGCGGTAGTACTCGTCGCTCGCCTGCTGCGAGAGGGTGAACGGCCCCGGCAGGGTGATCTTGGTCCGGCGGTCCGTGTTGGCGACGAGGAATTCCACGTCCCGCACCTCCACCGGCCGGTTGCGGCGGATCCGCCCCACCACGCGCGGCACCAGCGTCTCCTTGCCGGCGCGGCCCATGGTGCGGGCGGGGTTGTCCACGTCCACCCCGTCCAGCGCCAGGGCGAAGCGGTTGGAGTAGCTCTCCCGCCTTATCTCGCCGTCGGTCACGACGTCGACGCCGGCGCGCTCCATGTCGCGGATCGCGACCAGCGTGGCGTCGTCCTGCGCCTGCTCCAGCGCGTCCTCGGCCACGCGCCACATCTGCTTCATGCGCACGCGCGGCACGAGGTTCTGCGCGAGCACGCCGCGGTCCACCAGCCAGTCCGGCTGCGGGTAGCTGCCGACCACGGTGGTGGGGAGGAGGATGTCTGGCATGGTGCTCTTCCTGCTTGGGGACTTGGCCGGATCGCGGCGGACGAAGACCGGCATGTCGAGGTTCCCGGGCGGCGCGGTGCGGCGGCCGTCCGGGCCGATGCGCTCGATGAGGCCGGTGCAGAGGCGGACGATTGAGCCTGATCGACGGGGATTCGGGCGGCACGCAGGCCGGTCAGGCGCATCGTCACAGCCCCAGGTAGAATTTCCGCACCAGCTCGCTGTCGCCCAGCTCGGCCGGAGAGTCGCCCCGGAACTCCACCCGCCCGTGCACCAGCACGTAGCCGCGATCGGCGATGCGGATCGCCTGGTGGAAATTCTGCTCCGCCATCAGCACGGTCAGGCCGAGCCGCTCCTTCAGCTCGGCGATCTTCTCCACCGTGCGCGCCACCAGGATCGGCGCGAGGCCGACCGAGGGCTCGTCCACCAGCAGGAGGCGCGGCGCGCACATCACGGCGCGGCCGAGCGCCACCATCTGCTGCTCGCCGCCGCTCATGCTGCCCACGGCCTGGCCCCGGCGTTCCTTCAGCCGGGGAAAGGCATCGTAGCAGAATTCGAGGTTGCGCGGGATGGCGGCACGGGCGCTGCGCCGGTACGCCCCGAGAAGAAGGTTCTCCTCCACCGAGAGGCGCGGGAACAGCCGGCGCCCCTCCGGCACGATGGCGATGCCGAGATCGACGATCTCCTCCGGCGAGCGCCCGACCAGCTCCGTCGTCACCCCGTCGATGGTGGCGGCGATGCGCCCGCGCGTCGGCCGCAGCAGGCCGAGGATGCAGCGCATCAGCGTGGTCTTGCCGTTGCCGTTGGTGCCGAGCAGCGCCACCGTCTCGCCCGGCGCCACGGCGAGCGAGACGCCGTCCAGCGCCCGCACCGCGCCGTAGCCGGCATCCACCCCCTCGACCAGCAGGCCGGCGCCGGCGCCCCGCGCGCCTCCCGGGCCGCCGGCCGCTCCCGGCCATGCCTCAGCGCCCAAGATACGCCTCCTCCACCGCCGGCATGGCCAGCACCTCGCGCGGCGCGCCGTCGGCCACCTTGCGCCCCGCCACCAGCACGGCGAGGCGCTGCGAGAACTCGGTCACCGCGCGCATCACGTGCTCGATCATGATGATGGTGGTCCCCGCCTCGTTCAGCCGGAACAGCAGCGCCAGGATCTGGTCCACCTCGGCGTGCGAGAGGCCCGCCATCGCCTCGTCGGCGATCAGCAGCACGGGGTCGAGCGCGGTGGCGCGCGCCAGCTCCAGCCGGCGCAGCTCCACCTGCGTCAGCTCGCGCGGCAGACGGTGTGCCTTCCCGGCCAGATCCACGCCTTCGAGGCAGGCCATGGCGCGCGTCTCGGTCGCCTCGTGCCTTCCGGCATAGGCCAGCGGCACGCGGATGTTCTCGATCACCGTCAGCCCGCGGAAGGGGCGGGGAAGCTGGAAGGTCCGCGCCAGGCCGCGCCGCGCCCGCTCGTGCGGCGAGAGCTTCCCGAGCCGCTCGCCCCGGAAGGCGAAGGCGCCCTCGTGACCCGGATAGACCCCGGCGAGGCAGTTGGTGAAGGTGCTCTTGCCCGAGCCGTTCGGCCCGATCAGCCCCAGCCGCTCCCCCGCCCGCACCGTCAGGTCCACACCGGAAAGCGCCGCGAAGCCGCCGAAGCGCATGCCGACGCCCTCGGCGCGCAGCACCACCTCCCCATCCCCGGGGGCATCCCCCACGCCGCTCATCGCTGCCCCCGGAACAGCCCGACGATGCCGTGCGGCGCCGCGCACACGAACACCACCAGCACCACGCCCACGATCAGCAGGTTGGCGGCCGAGGAGATCGTCACCGTCGCCGCCTGCTGCAGCGAGGCGAGCAGCACCGCGCCGACCAGCGGCCCCGCCCAGCTCGACGTGCCGCCGATCAGCGGCATGGCGATGGCATTCACCCCGTAGGCCAGGCCGAAGGCCGAATTCGGCTCGATGTAGGAGCCGAGATAGGGCAGCGGCGCCCCCGCCACCGCCATCATCGCGCCGCTGATCGTGGTGGCGACGAGCTTGAGCCGCAGCGTCGGCACGCCCGCCGCCTCCGCCGCTGCCTCGTCGTCGCGCAGCGCCGCGAGTCCGAGCCCGAGGCGGGACTTCTCGACGGTGCGCGCGATGGCCACCGCGCCCGCCGCCAGCCCCACCATCACGGCGCAGAGGAAGCCGCCATAGCTGTCGAACGGCCAGGGCACCTCGCGCGGCCGCACCACGTAGGCGCCGCGCGAGCCGCCGACGAAGTCCCAGTTCACCACCAGCGTCTGCAGCACCACCGAGAGGCAGAGCGTGGCGATGGCGAAGTAGGCCCCGCGCAGCCGCAGCGTCAGCACCCCGGTGCCGAGCCCGAGCGCCCCGCCCACCAGCGCGGCCGCCGCGATGCAGGGCAGCAGCGGCAGGCCGAACGCCTTGCCGACCGCGACGGTGGTGTAGGCCCCCGCCGCGAAGAAGGCGGCGGCGCCGAAATTCACGTAGCCCGCATAGCCGCCCAGGATGTTCCAGGCCGTCGCCAGCACCACGTACTGCAGCACGAAGGTGGCGGCGAAGTAGGCGTACTCGCTGCCCAGCGCCCGCAGCGCCGCCACCAGCGCCAGCGCCGCCAGCGCCGAGGCCAGCCAGAAGGCGCCGTGCCCCATGCGGCGCGGCGCGGCGAGGGGCGCGGCGGCGGGCAGGGTCGCGCCGCTCATGCCGCCCGCCCGAACAGGCCCTGCGGCCGCACCGCCAGCACCAGCAGCAGCGCGCCGAAGGCGACGGCGGGCGACCAGGAGGGACCGTAGAAGGTGGCCGTCACGTTCTCCACCACGCCGAAGGCCAGCGCCGCCAGCACGCAGCCGCCGAGCGAGGCGAGCCCGCCCATGATGACGATGGCGAAGACCCGGCCGATGAAGATGTGGCCCGAGGCCGCGTCCACCGGCTGCACCACCGCCAGCGCGCCGCCCGCCAGTGCCGCCAGGGCGAGCGAGAGGCCGAAGGCGAAGCGCTTGATCCGCACCGGGTCGATCGCCAGCAGCCGCAGCGCCTCGCGGTCCTGCGAGACGGCGGCGATGGCGCGGCCGGTGAAGCCGTGTCGCAGGAACAGCGCCAGCGCCCCGATCGCCGCCAGCGACACGGCGGCCGGCACCAGCATGCGCAGCGGCAGGTCGATCTCGCCGAGCCGCCAGGTGGTGTCGGCCCAGGCGGCGTCGGCGAAGTGCTGCTCCGGGCCGACCGCGAGCACGATGCCGATCTCGATGATGAACATCACGCCGAAGAAGAAGGCAAGCCCCTGGATCGCCTCGTCGCCGCGCCGCTCGAAGAAGCGGTGGTAGGCGCCGTAGAGCAGCGCCCCCATCGCCCAGAAGCCCGGCGCGACCAGCGCCGCGAGCAGCAGCGGGTCGAGCCCCGTCGCCCCCTGGAGCAGCGCGACCAGGATCGCGCCCAGCACCATGAAGGCCGGGTGCGCGATGTTCACCACGTCCAGCATGCCGAAGGAGACCGAGAGGCCCGCCGCCGCGGCGGCGTAGAGCCCGCCCAGCAGCAGGCCCGAGACGATCCCGTTCAGCAGCAGCGCGAGATCGGGGTCCATCACGGCGCGATCGCCGGAGGCGCCAGCCGGAGGCGTGAATCGCGCCGTGGCCAAGCCGCGATCGCCGGAGGCGCCAGCCGGAGGCGTGAATCGCGCCGCATCATGCCGCCCCCGCCGTGTAGGGCTTGCGCAGCTCGCCCGACCTGTAGCGCGGCGGGTAGAGGATCACCTGCGTGCCGGCCCGCCTGAACTGCTCGATGCCGTTGCCCTGGATGCCCTGGTACTGGGTGTAGAGGTTGCGCTCCTCGGTCCATTCCCCCATCGCGTCGAATTCCAGCGGCCCGATCACCGTGTCGGAGCGATGCGCGTGCAGGTCCGCCGCCAGCGCCGCCTGGTCGAGGCTGCCCACGCGCCGCACCGCCTGCTCCAGCACCTGCATCTGGGCATAGGCCAGCGGCGGCACGTAGTGGCCGAGCGCGTCCGCCCCCTCGCGCGCCGCGATCGGCTGGTAGCGCTCCAGCAGCGCCTGCATGCCGGGGAATTGCAGCGTCGGCTCCGGCGCGTACACGTCCCACACCACGAGGTTGTTCAGGATCGGCCCGAGCTGGAGCTTCTGCGCCGTGATGTGCGGGCCGATCATCGGGCCGCCCATCATCGGGAAGTTCACCCGCAGTTCGCTCGCCGCGCGCAGCAGCCCGGCCGTGTCCGGCGGGTAGGAGCCGACGAAGACGAGGTCCGGCCGCGCCGCCTGCACCGCGCGGATGATCGGGCTGAAATCCACCGTGCTCGGCGGGTAGGCGCGGTCGTACACCACGCGCAGCCCGTGCTGGCGCGCGAGGAAGCGGGCGCTCTCGGCCGCGCGCTGGTGGAAGTCGCTGTCGAGGTTGACCAGCGCGATGCTGCGCGGCTTCGGCTCCATCGCCATGGCGACGTCGAGGAAACCCTTGGCGAAGGTCTCCTTGATCCGGCCGCCGGTGGGGGAGATGGAGAAGTAGCGGTCGTAGCGGAAATCCGTGTTCACGCCGCTGCCGAGCAGCGAGACGAACACCTTGTTGCGCTGCATCACCACCGGCATGGCCGGCGCGATGATGGCGGTGGCGTAGCCGGAGACGACGAGGTCCACCTTGTCCACGTCGAGCAGCTTCGTGTAGATGCCCGGCACGTTGGCGCCGCTGCTCTGGTCGTCGTAGACCACGACCTGCACCGGCCGCCCGAGCAGCCCGCCCCGCGCGTTCACGTCCTCGGCCCAGATGCGGTGCGTGATCGCGGCCGGCCGCCCGTTGCCCGCCAGCCCGCCCGAGAGCGACATGGAGCAGCCGATCCGGATCGGCTCTCCCGCGGGGGCGGGTGCGTTGGCGGCCGTGCTCTGCGCTCGCGCCGCGGCAGGAAGCATGGCCGCCGCCAGGGCGGCGCGGCCGAGGCCGCGCCTGCTCAGTCCTTCCATGAACCACTTCCTCCTGCGGCGCGGGTCCGTGCCCGTCGCCGTCGATGAACGCGCAGTCCCGACCTACTCCGCCGCGATCTTCGACGGGTCGGCGCCGACGCGGCCGCTCGTGTCGTGCGCGGCGCGCCGGGCGATCTGGAAGTCGTAGCGCACGCCCGGGATCGACGGGTCGGGCGAATCCGCCAGCCCCGGCCGCGGCTCCACCACCAGGGATTCCGACACGCCGAACACCGTGTCGGAATCGATGTTCGGGTCGCTGCCGAGATAGAGGGCGGTGATCAGCTCGCGGTAGCCCTCGGCGCCGATCAGCATGTGGATGTGCGAGGGGCGCATGCCGTGCCGCCGCTGCTCGCGCACCATGTGGCCCACCGGCCCGTCCATCGGGATGGAGTAGCCGAGCGGGATCAGCGTGCGGATGGCGTAGCGCCCCTCGGCGTCGGTGCGGAAGCGGCCGCGCATGTCCATGGTCCCGGGGTCGAGCGCCTGCAGGTCGTAGGCGCCGTCCGCGTCGGTGGACCAGACCTCCACGCTCGCATCCGGCACGCCCTCGCCGGCCTCGTTCACCACCCGGCCGTAGAGCATCATCTCCGGCCCCTTCGCGTGCACCGCGATGCTCTCGCCGTAGCCGAATTCCGGCGAGGCCTCGCGGTAGAACGGGCCGAGCAGGCTGGCCTCGGTCGCCTCGCCCACGCGGTTGGCCTTGTCGTCCATCAGGTTGACGAGGCGCGACAGGCCGAGCGTGTCGGAGAGCAGGATGAATTCCTGCCGGACCGGCGTGCAGGTCTGCCCGACCTTCGTCAGGAAGGCGATCGCCTGCAGCCACTCGGTGGGCGTCAGCCGCACGTCGCGCGCGAAGTCGTGCAGGTGGCGCACCAGGCTCGCCATCACCTCGCGCAGGCGCGGGTCGGGCGTCGTCGCCATCTGCTCGATGACGGCGTCGGTGACGGTGGTCTCGTTCAGGTCGGCCATTCTTGTCATCCCTCCAGCCGGGGCCGGTCGCGTTGGCCGCCCCTTGCACGACGCTCTTCCCGGCCGCCGGGGCGGCGCGGGGTCGGCCCGCCGGCGCGGCTTCCGCTCGCCCCGGCGCACGGAAGCCGCGCCGGTTCCTTGCCCCACGAGCCGCTTCAACCCGCCCGGCCCGTTCCGGGCCGGCCGGGATCCGCTCCAGAGCCGATCCAGCCTGACTGTATCAGGCCGGAACGGCTCCAGCCTTCGATCCGGCGCATTTTCCGAGTCGCTGAGCAAGTACGCTCAGCTTGAAAATGCTCTAGTCGGGCCTGATGTTGGCAGCGGCGATGATCGGCCGCCACTTCTCGATCTCGGCCCGCGTCAGCGCGGCGAGCTGCGCCGGCGTGCCGCCGGCCGGCTCCACCCCCTGGGCGCGCAGGTTGGCCAGGGCGGCGGGGTCGGCGAGCAGCGCGTTGGTGGCCCGGTTCAGCCGCGTCACCACCACCTCCGGCAGCCCGGCCGGCCCGTAGAGGTGAAAGCGCCCCTCCACCACGAAGTCGTCGATCCCCGACTCCCCCATGGTCGGCACGTCGGGCAGGATCGTCGCCCGCCGCGCCGAGGTCACCGCCAGGGCCTTCAGCTTGCCGGCGTCGAGATGCGGCTTGAAGCCGAGCGGGTGGTAGAACATCCCGTCCACCCGCCCCGCGACGAGGTCCGTCAACGCCTGCCCGGCGGCGCGGTAGGGCACGTGCTCGGTGCCGATTCCCGTCCGCATGTTCAGCAGCGCCTGCGAGAGGTGCCCCGTGGTGCCGTTCCCGGCCGAGGCGAAGGTCAGCGGCCGCCGCCTGCCCAGCGCCACCAGCGCGGCCAGGTCCGCCACGCCGAGCGCGGGCGGCACGGCCAGCACGGTCGGGGTGGTGACGAAGGGCGCGATCGGCGTGAAGTCGCGCACCGGGTCGAAGCCCGGATCGGCGAACAGGCTGGCGTTGATGCCGTGCGTGCCGTTGGTGCCGAGCAGCAGCGTGTAGCCGTCCGCCGGGGCGCGGGCGACGGATTGCGCCCCGACATTGCCGCCTGCCCCGGCACGGTTGTCCACCACCACGGGCTGGCCGGCCTCGCGCGCCAGCGCCTCGGCCAGGATGCGGCCCAGGATGTCGGTGGTGGTGCCGGCGGCGAAGGGCACCACCAGCCGGATCGGCCGGTCGGGCCAGGGCGCCTCGGCCGCGAGGGCGTCCCCGGGGAAGCACCAGGGGAAGCGGCCCGCGGCGAGCAGCGCGCCGGCCCCGAGCAGCAGGTGGCGACGGGTCCGGATCATGGTTCGGCTCCTGCCTCGGCGTGGTTGGTCACGTAGCGTCCGACCGGCGGGGCGGGCGGCCCGGTCGCCTCGCCGCGGCGCAGCGGCATGCAGCCGGCCGGGAATTCCTGCACGATCGCCGTCCCGGCATCCGCCAGCACCCCGAGGAAGCGGTCGAGATGCCGCATCGCGCCGTTGGGCAGGTCGTGCAGCACCAGAGTCAGCGGATCGGGTCCGCGGCAGGCCGCCAGCGCGCGCGCCACCCAGCCGTCGGGGTCGCGGAAATCGCCCGGCACCGCGTCCCACAGCACCAGGCTGAAGCGCCCCTGGCGCAGCACGTCCAGCGCCGCCGGGCTCAGCAGGTGCGGCCCCAGCGCGCCGCCGCCGCCCTGCGGCCGGAACAGCCGGTCGGGGTGGGAGAGATCGCCGATCAGGTCCTGGGTGCGCAGGATCTCGTCCCGCGTCGTCGCGTCAGGCAGGCCGCCCAGCGGGGCCGCGTGGTGCCAGGTGTGGTTGCCGATCCAGTGGCCCTCGGCATGCGCCCGCTCGGCCAGGGCGCGGTGCGCCGACAGCTTGTGGCCGAGCACGAAGAAGGTGGCGCGCAGCCCGCGCGCGCGCAGCACGTCCAGCACGCCGGGCGTCGCCTCCGGCTCCGGCCCGTTGTCGAAGGAGAGGGTGACGCGCGGCCCGCCGCTCATGGGCGCCCCACGCCCGTCGCGTCCCGTGGGACGGCGTGGCACGGGGCGACGCGGCACGGGGCGCGCCCGCCGCCGGCGCGCGCGGCAACCGGCCCGGCGGGGCCGCCCATTCCCGGCATCCCGGCGCGGGCGGCCCCGCCGCGCATCAATCCTCGGCCGCGATCGGGTTGGAGAGGATGCCGATCCCCTCGATCTCGATCTCCACCGTGTCGCCCGGCGTCATGAACACGGGCGGCTTGCGCGGATAGCCGACGCCGCTCGGCGTGCCGGTCGCGATCAGGTCGCCCGGCTCCAGCGTCATCACCTCGGAGAGGATCGCCAGGATGCGCGGCACGGGGAAGATCATGTCGGCCGTGTTGGAATCCTGCATCGTCCGCCCGTTGACGCGGGAGGTGATGCGCAGCGCGTTCGGCCCCTGCGGGATCTCGTCCGGCGTCACGATGGCCGGGCCGACGCCACCGGTCTGCTCGAAATTCTTCCCCATCGTCCATTGCGGCGACCGGCGCTGGTAGTCGCGGACGGAGCCCTCGTTCATGCAGGTGTAGCCGGCGACGCAGGAGAGCGCGTCCGCCTCGGTCAGGTGGCGCGCCTGCTTCCCGATCACGATCACCAGTTCCGCCTCGTAGTCGAACTTGTCGGAGACCTTCGGGCGGATCAGCGGCTGGCCATGCGCCGCGAGCGAGGTGGCGCCGCGCATGAACACCGCCGGGTAGTCGGGGATCGGGTTGTTCCCCTCCTTCGCGTGCTCCACGTAGTTCAGCCCGATGCAGAGCACCTTGCCCGGGCGCGGGATCGGCGGCAGCAGGGTCAGCCCGGCGAGCGGCCGGCGCGGCGCGCCCTCCAGCTTCGCGGCCAGGGCGGCGGCCCCTTCCGGCAGGTTCAGCGCGGCGAAGGCCGCCAGCGGGTCGGCGGGCAGGCCCGGTACCACGTCGGCCAGCGCCACCACCGCTGCCCCCTCCAGGGTGGCGGCATCTCCGCCCACCAGGGCGCCGAGAGCCGGACGGCCCTCCTTCTCGAACGCGATCAGGCGCACGCGGTATTTCCTCCAGCTCGGTACCGGAGGTTTTGTCGAAATTCCTTCCACGTCAAGCCGGGATATCGCCAAACTTGCCGAGTGGTCCGGCTGGCGAATATTCAGGAGACATGTCCCAGGCCAGGACCGCCCAGGAAGAGCGCGACCCCACCCTCGCCACCGCCGTCCACCGGCGGCTGCGGGAGGACATCCTGGCCGGCCGCCTGCCGCCCGGGCGGAAGCTGAAGCTGCGCGACCTGGTGGAGCAGTACGGCGCCGGCCCGTCGCCGATGCGCGAGGCGCTGTCGAAGCTGGCGGCGGAAGGGCTGGCGGAGCGGCTGGAGCATCGCGGCTTCCGCGTGGCCGAGGCGGCGCCGGGACAGCTCGCGGGCCTGATCCGCAGCCGCGTGCTGGCCGAATGCGCGGCGCTGCGCGCGGCCATCGCGGATGGCGGTCCGGAATGGGAGGAGGCGCTGCTGCTGGCGGCGCACCGGCTGAACCGGGTTGCCCGGTCGCTCGACCCGCAGCGCTTCGTCAGCAATCCCGAATGGGAGGACCGCCATCGCGACTTCCATCAGGCGCTGCTGGCCGGCTGTGGCGCCCCGCCGCTGCTCGCCTTCTGCGACCGGCTGCGGGACGAGGCGGAGCGCTACCGCGCGCTCGCCAACGCCATGGCCTATCCGGGCCGGGACGTGGCGGCGGAGCACGCCGCGATCGCCTGCGCGGCGCTGGACCGCGATGCCGCCGCCGCCACCGGCCTGCTGGCCGAGCACTACGAGCGCACGGGCGCCTTCATCGGCACCAGCCTCGGCCGCCTGGCCGGGGCGGTCGCGCCGTGATCCGGCAGCCCCGCCCGCGCCCTCGGACGCCGGCGGCCCGCAGGTCCGTGCCGCGTTCCGCGACCGGCACCCGTGGGGCCGGGCTGCGGCATCCCGGCAAACGGCCACGGCCGGGTCGCCGGCACGGATGTCCGTCCGTGGACGCCGGGCGAGGCACCGGACGCGACGCCGGCGCGTCCCATCGGTTTGACAGGCTCGGCGCCGCCGAGGTAGAAGCGGAACGATCCGGCCTGCATGCTGCCGGTGGTGCCCTGCACGCACCGCTCCTGCGGCGTCGCGAAGCGTGGCCCGCGGGCCCGTCGGCGACGCCACCGACGGGACCGGCCGCGCCGTCGCCGCGGTGCGGGCGGGGCCTCAGTGAGCCCCGGCGACGAGATCCCGGTACTCGGGATGGCGCTCGATGAAGCTGGCCACGAAATCGCAGCGCGGCTCGATCCGCCCGCCTTCCTCGCGGACCCGGTCCAGCACCCCGCGCACCAGCCGCGAGCCGATCCCCTGGCCCGCCAGTTCCTGCGGCACCTCGGTATGGGTCAGCACCAGCCGGTCGCCGTGCCGCTCGTATTCCAGGATCGCCACCGCCCCTTGGCCCGCCAGCTCGAAGCGGTTCAGGCCGGGATTGTCCTCGACGGCATTCGACATGGCGCAGCCTCCTCCGCCCCGACCAGCCGGGACGCGTTGCCCGGTAACGCCGGGGCGGGGCGAAGGTGTCGGCAGCCGCCCCCGGCCCCCGCGACGCTGCCGGGCCTGCCGGCGCGTCGGGCCGGCAGGCCCGGCCGGGTCCGGGCCCTGGCGCGTGACCGCGCCATGAGCGGCTTCGCCGACAGCTTCCGGCCCGTTCCGCTGCGCCTGGCCGGAGGAGCCGGCGCGGTGGCGGCGCTGCCGGCGGCGCTGGCCTGGTTCGACATCGTGGGCTTCACGGCCATCGCCCGGCGGCACCTCGCCCGGGGCCAGGACGGGATCGAGGCGCTCGGCCGGCTCCTGGAGCGCCACTACGCCGACCTGCTGGCCCGCATCGTCGACGAGGGCGGCGAGCCGCTGCTGTTCGCCGGCGACGGCCTGCTGTGCCGCTGGACCGTCGGGGCGGACGGGCCGGAGGCGGCGATGCGGCGGGCCGCGCAATGCGCCGAGGCGGTGATGGCGGCGCGGGCGGCGCCGGAAGGCGCGCGGCCGGCGTCGCCCGCGGGTTCGCCGGAAGGCGACCCGCTGCTCTACGCCGTCCTCACCCATGGCGAATGCCGCATCGTCGAGGTGGGCGACGGGGAGGGCCGGCTGCCCGTCACGCTCGGCTCCGGCGTGCGCGACCTCCAGGTCACGGCGCGCGCCCGGGCCGCGGGAGAGGTGGTGCTGTCGCCCGCGGCGGCGGCGCTGCTCGAGGCGGCGGAGACGGTGCCGGACGGGCGGGGCGCCAGCCGGCTGCGCGCGCTGCGCCACCGGCTGCCCCCGGTGCCGCTGCGGCTGCCGGCGCCGGAGGGAGGCGACGACGGGCCGCCGGGCGCGCGGCGGGACGGCGGCCCGGGCCTGGCATGGCGCGCGGAACTGCGGCGGGTGACGGCCGTGTTCGTCAACCTCGCCACGCTGGATGGTGCCGAGCCCGACGCGGCGGACCGGCTGGAGGCGGTGGCGGCCCGCATCCTGGCCGTGCTGCGCCGGCACGAGGGACGTCTGCTGCCGCTGCACATGGACGAGGCCGGCATTACCTTTCCCGTGCTGTTCGGCATCCCGCCCGCCGCCCATGCCGATGCCGCGGCGCGCGCCCTGCGCTGCGCCCTCGACCTGGAGGCCGCGCTCGCCGCGGCGGGCGAGCGCAGCGCCGTCGGCGTCGCGACCGGGCCGGTGTTCTACGGCCTGATCGGCAACGACGTGCTGCGCAGCGACGCGGCGATCGGCGACGCGATGAACCTGTCGGCGCGGCTGATGCGGCTGCGGGGCGACGGGCTGCGCTGCGACGAGGCGACGCGCCGGGCCGCCGGCGAGGGGGCCGGGCTGGCCTTCGCGCCGCTGGGGCAGGCGCGGCTGCGCGGCTTCGCCGAGGCGCTGTCGTTGTTCGAGCCGCGGCGCGGGCCGCCGGCGCCGCGGGAGGGCGGCCCGGCGCCGGGCGGCGGGCAGGGCCAGCCGCCCGGCGGGGCGGCCACGCCGGAGGGGGGCGCCGGCATCGTGCCGAAGGGCGGCGGCGGCATCGTGCCGGAGATCGGTGCCAGCATCATGCCGGAGGGCGGTGCGGCCCGGCCGGCGCGGCCGGCGATGCAGGGGCGGCAGGCGGAGATGGTGGCGCTGTTCGACGCGCTGGCGGCGACGGCGGGGGCGGCGGCGCCGGTCCTGGTGACGCTGGAAGGCGAATCCGGCATGGGCAAGTCCCGGCTGCTGGGCGAGTTCGAGCGGCGGGCAGTGGCGGGCGGCGCCCGCGTGCTGCGCGGGGCCGCCGACCGGATCGAGCGGCGCCTGCCCTATCGCGGCTGGCGCGGCATCGTGGAGTCGCTGCTCGGGCTGGACGGGCTGGAGGAGCCGGCCTGGCAGGCGACGGCGCTGCGGGCGCTGGGGCCGGAGCTCGCGCCGCATGGCGCGCTGCTGGACGCGGTGCTGCCGCTGGGGCTGCCGGAGACGCCGCGATCCCTGGCCCTGCCGCGCCGCGTCGAGGCGCTGGCCGCGCTGCTGCTCGCCCTGCTGGGCCGCGCCGCCGAGGCCGGGCCGCTGGTGCTGGCGATCGACGACGCGCAATGGCTGGACGAGGCCTCCCGGGCCCTGGTGGCCACGGTGGCGGAATCGACGTTGCCGCTGTGCCTGCTGCTGGCGATGCAGCCGCCCGAGGACGAGGCGCTGCCGGTGCCGGTCCTGCGGGTGCCGCCCGCGCGCCGCCTGGTGCTCGGCGGGCTGTCGGAGGCCGAGCAGGAGCGGCTGGTGCTGGACCGGCTGGGCGGCGAGCGGCTGACGCCGGCGCTCGCCGCGCTGATCGGCGACCGGGCCCGGGGCCATCCCTACTTCTGCGCCGAGCTGGCCCAGGCGCTGCGCGAGGAGGGCGTGATCGAGGTGGCCGGCGGCACCTGCGGCATCGCCCGGCACGTGGACCTCGACCGGCTGCCGCTGCCGGACACGCTGCAGGGCACGGTGCTGCGCCGGCTGGACCGGCTGGATCCGGAATCGCAGCTCACGCTCAAGGTGGCGAGCGCCGCCGGCCTGCGCTTCCCCACCGCGCTGGTCGTGGACATCCACCCGGCCCACCACGCCGAGGCGGCGGTGAGCGGGCACCTGTCGCGGCACAGCCGGCTGCGGCTGCTGCTGCGCGACTGGCTCGACGAGAGCGAGGGCTACGCCTTCCGCCACGGGCTGATCCGCGACGTCGCCTACGGGCTGATGCTGCCCAGCCAGCGGCGGCAGCTCCACCGCGACATGGCCGGGTGGTACGAGCGCCGGGACGCGGCGCAGCGCGCGCGCGTCTACGGGCTGCTCGCCTACCATCTGGAGGCGGCGGGCGAGAACGTCCGCGCGGCCGAGTACCTGCTGCTCGAGGCGCGGCGGGTCTTCTCGCTGGGGCTGGCGCGGGAATCGGTCTCGATCGGGCTGCACGGCATCGACCTGCTGGGGGTGACGCTGCCGGTGCTGCCGGCGGCGATCGGGCCGGCGATCGGGGCCGAGATGGCGCGCATCGGCGTGCTGCTGGCGGGGCGGCCGCCGGCCGCGCTGCGGGCGCTGCCGGCGCTGGCGGAGCCGGACATGCTGCGGCTGATCGGCGGCCTGCTCGCCATCGCGCCGCTGGCCTTCCAGAGCGAGCAGCTCGAGCTGTTCGCCCTGCTCGGCATCACCGCGCTGCGGCTGACCCTGGAGCACGGCAACGCGCCCTTCGCGGCCGACGTGTACGCGATGTACGGCATCGTGCTCGGCGCCATGACCGGCGACCGGCACGAGGCGCTGGCGTGGAGCCGGCTCGCCCTCGCCCTGGCGGAGGACGGCCCGCGCGACAGCTTCGCGCGCTGCGCCTTCATCCACCTGTGGTTCCACGCCCACTGGGAGGACACGCTGGATGCCGGCATCGCCCTGGCCGGGGCAGGCGCCGAGGCGGGGCTCGGCCATGGCGAGGTGCTGTACGGCTGCTTCAACCTGTCCGGCCAGGTGATCCTGATGGCGGCGCGGGGGCATGCGCTGGCGGCGGTGATGGAGCGGGCGCGGGCGCATCTGGCGCGCAACGCGGGCCGCGTGCAGAACGCCGCCTTCCACCTGCGGCTGGAGCTGCAATTCGCCAAGGCGCTGGCCGGGCTGACCACGTCGCCATTGGAGATGACCGACGCCGAGTTCGACGAGGCGCAGGACCTCGCCTCGATCTGCGACACCACGCTGAGCAACCAGATCGCCTACTACCACGTCGCCCGTGCCAAGCTGCACGCCCTCCTCGGGGACTGGGAGGGGGCGCTGGCGCCCGCCCGGCGGGCGCGCGCCATGCTGCCTGCCTTCGCCGGGCAGACCGCCGAATTCGAGCTGGCGCAATTCCAGGGCATCGCGGCGCTGGCCCTGGCCGGCGCGGGGGATGCGGCGGCGCTGGCGGAAGGGCGACTCTGCGCCGGCCTGATGCGGGGCTGGGCGGCGCGCAACCCGGCCCTGTTCGGGCACAAGGCCGACCTGCTGGAGGCCCTGCTGCGCCACGCGGAAGGCGGCGCGGCGTCGGCGCCGGCCCTGCTGGAGCAGGCGGCGGCGCGGGCGGAAGCGGCGGGGTTCGCGCAGGATGCCGCGCTGGCCTGGGAGCACGCGGCGCGCTGCCGGCGGACGGCCGGCGACTCGGCGGGGGCCGGGGCGGCGGCGGCGCGGGCCGTCGCGGCCTACGAGGCCTGGGGAGCGGCGGCGCTGGCCGCGCCGCTGCGGCGCGAGGCGGGGCCGGCGGCGGGCTGACCCGCCGCCCGGTGCGGGCGGGCCGGGCCGGCGGCAACCGGCCGGCGGGAACACTCGGGCGGGCGCCGACGCGGCGCCGCTCAGGCCGTCGGCGCCCCGCCCCGCCGCAGCAGCAGCGCGTGGACATGCATGTCGGGCCCCAGCGCGAGCAGCACCAGGAAGGGCGTGACCAGCGTGTCGTCGGCATGGGCCAGGGTGACGGGGATGCTGGCGATGGTCATGTTGCCGAAGGCCTCCAGCGTCTCCACCAGCCGCGACGGCGCCAGCGATGCCTTCCACGCGTCCAGGATGCCGCGCGCGGCCTGATGGCCGATCACCGTCACCTCGCCCGGGTCGATGCCCTGGCGCTCCAGCAGCGCCTTGACGGCCCTGGGCGCCGTCTCCACGCCGAAGCTGCCGAATTCCTTCTGCCCCTTGGCGGTGATGTGGAAGTAGGGGCCGGTCCAGTCCTCGTCCTCCGGATGCGCGCCGTCGTCGGGCACGGGGCGCCGGCGGATGTCGCCCACCATGGTCATGTCGCCGAAGGCGGTGGGCAGGGCGATCACCTCCTGGTCCACCACGACCCAGCGCGGCGCCTTCTTCCGGGGCAGGCCGACCACGGCCGCGGCCGCGCCGTCGCCGGCGCCGAGGGACCAGGGCAGGCGGTAGTCCATGGCGCGGGTCCAGTCGCCGCCGATGGCGACCAGCGCGGTGCGGATGCGGCCGGCGCGGATCATCGCGTCGGCCAGCACCAGCGCCGCGCCGAAGTTGGAGAAGTCGTTGCCGAGCGGGATGGCCAGCACGTCGCGCCGCAGGCCGAGCGCCGCGTGCACCGCGAACAGGTCGCTCGGCACGATGTGGCGGCTGAGCGAGACGCCGCCGAGCAGCAGGTCCACCTCGTCGGGCCGCCGCCCGGCCGCGTCCAGCGCCCTGGTCGCCGCGACCTGCACGAGGCCGACGATCTCCGCGTCGTCCCGCACGACGTGGCGTATCCGGTAGCCGTAGAACAGGTCCTCGCCGGGGACGGAGTGCTGCCGCAGCCAGTCGAAGAGCCTGTCGTCGTTCCCGCGCGTGGCGTCGGGCAGCCGGTAGCCGAGGCCGAGGATGCCGGGGACGCCCATCGGATCGGCGCTCACCGGATCGCCTCCGGCGCCCAGGCCGGCGCCGGCAGTCCGAGGCGCCGCTGCAGCACGATCTCGGCGGTCCGCAGCGCGCCCTCCACCCAGGTCTGCCGCGTGGAGTAGGCCTCGCCGCAGACGTAGCAGGGGAAGCCCGGCCGCGGCTGGGTCATGTCCTGCTCCACCTCGCCGGAAGGCAGGCCGACGTTCCACAGGTGCACGCCGCCGCCATAGGGATCGTCCGCCCAGTCGGCGAAGGCGGCGTCGATCGGGCCGGGGGCGTCGTCCACCCCGTGCATCTGGCGCAGCTGCCGGTGCATCTCGGCCACCATGCGCTCCGAGGCGTCGTGCTGCTGCCAGTTCCGCCGCAACTGCCCGGCGAACGCGTCGTCCGCGGCGGCCAGGGGCTGCGGCGCCGCGGCGCGCCCGAAGTGCGGCGTCGCGGCACCCGCCTGCCGGGCCGCGGCGTAGCGGCGTGCCGTGCGCGGATGCAGCGAGGGGCGCGACGGGTCCGGCAGCGTGCGCAGCCCGGCCCAGAAGGACACGTTGAGCAGGTCGTTGTAGGCCATGATCGCGGCCGGGCCGGTGGCGGCGGGGCATGCCCGCGGGTCGGTCGGCCAGTAGTAGCATTGCCGCAACGGCAGGTCGGTGAGGGAGCGGCCCCGGCTGACGCCGGCCTGCTGCCACCAGGGCTCCTGGTACACCAGGAACAGCTTGTAGAGCGGCACCGGGGTGACGGTGCCGAGGCGGGCGCGGACCGCGTCGTCGTCCAGCACCGGGCCCGCCCGGCGCAGCAATTCGAGCGAGCGGCGCGGCATCGCCAGGATCAGCGCGCGGGCGGTGACCGGCCCGCCATCGAGGAAATGCAGCCGGACGCCGGTGCTGCCATCGGCGAGGGGAGCGGCCTCGAAGCCGCCGAGCCAGCGGCCCAATTCCACCCCTCCGCCCGCCCGCTCCAGCAGGCCGCGCAATTCCCAGGGCAGCCGCTCGTAGCCGTCGTCGAGCATGCGGTACTCGACGTCCTTGCCGAAGTCGAAGTACTCGGCCGCGAGATCGGCCGCGTTGGTGTTGCCGCCGAGGCAGTCGTAGCCGATGGTGGCGCGCGCCGCCTGGTAGGCATCCGGGCTCATGCCGCGCGCCAGCAGGTTCCAGAAGCCGTGCTTGTGCAGCGCCAGCCCGTCCACCTCGGCCGTCGCCAGGAATTCGCGCAGACGGCCCGTCGCGCGCGCCGCCTCCAGCCCCGGCAGCAGCGCCTTCAGCACCCGCCCGATCATCGCGGCGGGCGCGCCGCCCGGCCGCGCCGCGAGCCAGCTCGCCTCCGCCTGGTCGAGGTGGTAGGGGAGCAGGCCGGGCGTGCCGAGGTCGCGGCTGCGCAGCAGGCGGCCGCGGAGGAAGGCGATGTTCTCGTCCCGGTCCACGGTCTGCGCGTGGTAGGGCAGCTTCAGCACCGTCTCCACGAGCCCGGCGACGAGCTTCTGGTCGGGATGGACGTAGCGCATGCCGCCGATCTCGCAGACCGTGCCGGGCAGGTGCGGGGAGGTGGCGGAGAGCAGGCGGCCGCCGACGCGGTCGCTGCCCTCGAACAGCGTGACGCGTAGCCTGCCGCCGGCGGCGCGGGCCCAGGCCCCGGGCGGGGTCGTGTCGTCGGGCGGCGCCGTCAGCAGGCGCCAGCCGGCATACAGGCCGGACACGCCGCCGCCGACGATCGCGACGTCGAGGTCGGGCAGGTCGGTCGTGGCCGTCATGGCGGAACTCCGGCAGCGGGGAGGGATCAGGCGTAGGGCGGCAGGTAGTAGGGGGGCGCGCTGTCGCGGTTGATGCGGGCCAGCACCACCTGCGGCCGCCCGGCGTCGGCGCCGGCCCAGACCTGCGGCAGGATCCTGTCGAGCATCGCCGGGTCGTCCACCACGCAGGCATCGGCGCCGAGGCCGCGCGCCACGGCGGCGAGGTCGGGATCGCCGAGGCCGTAGCGGCCCTCCCAGCCCGTGGGGTCGTGGCTGTAGACGGCCATGCCCTGCGTCACCATGCGCAGGTCGTGGTCCACCAGCACGATCCACACGGCCCCGACGCCGTGCGCCTGGGCGGTGGAAACCTCCGAGCCGTGCATCAGGAAGGCGCCGTCGCCCACCAGCGCGACGCAGCGCCGGTGCGGCGCGCCGAGGCGGGCGCCGACCACGGCGCCCACGGCGAAGCCCATCGGCCCCATGGACAGGCTGCTGTGCCATTCCTGCGGCGGTCCGGCCACGCCGTAGTGCACGCCCCAGCCGACGCAATTGCCGGAATCGACGAGCACCATCGCGTCCTTCGGCAGGTGCGCGCACAGCACGCGCAGCAGCGCCGCGGGCTCGATCGGCGCCGCCGTGGCGGCGTGCTGCGTGGGCTCGGCGAAGGGCGAGGCGGCCTTGATGGCGGCGATCGCGGCGAGACGCGCGGCGACGGCGTCGGGATCGGGGCGCCAGGCCGGGGCGAACTCCCAGAGGAGCCGGAGGAAGGCGCCGGCCTCGGCGACGATGCCGTGCGTGACGGGAAAGCCGCGGCCGATCACGCCCGGGTCGATGTCCACCTGGATGAAGGGGCCCGGGACGGAAGGGGCCGGGGTGGAGGGGTTCGGGGCGGAGGAGTTCGGGGCGGAGGGGCTGGCCGGCTCCGGCAGCAGCATCGGGTTCCACTTGTTGGTGGCCAGCTCCCCCAGCGAGGAGCCGATCACCAGCACCGCGTCGCAGCGCCGGCCCTGTGCGTCGGCCAGCAGCCAGTCCTTGGGCCAGCGGCAGTCGGCGAAGCCGTAGACGCGCAGGGAGAGCGGGTGGTCCTCCGGGAACAGCCCCTTGCCGCCGGGCGTGGTGACGACCGGGATGCCGTGGCGTTCGACGAGGCGGCGCAGCGCGCGCGCCGTGTCCGGGTCGCGCAGCGCGGTCCGGCAGCCATGGCCGAGCAGGATCAGCGGCCGCCGGGCCGCGAGCAGCGTGTCGAGCACCTGCCGCACCGCCGACGGCTCGGCCCCGGCGGGGGCGGTGCGGTAGGCCGCGGGCGGCGGCGGCCCGCGCCGCCCGGCGTCGGGCCGGCCGAGCGGCCGGCCCATGCCGGCCCTGGGCGGCTGGCCGAGGGCGTCGGCCCGGCCGGGGTCCACCGGCTCGCCCATCACGTTGTCGGGGATGGACAAGTGGACGGCGCGCCGGGGCAGCGAGAGCGCGTTGCGCAGCGCCTGCTCGATCAGCGTGGGCGCGGCGGAAGCCTCGGTGACGGCGGCGCTGTAGCGCACCGAGGCGGCGAAGACGTCGCGCACGTTGAGGCCGGAATCGGTGCCGTCCTGGAGGTAGCCGTGGCCCATGACGTTCTCCGCCACCTCGCCGGTGATGGCGAGCAGGGCGGAGCCGCCGAAATTCGCGTTCATCACGCCGGTGAGCGCGTTGGTGGCGCCCGGCCCGCTGGTGGTCAGCACCACGCCGAGCCGGCCGGTGGCGCGGTGGTAGCCGTCGGCGAGGTAGGCGGCGCCGGTCTCGTGCCGGCAGACGACGAATTCGATCGCCGGCTCGTCGCGCAGCGCGATCAGCAATTGCGCGATGCCGGCGCCGGGCACGCCGAACACGTGGGTGACGCCCTCCCCCTTGAGGTAGGCGAGCAGCCATTGCGCCGTGGTGCGGAGGGGGGCCGCGTCGGGGCTGCTGCTCATGGCGGCGATCCTTCGGCATGGCGGCGGGACCGGGGGCGCGGCCTCCCGGCGCGGGGGAGGGACAGGGTCCGCGATCCGCGCTCGCGCGGCAAGCGTAACGTTGCCGTTTCGGTATGTACCGGCTTCCGCCGGCCCGGCGCGACGGCAGGCCCCGCCCTTCCCGCATCCCCGCCGGGCCGCGATAGCCCGCCCCCGCCCCCCCGTGCTATCCGCCCTGCATGAGCGACCAGCCCGCCTTCCTGCCCGACCTCGCCAAGGCGCGTCGCATCGTCGTCAAGATCGGCTCCGCCCTGGTGGTGGACCCGGCCACGGCGGCGCCGCGCAACGCCTGGCTCGCCTCGGTGGCGGCGGACGTGGCGGCGCTGCGGGCGCGGGGCGCGGAGGTGGTGCTGGTCTCCTCCGGCGCCATCGCCCTGGCCCGCCGCGCGCTCGGGCTGACGCGGCCGAAGCTCAGGCTGGAGGAGAAGCAGGCCGCCGCCGCGGTCGGGCAGATCCGCCTCGCCGGGGCCTGGCAGCAGGCGCTCTCGGGCCACGGCCTCGCCGCCGCGCAATTGCTGCTGACGCTGGAGGACAGCGAGGACCGCCGCCGCTACCTCAACGCCCGCGCGACGCTCGCCACGCTGCTCCACCTCGGCTGCGTGCCGGTCATCAACGAGAACGACACGGTGGCGACCGCCGAGATCCGCTTCGGCGACAACGACCGCCTCGCCGCCCGCGTCGCCGAGATGATCCAGGCCGACGCGCTGGTGCTGCTCTCCGACATCGACGGGCTCTACACCGCCGATCCGCGCCGCGACCCGGCCGCCGCGCACCTGCCGGTGATCGAGCGCGTCACCGACGAGATCATGGCGATGGGCGGCGAGCCGCCGCCCGGCTACTCCTCGGGCGGCATGCGCACCAAGCTGATCGCGGCGCGCATCGCGACGGGCGCCGGCTGCGCCATGGCGATCGCGCTCGGCACCCGCGCCAACCCGCTGCGCGCCATGGCCGAGGGCGCGCGCTGCACCTGGTTCCTGCCCGCGCCCGAGGGCCGCACCGCGCGCAAGCGCTGGATCGCGGGCAGCCTCGCGCCCAGCGGCACGCTGGTGGTGGATGCCGGGGCGGCGCGGGCGCTGGCGCAGGGCTCCTCGCTGCTGCCGGCCGGGGTGCGGGCGGTGGAGGGCAGCTTCGGCCGCGGCGACCCCGTCTCGGTGCGCGACCCGGAGGGCGTGGAGCTGGCGCGCGGCCTTTCGGCCTACGACAGCGAGTCGGCGCGCCAGATCGCCGGCCGCCGCTCGGAGGAGATCGAAGCGATCCTCGGCTGGCGCGGCCGCGACGAGATCGTCCACCGCGACGACCTCGTGCTGCTGTAGCGCCGCCCGTCCCGGCCGGGCGGCGCCCTCGCCGTCACCTCCCGGCGGCCCGGCAGCGCCGGGCCGAGGCCGCGAACGCGGCCCGCCGCCGGTGCGGCGAGCCGGGCCGCCGGAGGCGGCGCCCGGCGCCTGCGGGCAGGAAAGCAAGGCCGATCCGCGCGGCCGATGTCATCGGCCGCGCGGATCGGCCGGCGCGGCCAGCACCTCCGCCACCTTGCCGGCGAGCTGCTCGCGCTTGAAGGGCTTGCCGATGAGCTGCACGCCGTCGTCGAGCCGGCCGTGGTGGACGATCGAGTTCTCGGTGTAGCCCGACATGTAGAGCACCTTCACCGACGGCCGGATCGCGGTGATCCGCTCCGCGAGGTCGCGCCCGCGCAGCTTCCCCGGCAGCACCACGTCGGTCAGCAGCAGGTCCACCGCGGCGGCGTTCTCGCCGAAGGTGCGCAGCCCCTCCTCGCCGTCGGCGGCCTCGATGACGCGGTAGCCGAGCTCGGCCAGGATCGCCACCGCCACCTCGCGCACCGCCGCCTCGTCCTCGACCACCAGCACCGTGGCGCTGCCGCGCGGCAGCGCGATCGGCGGGCCGCCGCGCTGCGCCGCCGCCGCCGGCAGGGCGCCCATGGCGCGCGGCAGGTAGAGCTTCACCGTCGTGCCCTCGCCCGGCTCGGAATAGACCTTCACGTGCCCGCCGGACTGCTTGACGAAGCCGAACACCATGGCGAGGCCGAGACCGGTGCCCTTGCCGGTCGGCTTGGTGGTGAAGAAGGGCTCGAACACCCGCGCCAGCACCTCGGGCGTCATGCCGTGGCCGGTGTCGGAGACGGCGAGCATGGCGTAGTCGCCCGGCCGCACCTCGGCATGGGCGCCGGCATAGGCCTCGTCCAGCACCTTGTTGGCCAGCTCGATGGTCAGCCGCCCGCCGGCCGGCATCGCGTCGCGCGCGTTCAGCGCCAGGTTGAGCAGCGCGCTTTCCAGCTGCGCCGCATCCGCCATGGCCGGCCACAGCCCCGCCGTCTCGACGTAGCGCACGTCGATGTGCTCGCCGAGCGTCCGCCGCAGCAGCGGCACGAATTGCGGCACGGCGGCGGCGAGGTCGATCGGCGCCGGCGCCAGCGGCTGCTTGCGCGCGAAGGCGAGGAGCTGGCCGGTCAGCGTCGCGCCGCGCTGCGCCGCCCAGGCGGCGCGCTCCAGCCGGGTCTGGAGCGCGGGCTGCGCGTCGAGCTTGGGCCGCACGAATTCCAGGTTGCCCAGGATCACGGTGAGGAGGTTGTTGAAGTCGTGCGCGATGCCGCCGGTGAGCTGGCCGATCGCCTGCATCTTCTGCGATTCGCGCAGCACCGCCTCGGCCTGGGCGCGCTTGGTCATGTCGCTGATGGTCAGCACGAAGCCGCCCGCCGCGGCGTGCACCGCATCGGCGTTCGGCATCGAGGTGCGGCGCAGCTCCAGCACCGTGCCGTCCGGCCGGGTCCGCTCGTAGCTGACGGGTGCCCCCGGGCGCTGCCGGCCGTGGCGGATCTGCTCCTCGCTCTCCAGGAACCCGCCGGCCGCCCCGGGGGTGGCGGCGGTGGCCGGCCGGGCGGCGAGATGGCGGGCGATCTCGTCGTAGGGCGTGCCGGTGCGCACCAGGGCGTCGGGCAGTTCCAGCAGCACCTGGAAGCATTCGTTCCAGTTGGTCAGCCGGCGGTCCGCGTCGAACACGCCGACGCCCTGGCTGAGGCTGTCGAGCGAGATGCGCAGCCGTAGCGCCAGGGAGCGCTGCTCCCTCTCGGCCTGCCGGGAGGTGGCCCAGGCCCGGTTCAGCAGCCAGGCCGCGACGGCCAGGATCAGCAGCACGAGCACGGTGCCGCCGACCAGCAGCCAGCGCACCGTGACGGCGCGCCGGTCGGTCTCCTCCAGGCGCTGCACGAGCAGCGCCCGCTGTTCGGCGGTCATCGCGGCGAGGATCGCCTCGATGTCGCGCATGTAGTTGCGCCCCGAATCGGTGCGCAGGAGCCGCATGGCGGCGTCGAGGCCGACGTCGCGGCGCAGCCGCACGGTCTGGGCCAGCTGCTCCAGCTTCCGCTGCAGCAGGGGGGCGAGGGCGCGCAGCCTCTCCTGCTCGACGGGGGAATCGGCGGTCAGCCGCTGCAGCTCGCCCTGCAGGAAGCCGACCTGGTCGAGCGCCGCCGTATAGGGGGCGAGATACTCCTCGTCGCCGGTCAGCAGGTAGCCCCGCTGGCCGGTCTCGGCGCCGCGCAGGGCTAGGTTCAGCGCCGTGATCACGCCGAGCGCGTCGTAGGTCCGCTGCGACCATTGCCGGGCGGTGCGCGCCGCGTTGAAGCGCTCCCAGGTCACGCCCCCTACCAGGATCATCATGATGACCAGGACGGCGAGCACGAGGAAGTTGGCGCGGACGACGAGGCGTCTGGTCATGGAGCGGTCCGGGTCCGGAACGGCGGGCGGCCCGCGGCAGGTCGCGGCCGGAAGTCCGCTCGTTGCCGCCACGCCTTGGCCCGACCATAGCATGCCCCCAGGATCAGGCCATGACGCCCCACCCCGCCCGCCCGACGTGGAACGGCATGATGCCTCCGTGCCGCCGGGCGCCGACGCGTCGCGCCCATGGCGCGCTGGTGTGTCGCGCCCATGGCGCGCCGGTACCTCACGCCCATGGCGCGCCGGCCGCGTGAAGGTGTCAGGACGCGACGCGCCGTGCCGCGTGGCGCTGCTGCGGCACGCGCCGACCCTGGCGGCGCCGGGCCTTTGCTATGGCCGGCTCGACGTGCCGCCCGGTCCGCTGCCGCCCCTCGACGGCATGGTGGCCCGCCTGGCCGGCTTCGGCGCGCTGTGGAGCAGCCCGTCGCGGCGCTGCCGGGTGCTCGCCGAGGCGCTCGGGCGGCGGCTCGGCCTCGTGCCCGTCGTCGATGCCCGGCTGCTGGAGCTGGATTTCGGGCGCTGGGAGGGGCGGCCCTGGGACGCCGTGCCGCGCCCGGCGCTGGATCGCTGGGCCGCCGACCCGTCGGGCTTCGCCCCTCCGGGCGGCGAGAGCGGCGCCGCGCTGCTCGCGCGCGTGGCGGCCTTCGCGTCGGCGCTGCGCGAGGACGGGCGCGCGGGCATCGTGGTGTCGCATGGCGGGCCGCTGAAGCTGCTGCGCGCCCTTCTGCGCGACGAGACGCCGGACCTGCTGGCACCGGCCCCGGGGATGGGTTCGCTGGAGATCGTGGACCGGAACGCCGCGTCGTAGGCGACGTGGCGCCTGCCCGCGCTGCGGCGGAGGGCCCGGGCCGGGGACCCGGCGCGACCGCGGGCGCCGGTTCGGGCGGCCTGTCGGCGCGGGCGTGGCCTCGGGGCCCGCCCTCCGGGCCCGGTCGGATCGGCGCCCCTGGCTGTCGGCGGGCATTCCCGCTGGGGCCCCGACGGGCTCCCGGTGTATCCCCGGCGGGTCCCCGGCGCGCGCCCGTTGGGCGCCCGGCGTGCGGGGTGATCGGCACGGCGGGCGGCGGTCCTTGTTGACAAGGCCCGCCCGGCACGGCAACGCCCGCCGCGACGCTGCCCGAGCGGCACAGCTCGGGCGGCACAGATCAGGATTTCCGATGCTTCCGACCGACCGGCCCCCGCTGCTGGCCACGCACAGCGGCACCTTCCACGCCGATGACTGCCTGGCCTACGTCATCCTGACCGGCGCGCTGCAGCTCGGCGAGGAGGGCGAGGGGCACGCGCTCATCCGCACCCGCGACCGCGCGCTGCTGAGGACGGCCGACATCGTCTGGGACGTGGGCGGCACGGCCGACGCGGCCGCCTGGCGGTTCGATCACCATCAGCCCGGCGCCCCGACGGCGCCGAACGGCGATCCGCTGAGCTCGGCCGGCCTCGTCTGGCGCGCCGTCGAGCCGGGCAGCGGCCTGACGCTGGGCCAGCTCTATGTCCGCAACGCCCTCGCGCGGGCGGGGTTTCCCGACGTCGCGGAGGATCTGGTGGCGCGCATCGCGACCGCCGTCCAGGCGAAGTTCGTGCGCCATGTCGACCTGGTGGACAACGGGGTCGAGCGGGCCGGCCCGACCGACCTCAGCTCGATGGTTGAGGCCTTCAACGGGGCCTGGGACGCGCCGAGCCAGTCCGATCCCGCCGCCTTCGAGGCCGAGCAGCGCCGGGGCTTCCTCGCGGCCAGCCGGATGGTCGCCGGCGCCGTGGAACGACAGGTTGAGAAGGAGCGTGGCGCGGCCTTCGCCTACCAGGCGGTGGCGCGGGCCTGGGAGGACTGCAAGGCCGGGACGAGCGGCCTCCATCCCGACCTGCTGGAGCTGCCGCGCGGCATGCCCTGGCAGCGGCCGGCCTTCGAGCTGGGGATGCCCATCCTCTACGTGATGAGCCCGGAGCCCGACGGGCGCTGGAAGCTGCAGGCGATGCCGGCGGAGAAGGGAAGCTTCGCCAACCGCCTCGACATGCCGGCCGCCTGGCGCGGCCTGCAGGACGCCGCCCTGGAGCAGGCAAGCGGCATTCCCGGCGCGATCTTCGCCCATCGCGGCGGCCACCTCGCCATCGCGGCGAGCCGCGACGCGGCGCTGGCGATGGCCCGGGCCTGCCTGGCCAACAAGCTGTCGCCCGCCGAGGCGCTGAGGAAGGCCTGGGGACGCTGAGCCGGCGCCCCGCCCGCGGGGCGCGATCCCGCGGCCGGGCATCGGAACGGCGCCGGACGGCGCGCGCAGGCGCCCGGGCGCGGGAACTGCGTCCCGAAAGCAACGACCCATGGCGGAACGTGGACCGAACGGCGCCGCGCTCTCTCGCCTCCGTGTCGCCGGGGTTTCCTCCGATCGGGCCGCGGTGGTAGGATGCCGCCGATGCTGTCCGCGTAGCTCAGCAGGATAGAGCACAGGATTCCTTGTGGAAATTGGGCGTCGCCCGCGGAAACGGGGCGATGGATCCACTCAAAGTCGGGGAAAGCTGAGACAGCGATGTCCTGCCGATCCCGAGCCAAGCCCGGGTTTCCGCCCGGGAAGGTGTAGAGACTGGACGGGTGGCGCCTAAGGGCTTCGGCCTAGGGCGAAGGGACAGTCCAGACCACGAACGCCCGGCGACGGGTGGCGGCGGAAGCCGAAGTGGTATGAATCCTGGGGTCGTGGGTTCGAATCCCGCCGCGGACACCATCTTCTTTTTCTTCAATAAAATCAGCTACTTGCGAGCCAATTCGGGGTCCGACTGGTAGCGTGCGGCTACAGGTCTGCCGCTACATGTCTATCCTGGCCGATGGTAGCGTCGGCCCATGGCATCGAACCTCGTGCGCCGTGGTCTGACTTGTATGCCCGCCTGCACATCCCCCGAGACCGCTGGGCCGGGGCGCGGCTGGCGCAGGCGCAGCGGTCCAACCCGGGCCAGCCGATCACGGCGGTGCTGCCCGAGGGGATGCGCGACCGGGTGCTGGCGGCGAACCCGCAGTTGAGCAATCCGGACGGCACGCCGCGCAGCGTGGGCGAGGTGTACGCGCAGCTCGGGCAGGCGCTCACGCGGCGGGTCGGCGGCGGCCAGCAGGTGGCGGCGGCGACGCCGACCGTGATGAGCGACGCGCCGGG
>NZ_JALPRX010000063.1 GCF_023223525.1 Roseomonas acroporae | reverse complement strand
GGCCGGAACGACCCCAGCCCTCCGGTTTCCCGCATTTTCCGGGTCGCCGGATGAGTACACCCAGCCTGGAAATGCTCCGAGCAGCGCCGGGCGGCCGGCAGGGCATGCGGCCCGGCGGGCCCCGCGGCGCCCTACTCCCCGATCAGGTGCAGCGCCAGCTTCCGCCGCTGCGGCGCGCGGCGGTGCTCGAACAGGTAGATGCCCTGCCAGGTGCCGAGCAGCGGGGCCCCCTCCCCCACCGGGATGGAGAGCTGCGTCTGGGTCAGCGCGGCGCGCAGATGCGCCGGCATGTCGTCCGGCCCCTCGGAATCGTGCCGGTAGCGGCCGGGCGCCTCGGGCGCCAGCCGGTCGAGGAATTCCTCCAGGTCCTCGCGCACCGTCGGGTCGGCGTTCTCCTGCACCAGCAGGGAGGCCGAGGTGTGCCGGCAGAACACGGTCAGCAGGCCGGTCCCGAGGCCCTGCGCCGCCACCCAGCGGCGCACCGGCGTGGTCACCTCGAAAAGACCGCGGCCCCGGGTCTCCACGGCCAGCATGTGCAGCGCCTGATGCATCGCGTTCCGCCCTTCCGTCCAGCCTCTCCGCTTCCGGCCCTTCTTACGCCCGACCCTTCTTCCACCCGGCCCTTGCCCGCGTCCCGCCCCTGCCCGCGTCCGGCCCGCTCAGCCCTTCTGGGGCGCCGCGGCGTGGACCAGCCCGGGCGGCGGCTCGTGCGGGATCACCACGGCCTGGGCAGGCTCCGGCCGGCGCCGGCGCTCCAGCGGCTGGAGCGTCTGCGGCCGCCCCGTCGCCAGCGCCCGCTCGATCGCGGCGAGGACCCGCACGTCGCACCGCCCCTCCTCGCCATCCGGCTCCGGATCGTAACCGTTCAGGATGCAGTCGGAGAAGTAGCGGGTTTCCCCGGCAAACTGGTCGGTGGCCGGGAAGGCGTTCTCCGAGGTCCTGCCGTTCACCGTCAGCCGGTGCGTCAGCCCCTCCTCCAGCGAATAGCCCGGCACCACCACGAGGTCGCCGGTCGTGCCGGCGACGCGGTAGGTGCCGACGCCGTTCATCCCTTCCGCCGCGTAGCTGACGGTAAGCTGCGCCAGCTCGCCGCCCGGGAAGCGCAGGATCGCCGTCACCGTGTCGTCGAAGTCGAAACCGGCGCGGCGCGCGCCGAAGGCCGTCACCTCGATCGGCTCGGCGCCGAACAGGTTGCGCACGGCGTTGACCGGATAGGGGCCCATGTCGGCCACCGGCCCGGCCCAGAAGCCCTGCCTCGCCCGGTGGTTGCGCGGATCGACATGCTGGGTGAAGACGCTGCCGAAGACGAGCGGCGTGCCGATCGCGCCCTCCCGCACCAGCCGGATCGCCTGCAGCGTCGCCGGCTCGCAGTGCAGCCGGTAGGCGACCATCAGCTTCGCCCCGCCGCGCCGCGCCGCCGCCTCGATCTCCTCGCATTCCGCCTCGCTCACCGCCATGGGCTTCTCCAGCAGCACGTGGAGGCCGGCCTCCAGCGCCGGCACGGCGAAGTCGCGGTGCATGCCGTTGGGCAGGGCGATGTAGAGCGCGTCCATCGCGCCAGAGCGCAGCAGCGCCGCGTAGCCGTCGTAGCCGCACACCTGCGCGAGGCCGTACGTCCCGCCCAGGACGCGCCCCTTCTCCGGGTCGCCCGTGACCAGCGCGGTCAGCTCGGAATTGCCGGTGCGCGCCACGCCGGGCATGAAATAGCCCTGGCTGATCCAGCCGCCGCCCACCACGCCGTAGCGGATCCTGCGCCCCGTTGCCGATGTCGTCGCCATCGCCGCTTCCTTCCGTCCGTGGCGGCTGACCGCGCGGGGCGGCAACACGCCGGATCATGCCGGCGGGGACATCCCGCCCCGGCCCGGGAGGACAACGCGGCGCGGCGCGCCGGGTGGCAGCACGGGATGGCCGGGAGCCGCGCCCGGAGAGGATCGCCGGCAGGCGGGCGGGCACGCCCGGAGGCGTGAAGCCGTTCCCGGAACAATGACCACGGCGAAACGCCGTCCTGCCCGGACCGCGTTCCGCCACGGGGCGGCAGCCGATCCGGAACTCCTGCCGCGGATCTTCCGAGCCGCCGGCAGCGCATGCCCGGCTCGGACACGCCCCCCTACTTCGGCTCCGGCCCGCGCGGCGGCTGGCGACGGGCGATCAGGGCGGTGATCGGCCGCAGCGCCTCCTGCGCGAACAGCATGGCGAGGGACAGCATGAAGGCGAGGCCGAATTCCGCCAGCCCCACCGCCGCGCCGATCGCCGCCGTGCCCCAGAAGGTGGCGGCGGTGGACAGGCCGACGATCTCGCCGCTCGGCAGCCGGGTGATCACGCCGGCACCGAGGAAGCCCACCCCGGTCGCGATGGCGCCGATGCCGGCGGCGGTGTTGCCGCCCCCGTGCTCCGCCACCAGCCGGGCGAAGACGCAGGCGGCGGCCGCGATCAGGGCGCAGGTCCGCAGGCCGCCGGCATGCTGCCGGTACTCGCGCTCGGCGCCGATCGCCGTGCCGAGCAGCAGCGCCAGCAGCAGCAGAGCCGGGCTCTCGGCGAAGCGCGCGAGGGCACTGGTCCAGTGGTCGTGCCACGCCCCGGCCATGGCGCCCCGCCCGCCGCGCGCCGGGCCGGCTACACGTTGAAGCGGAACAGCATCACGTCGCCGTCCCGCACCACGTACTCCTTGCCCTCGATGCGCGCCTTGCCGGCCTCCTTGGCGCCCTGCTCGCCGCCCAGCGCCACGTAGTCCTCGTAGGCGATGGTCTCGGCCGCGATGAAGCCGCGCTCGAAGTCGCCGTGGATCACGCCGGCGGCCTGGGGCGCCCTGGTGCCCTGCGTGATGGTCCAGGCCCGGGCCTCCTTGGGGCCGCAGGTGAAGTAGGTGATGAGGCCGAGCAGCGCGTAGCCGGCGCGGATGATGCGGTCGAGGCCGCTATCCGCCAGCCCCAGGCTCTCCAGGAACTCCTTCCGCTCCTCGGCCGCCATCTGGCTGATCTCGGCCTCGATCGCCGCCGAGACCACCACCGCCTTCGCACCCTCCGCCTTGGCGCGCTCGAACACCCGCGCCGAATGGGCGTTGCCGGTCGCGGCCGCGCCCTCCTCGACGTTGCAGACATAGAGCACGGGCTTCGTGGTCATCAGCTGCAGCCGCGCCGCCGCCTGCTCCTGACCCTTCGGCACCGCGGTGCGAGCCGGCTTTCCCGCCTGCAGCGCCGCCACGATCGGCTCGGCCAGCGCCACGAAGGCGGCGCTCTCCTTGTCGCCGCCCTTGGCCTTCTTGCCGGCCGCGACCAGACGCTTCTCCAGGCTGTCGAGGTCGGCCAGCATCAGCTCGGTCTCGACGATCTCGGCATCGCGGAGCGGATCGACGCCGCCCTCGACATGGGTGACGTCGCTGTCCTCGAAGCAGCGCAGCACGTGGACGATGGCGTCCACCTCGCGGATGTTGGCCAGGAACTGGTTGCCCAGCCCCTCGCCCTTGCTGGCGCCGCGCACCAGGCCCGCGATGTCCACGAATTCCAGGCTGGTCGGCACCGTCTTCTGCGACTTGCCGACCTTCGTCAGCATGTCGAGGCGCGGATCGGGCACGGCGACGCGGCCGACATTCGGCTCGATGGTGCAGAACGGGTAGTTCGCCGCCTGCGCCGCCGCCGTCTGCGTCAGCGCGTTGAACAGGGTGGACTTGCCGACATTGGGCAGGCCGACGATGCCGCAATTGAAGCCCACGTTAGCTCTCCGTCACCGGTCCTGGGATGATGCCGCGCTGCCCTTACGACGCGCGGGCGCGGGGGGCCAGACCTATCGACGCCGGGCGGCCGTGCGGCTGCGGCGGGGGAGCGGCGCCGAGAGCCCCGGTGGCGCAACCGTCGGGACCCGGGACCGAACGGCGGGATCCAGACGGGCTTCGCCCCCCGGCGGACCGTCGGGGCGAGGAGAGGCGGAAGGGCGGCGCCCGCCCCGCGTGCCGGGATCGCCCCTCGCCTCAACCCTCTCCCAGCGCTGCCGCCAGCGTCTGCGCCAGCATCGAGGCCGCGATCCGCGCCGCCCCGTCATCCGTCGTGACGGCCAGCGCCGCCGCGCGCAGCGGCGGCACCAGCCCGCCCGCCGCGATGCCCACGCGCTTCGCCGCCGCCCCGATCCGCTCGGCCAGCACCGCCGGCGCCGCCTCGGCCCCGAGCAGTTCGGCCGCTTCCAGCAGCAGCGCCGCCCGCAGCGCCGCCTCCGCCGCCGCGTGCAGCGCCGCCCGGCCGCGCCGGACGTCGGAGAGCGGCCCCGCCCCCGGGTCGCCCGGCAGCGGCGAGGCGGCGGCGCGCAACGCGGCGGCGGCCTGCGCGAGCACCTGCGCCTCGCGCGTCAGCCCGCTCGCGAGCAGCGCGGCGCCGTTGCGCCGGTCCTCGGGGCCGGGGCCGCCGAAGCCGGACTCCATGCCGAAGGGGTCGTTGTCCTGGTCGGTCGGGGGCTGCTGCATCGTGACTCCTGTGGCGCCGGGCCGGCCCGCCCCGAGGCGTCGCCGGCATGACGAAATACGATCCGCTTCCGGTGCGGGGCGACGCATGGCCGGCGTGACCCGCCTCGGTGGAGGCCCGGCGCACGGCGACCGGTCTGTCCCGGCGCGCGCCCGGCGATCCGTCTCATATCCCAAGGCTGCGTTCGCTGACCCGTCCGGGGCGCTGCCCCGGCCCCCGCGAAGGGGCGAAGCCCCCTTCGAGACCCCCTTCCGGAAGACTGGTCGGGCAATCCGGCCGTTCGTATCGGCGCGCTTCCAGCGCAATTACTTCAGCGCGCTTCCAGCGCGACGCGCGTCATGAAATCCTCGGGCTTCCCCTCCGCCAGCAGCGGCGCGGCATCGGCCACGGCGTCGAGCAGCGGCTCCAGCCAGGTGTCCACCTTGGCGAAATTGCCCAGCACGTGGCCGGTCACGCGGTCCTTGTGGCCGGGATGGCCGATGCCGAGGCGCACCCGCCAGTAGTCCGGCGTGCCCAGCGCGCGGCCGATGTCGCGCAGCCCGTTGTGCCCGGCGGCGCCACCGCCCAGCTTCACCCGCACCTTGCCCGGCGCGAGGTCCAGCTCGTCGTGGAACACGGTGATGTCGCGCGGCGGGATCTTGTGGAAGCCGGCGGCCGGCTGCACGGACTCGCCGGAGCCGTTCATGTAGGTCATCGGCTTGAGCGCCAGCACCTTGCGGCCGCCGACCATGCCCTCGGCGACCAGCCCCTTGTGGCGCTGCCGCCAGGGCGAGAAGCCGTGCCGCCGGGCGATCGCGTCGAGCGCCATGAAGCCGATGTTGTGCCGGTGCCGGGCCTGGCCCGGCTCGGGATTGCCGAGACCAACCCAGAGCAGCAATGCCAGGAGCCTCCTGCCGGAACGCGCCGCGGTGGCCCGGGCGCGGTCATGGCCTGCCCACCCGGCCCGCCGCGGGACGGACGGAAGGGAAAGGGCCACGGGAAACCATGGCCGTCGTCCCGGCCCCGCGCACCCGCCTCGGGCCACGGCGCCGGAACCACGGCTCGGGGCGGGGCGGCGCGTGCCGTCCCGCCCCGGTCGGGAGTTACTTCTTGCCGCCCTTGGCCGGGGCCGCGGCGGCGGGCTTGGCGGCCGGGGCCGCCTTGCCACCCTTGCCGCCCTTGGCGGGCGCGGCCGGGGCCGGCGCGGCGGCCACGGGCTCGGGCTCCTCGGCGACCGTCGGCGGCGCCAGGGTGGCGACCACGAAGTCACGGTCGATGGTGGACTTCGTGCCGAAATGGTCCTGCACGTTGGACCAGCGCAGGCTGTCGCCGATCTCGGCCGCGCCGAGGTCGATCACGAAGCCTTCCGGCACGTTGTCGGGGTCCGACAGCACCTCGAGCTCGCGGCGGACCACGTTCAGCACGCCGCCGGCCTTCAGGCCCGGCGCGGTCTCCTCGTTGAGGAAGGTGACGGGCACCTTGACGCGGATGCGCTGGCCGGGGGCGAGGCGCTGGAAGTCCACGTGGATCGGGCGGTCGGTCACGGGGTGGAACTGCACGTCGCGCATCAGGGTGCGGACGGTGCCGCCCTCGACCGCGACCTCGTAGAGGTGCGACTGCCAGCCGCCCTTCTGCAATTCGCGCATCACGATGCGCGGGTCGAGGGCGATCAGAGTCGCCTCCTGCTTCGCGCCGTAGATCACGGCGGGGACAAGCCCCTCCCTCCGAGTTGCGCGTGCCGCCCCCTTACCGGCCCGCCCGCGCGACTCGGCCTCGATCCGGATGGTCTGGACCATGGTCAAGCTCCTGCAATGGCTGAAACACAGGCAGCGCCGGCCTCCAGGGGTGCCGACGCGCCGGGCGGGGCCTTAGCGGATCGGGGGCCGGGGCGCAACCGCGCCCGGCGCCGTGGCTGCCCCGCGCGGCGGCCGATGTCCTTCCCGCGCGCCCGCCACGCCCCACTCGCCGGACCGCCCCGCCCGACCACCGACCTCACCCTCGGCCGGGCGCGGCCCCCTCCTCCTGGCCGGCGAGCGCCACGAAGGCCTGCCCGGCGCGGCTCAGCGGTCCCGCGTGGAAAGCCAGGTTCAGCGGCACGGTTAAGCCCGCCGCGGCCTCCAGCGGGCGGTACACGACGCAGTCGCGATGCAACGCGCGCAGCGATTCCGGCAGCAGCGCGACGCCCGCCCCGGACGCGACCATGGTGACGGCGCTGAGCAGGCGCGGCACCGTCGCCGCGAAGCGCGGCTGGAAGCCGGCGCGACCGCAGGCCGCGAGCAGCAGGTCCTGGATGCCGGGACCATCGGCCCGGCGATAGGCGATGAACGGCTCCGCCACCAGGGCGGCGAGCGCGATCGGCGCCCCCGCCACCGCTTCCGGACCCGGACCCGGACCCGCGAGCGCGTGCCCGGCCGGCAACGCCGCCACCACCGGCTCCTCGTGCAGGCAGAGCGCCGCGAGCGCCGGGTAGCGGCCGACCGGGGCGCGCACGAAGGCGAGGTCCATCTCCCGCCGGTCCACCGCCTCCAGCAGGTCGCGCGTCGTGTTCTCGCGCAGCGCCAGCGCCACCAGCGGGTTCGCCTCGCGGAAGCGGCGGAGGAGGCGCGGCAGGCGCGGGTGCAGCGCGGCCGAGCTGGTGAAGCCCACCACCAGCTCCCCCTGCTCGCCCCTGGCCAGGCGCCGCAGCCGGCGCACGGCCGCCCGGGCCTCGTCGAGCAGCCGCCGCGCCTCCGGCAGGAAGGCGGCGCCGGCCCCGTTCAGCCGGATGGTGCGGGCGGTCCGCTCGAACAGCGTCACGCCCAGCGCCGCCTCCAGCGCCCGGATCTGCTGGCTCAGCGGCGGCTGCTGGATGCCGAGGCGCTCGGCCGCCCGGGTGACGCTGCCGGCCTCGGCCACCGCGACGAAGTAGCGCAGGTGGCGCAGCTCGATGCGCGGGCCCGGCGCCTCGGTCCCGGGCGGTTCATCCATATCCATGACATATCCACCATAGACGAAGGATATATTTTACATGCTCCTCGGCCATGCCGATAAGGCGCCCGGCGAAAGGAGGGCCGGCGCCATGGCCATCGACTTCCACGATCCGGGGAACCGCGGCACCTATGCCGGGCGCGAGGCCTCGGCGGACTGGCGCGACGCGGTGGCGGGCATCGTCGATCCCGCCGGCCTTCGGGTCGCGGATATCGGCTGCGGCGGCGGCATCTACGCGGCCGCCTGGGCATCGCTCGGCGCCGCCGCCGTGGTCGGCGTCGACTTCTCGGCGGCGATGGTCGAGGCCGCCGCCGAGGCCAATCGCGGCCGCCCGAACCTCGCCTTCCGCCAGGGCGAGGCGGCGCGGACCGGCCTGCCGGCGGCGAGCGCCGACATCGTCTTCGCGCGCGCCCTGATCCACCACCTCGCCGACCGCGCCGCCTGCTTCCGCGAGGCGTGGCGGGTGCTGGCGCCGGGCGGGCTCTGCCTGGTCCAGGACCGGACCCCGGCGGACATCGCCCTGCCCGGCTCCCCGGAGCACCTGCGCGGCTACTTCTTCGAGGTCTTCCCCCGCCTCGCCGCCGTGGAACAGGGCCGCCGCCCCGACGGCGCCACGGTCGAGCGGGAACTGGCCGCGGCCGGCTTCACCGGCATCCGCGCCACGACGCTGTGGGAGACGCGCCGGCGGCATGACTCGGCGGCGGCGCTGGCGGCGGATCTGCGCGGCCGCACCGGCCGCTCGATCCTCCACGAACTCTCCGATCCCGAGCTGGATGCCCTGATCCGCCACATCCTCGACCGGCTGCCGGCCGACGCGCCGATCGTCGAGCGCGACCGCTGGACGCTCTGGTGGGGGCGCAAGTGACCGCGCCCGGATGACCGGATCGGCGGCAATGCGCGCCATGCCGACCTGCCGGGGCACGCCGCGCGCCCGGCGCGCGCCCTGCGGCCAGTGACCACCCGACCCGCTTGACCCTGTCGGGAGGCGCGGGCACCCCATCCCGGATGGAACTGCTCCTCCTTTTCCCGCTGCTGTCGCTGGTGCCGCTGCTGCTGCTGGTCGGCTGGGTTCTCGGCATCGCCGGCTGGCTGCGGACGCGGACGCTGCAGGCCGAGCTGGCGCAGCTGCGTCGTGCCCTGGCCGAGGCCGGCATCGACGCCGCGCCGGCCCAGCGGCAGGCCCAATGGCAAACCCGGCAGCCGGCACAATGGCCAGCCGCGCCGATGCCGGCGGCGACCGCTCCGGCCGGCGAGTCGGCGGCATCCGCGCCCGCCGCACCTGCGCCGGCCGCACCACCGGAGGAGCCGGCCGACCTGCCGGCCGATGTGCCGCTGCCCGACGCACCGCCGCCGCCCGCCGGGCGCCCGCGACGCAGCCTGGAAGAGCTGCTCACCATGCGCTGGGGCGTCTGGGCCGGCGCCGCCGCGCTGCTGCTCGCCGGCGTGTTCCTGATCCGCTACGCCGCCGAGGAAGGGCTGCTCGGTCCGGCGACGCGCTGCGCCCTGGCGGGGCTGCTGGGCCTCGCGCTGATCGGCACGGCGGAATGGCTGCGCCGGCGGCTGGCGGCCGCCGACGCCGCGTCGGGCGCGCCCGCCATCCCCAACGTCGCGCCTTCCGCCCTGGCGGCGGGCGGCGTCGCGGTGCTGTTCGGCGCCGCCTACGGCGCCGGGGTGCTCTACGCTCTGGTGCCGCCGCTGGCGGGCTTCGCGCTGCTCGCCGGGGCGGCGCTGCTCGGCATGCTGCTCTCGCTGCGGCAGGGTCCGCTGGTGGCGGCCATCGGGCTCGTCGGCGCCTTCGTGACGCCGCTGCTGATCGAGACCGGGCAGCCCTCGCTGCCCGGGCTGTACCTCTACCTCCTGGCCGTCACCGGCGCGGCGATGGCGGTGGTGCGGCACACCGCCTGGGCCTGGCTCGGCTGGTCGGCGACGGTGGCCGGCGCGCTCTGGGTGGCGGCCGCGGCCCTGCTCGCCGGCTCGGCCGACGATCTCTGGTCGCCGGCGCTGTTCGTGCCGGCGACGGCGGCGCTGCACCTCGCCCTGCTGCCGGGCGCGGCGCTGGCGGTGCCGGTGGGCCGGCGGCTCGCCTTCCTGCCCTTCGCGGCCCTGGCGGCCTCGGGTCTGTTCCTGGTGCCGGTCGCCGGCGGGCTCGGCGATGGCGGGACGCTCGCGGCGGCGGCCGGCTCCGGGCTGGCGGCCGATCTCGTCACCGCCACCGGCCGGGCGGCGGCCATGGTCGCGGCGACGCTGCCGCCGGCGGTCGGCCTGCTCCTGCTGCTGCCGGTGGCGGCGTGGAAGGGCTGGCGGGAGCCGCGCCTCGACCTGCTGCCGATGCTCGCGGCGGCCGCCGGCCTGGCGCTGCTGCTGCTGTGGGAATTGCCCCCCGTCCCCGTGGCGGACGGCGCCGGCCGCGTCGGCGACGCCGCCGCCCTGCTGCCGGGACGCTGGGGCGAGCCGGTGCTGCGCCCCTACCTGCTCGCCGCCCTGTTCGCGGCGCTGCTGCCGGCCGCCGCCGGGCTGTGGGCGGAAACCCGGTCGCCGCGCCCGGTGCGCTGGGCGGCGCTGCCGGCCGCGGCGCCGGTGCTGGTGCTGCTGATCCTCTACGCCCGGCTGCACGGCTTCACGCCGGATCCGCGCTGGGCGGCGGCGGCGCTGGCGCTCGCGGCGCTGCTGGTCGGCGCCGCCGCGCGGGCGCTGCGGGCGGGCGGCGGCAACCGCGCGGCCGGTGACGGCCGGCGTGCTGCCGGCCAGGCCGATGGCAACGCGGCCAGCCGCGATAGGGAAGGCAACGCGGCCAGCCGCGATGGGATGGCCGCCGCCCCGCACGACGCCGGATTCGACCCGGCCACGGCCGTCGACGCCACGACCACCCTGCCCGCCGCCAGCCCCGACGCGAACCCGGGCGCCCTGCGCGCCGGGGCGCACGCCGCCGGTGCCCTCGCCGCGCTCTCGCTCGGCGCCGCGATGCTGCTGCAGGACCACTGGCTCAGCCTCGCCGTGTCGCTGTTCCTGCCGGCGCTGGCCTGGGTGGAGGGCCGCAGCGGCCTGCGCGCGCTGCGCCCGCTGGCGGCGCTGGTGGCGGCGGTGGTGCTGGTGCGGCTGCTGCTGAACCCGCACCTGCTCGACTACGATTTCGGCACCGCGCCGCTGCTGAACGGGCTGTGGCCGGCCTATGGCGGCCCGGCGCTGGCCTTCGCGCTGGCGGCGCGCGCCTTCCTCCGGCGCGCCGACGACCGCGTGGTGGCGCTGCTGGAGGCCGGCGCCGTGGCCCTCGCCACCGCCCTGCCGCTGCTGCTGGTCCACCACGCCTTCGAGCAGGGCGACCTCGCCGGCGAACGCTTCGAGTTCGCCGAGACCGCGCTCTACCCGGCCATCCTCGCACTCGCCGCGGCCGCCGTGCTGCTGCTGAACCGCCGGCTCGGCCGCCCCGTGCTGCGCGCCGCCTGGACGGCGCAGGCGGCGCTGGCGATGCTGGCCGGGCTGTCGTGCCTCGCGCAGAATCCGGGCCTCACCGGCGATCCCGTGGAAGGGCCGGCCCTGCTGAACCCGCTGCTGCCCGCCTACCTGCTGCCCGCCTCGCTCGCCGCCGCGCTGCTGGCGACGCCCGAGGGCCGCGCCCTGCCCTGGCGCGCCGCGCCGGCCCTCTACGCCCTGCTCGCCGGCTTCGCCTGGGTGACGCTGGAGGTGCGGCGCGCCTTCCACGGCCCCGAGATCGGCCTCGACGTGCCGCTGCCCGACGCGGAGCTCTGGGCGCTCTCCGGCGCCTGGCTGCTGTTCGGCGCGCTGCTGATGCTGGCCGGCATCCGCGCCAACGCGGCGCCGCTGCGCCTCGCCGCCCTGGCCGTGCTCGGGCTGACCACGGCCAAGGTGTTCCTGGTGGACATGAGCGAGCTGGTCGGCCTCTGGCGGGTGCTGAGCTTCCTCGGGCTCGGCCTCGCGCTGATCGGGCTCGGCGGGCTGTACCAGCGCTTCGTGGTGGTGCGGCGGGACGGTTGAGGAGGGTGCCTTCCGCCACCGCCCGGACCGTCCGCGGCACCATTCCTGCATCCCCGCGCCGGTCGTCGCCGCATCGGCCGTTCCCTGAACGGACCCGGCCCCGCACCGCCGCGCCGGCCGCGCGGCATGCCGGGACCGGCCGGGCCGCCCCCCGGCGGCCCTCTTCGCGTCCAATCCGCCCCCGGCGGCCCCCCTCGCGCCCAATCCGCCCCCGGCGGCCCCCTTCCCGCCCCATCCGCCCCCCGGCGCCGAACCCCAGCGGAGTGAACGCATCGTATGTTCCGTCGCGCCGGCCTGCCCTCGCTGCACGGCAGCGCCCCGGCCCTGCAATGGGCGCTCCTGCTGCTCGTCTCGGCCCTGCTGGTGCTGGCGCTGGAGGCGGTCCACCTCTCCGCCGCGCTGCTGCTGGGCCCGATGCTGGCGGCGATCCTGCTGGCGGTCTCGGACGGCACGGTGCGCATCGCGCCGCGCGCCTTCCAGGCGGCGCAGGGCGTGATCGGCTGCATGATCGCGCGCAACCTCACCGCGCCGATCCTGGCCTCGATGCTCGCCTCCTGGCCGCTGCTGCTGGCCGGCGTGGTGGTGGTGGTCGCGGCGGCGGTGCTGCTGGGCTGGCTGCTGGCGCGCTGGCAGGTGCTGCCGGGCACCAACGCCGTCTGGGGCTCCTTCCCCGGCGCCGCCTCGGTGATGGTGCTGATGGCCGACGCCTACGGCGCCGATGCCCGCCTCGTCGCCTTCATGCAGTACCTGCGCGTGGTGATGGTGGCCATCGTCGCCTCCAGCGTGGCGCAGTTCGCCGGCGCGCACGCCCCCCCGACGGGCGCGCCCGTCTCCTGGCTCGCCCAGGCCTTCCCACCCGTCCACTGGGGCTGGCTGCTGGCCACGCTGGCGGTGGCCTGGGGCGGCGGCGCGCTGGCGCTGCGGCTGCGCGTGCCGGCCGGGCCGCTGCTGGCGCCGATGGTGCTCGGCATGATCCTGCAGGATGTCGGCCTGCTGCGCATCGAGCTGCCGCCCTGGCTGCTCGCCGGCTGCTACGCGCTGGTGGGATGGAGCATCGGCCTGCGCTTCACCCGCGCCATCCTGCTGCACGCGCTGCGCGCCCTGCCGCGCGTCTTCCTCTCGATCCTGGCGCTGCTGGCGATCTGCGGCGCCTTCTCGGCCCTGCTGGTCTTCGCGGCGGGGCTGGACCCGATGACGGCCTACCTCGCCACCAGCCCGGGCGGCGTCGATTCCATCGCCATCATCGCGGCCTCCATGCCGGTGGACATGTCCTTCGTCATGGCCCTGCAGACGGCGCGCTTCCTGCTGGTGCTGCTGGCCGGCCCGGCGCTGGCGCGCTTCGTGGCGAGCCGGATCGGCGGGACGCCGCGCGCGTAGGTTTCCCGCTGCGCGGGAACGGGGCGCTGCCCCGGTACCCCG
>NZ_JALPRX010000062.1 GCF_023223525.1 Roseomonas acroporae | reverse complement strand
CTGCTGGTGCTGCTGGCCGGCCCGGCGCTGGCGCGCTTCGTGGCGAGCCGGATCGGCGGGACGCCGCGCGCGTAGGTTTCCCGCTGCGCGGGAACGGGGCGCTGCCCCGGTACCCCGCCAGGGGCCTTGCCCCTGGACCCCACCAAAGGGCGAAGCCCCTTTGGAAACCCCATTTATTGTTCAATTTCAGTAGTTTGAGTTGTCACGCCTCAAACGAACGGGGTCTGGGGCCTCCCCACCTCCCCTTGGGCCCCAGCGGATGGGTGCAGTGAAGGCGGCGCCTTCCCTGGCGGGGTTCGGGGCAGCGCCCCGAAAAGCCCCCGCCTATCCGCCGTCCCGCACCCCCAGCCGCCGCAGCACCCCCAGCAGTTCCGCCGCGCGCGCGTCCCAGTCCACCAGCGCCGCGCCGCTCGCCCTTGCCCCGGCGGCGAGCCGGGCGCGCTCGGCCGGGTCCGCCATGCGGGCCATGGCCGCGGCCAGCGCGGCGGGCTCCGGCGGCACCACCAGCCCGTTCACCCCGTCCGCCACCTGCTCGGCCAGCGCGCCGACCGCGGTCGCCACCACCGGCACGCCGAGCGCGAAGGCCAGCGGCACCACGCTGGACTGGCTCGCCTCGCGATAGGGCAGCACCAGCGCGTCGGCCGAGGCGGCGAGCGCCGGGATCTCCGCCTCCGCCACCCAGCGCGTCTCCACCCGCACGCCGGGCAGGGCCGAGAGGCCGGGGGCCAGCCCCTCGGCGTCGCCCTCCCCCACCACGCGCAGACGCGCCCCGGGGTGCCGCTCCAACACGGCGGGCCAGGCGTCGCGCAGCAGGTCGAGGCCCTTGTAGGCGCGCAGCCGGCCGAACAGCAGGAAGCCGCCCTCCTTCGCCGCGCCGGATGCCGGCGCCAGCGCGGCAGCATCGAGGTCGGTGCCCAGCGACAACGTCTCCACCGGCAGGCCCGGCCGGCGCGCGCGCAGCAGGCGGCCCACCTCGGCGGAATGCACGATGGCGCCGCTGGCCGCGTCCAGCTCGCGGTCCAGGCGCCAGTCCCACAGCAGCGCCGGGTCGCCCGGATGCGGCAGCGCGTCGTGGACGATCGGGACGTAGGGGATGCCGGCGCGGCGCAGCGCGGGCGTCACCAGCGGCGTCCAGAGATGCGTCATCACGGAGAGCACCGCGTCGGCGCGGAATTCCCGCGCCTGCCGCGCGAGGCGGCGCGCCAGCCCCGGCACGCGCGGCAGGCCGAGCAGGAAGCCGGCGCCGGAGGTGTAGGTCTCGACGATATCGGTCGGCAGGCCCAGCGCCTCCACCTCCGCCAGCAGGTCCATCTGCCGCGAGACGGAGAGCGCCACGGCCACGTCGCCGCGCCGTCGCAGCGCGCGCCCGAGCGTCACCACGCGCTGCGCGCCGGCGCCGCGCCGGCCCCAGTACCAGATCAGCAGCCGCAAGGTCCGCTCAGCCCCCGCGCCGATTCAGCCCCGACCGCCCAGCAGGTGGCGCGAGATGATGACGCGCATGATCTCGTTGGTGCCTTCCAGGATGCGGTGCACGCGCAGGTCGCGCACGATCTTCTCCACGCCGTACTCGGCAAGGTAGCCGTAGCCGCCGAGCAATTGCAGCGCCTCGTCGGCGACGCGCGAGCCGGTGTCGGTCGCGAAGCGCTTGGCCATGGCGCAGAAGGCGGTGGCATCCGGCGCCCGCGCGTCCAATTTCGCGCAGGCGCGCCAGAGCAGCGTGCGCGCCGCCTCCAGCTCGGTCGCCATGTCGGCGAGGCGGAATTGCGTGGCCTGGAAGTCGGCGACGGCGCGGCCGAAGGCGCGCCGCTCCTTCACGTAGGCCAGCGCGATGTCGAGCGCCGCCTGCGCCCCGCCCACCGAGCAGGCCGCGATGTTCAGCCGCCCGCCGTCGAGCCCGCTCATCGCGATGCGGAAGCCCTGCCCCTCCTCGCCGAGCAGCGCCGACGCCGGCACGCGCGCGTCGGCGAAGTTCACGGTGCGCGTCGGCTGCGCGTTCCAGCCCATCTTGCGCTCGTTGGCGCCGAAGGAGAGGCCGGGCGTGTCCTTCGGCACCAGCAGGCAGGAGACGCCGCCCGATCCTTGACCGGCGGGCCCGTCGCCGCCGGTCCGCACCATGGTGGCGTAGAGGTCGGAGGTGCCGGCGCCCGAGATGAACTGCTTGGCGCCGTTCAGCACGTAACCCTCGTTGTCGCGCGCCGCGCGGGTGCGCAGCGCGGCGGCGTCGGAGCCGGAACCCGGCTCGGTGAGGCAGTAGGAGGCGATGCGGCGCATGGTGACGAGATCCGGCAGCCACTCGGCGCGCTGCGCCTCGCTGCCGTAGCGGTCGATCATCCAGGCGACCATGTTGTGGATCGAGAGGAAGGCCGCGATCACCGGGCAGCCCTGCGACAGCGCCTCGAAGATCACGGCGGCGTCGAGGCGCGTCAGGCCGGCGCCGCCGGATTCCTCGCGCACGTAGATCGCGGCCATGCCGAGCGCCGCGGCCTCGCGCATCTCCTCCACCGGGAAGTGCCGCTCGCGGTCCCATTCCAGCGCCTTTGGCGCCAGCGTGCCGCGCGCGAAGTCGAGCGCCGTGTCGCGCAGGGCGCGCGTGGCCTCGGGCAGGTCGAAGGCGGTCTCGGCGTCGGGCGGCATGGATGTTCACTCCCCGGCGGCATTCTCGCGGGGGCACGGGGACCCGTCCAGCCGGCTCATGCCGGTCCGCCCGTCCGCCGAAGCGCCCGCACGGGTCCGGCCCCGCGCGGGCGGGATCAGAATCCCAGCCGCAGCAGGACAAGCGCGAGCAGCGGCCGTGCCTGCTCGGGCGCCGCGCGTTCCGCCACGCTCAGCAGGCCGTCCAGCGAGAGCGTCGCCAGGCCGATCCGCCCCAGCCGGCAGTCCACGCCGAGCACCGCCTCGGTACGCTGGTCGAACACCGTCCTGGTGTTCTCGGGGAAGGGCCGCCGGCGATCGAGCGAGAGGCTGGGCAGCGCGATTCCGTCCAGCCGCGCCACCATGAACATCCCCTCCCCCGTCAGGTACGGCACGGAGCCGCCGAGGGCGGCGGTGACCTGGAGGGCGCCGCCCGGCTCCCCCGCCCGGGCCGCGGGGGCGGCGAGCAGCGTCAGCAGGGCGAGCAGCGGGCGGATGGAGGAGAACGGCATGCTGGTCCTTCGCGCCGCCTCTTGCTGCGGCGCAGCATGGGAAGCATGAAGGTTCGCCCCAATTCAACCCCAATTGCCGTAATCCTGCCTCAATTGGCCGGTCGTGATCGGCAGGTCTCTCCTCCGGGCGGTAGCGCCGGACCTCGGCGCCGCCCTTTCCGGTGGGCGGAACCGAGGATGGCAAGGCCCTCCCCGCCGGCCTACGCCGCCACCGGCACCCGCGCCGGCGCCTCGGCCACCGCCGCCTCCAGCCCCGGCAGCGCCGCGCGCACCGTGGCGATGTTGCGCGCCTTCACCGGCCCGTAGCCCTTCACCCCCGCCCAGGCCTCCACCCAGGCGCAGATCGCCGCATGCGTCGCGGGCGAGAGCAGCCGCAGCAGCCGCTCCAGCCCCGCCTCGAATTCCGCGACCAGCGCGCGCTCGGTGCGGCGCTCCTCGGTGCGGCCGAACGGGTCGAGCGCGGTGCCGCGCAGCACCTTGCCGTGCCGCAGCAGACCCATGGCGCGCAGCATCCACGGCCCGAAGCGGTGCTTGCGCGGGCGGCCGGTGGCGGGATCGGTGCCGGAGAGCAGCGGCGGGGCGAGGTTCAGCTCCACCCGCGTCGTGCCCTTGAAGTCGCGCGCGAGGCTGGCCTGCCATTCGGGATCGGCGTGCAGCCGCGCCACCTCGTACTCGTCCTTGTAGGCCATCAGGCGATGGAGCTGCGCCGTCACGGCCTCCGCCAGCCGCGTGGCGCCCGGCACCGCCGCCTGCTCGGCGGCGCGCACGCGCTCGACGGCGGCGGCGTAGCGGCGCGCGTAGCGGGCCGACTGGTAGGCGGTGAGGTCGGCGACGCGCCGGGCGATGCGCTGCTCCAGCGTCTCCGGCGCGGGCGGCGCGGCCGGCGCCTCCAGCGCGGCGGCGCGGCCGCGCTGGAACGCCTCGCGGTTCCTCGCCACGGCGGCGCCGTTCAGCTCGATCGCCCGCCCGATCGCCTCGGCCGAGAGCGGCAGCAGGCCGCGCTGATAGGCCATGCCGAGCAGGAACATGTTGAGGAAGATGGCGTCGCCGAGTTCCGCCTCCACCCGGTGCAGCGCCGGCACCGCTAGCACCTCGCGGCACGCCTCGCGCACGCTGGCCAGCATGCCCTCGCGGTCGTAGCGCGTGCCGGTGTCCTGCACGAATTGCGCGGTCGGGGCGAGGTCGGCGTTCACCACGGCGGCCGTGCGGTCGGCGCCGAGCAGCGGCCGGGCGGTGCGGCCGTGCGCCACCATCATGTCGGCGGCGAGCAGCAGGTCCGCCTGGCCGGCGCCGATGCGCGGCGCGCGCAGCGATTCCGGCGTGGCCCCGGGCGCGCCGAGGCGGAGCTGCACGTAGACGCCGCCGCCCTTCTGCGCCATGCCGAGCTGGTCGACGGAGCGCACCGGCCGCCCCTCCAGATGCGCCGCCATGCCGAGGATGGCGCCGAGTGCCGTCACCCCCTGCCCGCCCACGCCGGCGAGCAGGATGTTCCAGGCCCCGTCCCGCAACTCCGGCAGCGCGGGTTCCGGCAGCGCGCCGTCCGGCGCGGGCGTCGCCGGGTGCGCGGCGGGCGCGGCGCCGACCAGCGTCACGAAGGACGGGCAGAAGCCCTCGACGCAGCTCATGTCCTGGTTGCAGGCGGACTGGTCGATCTGCCGCTTGCGGCCGAACGCCGTCTCCACCGGCTCGACGGCGAGGCAGTTCGAGGCGCGCGAGCAGTCGCCGCAATCCTCGCAGACGCGCGGGTTGATCACGGCGCGGCGCGTGGCCTGCGGCGCCAGGCCGCGCTTGCGCTTGCGGCGGCGCTCGGTGGCGCATTCCTGGTCGTAGATCAGCACCGTGACGCCCGGCGTCTCGCGCAGCCGGCGCTGCACCGCGTCCAGCTCGCGCCGGTGATGGAAGCCCACGCCCTTCGGCAGCATCGCGTCGCCGCGATACCGGTCCGGGTCGTCGGAGACGATCTCGATGCGCGCGACGCCCTCGGCGGCGAGCTGCGCCGCGATGCGCGGCAGGGTCAGGTCGCCCTCGACCTGCTGGCCGCCGGTCATGGCGACGGCGCCGTTGTAGAGGATCTTGTAGGTGATGCTCACCCCCGCCGCGAGCGCGGCGCGGATGGCGAGGCTGCCGGAATGGCTGTAGGTGCCGTCGCCGAGATTGGCGAAGACGTGCGGCGTCTCGACGAAGGGCGACTGGCCGATCCAGGGCAGCCCCTCGCCGCCCATCTGGGTGAACAGCTCGGTGTCGCGGTCCATCCGCGTCGCCAGGTAGTGGCAGCCGATGCCGGCCAGGGCGTGGCTGCCCTCCGGCACGCGGGTCGAGGTGTTGTGCGGGCAGCCGGGGCAGAAGAACGGGTCGCGGCTGTGCGCCGGCTCGCGCGCGCCGGCCTCCAGCGCGTCGAGTTCCGCGAGGCGCGCCGCCATGCGCTCGGTGCGGAACCCTTCCGGCAGCCTTGCCGCCAGGGCCCGGGCGATCTGCCCGGCATCCAGCTCGGTGAGGTCGGAGAGCAGCGGCGCCCCCGCCTCGTCCGTCTTGCCGACGAGGCGCGGGCGGGAAGGCAGGTGGTACAGCGCGTCGCGCAACTGCGGCTCCAGCAGCGGCCGGCGGTCCTCGACCACCAGCACCTCCTCCAGCCCGGCGGCGAAATCGCGCGCCGCCTCGGCGTCCAGCGGCCAGGCGAGCCCCACCTTCCACAACCGCAGCCCCATCATGCGGGCGAGGTCGTCGGTGATGCCGAGGTCGAGCATCGCCTGCCGCAGAGTCGCATAGGCCTTGCCGCGCGCCGCGATGCCGTAGCGGGCCTGCGGCGAGTCGATCACCAGCCGGTCGATGCCGTTGGCGCGGGCGAAGGCGATGGCGGCGGGCAGGCGGAAGCGGCGCAGGCGCTTCTCCTGCGCGATCGGCGTGTCGCGCAGGCGGATGTGCAGCCCGTCCGGCGATTCCAGCAGGCCGTGCGGCAGCACCGTGTCGTAGGCCGCCGGATCGATCCGCACCGTGGCGGAGGCGTCCATCGTGTCGGCCACGCATTTCAGCCCGGCCCACACCCCGGCGAAGCGCGACAGCGCCAGCCCCTTGAGGCCGAATTCCAGCACCTCCTCGACGCCGGCCGGGTCGAGGACCGGGATCTCGGCATCCATGAAGGCGTATTCGGAGGCGTTCGTCACGGTGGAGGACTTGGCCGAGGGATCGTCGCCGGCCAGCGCCAGCACGCCGCCGCGCGGCGCCGTGCCGGCGGAATTGGCATGCCGCAGCACGTCGCCGGAGCGGTCCACCCCCGGCCCCTTGCCGTACCAGAGGGCGAACACGCCCTCGTGCCTCGCGCCCGGGTACAGACCCACCTGCTGCGTGCCCCAGACGGCGGTGGCGGCCAGGTCCTCGTTCAGCCCGGGCCGGAACACCACCCCGGCCTCGCGCAGCCGCTTCTCCTGGTGCAGCAGTTCCTTGTCGAAGCCGCCGAGCGGCGAGCCGCGATAGCCGGAGACGAAGCCCGCCGTGTCCCAGCCGCGCAGCGCGTCGAGCTGGCGTTGCAGCAGGGGCAGGCGCACCAGCGCCTGGATGCCGGTGAGCAGGGTGGTCTCGCCCGCCGCCTCCCAGCGGCTGTCGAGGGTGACCTCCGGTCGCTGGATGCTGCCCATGGCGGTGGAACCCTCCGGACGCTCGTTTCCCTGTACCGAAGAATGGGGTGTCACGGGCGAAGGTTCCTGCCGAATTCTGTTGTGCGGCGCCGAAAGGACGGTAGATCCTTCCGCCATGGACGCCATCGACCGCCGGATCCTCCGCGCCCTGCACCGCCGCGCCCGGCTGACCAACGCCGAGTTGGCCGAGGAGGTCGGACTCTCCCCCTCCCCCTGCTGGACGCGAGTGCGGCGGCTGGAGCAGGCCGGCGTGATCAAGGGCTACGTCGCCATCCTCGACCAGGCCGCGCTCGGCATGCCGGACACGGTGTTCCTGGAGGTGATGATGGAGAAGCACGACGACGACAGCCTGACCCGCTTCGAGGCCGCCGTGACGGCGCTGCCCGAGGTGATCGAGGCCTATCTCGTCACCGGCGAGTACGACTACGTGATCAAGGCCGCGGTGGGCGGCACGGCCGGGGCCGAGGCGCTGCTGCGCGACAAGCTCTACCGCCTGCCCGGGGTGCGCCACACCCGCACCAGCTTCACCCTGCGCTGCCTCAAGCAGAGCTACTCGCCGGCGCCGTAGGGCGAACAGGGGCCTTCACGGCCGGCCATTCCTTCGGGTCGGAGGCCGAGGCCGGTCGGCCGATCCGACCCTCGGCGCGTGCCGGATGATCAGGCGCCGATCTGCCGCGCGGCCGCCTCGTGCAGATCGGGACCATGGGTGCCGCCGAACCAGCGCCGGGCCAGCGGGAAACGGCGCAGGGCATCGGTCATGCCGGCCACTCCTCGTGATCCTCCCGCGCCGGGGCTCGGCCCGGTTCCGTCCGGGGGCGAGGGACCCGACCTCGGGGCCGGGGCCGGGACCACTTCTCCCGCACTGGTCCGTATCGGCCGCCGCACCGGCCCCGCATCGGCGCGAACCTGCCGCGCCGCATGCGATTCCTCCTGGCCAGGAGTCGCCGTTCCGTGTGACGGATCGCCTCGGCAGGCCGGCAACTCAAGCGCGGCCGCACGACATCGGGGGAGGAAGGCGGACATGCCGCAGATGAAACCGAAGCGCCGGCAATTGCTCGCGGCCGGCCCGGCGGCATTGCTACCGTCGGCATTGCTGCCGTCGGCGTTGCTGCGGCCCCGGCCCGCCCGGGCGGCGACGGACTGGCCCACGCGGCCGGTACGCGTGGTGATGGGCTACCCGCCGGGCGGGCCGACCGACTTCCCGGCGCGCCTGCTGCAGCCCAGCCTGCAGGCTGTCTGGGGGCAGCCGCTGGTGATCGAGAACCGGCCCGGCGCCAACGGCATGATCGCCAACGAGGCGGTCGCGAAGTCGGCGCCCGACGGCCATACCCTGCTGATGGGCGCGGCCACGCTGACCGCCAACGTGGCGCTCTATCCGAACCAGCCGGTCGATCCGCTGCGCGACCTCGCGCCGGTCGTGCTGATCTACAGCTCGCCGACCGTGCTGTTCACCACGCCGCAGCAGCCCTTCCCCGACGTCGCCGCGGTGGTCGCGGCGGCGCGCGAGGCGCCGGGGCGGCTCACCTACTCCACCTCCGGCAACGGCTCGGGCGGCAATTTCGCCGGGGCGCTGTTCGCCCGCGCGGCGGGGATCGAGCTGACGCATGTCGCCTATCGCGGCACGGCGCCGGCCCTGCAGGACGTGATCGCGGGGCGGGTGCCGCTGACCTTCTCGACCCTCGCCGGCTCCATCGCGCTGCTGCGCGACGGCAAGCTGCGGCCGCTCGCGATCGCGGGACCCGACCGCTTCCCCGACCTGCTGCCCGGCGTGCCGACCCTGCCGGAGCTGGGCTACGACACCGGCGATTGCGGCCCCTGGTACGGGCTGCTGGCGCCCGCCGGCACGCCGCCCGCCATCGTGGCGAAGGTGGCGGAGGACGTCTCGGAGGCGCTGCGCCAGCCCGAGATCCGCGCGCGGTTCGGCGAGCAGGGCGGCCACATCGTGGCGGAAGGGCCGGAGCCCTTCGCCGAGCGCATCCGGCACGAGGTGCCGCGCTGGGTGGCGGCGGTGCGGGCGACGGGGCTGCGGTCGGAGTAGGCGCGGGCGGGACGCATCCCGGCCATCGCCGCCGGGCGGGAATCCTTCCGGCCCGGCGCGCGGCCTGCTGGCGCCGGCCGCTCAGCCGAGGTTCGGCTTGTGCAGCCCGGCGGGGGAGAGGGTGAAGATCTCGCAGCCCTTCTCCGTGACGCCCACCATGTGCTCGAACTGCGCCGAGAGCGAGCGGTCGCGCGTCACCGCGGTCCAGCCATCGTCGAGGATCTTCACCTCGGGCCGGCCGGCATTCACCATCGGCTCGATCGTGAAGAACATGCCGGGCTTGAGCACCGGCCCCTCGCCGGGGCGGCCGAAATGCAGCACGTTGGGCGGCGCGTGGAAGCGCTGGCCGATGCCGTGGCCGCAGAAGTCGCGCACCACCGAGAAGCGGTGCTTCTCGACGTAGGACTGGATGGCATGGCCGACATCGCCGAGCGTGGCGCCCGGCCGCACCGCCGCGATGCCGCGCATCAGGGATTCGTAGGTCACGTCCATCAGCAGCCGCGCCTTGGTGGAGGGCGTGCCCGCCACGTACATGCGGCTGCTGTCGCCGTGCCAGCCGTCCAGCAGCGGCGTGACGTCGATGTTGAGGATGTCGCCTTCCTGCAGCACGCGCTCGCCCGGGATGCCGTGGCAGACCACGTGGTTGATCGAGATGCAGGAGGACTTGGTGTAGCCGCGATAGCCCAGCGTCGCCGGCACCGCGCCGTTGGCCACCATGAAGTCGTGGCAGAGCTGGTCCAGCTCGCCGGTGGTCACGCCGGGGCGGACGTGCGGGGCGATCATGTCCAGCGTCGCGGCGGCGAGCTGGCCGGCGCGGCGCATCGGCGCGAAGTCGGCGGGGTCGTGGAGGGTGATGCGGCGGGGGTCGCCGGCCTGCTGGTCCATGCGGCTCATCGGTCCTGGCGGCGCCTGTGCTCCCTGGCTGGCTGCCCGGTTGTCCCGTCCGGGGGTTGTCCCGTCTGGGGCCGGTCTGGGCGCGCGGCGGGCGTTGCTGCGTATCAGTCTCCGAAAATGCGCGCCGGCAGGGGCGGTTGCAAGCGCGTCAGGCGGCCCGGCCTCAGCGCGGCAGGCGTTTCTCCTCCGCACCCAGCGCATCGGCGAGCCGGACATCGGCGCTGCCGGGCCGCGCCGGGCGGCTCTGGCTCTCGTGCGGCGCCCAGCCGGTGAGGACCAGCAGCCGCAGCGGGATCGCCACGCCCTCCGATGCGTCCCCCGGCCCGGCAGGCAGCCGGGAGGCGGCAAGGGGGAACAGGGCGCGCGGCGGGGTGCGCGGGTCGCGCGCCCGCACCGCGTTGGTCTCGCCCGCGGCGCGCAGGTCGGCGAACAGGGCGAACGGGTCGCGGTAGCGCAGCGTCACCTGGTCGGCATCGGCCACGGGCAGGGCGAAGCCGGCGCGCTGGAGCAGGGCGGCGCCGTCGCGCAGCTCCGGGAAGGGCGAGACGCGCGGCGCCGCGCCGCCCGTCAGCGCCGCCTCGGCCTCGGTGAGCGCCGCGCGCAGCGGCTGCAGCGTGCCGAGGCCGGGCAGCGAGGCGAGGAACAGCCCGTCGGGGGCCAGCGCCCGGCGGAGCTGGAGCAGCGCGCCGGGCAGGTCGTTCACCCAGTGCAGCGAGAGGTTCGCCACGATCAGGTCGAAGCTTCCCGGCGCGAAGGGCAGGAACTCCTCGTCCGCGGCGACGGGCAGCCCCGAGGCGCGTCCCGGCGCGTCCGGGCCCGCCGCCCCGGGCAGCGCGGCCATGCGCGGCGACAGGTCGGCGGAGACCACGAACGGAATGCCGCGGCCACGCAGCAGCGGCGCCACCACGCCGCGGCCGCCGAGGTCGAGGGCGCGGGAGAAGCGCCGGGTGGTGTCGTCAAGCCGGTCGAGCAGGCGGTCCGCCGCATCCTCCAGGATCGGCGCCACGCGGTGCACGGTGCCGGCGGCGCGGTCGCGGCGGCGGCGGTGCAGGGCGCGGTCGAAGACCTGTGCGGGATCGGGGGTGGGACCGGGTGCGGGGGGCATGGCGCCGGCAGGGTCGGCGCATCCTGCGGCGCCGGCAAGGGCCGGCCCGCCCCTCCCCGGGGACCGCGCCGCCATCTCCCCGCTTCAAGGCGGCTGCCGGCAGGGAGTATCCTCGCCCCGGAACCGGTGCCCGTTCCGGATCTGGCAGGATCCGCTGTAGCCCCCGCCACATTTCTTCAATACAACCCTGGGGAGAGCGTTTGGGTGTGGCATGCCCGGAAAAGCAGCAACCGTCGGTCCCGCCACTCGATGCGGCACCTGGCCACCGCGTCGCAGCCTTCCCAGGTCCGCCCGTCGTGAACCGAGCCCGGAGCCTGTTCCGAATGCCTGCCGCGCCGTTGCCGCCTGACGAACCGGCCCGGTTGGCCGCGCTGCACGCCACGGGGCTGGTGGACAGCGGGCGTGAGGAAAGCTTCGACCAGCTCGCCGAGCTGGCCGCCCAGCTTCTGGGCGCCCCCATCGCGCTGATCTCCCTGGTCGATGCGGACCGGCACTGGAACAAGGCGCACCACGGCACCGCGCTGCGGGAATTGCCGCGCGACGTCAGCTTCTGCGCGCACGCCATCCTGCAGCACGAGCCGCTGGTGATCGACGACACCCGCGCCGACCCGCGCTTCGCCGACAACCCGCTGGTGCTGCAGGACCCGTCGATCCGCTTCTACGCCGGCGCGCCGCTGCGCAGCCGCGAGGGGCTGGCGCTCGGCACGCTATGCGTGCTCGACGAGCGGCCGCGCCGGATCGGGGCGCAGGAAAGGTCGATCCTGGCCAGCCTGTCCGGGGCGGTCTCGGCCACCATCGACCTGCGCCGCGCCATGCGCGAGCTGGACACGCTCGCCCATACCGACCCGCTCACCGGCCTCGGCAACCGCACCCGCTTCCTGCGCGAGCTGGGGCAGCAGCTCGGCGACGCGGCGGCGCGGCCGGTCGGGGTGCTGCTGCTCGACCTCGACGGGTTCAAGCAGGTCAACGACCGCTACGGCCATCCCGTGGGGGATGCGCTGCTGCGGGGCGTGGCGGACCGCATGGCCGGCGAGGTGCGCTCCACCGACCTCGTCGCGCGGCTCGGCGGCGACGAGTTCGCGGCGGTGCTCAGCGGCCCGGTGGACGCGGCCATCCTGCGCCGCCGCGCCGGCGCCCTGCTGGCGGCGCTGCAGCAGCCGTTCGACCATGACGGGGTGCGGCTCTACCCGCGCGGCAGCATCGGCGTCGCGCTGGCGCCGCGGGACGGGCTCGCGGTGGACGACCTGCTGCGCAACGTCGACCTCGCCCTCTACCACGCCAAGGCGCAGGGCAAGGGACGGGTCAGCGTCTTCGTGCCCGAGATGCGCGCCGCCGCCGACCGCGAGCGGCAGCTCGCCGAGGCGCTGCGAGACGAGCTGGGCGGCGCCGGCGGCCGCAGCCTGGACGGGCGCTGGCAGGGCGCCGACGAGGCCTGGGGCGGCCGGGACCGGGCGCCGGCGGGCCTGGTCGCGGGGCTGCGCGAGACGCCCGGGGCGGCGGGCGGCCAGCGCCCCGCCCGGATCGCGCCGCCGGCCGGCGCCGGCGGCATCGAGCTGCGCTTCCAGCCGCAGCTGCGGCTCTCCGACCGCAGCCTGGTCGGCTTCGAGTCGCTGGTGCGCTGGCGGCATCCGCAGCTCGGGCTGCTCGCGCCCGGCGACTTCCTGCCGGCGGCGGAGAGCGCCGACCTGATGCCGCTGCTGGGCGCGCGGGTGCTGGAGGCGGCGCTGGCCCAGGCCCGGCAATGGCTCGACGCCGGGCTGCGCTTCGGGCGGATCGGGGTGAACCTGGCCGCGGCGCAGTTCCGCGGGCACGACATCGCCGTGGAGATCGAGCAGGCGCTGGCGCGGGCCGGGGTGTCGCCCCGCAGCCTGGAGGTCGAGGTGACCGAGGGGGTCACCATGGGCCGTCAGGCCGAGGCGGTCGAGGCGGCGCTGCGGTCGCTGCACCGGATCGGGATCAGCGTGGTGCTCGACGATTTCGGCACCGGCTTCGCCTCGCTGACCCACCTCAAGCGCCTCCCGGTGGACCGGCTGAAGGTGGACAGGTCCTTCGTGATGGATGTCGAGGCCTCGCGCGACAGCGAGGCCATCGTGCGCGCCGTGGTCAGCCTCGGGCAGAGCCTCGGCCTGGAGATCCTGGCCGAGGGCATCCAGTCCGAGGCGGTGGCCTCGCGCCTCGTGACGATCGGCTGCGCGCTGGGGCAGGGCTACCTGTTCGGCGGGCCGATGACCGGCGTCGAGGCCACGGCATGGCTGGCGCGGCGCGCGGTGTAGCGCCGCCGCCCCGCCGTCCGTCCGGCACGGCGGGGGCACGGAAGCTCAGGCGTTCAGGCCGCCATCGACGGTGAGGCCCGTGCCGTTGATCTGCCCCGCCTCCGGCCCGACCAGGAAGGCCACGGCCGCGGCGATGTCCTCGGCCCTGCCGTAGCGGCCGAGCGGGATCATGGCGCGCTGCGCCTCCGATTGCGGGCCGGCGGCCGGGTTCATGTCCGTGTCGGTCGGGCCGGGGTGGACGAGGTTCACCGTGATGCCGCGCCCGCCCAGGTCGCGGGCGAGGCCGCCGGTCAGCGAGATCAGCGCCGACTTGGTCATGGAATAGGCGGCGATGCCGGGCATCGCGACGCGCTCCGCGAGGCAGCTTCCCGTGGTGACGATGCGCCCGCCCCGGCCGAGATGCGGGATCGCCGCCCGGATCGCCAGCACCACGCCGCGGATGTTCACGTCGATCAGCAGGTCGATGTCGGCGAGGCTCATCGCCTCCAGCGGGCCGCCGCGCGCGACGCCGGCATTGTTGACCAGGATGTCGAGCCCGCCGAGGCCCGCCGCCGCCTCCCGCACGGAGCGTTCCACCGCCGCCGGATCGGCGCTGTCGGCGGCGATGGCGAAGGCCCGGCCGCCCGCCGCCCCGACCTCACGCACGAGGTCTTCGGCGGGGCCGGCGGACTGGCCGTAGGTGAAGGCGACATGGGCGCCGTCGCGGGCCAGCCGGCGCACGATGGCGGCACCGATGCCGCGGCTGCCGCCGGTGACCAGGGCACGCTTGTCGGAAAGGGAAGCCATGGGAGGGGTCTTTCTGTGTCGAACGACAAAGAAATAGGCCGGCTTGCCGGACGGGCCAAGCGATTTATATATCGATCGCTATGGAAATGAGCGCGACCCGCCGCGGACGTCCCCGCGGCTTCGACCGCGAGGCGGCGCTGGCCGCCGCGACCCGGCTGTTCTGGCGGCAGGGCTATGCCGCGACCTCCATCGCCGATCTCTGCGCGGCGATGGGGATCGCCTCGCCCAGCCTCTACGCGGCCTTCGGCAGCAAGGAGGCGCTGTACGAGGAGGCGCTGCGCCACTACGTCGCGGCCTATGCGCCCCGCATCTGGTCCGGCTTCGCCGCGGCGCCGACCGCGCGCGAGGCGGTGGAGGCCCTGCTCCTGGACTCCGCGCGCGTCCTGCCATCGGACCGGTCGGGAAAGGAGCCGGGCGGCTGCATGGTCACCCTCGCCGCCGTGGCGGGGGAAGGGTGCGAGCGACTCGGCCGGATCGTCCTGGAGTCGCGGGCCGAGGGCCTGAACCTTCTGCGCGACCGGTTGGCACGCGGCCAGGAGGCCGGGGAGATCGCCGCCGGGGTGGACGTGGAGGCGGCCGCGCGCCTTTGGCTCGCCGTGCAGCAGGGCCTGTCGGTACAGGCGCGGGACGGCGCCGGGCCGGCGGCGCTGGAGGCCGTGGCGCGGGCGGCCATGCGCGGCTGGGACGGGCTGATGGGGGCGGCCCCCGGAACGGGGACCCGGACGGAGGGCGACGCCGCGACGCCGGCGGCCTGAAACGGAACGAAGTCCGGCCGATGGCGCCTGCCCGGCGTGCCATCCCGCCCCCTTTCGGCGGCGGCGATCAGCCGGCGGCGATGCCTGCCGCTATGCCTGCGAGGAACGGAGGGCGATCCTGGAGTTCGCTGCCAGGCTGGCGCGCGAGGAAACGCGGCCGGTCGGCGACCCCATGACGGCGGCGGGCTTCCCGGCGCCGTCCGGATCTCGGCTAACCCACTGGGAAATATGGCGGACCCGATACGATTCGAACGTACGACCTTTGCCTTCGGAGCAATTTAACCTGCCCTTCGACGCTTTGCGATGGGTTTCGCTCCGATGCGCTATACTACTGTAATCACTAAAGAAATTGAAATTCCAGCTCGTCTGACGTACTCTCGAACACGCTCCGACTTGCGTCCGGCTGCTTACGTGGTGCTTACGCGAGAATGGGAGTTTGGACGGGAGAATTCCCATGGCTAAGCTCACAAAGCGCCTCGTCGACGCTGCCGAGTCCCGCGAGAAAGACTACGTCATCTGGGATGACGAGCTACCAGGTTTCGGCCTGCGCGTCTTCGCTTCTGGCAAGCGCAGCTATGTCCTTCAATACCGCGCATTAGGCCGCTCGCGCCGCTACACGATCGGCTTGCATGGCGTCTGGACAGCCGAAAGCGCGAGGCAGGAGGCGAAGGTCCAGTTGGGCCGCGTTGCTCAAGGGGACAATCCCGCCGAGGAGCGCCAGCTCGACCACAAAGCCATCACCGTCAAAGAGCTCTGCATGCTCTACGTCAATGACCTCAACGCGGGGCTCATCCTCGGCAAGGGCGGGCGGCCCAAGAAGCCGACGACGGTCGGGACGGACATTGGGCGTATTGAGCGGCACATCATCCCGCTCCTGGGGACGCGCCGTGTGAAGGACTTGACCAAGGCCGACATCAACAAGGTCCTGAAGGACATCATGGCCGGCAAGACGCGAGTGTCGGTTAAGACGAAGAAGCTGCGCGGCAAGGCTATCGTCCGCGGTGGCGCCGGAACGGCGACGCGCACGGTCGGGCTTCTCGGCGGCATTCTCACCTACGCTGTCGAAGCCGGGATCATCGCGATCAATCCTGCCCATGGCCTGCGGAAGCCGAAGGACAACGTCCGCACCCGCCGGCTCACTGAGGCGGAGTACCGGACGTTGGGCGAGATGCTGCGCGCAGCCGAGAGGGAGGAGAAGTACGCGACGACGGTCGAGATCATTCGCCAGATCGCGCTGACTGGCTGTCGCCGGAGCGAGATGATCGGCCTGATGTGGACTGAAGCAGATACCGACGGGAGTTGCCTGCGGCTGGTCGACAGCAAGGAGGGCACCTCGGTTCGTCCCGTCGGTCTGCCCGTTGTCGAGTTTCTCGAGGCGCGCCGCGAGGCGGCCTCTGGCTCATATGTCTTCCCCGGGTACGGCGACGACAACGCGTTCGGCAGTTTCCCGAACCATTGGGAGCAGATCTTCAAGGGCTCGCCGCTCTCGGATGTCACGCCCCACGTCTTGCGACATAGTTTTGCGAGTGTCGGCAACGATCTCGGCTTCACTGAAGTGACGATCGCCGCCCTGGTCGGCCACGCCAAAGGCTCCGTCACGAGTAAATATATCCATACGCTCGATACCGCCCTCATTATGGCGGCCGACACGATCGCCGGCTACATCGAAGGCCTGCTCGACGGGAAGGAATTCAAGCAAACTACCTACGCGCTCGACCGAGGCTCGCGAAAGGCAGCCCTGGCCAGATTCCTAATGAAAGCCGCTGGCGAGGATGAAGCCAGTCCGCGGGAGCAACGCCCCCTTGCCGCATAGGGCGATCGAAATCGGTGTACGCGTCCGCCAATATTCCATCTTTGCCCTTTGCGGGCGGCAAGCGAGGCCAGCGTCAGACGGCTGGGATGAGCAAAACACAGATGTCGTCCTTCGGCGACATGATCGTTGTGCGAGATTTCGCGCGCGTGACGCTAACCCGAAAATTCTGCCTGGCCTGCGTCATCGCTCCGTCGCGATAGTTGCCGCCGACGATGCGGTCGGGATTCCCGACAATTTCCCCCTTCACGCGCTTCGGCCACCCCTCGAAGATTATGACCTCGTCGAACTGCTTACCCTTCGCTTTGTGCATGTTCATCACTACGACGCCTGATTCAGGCTTATGCGCCGTGGCGAAATGCTCCTGAACAAACGCCTGCCGCGTCACCGCGAGGGCGTTTCGATAGCCGCCAAAATCTCGCCAGTCTTGCGACAGGCCCTGGCGAAGCTGCGTACCCCGCTCCAGCAATCGAACATTGCGGGCCTCCCTGGCGATTTCGGCAAGCCGTGCGCACTCGCCAGCCTCAAGGAGGGCCCTCAACGCCATCCAGTCGGCATCGGGGTCGCCAGTCAGCTTTACCGCCGCGACAGCCTGATGGACCGCAAACGTCGCCTGAAGGACGCTGTTAGCCGGGATCGCCTTGCCCTTGGCGACACAGTCGTTCCACTTTACCAAGGCGGCCCGGAAGCGAGCGGCCTCGGCCAAGTCTCCCTTTGTCGGCGCCGCCCCACCGCGCCCGTGGAAGAAGCTGCATAGTACCTCCACAAACTCGTCAAAGCAGCCATCGTGACTCCGCTGCTGCAGCAGGAACGCGATCACCTCCGCCGCCAGGATCGGCCCTTCCATGTCGACGGCCGCGGTGTGCGATATTGGGGGCACATTGCCGAACGGCTCACGCAGATTGTCGGAAACAAGGCGGGTCATCCGCTTCGTTGGAACGAGGATGGCGAGCGACCAGTCTTTTCGCCCCGCTTCGATGAGCCGCTTCCGCGCATTCAGCACCTGGGCGACCAACGATGCAAAGGCTTGATTTGGATTGGACGCAAATCCTTCGAAGTCGATCCCCTGATAGGGTTCTTCGCGGAATTTTCCCGTCAGGAGATGGTTGCCGAACAAGGCAATGTCCGTTCCCTTGCTCCGATGGTTCTCCCCCGCCAGATCGTGGGTGGACGGCTTAAACGCCTCAATGAAGTGGTTGAGGCGCTCCGGGTCGGCGCCAATGAAGTCGAAGATCCGCTGCTCGGGATCGGCGAGCGCGATGAGCGTGCTGCTCCTTCCGATCGCTTCGACGGCGCGCCATTGCTCGGCGGAGGTATCCTGAAACTCATCCAGGATGATGAATGGGTACATCGTTGACACCAGGTCGCGGACCTTCGTCGACCCGTGGAGAAGAACTGCAACGCGCTCTGCGAACAGGTCGAAGCAAACCTTCCCCTCCTCGGTCGCCAGGCGCGTGCGCTCCGCGACTTCTAGCGCGGCCTTCTGCGCCTTTTCCTCGGGCGACAGCTTCGAATTTGCTTTGAACCCGCTGCGTATTACCGAAAGTGCGATCGCCTCGTTCGGCGGTGTCAGGATCGTCATGCGACGCGGAAATCCGACGAGGTAGCCGTGCGCCTTCAGGATGCGCCAGAAGAACGAGTGATAGGTATCAACTTCGATCAGCTTTTTCTCTTCCTTGGTAACCGACCGCTCTTCGTCGATCGCCTCGAATACACGCGATACCGTTGCCCTCGCGAAGCTCAGGAAGAGAATACGCTGGCCTGGCTTGAGTTTCTCACGGGCGATCTTCGCGGCCTTCAGAATCGATACCGTTGTCTTTCCGGAGCCCGGTCCTCCAACGACGAGCTGATGGCCTTCGGCCTTCAGGACGTCCTTCTGAGCTTCCGTGAGATCGACCATGGCGCCCTCTACGCGGCAGGCTCTGCGGCGGGTTCATCGCCTTCCGCGTTCGGAGGTTGCGGGGGTGCCGGCGGCGGATCACAAATGGCCTTGAGCGCGATGCAGGCATCCCGAATCCACGACGGTATTTCGGCCTCCGAGCATTGAGCCAGGAAGTCGGCGATGCCCCAGTTGCCTTTCGACCAACCGAAGTATTCCTTCAACGCGGCGACCGCGTCGGCCTTCGGATTAGGATATTTCGCGGTTAGGTGCGGCGGCCAATCGAGCTGATCCGCGAAGCGCTCAAGCGCGGCGGCGGTCGTGTTCTTCAGGATCAGGTCCTCGATACCCTTCTCCTCATGCATGAAGAGGCGCTCGAGTTGCGCCTCGATGTCCGCCTTCGCTGAATCGGCCTGTTTGTCGCAAAGCCCGAATGTCCGCTTCCCGAGCCCCTTGTAGATGCCGGCCAGGTCCGCAATCTGAGTCTCGCTACCTGCGTCGATCACGCAAATGCCCAAGGCTTCCAGCGACACATAGACGGCGGGGTTCAATTCTGACAGCCGCCGCGCCGCCACCGGGAAAGCACTCGCCTCGGTCGCGCCTTCCGCGATCAAAACGCGGCGCGACAGCAAGCCTTCGCAAAATCGCGTGCGGAATTCCTGCCGGTAGCGCTTGTGCTTGACGCTGTCGGGCAGCCTGATCTCGGCCTGGGCCAGGACGCCGTCGTTCGCACGCGAGAGTATGACGGTCTCGTCGAGCTTGAATTCTTCCAAGACGTAAGGCGAATGCGACGTGAAAATCGACTGAGACGCCAGCTTGCGCAGCTCGTGGACGATACGCTTCTGCGCATAGGGCGGGATCGCGGTTTCGACCTCCTCCATCGCGAAGATGACATTCTGCTTGTCCTCGGCAATCTGCGAAAGCATCGCCAGAACCAGCATGTTGATCGTTCCGGTGCCTTGTCGATAGAAGGGCGCGGCGTGGTCGCCATCCCCTGTCGCGATGAACGCGGTGACGACCTTGCGTAGGTGTTCGCGGGTCAGGTTGGAGACTTTGAGGTGGGGCTTCACGCCCCATTCGCGCGGCACATACTTCTTCAACGACTTGTCGATGCTGTCGAGGACGCCGGATATTCCGATCGCCGGATCGCTCGCGACGTCGAAAGCCGCCAGCGTGCCGATCGTGCCCTCCCACATCTGTGGCCGTATTTCTTTGAGTCTGAGAATGATGTCGAGGAGGCTTCCATGCTCCAGGCTCAGAGCCCGCGATCCGGTTCGTAGCGATCGCAGGAAGAGGAACCCGCAATGTTGCTTGTCCTTCTTGGAGAAGGGCGTTGGGGTTTCCTCTTCGGTGAGGCTCCGCGAATAGTAGGTGTTACCGACGAAGTCGTCCTCGTCTGGATCGTATGCGCCGACAAACGTGACGCGCAGGGCGGCCTTGATGTTCGCTGCATCGACACCCGCCGGGTTTGCAGCGGTGTAAAAAGCGCCGCTTGTCACGTCGAGCCACTCAACGCTGCCGCCAAACCGCGCCTCTTGCTCCGGCGATAGCCCGGTGATGGTCACTTCGACGACGATTTTTGGCGCCTCCGCCGGCACGGCAGGCTCCGCCGCCACGGCTTCTCCGCCAGCCCCATCTCCGCCGGCCGGCGAAAGATACTTCCCCTCGTAGAAGTCGTGCTCGTCCACTGGGGGACGGCGGCTGAGTCGATCGGGCCCGAGCGCCAGGTCGATGGCTTCCAGCACCGATGATTTCCCGGTGTTGTTGTCGCCGATCAATACCGCATGGTCCGGCAGCACGAGCTTCGTCGAGCGAATGCCGCGGAAGTTCTCAATCGCGACGGAATGGATCTTCACAGCCCCTCCCAAAGTCCGACGTGCGCGCCCGGTATCGGCCTCTAGCGCCTTTTGGCACCCGGGACCGCCCTCTTTGCGCCGCATTGACAAGCATCTATAACCGGCCATATCTGCCCGGTAAAGGAGGGCCGCTCATGTTCGCCTACAGCCCCGACAAATTTGCCTCGCTCTACGCGACGGATCTCGGTCAACGCATCTGGTCGTTCCTGACGACGCCGGAGAATGTCGCGCGCCTGGAAACGGCTTCGGAGCTGAGCAAGCCGGCCGTGGAAGGTATCGAGGAGCAGCTCCTCGCCGAGTTTCGCGAGGAGGTCCTGGCCGACCGCGTGAAGCAGATGGTTGGTCATATGGTCCGGCAGATTTTGGAGCAGCGCGATTGGGTGCTCGACCAGAGCGACGTGAAGGTCCAGTCGGTGCCGTTCAGCAAGGCGGCGCGCTATCGTCGCGCCGACTGGATCACCTTTCACGCCTTCCGCAACACGAGCGATCCGCGCGACGTGGTTCTTACCGACCGTCGCCAGAACGCCGCGCTCCCCGAGGACGCCCGCTGGTGCTACTACGCGACGTTCGCCAGCCCCTTGAAGGCCGCCGTCGCATTTGGCGTGCGCGACATCCGCCAGCTCCGCCAGCATGTGCATGCGCACGGCTACCAGCGCGTGCGCATCGAGAGAATGCTGCGGCGGGCATGATGGGGATGCTCTGAAGATGACCGATCTGCCAGCCGCGACCATCGCCGCCGCCGCCTTCTACGACCGGCACTATGCTGGTGCCGAACCTATCTTTCTTCAACCCGGCATGAAGCTGACGCTGGGGAGCGGCGAGCGTCCGCGACATTGCCGCTTCTGTGGCAAGGACGAACCCGCAGTTACCTTCAAGGATGAGGCCCACGCCCTTCCGGCCGCATTCGGCAACACGGGGCTGTTCAGCAACTATGAATGCGATGCCTGCAATCATCTTTTCGGCGAGGGGATCGAGAACCATCTCGGCAACTGGACCAAGCCGATGCGCACGCTCTCTCGGATCAGAGGTCGCAGCGGGGTGCCGACGATCAAGAAGCCCGGGCCCGAAAAGGGTTGGCGCGTGGAATATTCCGGCACGGGATTCCGACTGAAGGAGTATGAGGACGAGCCGTTCTTCGAGCTAGACGATGAGACCAAGCAGGTCCGCTTCCAGCTTCACCGGGACACTTACATCCCCGTGGCGGCGCTCAAGGGCCTGGTCAAAATCGGGCTAACCCTGATTCCTGAAGCGGAGACCCAGCACTTCCGCGAAACCTACGAGTGGATTCGCGATCCCGACCACGCGCGTAACTTCGCCGCCCAGTTTCCAGTGTTCCGGACTTTCATTCCCGGGCCGATGCGGAATGACCTCATCGTCCTCATGCTTATGCGGCGTCGCACGGGAATCGATGCGGTCCCCTACGCCTTCTTCACTTTCGCCTACGGAAACGAAGTGCTGCAGGTGTTCCTGCCGTCGATCTCCCAGGACAAGTGCATCGATGGCAAGACCCTGTCTCTTCCGGCTTTCCCGACGCCGGGCACACCCGACCCGGCACGCTATGGCCTGCCTCGCGTGACCGTCGAGAATCTAACCGGCCGGGAGCCTGTCAAGGGCGAGAAGGTTCCAGCCGTCTTCGGTTTCGACTCCATGGCCGAATCTGAGCCGGCGGACGCCAAGGGCGAGGCCTGACTCAGATGCGCGCTAGCATCTTTACTGAAGAAACCATGACCCGGCCACTCTTCGAGGAGCTTACCGGAGATCACGCTCGTGAGGACGAATGGTCCGGCCCACACGGCTTCGCGATCGGCGGTATGATGCAGGCCAACACCGCCTCCCTTGCCGAAGAATATTTCGCGGCCGCCAATGAGCTGGTCGACGCGATCAAGGAGAAGCGTATTGCCGACTATCAGGTCGGCAATGCAGCGCTATTCCTCTATCGGCACTCCTGCGAACTCATTCTTAAAGCCGCATTGCCCGCTTCCAAGCGAACTCACGATTTGACCGGCCTCACCGATAGCTTCGTAGAAATGGTCAAGAGGAAATATGGGCAAGATGTCCCTGCTTGGATCGTGAGGCGAATGAAGGAATTGGCCGCCATCGATCCAAATTCGACCGCATTCCGCTATGGCAACTACGGAACGCCGATCGACGCGGGGGACGCGCCCATCGAGTTCGAAGCCTATGTCAGCCTGCCGCACCTGCAAGCTGCCATGCTGGCGCTCAACACTGCATTGGTTTCTGCGGTCGCGGAGATCAGGCTGGGTCGTCACGGACCCGCGTCATGACTAGGCCCGCGCGCCCGCTCGCGATGGCGGGCAAGCCGCCGGCGATGCTCGTCAGTCAGCGAAATCGGTGAATTCCAGCGGAGCTCGTCGCGCGCCTGCTCGCTGAGACTCGGCGAGAACTCGGGCCTGCCCTGGTCGTCGAAGGTCACCAGCGCGCGGTCGAATGCGGCATCCCACAACGCCGAGAGGAGGAGCCCGTTATGCACGTCGAGCCTTTCCGCGTCGGTCTCGCATTCCGCCCAGGGGACGATGTGAGAGGCACGAAGTAGGGCTGCGTCGGTGATGCCGGTCAGGGGACAGCGGCCCTGCCAGTAGTCCATCAGCCGGGCACGGAAAATGTCCTGGCCGATCCGCTGTACTACGAGACGCTCGGCCTCGGTGGTCCGCGGCAGATTGGCGACGCGGGTTTCGAATTCGCGCAGCGGCGCGTCAGGGAGGCTGATGCCAAGCGTGTAGACTCGATCGAGCGCAGCGTAGAGTTCACGCAGCGTCGCAAAGGCGTAACGGGCTTTGCCGGGGCCTTGCACATCAGCCGAGGGCGGTTCGAGCTCAGCGACTACGCCAGCATGGTCTACAGCGAGAAACCATCGCCCGTTGGCGCCCTCGGCGGCCAGATAGATAACGCCGTGCGCCGTAGTGGACGCGAATGCTCGCCATCCTGCCTCCTCGCCCAGAACACGACGAAAGCCGTTCTGCGAGGCGGCCTTCTCGCATTCCTCGCGGACCACAAAGGACTGGGGCGTTTCAATCATCGCCCACCTACAGATCGCGCGCCATCAGACGTTCCGGCCCAGGCGCTCCCTTCAGAGTCAGTCTCAGCCAAGGATCGCAGCGGAGGTCATCGGGAGGACGGGTGGTGGTCGTCACGATGTACTGAAAAGCCGTTGTTCCTGTCATCTCCTCAAGTTCGCGCATCAGGCGGAACAGCTCGTCATAGATGCTCAGGCCGAGATCGGCCTCACGGGGGCTGTCGTGGACGAGGAATGCGGGGAGGCGCGTCGCGCCCTCAATGCTCAAACAGAGGCAGGCGAGGTCGAAAGCCAATACCTTCAGGGACTCGATGGCGGCTGTACGGCGATCGCCATCGACATCGACGGTCAATTGCAGCCTATCGCCGCTCAGCGTCACGGCTCCCTTCGCATTCTCGTTTACCAGGCGACGAATGATGGCTGAGAATTTCTCCGTTATTCGACCGAAGGTCAGGCCCTGCTTGTCGCGGAAGGCCGCAAGCCGCTCCCGTTCCTTGGTCAATCTGTCCTCAAGGTTGCGCAACCGCTTTCGCACCTCATCTCGCTCGATCGATAGCTCGGAAAAGCGCTCGACCCCTTCCTTGAGTCGTGTCGCGGCCTGCCAGGCCGACGCACGCGTGTCGCGCACGCTTTCGATGGCTTGAACGCGCGTCTCCGCCTGCTCGACCCGCTGGCGCGCGAGAGCGGCGGCAGGCTGAAGGGCCTTCAGCCTAGCCTCCAAACCATCGATCTTTTGGTTCTGATCGCCGATCTCCTGACGCTTCGCGGCGAGCCTGACTCTGCATTCCGTCTCATTGTGCAGCTTGTGGGACAAACCGCATTTCTCCGCGAGCGCCTTGTCAATCGGCACCTCACAGACCGGACACACCTGACTCGCCGCATTCTCCGCCGCCGCTGACAGACTCGGAATTTCGCTTGAGAGCAGAGTCAGGACGTGCTTCTCCGCCGGTATCTGGGCCTCCAGGCGGATGCGCTCTTCGTCGGTGCGCCGCAGTTCTTCGCGGGCTTCCTGCAATCCCTTTCGGGCTTGCCCAAGTTCCGCGGTGTCGCCTGTCGGAAGCTGAGCGGCCGCTGCGAGCCGCTCATCGGCAGCCTTGCGAAACAGCTCCAGAAGCAAGGGCATCTCCGGCACGGTTTGTCCGGCAAAGCCAAGTTGATCAATCAATCGATCGTGGCGTCTGCCGCGATCCCAATCGAGGTACGACGCTTCCCGCTCCGCCGTGGCGACTTCGGTTCGCAGCGCTTCCTCCCCCCGCCGCGTTTGCTGTTCCTCTTCGGTGATCGCCAGAAGGAATGCCCGAAGCGCTTCACGCCGAGGCCCGGTCTCACGTCCGCTCGCTGGAAGCGGCGCATCGGAGCCGGATGCTGGCGAACGCCAGTCGAGAACATCGTCGAAGCGGCATTCCTGATCGCGGGTAAGCCAGGCGAGGGCGATCGGCCATGCTTTTTGGTCCGGCTGAAGGCGAGCCAGCGCCGCAACGCCAGGCGTCACGATGGCATGTTCGATGGCCTCGACCAGCGGATCGATGCTTGTCGTCGCGCCATCGCCAGCGGCGATCTCATCAAGGTTGCCGTCGGCGATCGCCACATGCCGGCGCCGGATGCCCAGTGGCCGCACGACGGCCCAGCACACGTTGTCAAGCACCACCTCCGCGCCGACGATGCCATTAGGAAAGGCGAGCGCGATGCGTTCCCGTTGGGTTTCGTCGGCGAAACGCTGCTCGCCGAGGCAGTAGCGCAGCAGGCGGCAAAAAAGGGTTTTGCCGCTTCCGTGACCTATGGCGCGCACGCCGCCAGCGCTGCTGTCATCGAAGCCGTCTGGGGACCAGACGATGTTGAGTCCCTGGCGAAGCTCGATGTCGCGGATCTTCTGGCCGCCTGGCGCTTCCCAAATCGCCAGACGGCGCACCCAGAGGCGTGGCCCATTCAGGCCTGCCGGGACGGTTAGGCTGAGCTTCGCGGGAGCGAATATCTCATGCTGCTGAGGCATGCGCGATCCAATCCCGAACCTCGTCCGGCATTGAGGTGACGGTCGCATTCAGGTCGAGCGCAGCCAGTGCTTCCAGCACGAATCCTGCCCGGCCGTCCGGCCAACCGGCGGTGTCGAAGGCATCAAGGCCAGGCCCTGGCATCCATGTTCCCGCCGATAGGTTTTCAATCAGGCGCCCATTGCCGCGATGGTTGGAGACGGCGGCACCCCAGCCTTGATTGGTGCGCGCTGCGAAGCCGACCACATTGCCGGTGCGTGGCTGTGACTCCTGCCCGACCAGGCGCCGCCACTCCCTTGCCCGTGCTTCCGGAAGCAATGGCGTCAGAAGGTGTGGTTCCAGCATCATTGCAGCGGCGAGACGGATGGTCCGGCTCGGTGTCGGCCCGTCGATCGCCTTCAGGATCGCAGTCAGGGCAGCGCCGGCGTCATTCGGCTGCTGCGCTGCGCGCATCCAGGCTCCGTCGGGCAGAACGCCTGCAGTCCCTATTGCCGCCGTAGTGCTTGTTGGATGAGATAGGCTGGGGTCGGCGGGCAACGGCGAAAGAGGCGTGGCGTAGGCAATACCCAACTCCTTTGCTTTCGCCATTGCGTCGTAGGCAGTCAGCACGAGTCGCTTCGTGCGGAATTCCCTATAGTCGCGCTCTTCGTATTTCCGAAGGACTGTAAATGAGTCCAAAATCCATTCCACCTGGGAACGATCCAGTCCGTAGAGGTGCATAATGGCAGCATCGATCTCGGCCTGCATCGCCGCCCTTCTGTCCGAACGCCACACGAACGGTCCGCCTGTCCACCCCAATTCCTCCGCAAATCCCTTCAGCTCCACGTTTGAATAGTATAACTCGAGGGCTCTTGGCTTAAGCCAACTTATTGGGCTCTCGCCGAGCCAAGAGGCCTTCTGTTGAAGCCGAATTCGGTCCAACACCGCGATTTGCTCAACCACAAAAAAAGTCATAGCGGCGGATTTTTGTCGAACGCAGTAATCCGCCACAAGACTACTCAAAATGACAGCGAGAGTTGCGCCTTCACTAGTCGGCAAACCGCAAGTCATTAATGGCGCTTTGTGACCTGCAGCCGTCTTCGGAAGAAGTGTTCCTACGAGCGTCCTTTCTGAAGGACCGACATCACGCCATGCGTAAAACCACCTTCGGCCAGATGCATCCGACAACGCTGTGTCAGTCAAGGATGCATCGACCCAATAGCGAGGTTCTATCCTATAATTTTGGTCAGCATGTTGATCATCAGTGACGCGCGGAAGCACTCCCTTGTTCGCCTGCTTTTCTGTCTGGTCCTCGTAGGTGCCGTACCGGTGATCGAAGTGCCAGAACATCTTGCCTTCGTATAGAGGGTATACCTGACGATCATCATCGAGGATTGCGAGCGCGCCGCGTCGCTCTTTGATCCGTGGTGCAACGTCCTCATGGTCGATGAAATGACCGGAGTCGTTGGCCATATGGAACATTGCTTTGAGATCAACGCTCCAGTCGTTGCGGAGAACGGTATTGCCAGATTTTTCGATAAGGATGGGCGCCCCCATGTGGATGGCCGCCGTTACCTTGGCGTCCCTCGACCAGCGGAAGGCAGGGAGGTTCAGTGTATTCGGGTTGATGGCCCTGATCTCATCGACCGTCAGTGCATACCGCTTCTGGGGATCAGCAATCTCTGATGGCTGCCGAATATGTGCAGTGAACCATGGCTGATTGATCTTGACGTTCCGCCCGGCGATCGTGAGGAGCCCGAACTTCGTCTCGTTGTGAACGTCCTTGAATATTTTATCTTCATTTTCGAAGCCGTAGAACGACACCAGCGATTTTTCAGACAGGAGCTGCCGAAGGAACTCCCTGTAGGTAAAGCCAACCACTAGCCCATTCGGAACGATCAGGCCTGCCCGCCCTAATGAGTCAACAGCCTGCCAAGCAAGGTCTGCGAAGACGGCATAGGTATTCACATCACCAACGCCTCCTCGCGGGAACCGCCCCGATTCCCGCAAGAATTGGCTCTCGGTCGCCGCTATCCGCAACGCATCCTGCCATTCTTGTGCGAGACGTGGGTTCGTGTCACTCAGCTGAGCGATCAGCGTCTTACGAGCTGCAGCATTCTTCGCTGTCGCAATCTCTTGGTCTCTAAGCGCGAAGAACTCCTCTTCCTGTAGCTTGACCCGCTCCCATGGTGGGTTGCCTAGCACCACGCTGAACCCGCCGCGCTGCATCACGTCGGGAAATTCCAACGGCCAGTGAAGGACGCGCGCGGCCTGCGCGGCGTCAACGGCGGCTGCGAACAACGGTGGGAAAGGCTGTACGCCCCGTAGCCACTCCCAGAGGGTGCCGGAGGTCGGCACTATTTCGGCGCCCCGGCGCGGCAAGCCGTCTGGGCCGGCATGCGGCCCGCCCTTCGTCTTCGATAGCAGGAAAGCGGCAACGTAGAGGTCACAAGCCGTCTCAAGCTGCCAGGCGGAGACCCCCTGCGCCGTCAGAGCTCGTAGGCTGACGGCCTTAGCCTCGATTTGCTCGACCGTGTTCTCGGGCATGGCGCGCAAGGCCTGGAAGTCGCGCAGTAGATCGCGAGCACGGTTGAACCCGAATCCCTCTGCGACGCGGCCTTTCTCCGCCTGCTCGCGCCTGTTCTTTTGTGCGTAGTATTTCGCCACCTCCTTGTCGTCGCCGGCCAACGGCTTGTAGGCGGCGTCGGGGATGCCCTCTTCCAGCACCTTTAGGTCAAACACACCGAACAAGGCATCGCCGCAGCGGATTTGCGCGTCGAAGAAACCTAGCGGCAGGCCAGGGTCTACCGTCTCGATCCAAAGCGCGACCTTGGTCAGCTCCACCGCCATCGGATTGCGGTCAACGCCGTGGATGCAGTTCCTCGCCACATCGCGCAGGGCGTGCCGAAAGTCTGCGAGGGACGGCGTGCCCTCGGCGCGAATGCGCGCGACACGCGTGGCGATACGGCGCGCCGCCGCCAGGAGGAAGTGACCCGAGCCGCATGCGGGATCGATGACGGTAAGCTTCAGTAGCGCGGCGGCCGGATCCGCGGCCTCCGTCTCGGTCTTGTCCAGCACGGGATCAAGCGCAGTGTCCAGCAGCGCCTGAACCAGACTGTCCGGCGTGTAGTAGGAGCCGGTCGTCTTGCGCTGATTTCCCTTCTGCTCAGCGGCTTCCGAGGCAAAGTGCAGCGTCTTCCCGTCTTCGCCGAGTTGCGGTTGCAGCTCCAGCAGCGATTCATAGACCGAGCCCAGTTCCTCGGTTTCCATCGCCCGCCAATTTACCGGCACCAGGCCGGACTTGTCTGAAAGCCAGGAAAGCCGGTAGAGCGCCTCCATGAGAGCGCGGTTGCGCAGCCGCACCGTTTCCAGATGTGGCAGCATATCGGCAGCGAACAAGCCGCCCAGCGCCGGCAAACCCAGCGCTGGCTGGCCGTGGGCCAGGGCGCGAAAAACGATCTTGATGGCCTCGAAGCGGTCATGATGCTTGTCCCAAGACGCGGCGCGGACGCATTGCGCGCGCAGCTCCGCGAGGCTGTAGCCTTCGACGTAGAGCTTACGCGCTTCCGGTTTGGCGATGTCTGGGTGGAGCAGGTTCCGGTCTTCGGCCACCATCAGGAAGATCAGGCGGTAGACGAGGCGCAGAAGCTCGTTGAACCATTCGGTCAGGTTGACCTCACCGGAACGCAGCCGCGCCGCGAGGTCGGGATTAGCCTCCAGGAAACCTGAACCGAGAACTTTCAGCGCCACTTCGACCTGGCTGGCCAGCCGCTCGCGCGCCGCCTCGCCCTCGCGCGCTCCGGCGTCGCGCCAGCGCTCCAGCACACAATCCGTCGCTGGCGTGCCAGCGGCGCCGAAACGGGTCCGATGGATCAGTGACCAAAGGACCGCGAAGGAGGCCGCGTCCTCGTTGGTGAAGATCGCTGCAAGGTCAGCTTCGATATAGGCGGGGCGCGTCAGTGACGCGTTGTCCCGCATCAGGCGGATGACGGCGCCGTTTGTCACCAAGCCCCAAAGTGCGGCGTCGCTGTCGTTGAGATAATCCTGAAGCGCAAAGGCTGGCGACCGCGAACGATCCGTCGAGAGCGTCGGGCTGCGCCGGTCGAGCTTCTCTTCGGCCGGCGGCACCACAACGACGGGCACGCGCCCGCCGCTCAGGAACGCGACAGCGCCGTCGGCCGGGGCGAGATCGTCGAAGCCGAAGGTTTCGGCCAGGAAGGCGCGCACGAATCGCCGCGTCGCCTCGGCCGAAGGGTTGTGCAGCTTCGCGAAAGCATCGAAGTGGGACTGGCCAACACGGAAGGCAGTCGAAATTTCCTCGCGGATCGTCAGCCCTTTGCGGATACGGTAGTCCGCTTCGGTCTGCTCGGGGGCCTGCCGGCGATCGATGCCGGCGATCATGGCTGGCGCGATCAGGTTTCCCTCGAGCGTGAGCGACGGCCAGGCCGACATATCGGTGACGGGCTTGCGCGCCATAGCTCAGGCCTCCCCTGGCATCAGCGCAAACAATCCGATCACGTCCGGCGGCTGCACAGCCTCCACGGTGACGCGGGATGCAGAGCCGGAAGCAGCGCGGAGGCGGGCGTGATCCGCCATCAGTTCTTGCGCGCGCGAGCGGACGAAGTTCGCGATCGGTCCCGCGAGCAAGACGGGTAAGTCCTCTTTCGCCTTGGCGATAAACCTGTCGCGCGCGACGGGCGCGAGATCGGCAGTCGCCGGGGCGTTGAGCAGGTATCGAGCAGCCTCGCCGGCTGCCACAATACGATCACCCTGGATCGCCACGAGGGCAGCTTCTTCGGCCAGCAGCAAGCGCTCCTTGCGAGCGTGAACGGTCAGCTTGAAGCGCACGCGCAGTAGAGCGACGCGGGTCAGTTGCTGAACGGCCGCGCTCGGCCATGCGCCCACCCGGCCGATGCCGAGACCGGACAATGATTCAGGATCAAGCGACGCCTCGACAAGCGCCTCGGCGAGCGTGGCGGTCAGCGGATGCGTCCTTGTCAGCAGTGCCGTCCCAGACGGCGCAGGTTCGGCAGTCGCCAGGCGCACGGATCCAGCAAGGTCCAGCCCAGCCAGACGGTCTCGCAAACCAGCATCCAGTGCCCCGAGATGGGCAAGAAGGACCGTCTTGCGTACTTCGAGCGGAACGCCGAAGCGCGCCATGGCGCGTTCGACGAACATCCGCGCGTCCGCCGGAGAGCCAAGGAGCGCCCGTACCTTCTCCCATTCCGGCGCGACTTCCTGCGGCTTCATCGCATTCTGCGCGAACCGGGCACGGGAGCGCTTCTCATTTTCCTCAGCGTCGCGCCAACGCGCCTCCATCGCGCTCGTGCCGTCATCGAGGCGCAGATCGAGTGTCATCTGGCGGGGCACGCCCCGGCGCAGCATCATCGACGCCATCAAAGCGTCGGTCACCGGGCCGCGTTCATCGGGCAGCGGAACGGTCACGCCTGTCGCTTTGCGGATCTCCTCCGCCTTGCGGAGGATCACATCCAGGACGGCGCCGTCGATTGCGCTGTCGGGCGAGAACATCATGATCGACCGGACCACTTCCGCCGGTTGGCCGAAGCGATCGACGCGTCCTTCGCGCTGCTGATGTCGGGTCGGGTTCCACGACAGATCATAGTGGACGACGGCGTCGAAGAGCTGCTGCAGATTGATCCCTTCGGACAGGCAGTCCGTGGCGACGAGAAGGCGCTGCACTTGCTTGTCGTCGTCCGACGGCGCCATGTCGGCGACACGGTCACGCCGTTCGTCTGGGGTCAGCACCCCCGTCACGGATTCGATGGTCAGCTTCGGGAACACCTTTCGCAGGCCATCGCGGACATGCTCGGCCGTTGCGAGGTATCGGCAGAAAACGACGGGATTGGCGCCCTTCTTAATCAGCGGTGTCAGTGCATCCACTAGCGCGGCGAGTTTCGGATCGGGCTCCGCCGCCAAGGCCTCGGCGCGGCGCATCAAGGCGAGCAGTTCCGGATCGGCGTCGAAGGCAGTGCCGGGCTCAAGATCGACGGCGTCCTCGTCGTCGCCGTCTTCGTCATAGATCTGCGGTTCGAGGCGATCGGTCTCGTTGGCGATACGGTTCCGTAGGGCGCTAAGACCGGCGGCCGGCGAAGAACCGACACAACGCATCAGCGCCAATGTTCCCCAGAATGCCAGGCGCCGTTCCCGTTGCCCGCCTGCCGCGCGCGATACGATGCCGAAACAGTAATCCAGGACTGCTTCCTGGAATTCGAGATGCGCCCTCGACAGCCGGTACGGAAACTCGGTCGTCTCATGCTTCGGGAACGCGCGACTTTCGTGCCATTCGCCGGAGACGAGGTCGATACGGCGACGCTGCACGAAATGCCGCGCTAAGCGCTCGCGATACCGGGCATCCTCGAAACTCATGGACGCAAACGAAGGCTCGATCAGCGAAAGCAGCCGTGCGAACGCTTCTTCGTCACCCGAATGCGGCGTCGCTGTCAGAAGAACCATCCGCCGATCCGGATCACGCGCCAGTCCGGACAGAAGCTCGAAGCGCTGTTGTCGGCCCTGATGCGTGCCGACACAAGCGTGCGCCTCGTCGACAATGACGAAATCCGGACAGGCGCGCGCAAAGCCTTCTCGACGCTTTTCCGCCTTGATGTAATCGAGGCTGACGACAGTGTATGGGTAGGCGTTGAAGAGAGTCTGGGCGAGCGGCAGGCCTCTTTCCAACCTGCTTGCGGTGCCGGACGTGACTGCAACGGCATCGATCCCGAACCGGGACTTCAGCTCCCCCACCCATTGCTCGACAAGATGCGGTGGGCAGAGCACGGAGAAGGCATCGACCTCGCCTCGATCCATCAGCTCGCGCAGGACCAGGCCGGCCTCGATCGTCTTGCCGATGCCGACGTCGTCCGCGATGAGCAGGCGCGGGACGGACAGACGAAGCGCCATCAGCAAGGGCACGAGCTGATAGGTCCGGGGTTCGAAGGCGAGTTGCGCGGCGGACCGGAAGGGGCCCGCACCGCGGCGCAATGTGAGACGCATCGCATCCGCGAGCAGTGCCGCTTTCGCCTGAACGGTTGTCGTGGCGTCGGTCGGCAGATCGAAACGGGCAGGCTCGACCGGGAGAATCTCAAGCGTCGGGTCGAGGATCACCGTATCGCTCTCGCTGCCCGAGAGCGGGCGGAGCGCCAGAATGCCGTCCTGGGGCGACGGCAACGCGACCCATTCGCGCCCACGGGCGCGGACCAGATCTCCGGGGGCAAAATTCACCGTCATCGGGACGCCCCCCCGAAGATCGAGATCATTGCGTCGGGCACGCCTGCCGCCGCCGTTCCCGGCAACTCGAACACCGTCCAGCCCTTTGATTCAGCTTCCTGTCGCGTTGCCTCGGTTAGTGGAGAGACGCAAGCGGCGACGAAATGACTGCGCCAGGCGAAACCGATCTCCTGCTCGGAAAAGCAGACAGGCGAGCCATCAGGGGGCGGAAGCCCGGCCTCCTTGAAGGCATTCGCCCATGCTCCACTCTCGGCCGAATCACCCGGCGCTGCCGCAGGCACCACCTGTCCGCGCGCCAGATCGACGAGCATCTGTTTCGCTTCTTCGCTTGTCCGGTCGATCAGCTCGTGATCCGGCTGGTTGAAGTAGGAGAGCAAGCACCGATAGCACCCACGCACGCAGGCCTCTCCATCGTGGCTGGCGAGCAGCTTGGCGTCGCCTGCCGCGATTGCTTCATCGACCTTCTCGAAATGCATCAGGCTCAGCGCTTCACGGGCCACCTTACCGAGCGCCTGCGGATCCTCGATCAGGCGACTCAAAACGCCGGCGCCGCCCTCCGTAGCTTCATAGGCCAGGACGGCGCGCCGGTTGTCGCGGGCGGGCAGCGGCTCGCCGAGGACCTCGCCCTCCTCGAGCTGGAAGACGACCTCAATGCCTCTCATCAAGGCGTGCTGAACGGTGACGATCGTTGCGGGCGCATAAGCCGTCGGCTCGTTGAACCGGAAGAGCAGCGCGTTCTTGTGATCCCGAACGATGGGAACGATGCGAACCGGCCTCACGACGTCCGGCGGCACATCGACATCGGGATCTTCGTCGTCCGATTTCGCCCAATAACCACTGCGCGGATCAATATAGAAGCCGAAGACCGTCTGGTTGGCCCGTCGCTTCAGCCCTTTGTTGATCCGACTGATCTCGGCGCTGTTGGCGTATTGCAGATTAAGGATCGAGACGTCCTCGCAGCGGAAATCTGCCTCGGTGATCTGCACTCGGCCGTCGCGCTTCGGCCAAGAAAACACTGTCTGAATATCGAAGCCTTGGCGGACGCGCTCTTCGTCATTCGCCGTGATCCGCTCGGCCGGCGCGGCCTCGACGTTGTCGATCCTGAGCGTCCGTTGCACGGGCGTCTCACCGGCCATCGGGCTGTTGCAGGCGTGGCAGCGCTCGACCTCGCCGTCGTGGCAGGCGCCACAGTTCGAGCAGATGAAAATATCCCGGGTGGCGAGTTCCGCCCCGTCACCAGTTCGCACTTCCGGCGGCAACTTCGCCTTCATGACCCGGTAAGCGCGGCCTTCGTGATAGATCAGGCTGCGCGGCCCGAACTCGGAGATTGCGAGGAAACGCGCGCGCTGGAGGAAGGAGCCGGATTTCCCCTCGCCGGGAATGAAGGCGTAGAGCGGCAACCGGGGGAAATTGTAGCCCGGCAGGAAGCCTTCGGTCGCGAGATAGCGGTAGGAGTAGAAATCCGAGCCGTTCGAGGCCTTGCCCTGTTCGAGAATGGCGATCTGATCGCTCGCCTGCATCTGCGAGGCCTTGATGCGACGACGGTCCGCGGCCGAGAGACCTGTGATCTCGGAGCGGGCATTAGCCTCGATCAGCTGCGTTCGGGCGGAGTTGTAAAGCTCCCGCCACCGGTCGAAGGCGCGATCGAAATCCTGCGGCGCACGCTGTGCGACCGAGGAAACAAAGTCGTCCGGTTCGCTCATCCAAACCGGCTTGCGGCCATCCACCGAAGCAAGAATCTGATCGAGAACGCGCTTCATCGGCGCGCGCGTCGTATTCGCCAGTTCAGGCCGGTCGATCACCTCATGGACCTCCGCCTTCAGCGGGTATCCCGTCTGCGTCAGGTCGAGGATTTCCGGGATGTCCGGAGACAATGCGAGCTTCGCCTCGGCAAGCCAGACGGCGTGCAGGTGCGAGCGGACGAGCTCTTCATTGGTGATGTCGAGGGCAGGAGGACGAACGACGCCGGCCACCATCTCGTTGCGCCGTTCGAAAAAGTACTGGTCGTGAGGCGATTGAGCCGCGCAATAAGTCACGATGACGGCGGCCTGCCCGGAGCGACCCGCACGGCCGGCGCGTTGAGCGTAGTTGGCCGGTGTCGGCGGCACATTTCGCAGATAGACGGCGTTGAGCGCCGAAATATCGACGCCAAGCTCCATGGTCGGTGAACAGAACAGGGCGGGCAGAAACTGCTCCGACTCGCCTGCCGCCTTAAGGTCGGCGGCGTTTCTCGCGAGGTTCTCCCGGTCTTCCTTCTCGTGTCGGAAGCGCCACTCGCGCCATTCGCGTTGCCTCTGGGACACCTGGGCCGTGTGTTCACGGCCTTCGAGACCCCAAAAGCTGCTCTGACCCGCTTTCAGATCGGCGGCGATTTCGTTGTAGAGATCGTGAAAGTAGCGGTTGCCCTGCACTGCGCCGCTCCGAATGGCTTCACCGGGCACGACACGGACAGCTGATGGCGACAGACGCCACCCTTGCAGATCCTTCTCCAGATCGACGCGCGACACCAATCCCTCCCGCGCGAGGAGGTCCATCAGGCCGGTCATGACCGTCAGGTAGTCGTTCTTGCCGAGCTTGATCCCGATGACGCTCTTGCGATTGATGAGGCGTCCGATACGGGAATTATGGCCGGCGCGGACGATCGTCTGTTCCTCCCGCAGGCCCACCTGATCCTTGCCCGGGGCCTGAAGGAACAGGGTCGTGCGGCTTCGGGGCGTCTCCTTGATGTCGATGGTCCAAGGCGCGCGCAGCAGATTACGGGACTTTTGGGCGACACCCTCGAGAACGGTCGGGTCGAGCGCTTCCGTCCCAACCGCCAGGCCGTCGAGCATCGCGCCAAGGAGTTTCTTCAGCATCACCTTTCGCGCGGGCGCATCGAGTGCCCCGAATTCCGGCCGGATGGCGGTCAGGCGTTCGGTATCTTCCACGATGTCATCGAGGCCGATGAACTCGACATCTATGAGCTTGAGAACAGAGAGGCTCGGATTGGTGTAGCGCCATCCCCTGCGCAGGTCCGTCCAAAGCCGATGTGCGAGAACCTTTTGAAGGGAGCGTTGAGCATCCTCGCGGATCACGGCTCCTGCCTCGGGGTCCAGCATCCAGTGGATGCGCGCATCCCGGTTGGCGGCAGTGAAGCCGAGCGCCCTTACGATCCGCAGACCGAACTCGTCCTCGGTCAAGCCATCGTCGCCTGCGTCCAGGACGGCCCGCAGGATCGCTCCGCGCAGGAGGCTGACGAACAGAAAATCGTTGAAGTGCCCCGCCTGAAGGGCGGCGTCCTGACGATTGTCCGTAAAGCCGAGCAGCTTGCGCTTGTCCGTGGGAACGCCGCTGTTGCGCCTGTTCATCCATTCGAGAGCTGTCGCCACGAGAAGCGTCGTGGCCGAGCTTCGGCCCTCGCCCGACAGGCCCGCCAGCTTTGTGCGCTCGCGCATGCTGGGATGCGGTTGGTCGAGACAGCACGGGCAGAAGCCGAATTTGCCAGGTATGAACCAGAAGTTCTTCCCCAATGAGCCGTAGCGCCCGTCCGGGGCGACCGCGACCATCTGAGGCGCTCGCCGTTTCCGATTCGCGCGGAGCCGTTCGACGCCATTGCGCTCCTCTCGCCAATCCTCGGGATAGGATTCGATCTCGCCCGTGAAGGCGTAATCGGGGTCTCCGTCGCCGGTAGGCGTCAAATAGCCCGCAGCGTCTCCCTCCTGATCATCGAGCGGCGCGTCATCGATGTTCCTTGGCAGGAACAGGGTGCCTTCGGCGTCCTCAGTCTTGGCGACGACATGAACCTCGTGTCCGCATTCCCGACAAAAGCGGGTTGGATAGAGTCGATGGCCGGGCGCGCTGGGGTCTTCGAGCTGGCCTTCGAACAGAACATTTCTGGGCTTCTCGGTCAGCGTGGTGAAAACCTCGCCGGCGCCGGAGATGAACTGATGGAGCTTGAACGCCAGAAATGCACCTGTCCCCAAACCACCCCGTTCTGTTTCCGGGAGGCTGATGCGGGTCAGAAAAGTCTCAAGACTGCTTCGGCAGGTTTCGAACTCTACGCCGCTGTCCTTTGACAGCAGCGCTACGGCCTTTCCAAAATCAATCGGCTTCTTGCGCTTGAGTTCCTGCGCGTCCTCCAGCCCGATCGCCAGTTCGGCCCACACTGCCAAAGGGTGTTCTTTCAGAACCTCGTCTGTCAGATCATCCGGAAGTGCAGATGTCAGCACAGACGCGAGCTTCGGCCGCGCATCCTCGAGTTTCAACCGATCATCCGTCGCCCGTCGAAGCGATTCATCGATGACCGATTCTGGCCCGATGGACGTGCCGAAAAGGCGGGATGCAACGTCCGCCACGGCCTGCGCGCGGTTTGCATCTGATCCTTCGCTCGCCATGGTGGCCGAGGTTCCGATGCAGATTGGCGCCTTGTCCGGCGTGCAGCGGTTGCGAAGGCGACGAACGAGGATCGCGACATCGGCGCCCTGCCGACCGCGATAGGTATGCAACTCGTCGAGGACGATAAAGTCCAGTCCGCTAGCGTTCTCTATGACCTTGGTGTCCAGGCTGTCCTGCCGCGTCAGAAGCAGCTCAGCCATCATGAAGTTAGTCAGCAGAATGTCAGGCGGGTCGTCCGCAATCCGCTGCCGGTCCTCCTGGCTTTCCTGGCCCGTGTAGCGGCGTACGATCGGCTTTATCTCATTGGGCAGGCCGGACTGGGAGATGAACCTTTCGATCTCCTTGATCTGGCTGTTGGCCAGTGCGTTCATCGGATAAACAATGATCGCGCTGGTTCTGCGTGGCCTCCCAGCCTTCCGTGCACGGACAATTGCATCGACGACCGGCACAAAGAAGCAGAGCGACTTGCCCGACCCAGTTCCGGTGGTGACCACGTAGCTCTGGCCTGCCCGAGCCTTCGCGATCGACTGCGCCTGGTGGCGGTGAAATTGTACGGGCGTGGCTCCAAACCGGAATATTCTTCCGGTCGCTTCGTCCAGATCGCCGGAGGCGACGAGAGCGTCGACGGTCGGCCCTTTGAGATATTGAGGGTTTAGGGACAGAAGCGAGTTCGGCCAGAAACGCCCCGCATCGTACTGGCGATTCATCTCGGCCTTTAAGTCATCAGAACGAATAGTGCTGAACGACCGTGAGAAGCGGGCATAAGAATCGATGAGGCGGTGGTCAAATTCGAACGCTTTCATTGCCGGCCTCGCTCCCCAATGTTTTTTGTTAGGCCATAATTGCTATCGTGACTGACCTCAGCAGTTGGCTGCCGCGAATGATCAGAGCCCTTACATGGGGAGCGTCGCCCCTCGTCGGACGGCGCTGCAAACCGGGCTCTTAACGCTCCTTCGTCCGGCTTCATGGCGCTTACCCCCACAAACACGATAGCGGCGCCGCAGCTAGGCGGTCGCCGAACGGCACGACATCTGTACTGTCATAGAGCACGACACCGAAGGCGAAGCGGTCTCCACAGGCCTCCCCCAGGGCGCGCAGGCCGGCGAAGTCGGCGGCCTTGACGGTGGCGCTCGCCTTCACCTCGATGCCGGCGATCATCCCGTCATCGCGCTCCAGCAAGACGTCTACCTCGCGCATGTCCCGATCCCGAAAATGATGAGGCGTCAGCCGCAGGTCTGAGGCCGTCAGCAGCTTCAGCATCTCGGAGAACACGAAGCTCTCCAGCAGCGCGCCGAATGTCCCGCGATCCGCGCGGACCCTGTCGGAGGTGAGTCCGCGCGCGGCCGCCAGCACGCCGGAATCGAGGAAATGCAGCTTGGGTGTCTTGACGATCCGCTTCAGCGCATTGGTGAACCAGGGCTGTACCGTCGCGATCAGGAACACCTGCTCGAGCAGGCCCACATAGCGCTGCCCCGTCTTGTGACTGACGTTGATGGCGCCGCCGAATTGCGAATAGTTGACTAACTGACCGGAATGCTCCGCCAGTAACCGCACGAATTTCGGAAGCTCGGTCAGTTTCTCGACGTCGGCGATGTCCCGCAGATCACGGGTCAGAATCGACGTGAGATAGGAGCGTGCCCAGTCCTGCCGGCGCCGCTCATTGTCACGACTGACCGCTTCGGGGAAGCCCCCGAGCAGCACGAGCTGGACGAGATCATCGCCGACGATCGCGTTCCGTTGGCTTTGCAACTTCCCGTCGAAGAGGCGCTCTAGAAAAGTCGGCGTTTGGCCCTCGATCTCGGCCTTCGCCAGCGGCAACATCTGGATGGTCTCCATCCGGCCAGCGAGGCTGTCGGCGATCCGCGGCAAGGTCAGCACATTCGCCGAGCCCGTGAGCAGAAAACGGCCCGGCCGATAGTCCTCATCGACCGTCTTCTTGATCGCGAGCAGCAGGTCGGGCGCGCGCTGGATTTCGTCGATGATGGCCATATCCAGGCCCCGGATGAAGCCGACGGGATCGGACTGGGCAGCCTCTAGGACGGTCTGGTCGTCAAGCGTGATATAGCTTCGTCCAGCTTCTCCCATTTTACGAACGAGCGTGGTCTTGCCGGCCCGTCGCGGCCCGACCACCAGGACCACTGGCGTATCCGAAAGGGCTTCCTTCGCCCGCCGCTCCACAAACCGCTCGAACATGCCATCCCCGCGTCCCGGACGATTGGAACCGTAGATGTCGGCTAATTGGAAGTCAATGATCCGCTGATTGGAAGTTCTAGGATCGCCATCTAGGAGCCGGAAGGGGAAAGCCTTCCCCCTGGCCGGCGCCATGGTCGCCGGCGCACCCCCTTCTGCGGGGAGAACCCCGCAACGCCCCCGTTTAGAGTGAGAGTGCGGACCGGGTTTGCCGTGACGGGTTGAGGGCTGGAGGAGAGGCCTCCGGCGCCCGTCGCGGAGACCCGCGATGTCCAAGCACCACCACGAAGCCGGCCCCGGCCGCGCCAGCCTGTACGACGAAATCACCACCAAGATCATCAGCGAGTTGGAGGCTGGGCGGCTGCCCTGGGTCCAGCCCTGGGGTACGGCCGCGGCGAAGGCGCCGCTCGCCATGCCGAAGAATGCCGCCACGGGGCGCGGCTATTCCGGCATCAACGCGCTCATTCTCTGGGGCGCTGTCGTCCAGCATGGTTATCTCTGCCAGAGCTGGCTGACCTTCCGCCAAGCGCTGGCGCTCGGTGGCCATGTACGGCGTGGCGAACACGGCACCACTGTCGTCTATGCCGACCGCTTCATCCCCGACGACGAGAAGCGACGCGCCGGCGAGACCGGCGAGGATGCACAGGCCATTCCGTTCCTGAAGCGCTTCACGGTCTTCAACGCTTCGCAGTGCGAAGGGCTTCCCGACGAGGTCGCGGTCGCCGCTCCACCGTCCGAGCCGGGCCTGATCGAGCCCAAGGTGGCGGCGCTTATCAAGGCGAGCGGCATCGACTTTCGCATCGGAGGTGATCGCGCCTTCTACGTGCCCGCGCAGGACTTCGTGCAGGTGCCGCCGCCCCAAGCGTTCTTCGAGCCGATCAATTGGCATCGAACCGCCCTTCACGAATGTGGGCACGCCAGCGGGGCGCCGCATCGCCTGAACCGCGACCTCTCAGGCTCCTTCGGTTCGAAGAAGTACGCCTTCGAGGAGTTGGTCGCGGAAATCTCGGCGGCGTTCTGCTGCGCCGCGCTCGGCATCGTCCCGACCGTGCGGCACGCCGACTACATCGGCTCCTGGGCCGAGGTTCTGCGTGAAGACAACCGCGCCATTGTCCACGCCGCGTCACAGGCGAGCAAGTCAGCGGACTTCCTGCTCGGCTTCCTACCTGCGAGCGACGAGCTCGTGGCTCCAACCTCCCATGACGACGTCGAAGACATGACGGCGGCGGCGTGAAACCGCGCCGCTTCGGTGAACCCGCGCAGGCGCAGTCCCGCTTCTCCTGCTTTCCGGCTTTACGGCCGGAACAGAGGAAGAGGGCTGCGCCGGTCTTCGTGGCGGGTTGGAGGTCGAGAGAGAGTCTCTCGGCCGCCCGCTGCGGAGTATCATCCCATGGCGACTGCCGTTCACAAGATCACCCTGTCGTCCTCGCGCGACATTCCCTTCAACAAGCTGGTGCTGAGCCAGTCCAACGTCCGGCGCGTGAAGGCCGGCGTCTCGATCGAGGAGCTGGCCGAGGACATCGCCCGGCGCACGCTGCTTCAGAGCCTCAACGTCCGGCCGGTTCTCGACGCCGAGGGTGCCGAGACCGGCATGTTCGAGATTCCGGCCGGCGGCCGCCGCTACCGGGCGCTCGAGCTTCTGGTGAAGCAGAAGCGGCTGGCGAAGACCGCGCCCGTTCCATGCGTGGTTCGCGACCCGGGCACCGACATCCTCGGCGAGGACGACTCGCTTGCCGAGAACATTCAGCGTGCGCCGCTGCACCCCCTCGACCAGTTCCGCGCCTTCCAGGCCCTGCGCGAGAAAGGCCGCTCCGAGGAGGACATCGCCGCGGCATTCTTTGTGGGAGTGAACGTCGTGAAGCAGCGCCTGCGCCTGGCGTCCGTCTCGCCGACCCTCCTCGACCTCTACGCCGAGGACGGCATGTCGCTGGAGCAGTTGATGGCGTTCACCGTCACCTCCGACCACGCCCGCCAGGAACAGGTCTGGCAGGCGGTCTCCGGCTCCTGGCAGAAAGAGCCCTATCAGATCCGCCGCATGCTGACGGAGAAGACAGTGCGTGCCTCGGACCGCCGGGCGGTGTTCGTCGGTCTCGATGCCTATGAGGCGGCCGGTGGCGTGGTGCTGCGCGACTTGTTCCAGTCCGACGACGGCGGCTGGCTCGAAGACGTGGCGCTGCTCGACGGCCTCTTCGCCGAGAAGCTGAAGATCGAGGCCGAGAAGATCGCGGCCGAGGGCTGGAAGTGGATCGAGGTCGCGGTCGACTTCCCCTATGGCCACACGCGCGGGCTCCGCGTGTTGCAGGGAGCTGCCGCCGACCTTTCGCCCGAGGAGGAGACGACGATCGAAGCGCTCAACGCCGAATACGCCAAGCTCGAAGCCGAGTATGACGGAGCAGACGAGCTGCCCAACGAGGTGGACGAGCGGCTCGGCGAAATCGAAACGGCGCTCGCCGCCTTCGACGATCGTCCCGTCACTTTCGACCCCGCCGACGTCGCCCGTGCCGGCATCTTCGTCAGCATCGATTCCGAAGGCGCTCTGTCGGTCGATCGTGGCTACGTCCGGCCCGAGGATGAGGCGCTCATCGTCGAGCCCGGACAGGAAGGCGATGATGAAACAGCCGCGGCAAGCCCGGACGGCGTGGAACCCGGCGCGCCGGTGATTCAGCGCGCGGTCATCACTATCGGCGGCCAGGCTTCCGAACCGGAGGACGAGGACGACGACGTGGTGAAGCCGCTGCCGGACCGGCTTGTGACCGAGCTGACCGCGGAACGGACGCTGGCGCTGCGCGACAAGCTCGCGACCACGCCGTCGGTCGCGTTCCAGGCGGTTCTGCACAAGTTCTGCCTGGATGTCTTCTCGCGCTACTTCGCATCCGGCAGCGCCATGGAGGTCGCCGTTCGCAGCGTCACCTTCCCGATCCAGTCGCAGGGTCTGAAGGATACGCCGACGGCCAAGGCGATCTCCGAACGCCACAAAAGCTGGGAGGAGCGGCTGCCGAAGGATCGAGCCGATCTCTGGGACTGGCTCACCACCCTGACCGGCGACGACCAGGCCGCCCTCTTCGCGCATTGCGCCTCGTTCGGGGTCAACGCGCTCTACGAGAAGGCCGACCGCTATGGCGCCGGTATTTCGTCCCACGGTGTCGAGCAGCGCATCGGCGAGGCCAACCGCATCGCCCGGGCCGTCGGTCTCGACATGGTGGAGGCCGGATGGCGTCCGACCGTCGAGAACTATCTCGGCCGCGTGCCGAAGCGCCGCATCCTTGAAGCGGTTCGCGAAGGCGCAGGCGAGCGCGCCGCCCAACTCATCGACCATCTGAAGAAGGGCGACATGGCCAAGGAAGCCGAGCGGCTTCTCGCCGACAGCTTCTGGCTGCCTGAGCCGCTGCGCACCGTCGATGACGGCGCGCCGTCGGCCGATCAGGTCGGAGACGAAGGCGAGGGCGAGGCGCTGCCGGAATTCCTGGCCGGAGACGAGAACGAGCCTTCCGAGCAAGCAGAAGACGAGCCGCAGACGATCGCGGCTGAGTAACCCGATCGCGCGGGGCGGTTTTGGCCGTCCCGCGCATCCTTTCCCCTCAACCAATCCGACAGCCCGGTCACCACGCCGGGCGCATTTGTTTCAGGAGGGCCGCATGCCCGTCTTCACCATCGAGACCACCTACCGCCTGCGGGTCTATCGGCAGCGCAGCTATGAGGCTGAAACTTTCGAAGCCGCCTGTGCGCTCGCCATCGCCGACGAGGGCTGGGACGACGAGAAATCCGACGTCGAAACCTCCGGCGACATCTACGTCACCGGCGTCTGGGATGGGCGCAACACCGCCTATAGCGGCACAGCCCTTCCGATCCCGTCGCAATTCGGCGAACAGGTCCAGCGCAAGGCTGATCATTTTGAGGTGCTGCTCGGCCTGCTCAAAGTCTTTGCGCACATACCGGACACCGGACCGCATGATGATCTGTTCTGGCGCCGGCGCATCGAGGGGGCGATCGCCAAGGCCGAAGCCATCCTTGCGGGTGCGCCCGATCCTGAAGGCTCGGGAGGCGCGTCATGACAAAGCAAGCGAAGGCCAAACCGCGCCGCGTCGTCTTCCAGTACCTCGTCCCTGTGCATGTCGAGGTCGAGGACGGACTGGTATCCCGCGTCACAGTGATCGACGAAACGCCTATCGCCGATCCCACCGTCGTAGAGGGCGACGCCACCTACCTGGCAGACGCCTTCGCCGCGGCGGACGACGGCCAAGCCTGGCCCTCCTGGCAATTCGGCTACTGACTATCGCCGCACACTCCGCGGCGCCCCGCCCTCCGGCGGGGCGCCTTTTCTCATGCCGGCCACGGCCGTGACGATGAGAGGGAGAGGACGGCCGGGACGGGTTTGAGCCGGTGCGGTCCGAGAGAGAGCGCCGGCCGGCTCGCCCGTTCCCGCTCTCCCGAGGCTCCCTTCATGAACGACCTTTCTTCGATTGCGGCCAGCCAGGCCGCGCCACTGTCGCCTGTTTCTCAACCCAACACCGCTGGCGCGATCATCGCCGCAGCCCTGCAGCTCCTCCCGCATCTCGAACGTGGCCAGCGGATCGACGCGGCGATCCTGCGCGCCGCCATGGAAGCGGCATTCGGCGCTTCCGATGCCTCCGGCGCCTGGGACTGGAAGACCGCCTACGAATCTTGCGAGGTGGCGACAGTCCTCTTCCTGCGCAAATACGGAAAGGCGCTGTTCCGCAAAGCCGGCTCTCCGGTTTTGCGTCTTTCCGCCCTGGCCAAGATCGCCGGCCTTCTCCCGACCCACACGCGCCGCTCGACCGAGAGCGAGACCTTCCAGCAGTTCTCGACGCCGACCCCTCTCGGCTTGGCGGCCATAACCGCGGCCGCCATCGGGCCGGCGGATCGCGTGCTTGAGCCGTCGGCCGGCACCGGACTCCTCGCCATCCTGGCCGAGATCGCCGGCGGCGCACTCGTCCTGAACGAGCTGGCCGAGGTCCGGGCGACGCTGCTTTCCTCTCTCTTTCCCGCCGTCACCGTCACGCGCTTCGACGCCGCCCAGATCGACGATCACCTCGATCCGGCCATCGTTCCGAGCGTCGTGCTGATGAACCCGCCCTTTTCGGCGATGGCCAATGTGACGGGCCGTGTGGCCGATACCGCCTTTCGCCATATCGCCTCGGCCCTCGCGCGCCTCGCCGATGGCGGGCGGCTGGTGGCGATCACCGGCGCGAATTTTTCGCCCGAGGCCTCGGCCTGGCGCGACGCCTTCATCCGCTTGCAGGAGCGTGGCCGCATTGTCTTCACCGCAGCGATCGATGGGGCGGTCTATGCCAGGCACGGCACGAACATCGACACGCGGCTGATCGTCATCGACAAGGCGCCCGCTGACGACCCGTCCGCCTTGCCGGCGTCACAGGGCATGGCGCCCGACGTCGCCACGTTGCTGAGCTGGATCGCGGAGCACGTTCCGGCGCGTCTGACGCTCGCGCCGAGCCTCGCCATCCCCGTGTCGGCCGCCGCCGCACCACGGACAGTGCGCGGCTATCTCGCCCGCGCTGCTGCGGCGGGCCCGGTCAAGCCCTCGGTCGCCGATCCGGAGGCGGTCGATCTCGCCTACGAGACCATCGACTGGACGCCGCCCGAGGGCGCGCGTCTCAGCGATGCGATCTATGAGGAATACCGGCTCCAATCGATCCGGATTCCCGGAGCCCAGGCCCATCCCACCAAGCTGGTGCAATCTGCCGCCATGTCCTCGGTCGCGCCGCCGAAGCCCAGCTACCGGCCGCGCCTCCCGATCAGTCTCGTCAGCGAAGCCGCCCTGTCTGACGCCCAGCTCGAGACCGTGATCTATGCCGGCGAAGCGCATGGCGACTATCTCGCCGGCGCCTGGACGGTGGACGAGACCTTCGATCTCGTCACCGCCGCCCGCGACCATGCACCGAACGCCGTGCGCTTTCGCCGGGGCTTCATGCTGGGTGACGGCACTGGGGCCGGCAAAGGCCGCCAGTCGGCCGGCATCATCCTCGACAACTGGCTGAAGGGCCGGCGCAAGGCGGTTTGGATATCCAAGTCCGACAAGCTGCTCGAGGACGCCCAGCGCGACTGGTCGGCGCTCGGCATGGAGCGCCTGCTCATCACGCCGCTCTCGCGCTTCCCCCAAGGCAAGCCGATCCGCCTTGCCGAAGGCATCCTATTTTTAACCTACGCTACGCTGCGGTCCGACGACCGCGGCGAGAAGCTTTCGCGCGTCCGCCAGATCGTTGAATGGTTGGGCTCCGACTTCGACGGAGTGATCATTTTCGACGAGAGCCATGCCATGCAGAACGCCGGTGGCGGCAAGGGCGAACGCGGCGATGTCGCGCCCTCCCAGCAGGGCCGCGCGGGCTTGCGCCTGCAGCACGCGCTGCCGGACGCGCGCGTGGTCTATGTCTCGGCCACCGGCGCGACTACCGTCCACAATCTCGCCTATGCCCAGCGGCTCGGCCTCTGGGGAGGCGAGGACTTCCCCTTCGCCACCCGCGCGGAGTTCGTGGAGGCGATCGAGGATGGCGGTGTCGCCGCCATGGAAGTGCTCGCCCGCGATCTGCGTTCGCTCGGTCTCTACACGGCCCGCTCGCTCTCCTATGACGGCGTCGAATACGAGTTGGTCGAGCACTCGCTCACCGACGAGCAGCGCCGCATCTACGACGCCTATGCCGGCGCGTTCGCCGTGATCCACAACCATCTCGACGCCGCGATGCAGGCAGCCAACATCACCGGCGAGACCGGCACGTTGAACCGGCAGGCGAAGTCGGCGGCCCGCTCGGCTTTCGAGAGCGCCAAGCAGCGCTTCTTCGGCCACCTGCTGACCTCGATGAAGACGCCGACGCTGATCCGTTCGATCGATCAGGACCTGGCGGACGGCCACGCCGCCGTCATCCAGATCGTCTCGACCGGCGAGGCGCTGATGGAACGCAGGCTCGCCGAGATCCCGACCGAGGAATGGAACGACGTCCGCGTCGACATCACGCCGCGCGAGTATGTTCTCGACTACCTGGCCCATTCCTTCCCGGTGCAGCTCTACGAGCCGTTCACCGACAGTGAGGGCAATCTCTCCTCCCGGCCTGTCTTCCGCGACGGCCAGCCGGTCGAGAGCCGCGAGGCCGTCGCCCGGCGCAAGGAGCTGATCGAGCGGCTCGCTTCACTGCCGCCCGTTCCTGGCTCACTCGACCAAATCGTCCAGCGCTTCGGCACGGACTTCGTGGCCGAAGTCACCGGACGCTCGCGCCGCGTGGTGCGCAAGGGCGATCGCCTCGTCGTCGAGAACCGCGCGGCTTCCGCCAACCTCGCCGAGACTGCCGCCTTCATGGATGACCTAAAACGCATCCTCGTCTTCTCGGAGGCGGGCGGGACGGGCCGGAGCTACCACGCCGAGCTATCGGCGCGGAACCGCCGCCTGCGCGTCCATTATCTGCTCGAACCCGGCTGGAAGGCCGACGCGGCGATCCAGGGCCTCGGGCGGACGAACCGCACCAACCAGGCGCAGCCGCCGCTCTTCCGGCCGATCGCCACCGATGTGAAGGCCGAGAAGCGCTTCCTCTCAACCATCGCCCGTCGCTTGGACACGCTGGGCGCCATCACCCGCGGCCAGCGCCAGACCGGCGGCCAGGGACTCTTCAGGCCAGAGGATAATCTGGAATCCCACTACGCCCGTGACGCGCTGCGCCAGCTCTACATGCTGCTCGTCCGCGGCAAGATCGAAGGCTGCTCGCTCCAGATGTTCGAGGCCGCCACGGGCCTGAAGCTCATGGACGCGAATGGCATCAAGGACGAGCTGCCGCCGATCACGACCTTCCTCAACCGCCTCCTGGCGCTCACCATCGAGCTTCAGGGCGTGCTGTTCACGGCATTCGAGCAGTTGTTGAACGCCAAGATCGAGGGCGCCATCGCCAGCGGCGTCTATGATGTCGGCCTGGAGACGCTGCGGGCCGAGAGCTTCGTCGTCACTGATCGCCGCGCGATTTACACACATCCCGCGACGGGCGCAGAGACCCGGTTGCTCACCATCACCGAGCGCAGGCGCAATCATCCGGTGACGCTGGACGAAGCGCTCGATCACCTCGCCGATCCCCGCGCCATGCTGCTGATCAACGAGCGCTCTGGCCGGGCCGCCGTGCAAGTCCCGGCGCCGAGCCTGATGCTGGACGATGGCGAGATCGAACGCCGCGTTCGGCTGATCCGGCCGATGGAACATCATCACGCCTCGCTGAAGATGATGGACGAGAGCCATTGGCAGGCGACCGACCGCGAGGCGTTCGCGGCGGCATGGACTCGCGAAGTGTCGGAGGTCCCCGAGTTTGCCGACAGCACGATCCACGTCGTCGCCGGCTTGCTGTTGCCGATCTGGAAGCGCCTGCCGAACGAGTCGACGCGCGTCTATCGGCTACAGACCGACGCAGGCGAACGCATCATCGGCCGCAGGGTCTCCCCGGCCTGGGCAGCGAACGCCTCGCTGACCGGGGCGACCACCCTGACGCCGGATGCGGCCTTCGCGGCGCTGATCGAGGGGCGCACCATCCTCGACCTCGCCGACGGCTTGCAGCTCCATCGGGTGCGCGTCATGGGCGCTCACCGCATCGAGCTGTCAGGCTTCACTGAGGCCATGCGCGATCGCCTGCGCGCCTACGGCCTCTTCAGCGAAATCATCTCCTGGAAGCTGCGCATGTTCGTGCCGACGGATGCGACCGGCGCTGGTGTGCTGACGAAGGTGCTCGACCACTATCCGGTCGAGCGCATCGGCGAGCGGGAAGCCGCGTGATGGCCCGCCACGATGCATCCGAACTGGCCAACCGTCTCGCGCGCGACGCCGAGGCGGTGTGCCGACATTACCTCTCCGCCGGACGCCGGGAGGGCCGCTACTGGCTGGTGGGTGATGTCCGCAATACGCCGGGCCGCTCGATGTTCGTCCGGCTCAAGGAGTCAGTGAAAGGGCCTGCCGGCAGATGGACCGACGCCGCGACCGGCGAGCATGGCGACCTGCTCGACGTCATCCGGGAGAGCTGCGGCCTGGTCGACTTCAAGGACGTCGCCGATGAGGCGCGTTCGTTCCTCAGCCTGCCGCGCCCTGAGCCGGAACCGGATCGTCCGCGATCGCGCACGCCGACTGCTTCAACCGGATCACCGGAAGCGGCGCGGCGACTGTTCGCCATGTCGCTGCCGCTGTCTCGTACTCTCGTAGAGACGTATCTCCGCAATCGCGGCATTACCGCTTTGCACGGAACCGGAGCGCTCCGCTTCCACCCGCGTTGCTACTATCGGCCTGACGACCATAGCCCCACCGAGACCTGGCCGGCGATGATCGCCTCCGTCACCGATCTCGCGGGCCATCTCACCGGGGCGCATCGCACCTGGCTCGATCCGTGCGGCTTCTCCGAGGCGACGCTCGGCAAGGCGCCGATCGACACCCCGAGGCGGGCGATGGGCGACTTGCTCGGTCACGCCGTTCGATTTGGCGTGGCGGGCGAAGTGATGGCGGCCGGCGAGGGCATCGAGACGATGCTGTCGCTCAGGTGCGTCCTTCCCGCCATGCCGATGGTCGCAGCACTGTCGGCGGCGCATCTCTCCGCCATCCTGTTCCCGGACACATTGCGCCGGCTCTATATCGCCCGCGACGACGATCCGGCCGGCGACGGCGCGATGGCGACGTTGATCGAACGCGCGCGGGAGGCCGGCATCGAGGCGATCGTCATCTCGCCACGGCTCGGCGACTTCAACGAGGATCTCCGCTTGCTCGGAATCGACACGCTTCGGGCGGCAAGCCGCGTGCAGATCGCGGCGCAGGATGTTGCCCGCTTCATGGATCTGGCGGCATAGCCGGAACGGGGATGGGGCGCGGCAGCGTCGTTGCCATAGGGTCGGCGGTCATGCTTTCCGTCAGCGTCGGAGAGGACCACGCCCACGGCCTTCCGGGAGGGCGATCGGGCGGCAAACGGCCCGGACCGGCAACCTTGTGGGCCGACTATTTTCCGTCGGCGGCAAAGCCGCCTTTACATCGCGAGACAAAATAGTCGGCCTCCTTCGGTCCTCCGCCGAGGCTCCGGCCCGCAGCTCGCGCTTGCGGGTGCAGGTCCGCTCCGCCCGCCGCCTTCGTCGCCATGAAGGCCGCGATGGGCGCGGCCGATCCGACGAGGAAAGCCGCGATGACCACCGACCACGACGACGATTTCGAGCCGCACCACAGCTCATCCCCGACCGACCAGGTCCTCCACGAACTCCAGCTCTATGGCTACCGTCCCTTTCACGACGAGCCCGATCCCAGACCGCTTCCCGAAGCGAACATTCTCGCGGGCAGCATCTCCGACATCTTCGACGCCCTCGTGGTGGCGCTGTCAGAGACCCGCCTCGAACCCGACCTCGAGGACCTGCTCTGGTCGACGGTGAACGTCTTCCACCGGGCCATCGACCGGATCGAGCGCGAACTCGACGATAACGAGCTGGCGCAGCAACGGTCCCAGCGGGAACAGGATGGCAGTGAGGTCAAGTCCGTCGAGCTGGAGCGCCTGACGGCGGAAGGGCAGACGCTAATCGAACGCCGCAATGCCTTCGAGCTGATGCGCGATCAGGCCGCCGACCAATTCGAGCACCACACCCATTCGGCCTGGCGGCCCCGCAACGGATCGAAGGTCAACCATCGCAACCTCACCGCGGCGATGATCGACAGCCGCGACTTCCTGGCGGCGAAGAAGCGCGCCGACAACCAGGTGCTTCTGCCGGCGGGGCCGAAGGTGGCTCTGACCGGCGGGCTCGACTTCAACGATTACCGGCTGGTCTGGGCCAAGCTCGATCAGGTCCACGCAAAGCACCCGGACATGGTGCTGCTGCACGGCGGCTCGCCCAAGGGCGCCGAGCTGATCGCCGCCAAATGGGCCGACAACCGCAAGGTCCCACAGATCGCCTTCAAGCCGGACTGGACGAAGCACGCCAAGGCCGCGCCGTTCAAGCGCAACGATGCAATGCTCGAAGTGCTGCCGATCGGCGTGATGCACTTTCCGGGCACTGGCATCCAGGACAACCTCGCCGACAAGGCCAAGAAGCTCGGCATCCCGGTCTGGAAATTCGGCGGCGCGTGAGCGCCGCCACGTACTGGCAACCTTTCCGGTTGCCGCGCGTCAAGAACGCCCAACGTGGGACCAAGCTTTCATGGCATATTTCTCAAGATCATTTGCGATGTTCATCGCGAGCCTCGGAGAAATCACGATCTTCTCTCCGATGTGACCGTCGGACTTGAAATGCTGTCCTTTATAGGTGGTGTCCACGGTCCGATAGGCGTGATACGCGCCGTTATAGTGCGCGATTGCATTGCGCATATGGTAGAAAAGGTCGATTTCTTTTCTTTCTAACTGCGTGAGACCGAGAATCCCGTTGTGGTAGTCGGCTTGCAGAAGGTTCGGCTGAGTCGCGTAGTCTGGAACCGTAAGATCCTTGATAACCTGCTCGAAGACCGTCCACGCCGAAAGCATCAACGCCGTGACAGCGTCCTCCTTAAAGTTCTCGACTACCTCCGACGTGATCGAGTTGAGCACCTTGGCCGCGAGATCATCATTGAATTCCTGCGCGAGGATCGACGCCACGCTCGACAAATCCCGATGCTTCCCGATGTCTCCGCTTTGAAACCAGTAGAGCACTCCCATCTTCACGTAAAAACATGATTTGAGGGTCTCGAAATAGCCGAGAACCATGTCGCTCGTTAGATTGGTGATTTTCTCTGGGATCGTCATTTAGAAACCATCACCTGTCAGAGCACTCAGAATAGCTTGGTACTATCAGCCGGCGTGGCTGATGGCGCAAGATTCGGTTTCCGTGCCAGTCCGCTTCCCGTTGGACGCGGCGATACTTGCCAGAATGTCCGCAAGCCGGCGCCAACGCTTCCATGACCATCCGCGACCATTGGCAAGCTGCTGCCGTTCAGTGACGAGGGAAGCCTGAAGATCATCTTCGGCTCCCGGGACGAGGCATCATCCCCCGCTTCCTTGCGCTGATCCTTGGTCCGTCCGCGGGCCTGACGCCATCAACCCGCAAGGGGTCGGCTTACGCTGGAGCGTGCCGCCGCTCTGTCTTCGCCTTCGCGGTGATTGCGGCCCTCGGCCGGACACATCGGGCGCCTGTCGCGCGGGGATGACCCCCGCCTCAGCACAGGAGCCGGATCAATGTCTCAAGCCCTCGCATTCGCCAGCGGCTGGAACCTCGCCACCACCCTCATGGCCTGCGTCGTCGTCTTTCATGCTGACACTGGCAACTACGGCGTCATGCTGGCCGCCGAATATGACGGCGATCCGGCTGCCGTCATCCACGAATTCGACCCCTTCCAACCATGAAGGGGCGAACCACCACGAAAGCTGAACCTCAGAGCGCCAGTGGGATTTCTGCTCCCGCCGGCGCCTGTTTGCGGCTATATTCGTGGTCGCGCCGTGGTGGTGGTGGAAGGCGCGACCGTCAGACCCCTATCTCACGGAGCGCACCGCCATGATCATCTTCGGACCACTGCTCGTCATTGTCGGCATCGGCTTCTTCTGCTGGCTGCTGTTCAACCTCGCCATCTTCGCACTGCCCTTTTTCGCCGGCCTGACGATCGGCATCTGGGCCTTCCACAGTGGAGCCGGCGTGCTCGGCGGCATAGCGGTGGGTGTCGTGGCCGGCGGCATAACCTTTGGTCTTGGCCAGCTCGCGCTTGCCTTTGTGCCGTGGACGTGGCTTCGGCTCCTGATCATCCTCCTTTACGTCGCGCCCGCCGCCGTCGCCGGTTACAGCGCCACGCATGGAATCGCCCAGATGGCGATGCCTTCGCCTACGTGGCAGACGATCTTCGCCGTCATCGGCGCGATCGCCGTCAGCGTCACGGCGTTCGTTCGCTTCACCGGAATGGCCACGCCCGGACCGGCCGGACAGGGCTTGGCGCGGGGCTGACACCGTCGTGTCGGCGGGGCGGGGTCAGATCAGGCATCCGGGCCCCCGGCAGTCCCCGTCATCGAAGCTGACCAGAGAGCGGCTTCGGCGGTGAAGTTCAGCCCGCCATCGCAGAGTGGCCGGAGTCATGGCGGTCGTCTGAGCGCTTGGACCAGATGGTGACGGCGGCGAGACCCAGCCTACAAGTCGTGTGAAATGGAGCGTGCAGCCGGAGCTTGGGCTTCGAAACGGGAAATCCGTTGGCAGCCAGGACAGGGCTCGGATCGCCGTCGCTTTCACCGGCCGGAGCTTGCGGCGACTCGAAAATCGCCATGTTCCCCTTGATGTCGGCTCTGTCAGGCCGAACGCACCCAACGGCCTCTTCGATGGACTGATCTAGCCGAAGGCCGGCTAAAGCCTCGACCGCCTATGGCGCAACAGCGGCGTCACAACTTTCTTCCCCTGCCGGCTGCGCCGTCATTCCTCGCGAAACAAGAAAGTTCCTCCTTTGCTGTCGAGCCCCTTCGGGGTGCGCCGTCGATCGCCTCCGGCCCGTCGATCACCATCGAGGCCGCAATGGTGCGGGCTCGGAAACAGAGATCAAGGAGAACTACCATGGCGACCATCGGCACCTTCAAGAAGACCGGCTCGAACGAATTCACCGGCGAAATCGTCACCCTCTCGGTCCAGGCCAAGAACGTCCGGATCGTCCCCGAAGCCACCCGCTCCGGCGACAACAGCCCCAGCCACCGCGTCTATGTCGGCCGGGTCGAGATCGGCGCCGCCTGGGCCAAGCGCTCCAACGAAGGCCGCGACTATCTGGGCCTCAAGCTCGACGATCCGAGCTTCACCGCCCCGATCTTCGCCAACCTGTTCGATGACGAGGACGGCGAGGGCTTCAGCCTGATCTGGTCCCGCCCCAACGGCCGCCGGAGCGACTGACCTCCCTACAATGCCCCGTCCGGCCGGTCCGGGCGGGGCATCGACTTTTTTCGAGAGTTCCTGGGCCGCCGTCGGCCGAGGTCCAACCCAGCGGCGCCCGTGGCGAACGCGCTATTCTTGAGGCTCGGCTGAAATCGCCGAGTCGCCATTGCGATGAGGAGCTCGCACCAACTCGATCGCCTCCACATCAAGCGCTTCGGCCACCTGACCCAGGACGGTGACGCTCGCCGACACGTCGGCGCGTTCGATCGCCCCGATATACCGGGCGCTCAACCCGGCCCGCTCGGCCAACTCCTCTTGCGTCATCCCTTTCGCATGACGCAACCGACGCAGATTGATCGCCATGACCTCCTTGAGATCCATGGCGATGATGGAGCCGACGCAGGAACCATCGTTCCAGGAACGATCATTCCGATTCGTCCGCGAGTTATGCTATCCATCCTTGGTCTCGACTGCCTCTGCAGCGTCAACTTGAGCAACGTGATGCGCCATAAGCATCACGACACCGGCTTAATCAGGCGCGAAGTCTGTCAAAATTTGCGGTAAATGAATCCCTACTCCATTGCTTTGATCTCGACGGGGGAAAGATCGCAATGACCGAGGCGCCCTTCTGTGACCGGCCGCCGCTTACCGACCGCGTGAACACCTATGATGAGGAACATCTGGCGATATACCTACGGTTGCTGATGGCCGAGGAAGAAGGAGCCGACTGGCGAGAGGTCGTGCTGGTGCTCTTCGGCCTCGATCCGGCGCAAGAGCCCTGCCGTGCCAAAATCGTCCATGAAAGCCACCTGGCCCGCGCCCGCTGGATGACCGAAACCGGCTATCGGCACCTGCTTCAGCCACGAGCGCAGTAAACCGCCGCACATCCGTTGTACGGGTTGTCGTCGTGCGCGATGCAATCATAGGGTCTAGCGCAAAGCCTGCGTTTCCGGATGGTTTGAAGCTCCCCGAATAGGGGAGCAAGACGAGAGGAAACGCCATGCCCACACAGTATTGGCGCTCGCCGGAGACGATCGATCACTTGAATCGCCTCGAACGCCCCGGCTTCGCCGTCGAATTCCTGCGCCGCAACGCCGAATACCGGCGTGACTACGCCCAAATTCAGCGCCAGATCGCGCGCGATCACGTCGATGCGGAGTCCGCTCGCGCGGATTTCGCCCGACGATGGGGGTTGCGGTTTCGCTCACGACCCGAGCAACCCGGTCGGCGACGAACCCGCTACCTGGCTGCCGGAACTGTCGCCCGGCACGCTGCTGCTCGATGCAGCGCCGAGCGGATTCGCGCCTGTGGCCCTCGACCCATCCCAGCTCGGCTCGATCATCGCTGACCGGACCGATGACGAGGGTCGTGAGGTCGTCATCGTCGATGGGTCCGGCGAGCTTCACATTCGGCTCAACAGTGATCTGGCGGTTCGGCGCCCCATGATTCTCCTGCCGCTCGGCGCCGCATCGGTCGATCTCCGGCTCGATGTCGCGTCGCGTTTCATCCGCAAGGTGGGCGGCCAAACCATCGGCCTTCTCCCACGGGCGTTGCGACTGACCACGCAGCGCAAGCGCCGTCTCGTTCAGCTTCTTCACGCCTTCGACGTTCACGACATGGGCGGCGGTCCTCGCGACGTCGCGGAGATCATCCTGCGTTCGGACCAGGCCCAACTTCCATCGGTCGAGTGGAAGGACTCCCACGCGCGACGCGCGGCCAATCGTCTGATCCACGACTCGATCGCGCTCGTCGAACGCGGCTATCTCAAATTTCTGCGCGGCGGCTGATCAGTCCCATAGTCGGCTTTCAGCGCGCACCGTTCCTCCATTCATCCCTGCTTCCCCAGTGACGCATTGGACCATCGTCCGCTCATGGTCGCGCGAAGGGGGACACCCCCTTCCGAAAATCTTCGTCCACCCCCAACGCCCGAACCCTCCGCCACCGTGACCCCGACATGCCGCGACTTGGCCGCGGCGCTTCGAGGCAAGACGGAGGCTCCCCATGCTCGACAGGTCCGCGCAGCTCGCCACCCGCTACGTCCGAACCCATGAGGCGGCACGCATCCTCGGTATCTCACCGCGCACCCTGGAAAAGTATCGGTGTCACGGCAGCGGCCCGACCTTTCGCAAGCTCGGCGGTCGCGTGGTGTACGCGGTGGGCGATCTCGAAGCCTGGGCCGACCAAGCCGCCTGCCGTTCGACCTCGGACCCCCGCTACGTCGAGGCCCGCGCCGCCGGCCACGCGCATCGCTGAGGCGCTCGCCGATGTCGTTGCGCCGCCTCATCACCGCCAGCGAACGGAGCAAGCTCGAACCGTTCGTCGTCGCCACCGGCGACGCCAGTCCGCGCGACCAGCGCGACCTGATGGAGCGGCCGTTCTTCTCGTTGGCCAAAGCCAGGCGCACGGCCCCCATTCTCTATGAAGCCGGCGACGTCCGCGTCGAGGTCCACGCGGCGCCCGAGTTCGGCATGGCCACCATCTGGGACGCCGATGTCCTGATCTGGGCGGCGAGTCAGATCGTCGAGGCCGAAAACCTTGGTTTCAAGACCTCGCGCTTTCTGCGCTTCACGCCCTACCAGCTCCTGACCGCGATCGGCCGCCAAACCGGCTCCCGCGACTACAAGCTCCTGAAGGGCGCGCTCGCGCGCCTGCAGTCGACCGTCATCCGCACGACGATCCGCAACGGCGAACACTGGCGGCGACGCCAGTTCTCCTGGATCAACGAGTGGGAGGAATGCACGACGCGCGACGGTCGCGTCGAGGGAATGGAGTTTGTCCTTCCCGACTGGTTCTATCGCGGCGTCGTCGACCGCTCGCTCGTTCTCACGATCGACCCGGCCTATTTCCGGCTCACCGGCGGCATCGAGCGGTGGCTCTATCGTGTCGCCCGCAAACACGCGGGCCGCCAGCCCCGAGGCTGGCTGTTCGAGTTCGCGCACCTTCACGAAAAATCCGGCAGCCTCGCCAAGCTCGCCGACTTTGCCTTCGATCTGCGCCGGCTCTCCGCCCGCCAGCCGCTTCCCGGCTATCGGCTCAACATCGAGCGCGATGGCCGGCGCGAGATGCTGCGCATCCTGCCGGCCGGCTTATCCACAGGACCTGTGGATATTGCTGTGAATGCGGACGGGACTTCGGGCGTTCCTGCTATCGGGACTTCAGGCGTGCGCCTATCGGGACTTCGGGAGTGCAAGCCGCAGCTAACCCTCTGGCCCGAAACCACGATTCCCGACCTTAACTTAGAGTCTAACTCAGAATCTAACTCTTGTTGTTGGCCCGCGCGATCGGTGGGCAAACGGGTCTGCGGACCGAGTTCCGAGCGCTCAAAACGACAACCATCGCTGCCCTTCAGCCGCAAGCCGGGAGGGAAGCCATGATCGTTGCGCTGCTCAACCAGAAAGGCGGCGTCGGCAAAACGACGCTCGCGCTGCACCTCGCCGGCGAATGGGCGCTGCATGGCAAGCGCGTCACGCTGATCGACACTGACCCCCAGGGCTCGGCGCTCGATTGGTCGCAGCAGCGGGCGAGGGAGAACGTCTCACGGCTATTCGGCGTCGTCGGCCTCGCGCGCGACACGCTCCATCGCGAGGCGCCCGAGATCGCGCGCACCGTCGACCACATCGTCATCGACGGTCCGCCGCGCGTCGCCGGGCTGATGCGTTCGGCGCTGCTCGCTGCCGATCTGGTGCTGATCCCTGTCCAGCCGTCGCCGCTCGATGGCTGGGCCTCCGCCGAGATGCTTGGCCTGCTGCGCGAGGCGCGCATCTACCGCCCGCAGCTCGCCGCTCGCTTCGTGTTGAATCGTTGCGGCGCCCGCACCGTCATCGCCCGCGAGACGGCCGAGACCTTGGCCGATCACGATCCGCCGATGCTTGCCAGCACGATTGGCCAGCGCGTCGTCTTCGCCGACGCCGCGCAATCGGGACGCCTGGTCTTCGAGCTGGCCGAGCAGGGCCTCGCCGCGCGCGAGATCGCCGCGATGGCCGCCGAGGTCGCGAGGATCGCGCCATGAGCGAACGGTCCACCAAACGCGGCTTCGCATCCCGACCCGGCGACGCCGAGAGCTGGATCAAGGCCCCCGAAGCGAACGGCAGACGGTCGGATGACACCTCCGCCTTCAGCGCAAGACTAACGATCGACGTCACCCCGGCGCTACGCGGCCGCATCAAGGTCGCCGCGTTCCGGCGCGGCATCACCGTCGCCGACATGCTCCGCGACCTCCTCTCACGCGAATTCCCTGCCGATCCCGGAGAGTCCTCATGAACGACAACGAGCAGACGCCGCCGCGCGTCGTGCCGCCGTCGCATCGGCGCACCGTCCCACTGACCCATGTCGAGCTGACCTGGATCGAGAAAACAATCGAGCACTGGCTGCGCTTCGGCCGGCGCGCCGAGGAGAAGATCCTCGATCGCCGCCGCAGCGTCTCCAGCTTCAGGCCCGGCAGTATCTTCGCCTTCGTGCGTTGGGCGTCGAACGACTTCGGCACGATCGTCTCGCGCATGGACATCGTGCGCGCGGTCGAGCCCGGCGTCCCCTACCAGACGCTGCCCTTTGTCCGCCCCGGCGGCGAAATCCTGCTGCGCGTCGATGGCTGGCCGAAGGTCGAGCGCGTGCTGCGGGCGATCGATGCGGTCGAAGCGCTCGATATCGATCCTGCCGATGTCGCGCCGGAATATTGGCGTCATCTCCACAACCGCCTCGCCGCCGGGCATGAGCCGCGCGCCTACACGCGCGAGCAACATGCCGCCTGGCTCAAGCGCCGGAGCGTCGCGCCATGACCCGCTTCGGCTACGTCATGTCGACGTACTTCGCGATGCTCGGCATCGGCGCCCTCGCGTTCTTCCACCCGGCGCCACGGCTGATCTGGAACGCCACGGCGAGCACCCCGACCGGGCTCTATGCACTGCATCCCGTTGGTACGCTCCGCACGCTCGAACTCGTCGTCGTGCGGCCTCCCGAGCCGATTGCGAGCTACCTCGCGGACGGCGGCTTCCTGCCCAAGGGCGTGCCGCTGCTCAAGCACGTCATGGCGCTACCCGGACAGACCGTGTGTCGGGCCGGCGACCTCGTCACCGTCGATCAGGTCGAGGTCGGCGTCGCTCATGACCGCGATCACCTCCACCGCCCACTGCCGCGCTGGAGCGGCTGTCGCGTGCTTCGGCCGGACGAGGTCTTCCTCATGAACCCGACCGTCCCGGACAGCCTGGATGGTCGCTATTTCGGCCCGCTCCCCGTCGCTTCGATCGTCGCGCGCGCGGTCCCGTTGTGGACCGACGAGGCCGGCGACGGCCGCTTCGTCTGGCGCGCCGCCACAGATTGATCCGCTTCTCAACCCGCCAACCCAGGAGGTCCCCATGGCGCAGATCGGTCACTTCACCCGCGACAAATCCGGCTTCACCGGACGCATTCAGACGCTCTTCTTCACCCGCGACCTCTCCCTCGTTCCGGCCGAATCTTCCGATGCCGAGAATGCGCCCGACTTTCGGGTCCATCTGGGCGATGCCGACGGCCCGGAAATCGGCGCGGGCTGGAAACGCACCGGCGAGAAAGCAGGCGAATATGTGTCGCTCGTCATCGATGACCCGGCGCTGCAACAGCCGATCCGCGCCAACCTCTTTCAGTCCGGCGATGACAAATCCGCGTGGGTGCTGAACTGGAACCGCCCGCCCAAGCGCGGCCAGCGGGATTGAGCGCATGCGGGCCGCTCTCATCATACTCGTCGGGGCGACGGCGGTCGGCACGCCCGCCGTCGTCGCTCACGCCCAGACCGCGCGTATCGAGCTGCACGCGCCGAGCGATCCCTATGCGGGGCTCATCGCGGAGGCGGCCCAGCGCTTCGGCATTCCGGCGGCATGGATACGGGCGATCATGCGAGTCGAGAGCCGCGGCGATCGGCGCGCAATCTCGCCCAAGGGGGCGATCGGGTTGATGCAGCTCATGCCCGACACCTGGGCGGCGCTGCACGCTCGGTACGGCCTTGGTCGCGATCCGTTCGATGCACACGACAACATCCTGGCGGGCGCGGCCTACCTGCGCGAAATGCACGACCGCTACGGATCGCCGGGCTTCCTCGCGGCATACAATGCGGGGCCTGGTCGATACGAAGACTATCGTGATCGTCATCGGCCCCTACCGCCCGAAACCGTTGCCTACGTCGCCGCGCTCGTCCCTTTTGTTGGGGACGGCGCGATCGAGGGGCCTGTCCTCGTGGCGGCCTCCGATCCGTCGTCCTGGACGCAAGCACCGCTCTTCATCACACGGTCGGCAAGCGCTGAACCCGCTGATCGCACGTCGACCAAGCAGCCGCCGAACGACACCCCGGCCGTCCTCGCGGTGCGCGATATCTCCGCCATCGCACCGCAATCCACGGGTCTGTTCGTCTCAGTTGCAGCAGCGGGACCAAAGCCATGACGGTGCTGCTCCCCTGCAATCACGCCGCGCTCTTGCTTCGGCCTGCTTGCGGCTTCCTTGGCAGCGCGACGGTGTTCGGGGTCTCGATAAGCTTCTTCGAGGTTCTCGGATGCGATTTCGCAGGCTGGCGCGGCGCAGCGTCCTTCCGAGAAGAAGGAAGGGCGGACAGGGGAGGCGTGCAGGAACCGACCGACAGAGGGCCAGATAAAAGGCCGCAAGGTGCGGCTCTGTCGGTCGGTTGTTTTTGCTTGTGTTTTTCGTCGATCGCGCAACGTGCGGCCCCGGCGCGCAAGGTGCGCGGCGCCGTCAACGCATTGCCCATCCTCTGTTTTTCGCACATTGCCGGGGCCGGCGATGGCTGAGGAGAACGACTTCCAACCCCGGCCAGGCCGCATCCGCTCTTCGCGCAGTCAGCGGGCAAAGCCTTTCATCGCCCAGGCGCTCGCCGCCGCCCAGTGCGCCGGCGGCGGCGTATCGCGGCAGGGCCTGCTCAGGAGCGCCAGCCGCTCGACCTTCGGCCGCGGCCGTGTCGCCGCCGTCCGGGCGAACCATCTGCTCACCGGCCGCTCGCGCCTGGTGACGGTCAAGGCACGCGTCGTCCGCCACACCGCGCGCTCCGCGCCGCTCGGCGCTCATCTCGGCTACCTCCGGCGCGAGGGCGTCACCCGGGACGGGGAGAAGGCGCGGCTGTTCGGCCCCGAAACCGAGGACGCCGACCCCCAGGCCTTCACCGAGCGGTGCGAGAAGGATCGCCATCACTTCCGCTTCATCGTCTCGCCCGAGGACGCGCCGGAGATGACCGACCTCAAGGGCTATGCCCGCGAGTTGGTCGGCCAAATGGAGAAGGACCTCGGCACCAAGCTCGATTGGGTCGCCGTCGATCACTGGAACACGCAGCACCCGCACGTCCACATCATCGTGCGCGGCGTCGCCGAGGACGGCCAGGACCTCGTCATCTCCCGCGACTACATCAAGGAAGGGATGCGCGCCCGCGCCCAGGACCTGGTCACGCGGGAGCTGGGGCTGCGTAGCGACCTCGATATCCACCAGGCGCTCGAGCGTCAGGTCGAGGCCGAGCGCTGGACCCAACTCGACCGGCAGCTCATCCGTGACGGCGGCCGACATGGCGTCATCGACGTTGCGCCCTCTCCGGGCCAGGAGCCGGACCCTTTCCATTCACTGAAGGTCGGCCGACTGCGGCATCTGGAGAGCCTCGCTCTCGCCCATCAGATCGGAGCCGGCCAGTGGACGATGGACGAGGCGGCCGAGACCACGCTCCGTGAACTCGGCGAGCGCGGCGACATCATCAAGCGGATTCATCGGGGCTTGCGAGAGCACGGTATCGAGCGCGCGGCCGGGAGCTATGTGCTCGCCGGCGAGAGCCTCGACGTGCCCGTCATCGGCCGGCTGGTCGATCGAGGCCTCGACGACGAGTTGAAAGGCACCGCCTATGCCGTCATCGATGGCGTCGACGGCCGCACCCACCACATCAAATTCCCCGACCTCGACGCCACCGGCGACAGCGCGCCCGGCTCGATCGTCGAGCTGAGGAAGTTCGACGACGCGCAAGGGCGTCGCCGCGTCGCGCTCGCCGTGCGGTCGGACCTCGCCATCGAGGATCAGGTGACGGCCAGCGGCGCGACTTGGCTCGACCGCCAAGCGGTCTCGCGTGATCCGGTCGACCTTAGCCAGACGGGCTTCGGCGCCGAGGTCCGCGATGCGCTGGAGCGGCGGGCCGACCAGCTCATCGAGCAGGGGCTGGCCGAGCGACCGGCGCGGGGCATCACCTTCTCCCAGGGCCTGATCGGCATGCTCCGCCGTCGGGAAGTCGAAGCCTTCGGCGAGCGGCTTGCGGCCGAGACGGGCCAGACCTTCAACCAGGCCGCCTCCGGCGAATACGTCGCCGGATCATACCGTCAGCGCTTCGCGCTCGCCTCCGGCCGGTTCGCCATGATCGACGACGGCCTCGGCTTTCAGCTCGTTCCCTGGACCCCGTCGCTCGAGAAACAGCTCGGCCGCCACGTCTCCGGTGTCGCCCGCGATGATGGCGGCGTCGACTGGGGCTTTGGCCGCAATCGGGGACTCGGCCTGTGAGCGCCCCCTCCCATCATCGATCTCACGAAAGGACGGCCAGCATGTCGGCGACGAAGATACTCTGGGGCCAGGTCATCACCGCCTTCGGGATCGTCCTCTTGACAATCTGGACCGCGACGGAATGGACTGCCTGGCGGCTCGGCTTTCAGCCCGAACTCGGCCGTCCCTGGTTCGAGATTCTGCATTTCCCGTTCTATCTGCCACCGGCCTTCTTCTGGTGGTGGTACGCCTACGACGCCTACGCTCCCTCGATCTTCATCGAGGGCGCCTATATCGCGGCGTCTGGCGGGATCATCGCCGCGGCCGTCGCCATCGGCATGTCGGTTTGGCGGGCTCGCGAAGCGAAGAACGCCGAAACCTACGGCTCCGCGCGCTGGGCGCAGCGACAAGAGATAGAGGAAGCCGGCTTGCTTGGTCCCGACGGCGTGGTGCTCGGCAGGTATCAACGCAGCTATCTCCGCCACGACGGCCCCGAGCATGTGCTGTGCTTCGCGCCGACCCGGAGCGGCAAGGGCGTGGGCCTCGTCATCCCGTCGCTGCTGACCTGGCCAGGTTCGGCGATCGTCCACGACATCAAGGGCGAGAACTGGCAGCTCACCGCTGGCTTCCGCGCCCAGCATGGCCGCGTGCTGCTGTTCGATCCGACCAACGCGAAGTCTTCGGCCTACAATCCGCTGCTCGAGGTCAGGCGCGGCGAGTGGGAGGTGCGCGACGTCCAGAACATCGCCGACATCCTGGTCGACCCCGAAGGCAGCCTCGAGAAGCGAAACCACTGGGAGAAGACCAGCCACGCGCTACTGGTCGGCGCGATCCTTCACGTCCTTTATGCCGAGGAGGACAAGACACTCGCCGGTGTTGCGTCCTTCCTGTCGGATCCCAAGCGACCGATCGAGTCGACGCTCTCCGCCATGATGCGAACGCCGCACCTTGGCGAAGCCGGCGTCCATCCTGTCGTCGCCTCGGCTGCGCGGGAGCTGCTGAACAAATCCGGCAACGAACGGTCCGGCGTGCTGAGCACGGCGATGTCATTCCTCGGCCTCTATCGCGATCCCGTGGTCGCCGAGGTGACGCGGCGATGCGACTGGCGCATCGGCGACATCGTCGCCGGCGACCGGCCCACCACGCTCTACCTCGTCGTGCCGCCGTCTGACATCAACCGGACCAAGCCGTTGATCCGCCTGATCCTCAATCAGGTCGGCCGGCGGCTGACCGAGGATCTGCAGGCCAAGGCTAGGCGACGCCGGCTTCTCCTGATGCTGGACGAGTTCCCGGCGCTCGGTCGCCTCGACTTCTTCGAGTCGGCGCTCGCCTTCATGGCCGGCTACGGCATCAAGAGCTTTCTCATCGCTCAGTCGCTGAACCAGATCGAGAAGGCCTACGGCCCCAACAACTCGATCCTCGACAACTGCCATGTCCGGGTGAGCTTCGCGACCAATGACGAGCGGACCGCCAAGCGGGTGAGCGATGCGCTCGGCACCGCGACCGAGATGAAGGCGATGAAGAACTATGCCGGGAGCCGGCTGTCGCCTTGGCTCGGGCATCTGATGGTGTCGCGCTCGGAGACCGCGCGTCCATTGCTGACGCCCGGCGAGGTCATGCAGCTCCCACCCACTGACGAGATCGTCATGGTGTCGGGTGTCCATCCGATCCGGGCGAAGAAGGCCCGCTACTATGAGGATGGACGGTTTCAGGAGCGGATCGTGCCGCCGCCCGTCCCGGCGCGGCCGAAGGAGGGCCGCCCCGACGATTGGAGTTCGCGTCCACTGCCTCCTCGCCCTCCGGCGCCGGTGGCGGCCGAAGGCGATGACGCCGACGACGAGGATCCGAAGAACGCCGATCGCCGGAAGCAGCCGGAGCTCAGCCACGGAACCGTCGAGAAGCAGGCGCCGATCGAGAATGAGTTCGCGCTCGATCCGGTCGACGACATGGAGGAGGAGGCGCCGCGGATCGGCCGCATGAACGATCTCATGCAGGGTCTCGCGCGGCAGGCCTCTCTCGATCCAGGCGATGACCTCGGCATGTGAGGCGCGCATGGCCATGGCGAAGAAGAAGGCTCAGCTCTCCGTCTATCTCGATCCGGATGTCATGCAGGCCTTGTCTGCCTATGCCGCGCGTCGGGACCAATCGATGTCGCTGATCGCCGAAGCCGCGATCGCCTCGTTCCTGTCGCCAGATGCGGACGAGCGGAAGGAAGCGGCGATCGCGAAACGCCTCGACCAGCAGGACCGCCGCCTGGCGCGGCTCGAGCGCGATGTCGGAATCGGTGTCGAAACGCTGGCGCTGTTCATACGCTTCTGGCTCAACACGACGCCGCCGCTTCCCGAACCGGCGGCTAAGGCCGCGCGCGCGCAGGCCGGAGCGCGCTACGACAATTTTGTCGCCACGCTTGGCCGGCGACTCAATGAAGGGCCGAAGCTGCGGCAGGAAATTCCGGATGATTCAGAACCTTCATCGTCAAATCGCGATGGCGAATAACGAACCCCGCCGCGAATGAACGCGACGTCAATCTGCGCGGCCGTGGATGATAGGGCCTGTGGAGGTGGTGACGAACTTACCCCGCGCAGCATGAAAGCTTTGCTACTTCCTTGTCGAAGGCGAGCGCGGCGAGCTTGAGCCCCTCGACCGTGGTCAGATAGGGAAAAATCGTCTCCGCGATATCGCGCACCGTGAGTCCGCCGCGGATCGCCATCGCTGCCGTCTGGATGCTGTCGGCGCCCTCAGGGGCGAGGATGTGCGCGCCGAGAAGTTTGTCGCTGCCAGCTTCCGCCACGAGTTTGATGAGCCCACGCGTATCGCGTGCGGCGAGCGCGCGCGGAACCTGGTCTAGCGAAAGGATGGAAACGCGCATCTTGTGCCCCGCCGCCTGCGCTGCCGCTTCCGTCAGCCCGACGCTCGCGACCTGCGGATCGGCGAACACGATCGCCGGCATTGCGGAATTGTCATAAGCCAAGCTGTCGCCGTTGAGCGCGTTTTTCGCCGCGAGCTTGGCGCCATAAGCGGCCATGTAGACGAAGGCGTCGCGCCCGGTCACGTCGCCCGCGGCGTAGACGCCGGGGCGGCTGGTGCGCATGCGGTCATCGACGACAATCGCCCCGCCGGATGTCTGCCGGATCTCGAGTTCGGCGAGACCGAGACCTTCGACGTTCGGCGCACGACCCGCCGCGTTCAGCACCTGCTCCGCCGCGATCGTCCTCTCGCGGCCATCGCGCGCCAGCGTCAGCGCAACCCCGGTTTCGTTGTTGCGGATCGCGCGATAGGCGGCGCCTGAGACGACCTCGATGCCCTCGTCGGCAAAATAGCCCGTCAGCGCGGCGCTGATCTCCGGCTCCGCCTCGGGCAGCAGCCGCGAACGGCAGACGAGCGTGACGCGCACGCCGGCGCGCGCGAACATCTGCGCGAGCTCCGCGCCGATATAGCCGCCGCCGATCACAATCAGCGATCCCGGCAAGTCTTCGAGTTCGAGCGCGGTCGTGCTTGTCAGACACGGCACGGACTCGATTCCCGCGATGCTCGGAACGCCTGGCCGGGCGCCGGTGGCGATGATGATCCGCTCGGCCGACAGAACTGCCCCGCCGACCTCGACGCCGCCCGGAACGAGCCTAGCCGCCCCTTCGCGATAGGTAACATTGTTATAGGCCGGCAGCAGGTCGGCGTATTTGGCCTGACGCAGAGAAGCGACCAGTTCGTTCTTCTGCCGGACGGTCGCGCGCCAGTCGCCGATCTCGGCATGCGCGGCGATGCCGGCGAACCGCGCCGCGGCGTGCGCGTTGTGAAGTGTCTCCGTCGCACGGATCAGCGCTTTCGACGGCACGCAGCCGATATTGACGCAGGTGCCGCCGATCGTGCCAGCCCCGATCAGCGCCACCTGGGCGCCCTGTTCGGCGGCGGTGATGGCGGCCGAAAACCCCGCTGACCCGGCGCCGACGACGACAAGGTCATAACGGCCGAGTTTGCCCGCCTTCGGCGCGCAGCAATCGTTCATGTTTTCGCTCTCGGTTTCGCGGCCTCAGCCCTTCGCAGCCTTGGCGACCTCGGCCGGATAACCCTGGCCAGTCGTGGCCCTGATCATCGCTTGCGGCGAGGGGACGGCGGGATCGTAGCTGATGGTCGCAGTGACATCGGCGTCGCCATTCGCCTGAGTGACGGTGACGCCACTGACGCCTTTGACATGGGCGAGCGTGCGTTTAACGATCGGCCCGCACAGCACGCAGCCGGCGTGGTGAACAGTGAGCACGACGGTGGCCTCGCCCGCCCGGGCGGCGAGGGGGGCGGCGAACAGACCGAGCGCCACCAACATCCCAAGCGTTTTCTTCATGCCTCTCTCCTTCTGGCGTTGCGGTGCGTTCACAGGAAATACCGCGCCGCGTAAGGGAACCCGACCGCGATGACGACCAGCGTCGCGGCAACGACGAGGCCGATCCTGGCGATGCGATCCGACCGAGGCGTGGCGCAGTAGCCGTCGGCGCAGGCAATCTGCCGCTTCTTCCGCAGCCGACAGGCGCCGGCGCCGATGAAAGCCAGCGAGATGGCCGCGAAAATCGGCTGGTAAGGTTCCAGCGCCGTTAGGGTGCCGATCCAGGCGCCGCTGACGCCGGCAAGGAACAGCGCAAAGGGAATGATGCAGCACGAAGCCGCGCCTAGCGCGCCCAATATGCCGCCCACGGCCAGCCAGCGAGACGCCGTCGCCCGCTCGCCCTGCGGCGAAGCCGAAGCTGTCGCATCGCTCATGATAAGCTCCCGTTGCTTGCGAATTCGATCTCAGGCAATCCTGCAGTCTGTAGTCACTACAGGGTCAAGGCATTTTTCATGGACATGGCGAAGCCATCGAAGGGCCTTCAGCGCGCGGAGCTGGCCCGGCGGACCGGAGCCAATCTCGAAACCGTCCGCTATTACGAGAAGGTCGGCCTCTTGCCGCCGCCGCCACGCACCGCCACCGGCTATCGCAGCTATGACGGGGCCCATGAACGTCGCCTCCGATTCGTGCTCCGCGCGCGCGAACTCGGGTTCTCGCTTGAGGAAATTCGTGCCCTCTTACGTTTGGCGGACGAACGAGAACAGCTTTGCGCGGAAGCGAGCCGACTCGCAGTGACCCACTTGGCAGATGTGCGGGCGAAGATCGCCGATTTGAGACGTATGGAGCGCGTGTTGAAGGACGTCGTTGCGCAGTGCGGCGACGGAACGCGACCCGACTGTCCTTTGATCGATTCGTTGTTCCGGGATCACCGCGCCAGGTAGGTGGCGGGGGTTCAGCCGTTGAATGCGATTGCGATTCAGCAAGTATTTTTTCTCTCCTCTACGCCGCTCTGCTACGCCACGTAAAACCTTGTTGAATCGCCCCATTTATTGCCTCTTCTAATCATCCCCGTCGCCAATCGCGTGTCGCGATTGGCCAATGATGGGGACGATCGTGGCGGCTGCTCCGCTCCATTCCGAGGCCTTCTCACGCGGTGCGCGCATGCTGCGCACCGCGCTCGGCCCGGCCATCGCCGCCTTTCTCGAAGACCCGTCGATCGTCGAGGTGATGCTCAATCCCGACGGCCGGCTCTGGATCGATCGGCTTTCCGGCGGCCTCGAGGATAGCGGCCGCACGCTGTCGGCCGCCGATGGCGAGCGGATCGTGCGCCTCGTGGCGCACCACGTCGGCGCCGAGGTCCACGCGGAGCGCCCGCGCGTCTCGGCCGAGTTGCCCGAGACGGGAGAACGGTTCGAAGGGCTGCTGCCGCCCGTCGTCACGGCGCCAGCCTTCGCCATCCGCAAGCCCGCCGTCGCCGTCTTCACCCTCGACGACTATGTCGACGCTGGCACCATGACCGCTGTTCAAGCGGCGTTGCTGCGCGGGGCCGTCGCGTCGCGCAAAAACATCCTCGTCGCTGGCGGCACCGGCACGGGCAAGACGACGCTCACGAACGCGCTCCTGGCCGAGATCGCCGGCACGAGTGACCGCGTGGTGCTGATAGAGGACACCCGCGAGCTTCAATGCCGCGCGCCGAACCTGGTCGCGATGCGCACCAAGGATGGCGTCGCCTCGCTATCGGACCTTGTCCGGTCCTCGCTGCGCCTTCGGCCCGATCGCATCCCGATCGGCGAGGTCCGCGGCGCCGAAGCGCTCGATCTCCTGAAGGCCTGGGGCACTGGCCACCCCGGCGGGATCGGCACGATCCACGCCGGCACTGCGCTCGGCGCGATCCGTCGTCTCGAACAGCTCATCCAGGAAGCCGTCGTCACCGTCCCCAAGGCGCTGATCGCCGAGACCATCGATCTCGTCGCGGTGCTGCGCGGCCGCGGCTCAGAGCGCCGCCTCTCCGAACTCGCTCTCGTCGCCGGTCTCGATCCCGCCACCGGCGATTACTGCCTTCAGTCCGCCGGGGCGGGCGGCGACCCCTTGTCCCTCGGAGATCCCTCATGAGCCGCGTTCTCGCCGTCGCTCGCCATTCCCGCCGCCGCCTCGTCGAGCTGGTCACGCTGACCACGCTCACACTGGCTTTCGCGCCCGCCGCCTATGCCTCCGGCTCTTCGATGCCGTGGGAAACGCCGCTCAACTCGATCCTGGAGTCGGTGCAGGGCCCGGTCGCCAAGATTATCTCGGTCATCATCATCACCGTGACCGGCCTGACACTCGCCTTCGGCGACACGTCGGGCGGCTTTCGCCGCCTGATCCAGATCGTCTTTGGTCTGAGCATCGCCTTCGCCGCGTCGAGCTTCTTCCTGTCGTTCTTCAGCTTCTCCGGCGGAGCGCTGATCTGATGGCCGCGATCGTCGATCCCGACGTGCCCGGCTTTTTCGCGCCGGTCCACCGCGCCCTCACCGACCCGATCCTGATGGGCGGGGCGCCGCGGACCGTCGCGATCGCCAACGGCACGCTCGCGGCGGCGATCGCGCTCGGCCTGCGGCTCTGGATACCCGGCGCACTGATCTGGGCCGTTGGGCACGCCGCCGCCGTCTGGGCGGCGAAGCGCGACCCGCAGTTTGTCGACGTGGTCCGCCGGCACCTTCGCTACCCCGCACATCTGGGGGTGTGAGGCCGCCATGCTGAATCTTGCCGAATACCGCCATCGTCCTGCCGGCCTGGCCGACTTCCTGCCCTGGGCCGCTCTCGTCGGTGAGGGTGTCGTCCTCAACAAGGACGGCTCGTTCCAGCGCAGCGCCCGTTTTCGCGGACCGGACCTCGACAGCGCGACGCCGGCCGAGCTGGTAGGCGTCATCGCACGGCTGAACAACGCGCTGCGTCGGCTCGGCTCCGGCTGGGCGATCTTCGTCGAGGCGCAGCGGATCGCCGCCCAGACCTATCCGCATTCGACGTTTCCTGATCCGGCATCGGCCCTGGTCGATCTCGAACGGCAGGACGCCTTCGAGGAGGCGGGCGCCCACTTCGAGAGCCGGTACTACCTGACCTTCGTCTGGCTCCCGCCGGCCGAGGACGCCTCACGTGTGGAAGGCTGGCTCTATGAAGGCCGGTCGCAGACAGGTGTCGATCCGTGGGAGCTGCTGCACGGCTTCGTCGATCGGACCAACCGCGTCCTGCAACTGGTCGAAGGGTTCATGCCCGAGGTCGATTGGCTCGATGACGGCGACACGCTGACCTATCTGCACTCGACGATCTCAACACGGCAGCAGCGCGTGCGCGTCCCCGAGACGCCGATGCACCTCGATGCGCTGCTCGCTGACGAGCCGCTCGCCGGCGGACTTGAGCCGCGGCTCGGCGCCCATCATCTGCGGACACTCACCGTGGTCGGATTCCCGACCACGACTCATCCCGGCATCCTCGACGAGCTGAACCGGCTCGCCTTTCCGTATCGCTGGTCGACCCGTGCGATCCTCCTCGACAAGACCGAGGCGGTGAAGCTGCTGACCAAGATCCGGCGGCAATGGTTCGCCAAGCGCAAGTCCATCGCCGCCATCGTCAAAGAGGTGATGACCAACGAGGCCTCGACGCTGGTCGATAGCGATGCAGCCAACAAGGCGGCCGACGCGGACCTCGCGCTTCAGGAGCTGGGCTCCGACGATGTGGGCCAGGCCTATGTCACCGCCACTGTCACCGTCTGGGACGAAGACGCCGGCCTCGCAGCGGAGAAGCTGCGCCTTATCGAGAAGGTGATCCAGGGCCGCGACTTCACCTGCATGCCGGAAGGGGTGAACGCGCTGGAGGCCTGGCTCGGCTCGGTCCCCGGCCATGCCTACGCCAACGTCCGCCAGCCGCCGGTCTCGACACTGAATCTCGCCCACATGATCCCACTATCGGCGGTCTGGGCGGGGCCGGCACGCGACGAGCATTTCCAGGCGCCGCCGCTGCTGTTCGGCAAGACCGAAGGCTCGACGCCGTTCCGGCTGAGCCTCCATGTCGGCGACGTCGGCCATACACTGATCGTCGGCCCGACCGGCGCGGGCAAGTCCGTGCTTCTAGCCCTGATGGCGATGCAGTTCCGGCGCTACCGGAACAACCAGATCTTCGCCTTCGATTTCGGTGGCTCGATCCGCACCGCAGCGCTCGCGATGGGCGGCGACTGGCACGACCTCGGCGGTAGCTTGTCGGCTGGGTCGGAGCATTCGGTGTCCCTCCAACCGCTTGCGCGGATCGATGACCAGGCCGAGCGAGCCTGGGCGGCCGAATGGGTGGCGGCGATCCTCGCCAAGGAAGGCGTCACGATCGATCCGACCGCCAAGGAGCATGTCTGGTCGGCGCTGACGTCGCTCGCGTCGTCTCCAGTGGGCGAGCGCACGATCACCGGCCTCGCCGTGTTGCTGCAATCGACGGCGCTGAAGCAAGCGCTGCAACCGTACTGCGTCGGCGGTCCCTCCGGCCGGCTGCTCGACGCCGAGAGCGAGCAACTCGGCACCGCCACCGTACAGGCGTTTGAGACCGAGGGCCTGATTGGCGCGGGCGCTGCACCCGCTGTGCTCACCTACCTGTTCCACCGCATCGAAGGCCGCCTCGACGGCCGGCCGACTCTGCTGATCATCGACGAAGGCTGGCTCGTCCTCGACGACCCGGCTTTCGCGCAGCAGCTTCGCGAATGGCTGAAGACGCTGCGTAAGAAGAACGCCTCCGTCGTCTTCGCCACGCAATCGCTCTCGGACATCGACGGCAGCAGCATCGCGCCCGCCATCGTCGAGAGCTGCCCGACACGCATCTTCCTGCCGAACGAACGCGCGATCGAGCCGCAGATCACGGCGATCTACCGGCGCTTCGGCCTCAACGATCGCCAAATCGAGATTCTCGCGCGCGCCACGCCGAAGCGCGACTACTACTGCCAATCCCGCCGTGGCAACCGGCTGTTCGAGCTCGGGCTCGGGCCGGTCGCGCTAGCGTTCTGTGCCGCATCTTCCAAGCAAGACCACGCCGCAATTGAGCGTGTCATCGCCGAGCGCGGCCGTGAGGCCTTCACGCCCACCTGGCTCGCCGATCGCGAGCTTCTCTGGGCCGCCGATCTCATTCCTGAACTGACCAACCTGGAGACGTCATCATGATCAAGCTGCGCCATCTGGCGGCGGCAAGCGCCGTCGTGCTGTCCCTGGCCGTCGCCGTGCCGCCGGCCTCGGCGCAATGGATCGTCTACGACCCGACCAATTTCAGCCAGAACGTGCTGACGGCGGCGCGTGAGCTGCAGCAGATCAACAACCAGATTCAGATGTTGACCAATCAGGCAACGAGCCTGGTCAACCAGGCGCGCAATCTCGCCAACCTGCCGATGTCGACGCTGACCCAGCTTCAGTCGTCGATCGCACAGACCCAGTCGCTGCTCGGTCAAGCGCAAAACATCGCCTTCAACGTCCAGCGGATCGAGCAGGCTTATTCGACCAGCTATGGCAGCGCAGCGGGTACGGGCTCGACCACGACGATGGTCGCCAATGCTCAGCAGCGTTGGCAAAATTCCGTCGCGGCTTTCGAGGACAGCCTGAAGGTTCAGGCGGGGGTGGTCGGCAATATCCCGACCAATTCCAGCGCCATGACCTCGCTCGTCTCGGCCAGCCAGAATGCCACCGGCGCGCTCCAAGCGGCGCAAGCCGGCAACCAGCTTTTGGCCCTGCAATCCCAGCAGCTCTCCGACGTCGTCGCCGTGTTGTCGGCGAAAGGCCGTGCCGACGCGCTGGAGCAGGCGCGCGTCGCCGCAGCCGAAGCGCAAGGCCAGCAGAACTACAAGACCTTCTCGACGCGCAGCGGCTACCAGCCTGGCAACGTCACCATGTTCAGCGGCAACTGAGGCGCGCTGGTGCTGGGCCGGTCGGACATCTTCCGCGCCGCCGCGATCGTCGCTCTGATCGCGTGCTTCGTCGCGGCCCTCGCGGCGATCAACCGGCGTCCCGCGGCGCCGGTCGCTGAACCTCCTCCGACCGTCACCGCTCCAGCCACCGATGACCTCACGGCCGAGCTGCATCGCTGCAGCGCGCTCGGCCCAGCGGATGCCGAGGACGCGCGCTGCGTGGCGGTCTGGGAGGAGAACCGCCGGCGCTTCTTCGGCAGGCCGGCGCGGCCGCTGCCGCCATCGCCCCCAGCCGCTGTCGCGCCGGCCACCCCCTCTTCAGGAGAGGCGCGATGAACAACGTCGGCGTCATCGACACCTTCCTCAACACCTTCACGACCTACATCGATTCCGGCTTCGGCCTGATCAAGGGCGAGGTCGCCTATCTTTCCTCGACGCTGATCGTCATCGACATCACGTTGGCGGGCCTGTTCTGGGCATGGGGCGCCGACGAAGACATTCTCCAGCGCCTGGTGAAGAAGACCCTCTACATCGGCTTCTTCGCCTTCATCATCACCAACTTCAACAACCTCTCCGCCATTGTCTTCAACAGCTTCGCGGGCCTCGGCCTGAAAGCTGGCGGCTCAACGATCTCGACCGCCACATTTCTGCAGCCCGGCCATCTCGCCCAGGTCGGTCTCGACGCCGGCCAACCGCTGCTCGACGCGGCGAGCCAGATGATGGGCTTCACCAGCTTCTTCGCGAACTTCGTCCAGATCGCGGTCCTGATGGTGTCGTGGCTGCTGGTGCTGATCGCCTTCTTCATCCTGGCGGTGCAGCTCTTCGTCACGCTGATCGAGTTCAAGCTGACGACGCTCGCCGGCTTCATCCTCATCCCCTTCGCCCTCTTCAACAAGACCGCCTTCCTTGCCGAGAAGGTGCTCGGCAACATCGTCGCTTCCGGCGTGAAGGTCATGGTGCTCGCCGTCATCGTCGGAATCGGCACCGGCCTCTTCTCGCAGTTCACCCAGACCTATGCCGGCGGCCAGCCGACCATCGAGCAGGCGCTGTCCGTCGTGCTCGCGGCGCTGGCCATGCTGGGCCTCGGCATCTTTGGGCCCGGCATCGCCACGGGCCTCGTCTCCGGCGCGCCGCAACTCGGCGCGGGCGCTGCCGTCGGCACTGGCCTTGCCGTCGCCGGTACTGCCATGGCCGGCGCTGGCGCGCTTGGCCTCGCCGGAAGGGGAGCGATGGCGGCAGCCTCTGGGACGGCCGCCGCGGCCCGTGGTGGTGCGGCGATGGCCGGTGGCGCCTCTTCCTCCTACAGCCTGGCCTCCGCCGGCCGGTCCGGCGCGTCGGGCATGGCCGCTGGTCTTGGCGGTGTCGGTCGGGCCGTGGCGGCGGCGGCCTCAGCGCCAATGCGGCGCGCGGCGGCTCAGGCCGCGGGCTCGATGCGCGACAGCTTCGCCGCCGGCGCGAGGTCCAGTTTCGCGGCCACGGGCGGCTCCTCGACCCAAGGCACCGTCGGCGGCGGCGAGGCGGCCGCCCCTACGCCGAGTTCGAGCGGATCCAGTCCTCCCGCTTGGGCGCAGCGGATGCGACGCAATCAATCGATCCACCAGGGCGCGACCACCGCGGCGCACGTCCTCAGGTCCGGTGACAGCCACGGCGGCGGCCATTCCGTCGATCTTTCGGGAGAATAGACAATGGCGCTCTTTCGCCGATCCACGGTCCGCTACGGCCGTACCCCCGAACCCGAGACCCCCTACCAGCGCGCCGCCCAAGCTTGGGATGAGCGAATTGGTTCGGCCCGCGTGCAGGCGAAGAACTGGCGGCTGATGGCCTTCGGCTCACTCGCGCTTTCGATGGGTCTGGCCGGTGGCCTGGTCTGGCAGACCAACCACGGCAGCATCGTCCCCTGGGTGGTGCAGGTCGACAAGCTCGGCCAGGCGCAGGCTGTCGCGCCGGCCACGGCCGACTATGCCCCGAGCGATCCGGAGATCGCCTGGTATCTCGCCCATTTCATCGAAATGGTCCGCTCGCTGCCGGCCGATCCGATCATCGTGCGGCAGAACTGGCTGCAGGCCTACGACTTCACCACCACCTCGGGCTCGCAGGCGCTCAACGACTACGCCCGGGCGAACGACCCCTTCGCCAAGCTGGGCCACCAGCAGATCGCCATCGACGTCTCGAGCGTGATCCGCGCATCGCCGTCCAGCTTCCGGGTCGAGTGGGTCGAGCACCGCTATCAGGACGGCGCGCTCGCCGAGACCTCACGCTGGACCGCGATCCTCACCGTCGCGATCCAGCCGCCAACCTCCGCCGACGTGCTCCGCAAGAACCCGCTCGGCATCTACGTCACTGCCATCAACTGGTCGAAGGAGCTGGGACAATGACCCCGCCGATTTCCATGGAAGCCGGCGGTCCGGCTTCACGTCCTTCAGTCTCTCAACCGAGCCAGAAGGGCGGCTTTGCGCCTTTCCGTAAATCCGGCTTCGCGGCTCTGCTGCTGTCCGTGACGGCGCTCGGCGGCTGCGCCCACAAGTTCATTCCGCCCGACATCAACTACGACAACGCCGTGCCGGCGAAGCTCTCCGTCGATCCCCCGGCGCCGGTGAAGATCGTCGAGCTGCCGAAGCCCTTGCCGCTGCCCGGGCAGTTGAAGCCCCTTGCCGGCGGGAAGGAGCCGCCGCAATCGACCGATCCAGAGGTGCGCGTCAATCGCGCGAATGCTGCCGCCCGCGTGCAGCCCGTGCGCGACGGCTTCATCAACGCCGTGCAGGTCTATCCCTACTCGGCGGGTGCGCTCTATCAGGCCTACACGGCGCCAGGTGAGATCACCGACATTGCCCTGCAGGAGGGCGAACAGCTCGTCGGCACGGGGCCGGTCGCCGCCGGCGACACCGTGCGCTGGATCATCGGTGACACGGAAAGCGGCGCGGGTCCGACCAAGAAGGTCCACATCCTGGTGAAGCCGACCCGGCCGGACCTGATGACGAACCTCGTCATCAACACCGATCGGCGGACCTATCTCCTGGAGCTGCGCTCGACCGAGAAGACCTATATGGCGTCGGTCTCCTGGCAATATCCCGAAGACCAGCTCATCGCGTTGCGCCAGCAAAATGCGGCGGCTGAAACGGCCGCGCCGATCGCCACCGGCCTCGATCTCGCCGCGATCAACTTCCGCTACGCGATCGAGGGTGACAATCCCGCCTGGCGGCCGCTGCGCGCCTTCGACGACGGCCAGAAGGTCTATATCGAATTCCCGTCCGGCATCCGCCAGGGCGAAATGCCGCCGCTCTTCGTCATCGGTCCGGCCGGCGGCTCCGAGCTGGTGAACTATCGCGTTCGCGCCAACTACTACATCGTCGACCGCCTGTTCGCCGCGGCCGAACTCCGTCTCGGCGACAAGGATAGCGAGCGGCGCGTCCGCATCGTCCGCACCGATGGAAGGCCGCGGTCATGACGGACGAACCGGAAGAACAAGCGCCGGCGCCAGCGCCTGTCGTGCCTTCCGATTTGCGGCTCCGGGGCGAGCGGCCGCGCGTCACGCGCCTCTCGCGCAAGGTGCTGATCACGCTCGGCGCCGTGTCGGCCCTCGCGATCGCGGGCGCTCTCGGCTACGCCCTTCAGACCCGGAACAGGTCGCAGACGGGGCAGGAGTTGCTCAGCACCCAAAGCCGCCCCTCGGCCGAGGGGCTGGCCGGGCTGCCGAAAGACTATACCGGCCTTCCGCGCCAGGCGCCCCCACTTGGGCCGCCGTTGCCCGGAGATCTCGGCAAACCCATCCTGAATGCCGGCGCCGCGCCAAATACCAGCGTTTCGGCAACCACGCCCGATCCCGCGGCGCAGCGGCTGGCTCAGGAGACCGAGGCAGCGCGCGTAAGCCGCCTGTTCGCCCAGACCAATCAGCAGCCGCAGCCGGTCGGCCTCGTTGCTCCGTCGGCGATGGCTACACAGGGCGGTCCGACACCCACGCCACCCGCCGATGCTGGGTCCGCGCAGAACATGCAGGATCGCAAGACCGCGTTCCTCAACGCCGCGACGGACAAGCGAACGGTCAGTTCCGACCGCCTCGAAGCCAAGGCTTCGCCCTATGTCGTGCAGGCGGGAACCGTGATCCCTGCGGCGCTCATCACCGGCATTCGCTCCGATCTTCCGGGCCAGATCACTGCCCAGGTGACGGAGGCCGTCTACGACAGCCCGACCGGGCAATACCTGTTGATCCCGCAGGGCGCGAAGCTGATCGGTCAATACGACAGCTCGGTCGCCTTCGGTCAGAGCCGCATCCTTCTCGTCTGGACGCGCATCATCATGCCGGACGGCAATTCCATCGTGCTGGAACGACAGCCGGGCGCCGATACGCAAGGCTATGCGGGGCTCGAAGACGAGGTCGATAACCATTGGGGCATGCTGTTCAAGGCCGCCGTCCTCTCGACCCTGCTCAGCGTCGGCGCCGAAGCCGGTACGAGCCAGAACGAGAACAATCTCGTCCAGGCGATCCGCTCGGGCGCTTCGAACTCGATCAGCCAGACCGGCCAGCAGATCGTGCAGCGCCAGCTCAACATCCAGCCGACGCTCACTATCCGACCGGGCTTCCCGGTTCGTGTCATCGTCACGCGCGACCTGGTGCTGGCGCCCTACGGCCACGGAGGGACTCCATGACAAAGCTCAAGCTCGGGCCGCTGCCCGACGACAAGCCGGTCAAGGTGAGCGTCGAACTGCCCGCCGCCGTGCATCGCGATCTCGTCGCCTATGCTCAGGTGCTCGGCCGGACGAGCGGCCAAACGGCGCCGGAGCCTTCGAAGCTCATCGTGCCCATGATCGAGCGATTCATGGCGACCGACCGAGCCTTCGCCAAGGCGCGACGCGATCGAGCCGGTCAGGTCGCCGGCGGTTCAGCTGAGAAGTCGGCATAGTGTTCGCGCAGCATGTCGAGCAAACGGCGCAGCCTTCCAGCGGGGCACACAAACTCGGTGGCAGCTTTCCGCGAACGACGCAACTGGTGCGCCGACGCTGACCGACATGGGCGAGAGCGTCCCCATCGTGACAGGCGGCGTGCTAACCCTGTGCATGACAGCATCGCCCAACGGCAGTTCCGTCTGGGCGCTCGTTGTCGCCGAGGTCTCCGGCGCGGTCTTCGAGCAGGAGATCACCGCCGCCCCGCCAGCGGCTACGCGGTTCCTGTCGCCACGACCCTTCCCAAACACCGGCGCGACGACCTCCGCCGTCGCCGATGACTGTGTCAAGGTGTATCTGCAGATGGAGTTCTGATCCATGAGCTTCCTGCGTGGAGCGTAGATAGGGGAAGGCCGGGACTTTCGCTCTCAGGTAACCGCAGCGCATTGCCGCGCTGTCCACCGGACGAGCAGACTCCCCCCCAGCATGCTGATCCCGATGGCAAGGAGAAGTGGGCTAGCGATCATGTCGGAGAGGAGTCCCGAGGAAATGGAAACGGAAATAAGCATGAGGCCGAATTCGCCCCCATGCCCAAGTATCATGCCGGCCCTGCGCATGATCTCCACTTCCTCGCCGAACAGCGTCCCGAGCAGAACCACAATAAGCGCCTTGCCGACGATCAAGATCGCCAACCAGATCAGCACGGCAGGCCAGACATAGGGGATAAGCCCGAGGGGCAGTTTCGATCCGATGCCGATGAAGAAGATGCCCACGAACAGATCGCGAAACGGCCGGATCTCCTTTTCGACGACATGGCGCGCATCTCCTTCTCCGATGATCATTCCGGCCGCGAAGGCGGCGAGCGCGGGCGATAGACCGACGGATGTCGCAGCAATCGCCGACCCGAGGGCAATCGACAGAGCCAGAAGCTGCGCCAACTCGGACTCCCGCTGCCTAGCCGTCCATCTGGCCAGGGCCTGAAGCGGTCCCCGCGCGACAAGGAGCGCCGTCACAAGCGTCGCTGCGCCGCCTATCATGGTTGCGACGCCGTTCCCTTCGGCCGTGCCGGTTGCCGAGTCGTGCATGAGCAGCAGCCCGACCGCTGCCAGATCCTGAAACAACAGAACCGAGATCGCCAGCCGACCAGCCGGAGACCCAAGCGCATTCGCTCCCGCAAGCACCTTGAGGCACATCGCCGTGGAAGACATGGCAACCGCCCCGCCCAGCAGGATCGCCGGGACGGGGGCGAGATCCAGCACGAAGGCTGCAGGGAGGGCGATCAGAACAGTGGTCAACGCGACTTGGGCAGCGCCGATCCCGAACACATGCCGACGGAGCGAGGCGAGCTTCTCGAAGGAGAACTCGAGCCCGAGCGCGAACAGCAGAAGGATGACACCGATCTCGCCTATGGTGGCGAGCCCCTCGCTTTCGGCAAGGAGCCCGCTAACCGCCGGCCCGATGAGCACGCCGGCGAGGATGTATCCGGCAATGTTGGGCACCCCCACACGCGCGCAGACCATCAGCAGCACATAGGCAGCAAGGACAAGCACCGCCGCGCTCTCGAGCAAGCCGGTCAGGCCGTGCATGGTCGGGTCCGCTCGCGGTTGCGTGGAGGGAGAGATGGAACGATCATGCCTGCGCGCGCACCCATTGCACGATCTGGGCGGCCGACATCGCCCCGCTCGTTCGCGCGATCTCCCGACCGGCTCTGAAGAGGATCATGGTCGGAATGCCGCGGATGCCGTAGCGCCCGGCGATCTGCTGCTCGACTTCGGTATCGAGCTTGCCGAGGCGGAAATGGGGTTCGAGCGAACGCGCCGCCGCCTCGAATTGCGGTGCCATCACCTTGCACGGTCCGCACCAATCCGCCCAGAAATCCACCAGCAGCGGCAATTCGGCATTGGCGTGCCGGTCGAAATTGGCCGCGGTGAGCGCGACCGGCCGGCCCTCGAACAAGGCGGCGCCGCAGCGACCGCAGTTGGGGTTGTCCGTCAGTCGCTCCTGCGGAACGCGATTGACGGAACTGCATTTCGGGCAAGCGACGGTGGGCATTCTGTTCTCCATTTGAGTGTCGCTTCGGCGGGGCAGACAGGCCGGTGCCGTTCAGTGCGAGGCCGGGGCCCCGCGGGTTTCCCGGTGCCGCGGCTCCGGCAGGTATTCTACACCGCCGCCCTGGCGGCGCACGGGCTGCGGATAGAGGGTCATCAGCTCGAGGATTTCCTCCGGCATTTCGGTCCGTACCGGCAGCCCCATCTCGCGCGCCTCGTCGGCGGAGATCGGATAGTCATGGGTCCAGGTGCCGGTGGCCAGCTGCGACGCCACCGCTGCCGCCCTTTTCGCGTCCATCTTGTCGAACAGCAGCCGCCGCACCGCCGCTTCGACCTGGGCGATTGCCTTGCGACCGACATCGGCCATGATCAACGTCTGGTCGTCGATCTCGGCAATCGGCTTCTGCTCCACGACCCTGATGAGGGAAGCGGCCGGCATCTGCCCGAGTTGCGGATCGACCGGACCCAGCACGGAGTGGTCGCACATCACGATCTCGTCTGCGGCCAGAGCGATCAGGGTTCCCCCCGACATGGCATAATGCGGCACGAAAACCGTGACCTTGCCCTTGTGTCCCTGAATGGCGCGGGCGATCTGCGTGGCGGCAAGGACCAGCCCGCCCGGCGTATGCAGCACGATGTCGAGCGGCATCTCGGCGTCCGTCAGCTGGATCGCGCGAAGAACCTCTTCGGAATCATTGACGTCGATATAGCGAACCAGGGGAAAACCCAGGAGGTTCATCGTCTCCTGCCGGTGAATCATCAGGATCACCCGGCTTCCGCGCGCCCTCTCTATCTGGGCGATCTTCCGGGTGCGCATCGCCTCGAGATATTTCCGCTGCAGCACCGGCTGCAACGCCGAGACGATGAAGAACAGCCACAGCAGTTGCATCAGATCCATGGACGTCCTCCTCCGTTTCTCCGGCCATCCGGCAGGAAGCCGTAGATCCCCTCGTCGCGGTAGTATCTGCGATAGGTGCCGGCGGGCTTGCGCAGAAGCGGCGTGGCAAGCCAGCCGGCGACGAAGCCACCGATATGCGCCCACCAGGCGATCCCCCCGCTTGCCGTGTCGCCGAGCGACACCAGTCCGGGGATGACCTGCATCGCGAACCAGATCACGGCGAAGGCCAGCGCGCTGACCTCGAAGAACAGGGGGATGAACAGGATCGGCACGATCACCACCAGCCGCGCCGCCGGGAACATCCGCGCATAACACCCGATCACTCCCGCGATAGCGCCTGATGCGCCGAGGGCGGGGACAACCGAGTCGGGGTTGGCTAGGGCATGGGCGAGCCCCGCGGCCACGCCGCAGAACAGATAGAAGGCCGTGAACCGCACCGTCCCGAGCCGGTCTTCCACGGCCGGGCCGAAGATCCAGAGCGTCCACATGTTGAGGATGAGGTGAAGCCAGCTGGCATGCAGGAAGATGTTCGTCAGGAACGGCGTCCAGTCGGACGGTGCGATCAGGCGGAGGCGGCCGAAGACGCGCGACGGCACCAATGCGAAGTCGAACAGGAACCGATCCAGCATGTGCGGTGGCAGGCTGGTCTGATAGAGGAACGCGAGGACGTTCGTGCCGATGAACGCCCATACGATGAGGGGCGGATGGCGGCGCGCGACGGTGTCTGCCCACGGGAACATGCTACGCCTCCGCGCGCCTGAAGCCGTCCGCCGTCACGTCTTCTTCCCCGCGAATGTCACACCCGTCCAGACCGGAGGATCGGAGGCGGGGAAGGATTCGAGAGAGGCTTCGAGTACAGGGTCGAAACCCTCCCGGTCGCTGGAAGACAGGTCGTCCGCGCCCTCATGCTCGACGGCGCGCGAGAGGCGGTGATCGTTGCTGCCGCGATCAGGGCGGAACGGGATCCGGAAGGCTCCCGGGGCATCGGCGCCCCTGTGCAGCCGATGCCGCGCCTCGCCCGCCCAGTGGTTCGCCGCCCGGGCCTCTCCGACGTCCTCGTGCACGACATAACGCCAATCCTGCCGCTCGGCGAAGTTCACGGCGCTGTCCCGGTCGGGGAACTTCAGCCGGATCGGGCGATAGGGGTCGTCGCTGGACGTGTATCCCATCAGCGGCTCGATCTGCGGCGGCCGGGATGGCTCGAACTCGAGGACCCAGTATCTGGGCCGAGGCGCTGATGTCATCGCGGAACGGGCCGGACGGTAGATGATCGCGGTCGGCACGTCCCATGATCGCAACTCGGTTCCGGGAATCTTCGGCGGAAACGGCGGTTGATTATGGCCACGCATTTTCACGATCCTTATGTGGTCTGGGCTTCTCCCTATGCTGCGTATGATCCCTGTCCCGCACGAAGACCGGTGTCGGTCCGCTGCCGAAGGGATTGAAGCCGGCGCTCAGGCAACGATCGAAGATCGTCTCGTCCCATCGAGAGAAATCGTTCTCGCCGCCGGCGAGGCGCCGGTCATCTGTCACAGCGTACATCACGCCTCCGCCGACCGGGGCTGGCCAGCAATGGTTCCGTCGTCCGGGCGATCCGCCTTGCGGAGCCGCAGCCCGAGGAGGATCATCATCACCCCGAAGATCGCGGCGTAGAAGCCGATCAACCAGCCGAGCGCGAGAAAGCTTTCGAGCGGACGCGTCAGCAGCATCCAGGTCACGACGACACCGAGAACGACCGAGAGAAGGCCGCCCAGGATCAGCCAGATTTCGCCGTTGATTTCCTTTCGCAGGCGGATCGCTGCCGCGATCTCGAGGGCACCCGAGAACACGGACCAGAAGGCAATACTGGCCCAAAGGAACGTCGCTAGGACGAGTGTGGCAACGAAGGGCGAGATCACGACGACGATTCCCGTGGCGATGCCGAGCAGGCCGCTGACCATGAGCCAACCCCACCGCCGGCCCTTCCGGATGTTGCGAATGGCGGAGGTCAGGCCTAACACGCCATCGGCGAAGGAAAAGGTGCCGAATAGCAGCGTCAGAGCCAGGAGCGATTCAGCCGGCATCAGGAACGCAAGCGCGGCGATGATCAGCGCCAGCACGCCGCGCAGGATGAACAGCCACCAGTTGCGCGTCAGCGTGCAGAGCATGTCTTCGATGTCCCGGGCCGGGTTGAGCGAGTTGATGTTCATTTGATGCGTCCTCCTGGATGATCGGGTGAGCTTTCGGCATGCGACAGGATGGCCGCCTCGCCGTGCATCGCAATGACGATCCGCTGCCGTTCGAGGATCGGTTGGGGCAGGCGCGCCGTGCGGGCGATTTCCTGTTCCAGGTTCGCGGTTTCGACGGTTTCGCCCGCGAACCCGGCCTCGATCAGTTTCGCGCGAAGAAAGGCGGCCGCGGACAGGGCGATCCGGTCTACCTCGGCCGCATCCAGGCCGAGCGCCGCGGCGGCCTCGGCCGGCGTGCCGTCGGCAAGGTGGATCCGCTCCAGCACGCGGCGCCAGAGCGCCGGAAGCTGGGCTATCGCGCGATGCAGCGACTGCGCCAGTTCATGCCGCTCAGCTTCTCTCTCGGGATCGGTCACGCTGTCGTCCGCGACGAGATCCTCGAGCCGCAACACGTCATCGGGCTGGTGGAATTCGGACAATTCCTGATCGGCTTCGGTCGGATCCTCTGCGGGCTTCTCCGGCTCGGCGTCGAGCGAGGCGGCGTCCTCGGGCAGGGCCCGGCGGGCCGCGCGTCCCTCCTCCTCGATGGTCTCGTGGGCCAGCCGCAAGAGCCAATCGCCGACCGAGAATTCCGTCGGCCGCGTCTCGAACCGTTCGAGCCCCTTCAGAACCACCGCATCGACCAGATCGTCCACCCCGAGCCTGCCCGGCGGCACCGATCCGCCGGCTTCGAGATAGGTCAGTTCGCGCCGGACGGCGTCATAGACCCGGTCCAGATGATCCTTGATCAGGTCGAAATAGGCCGCCCGCCGGTCGGCCTCGGCTGCATCGCGGGCTGGCGGCAGAAGTGCGCCGATCCGGCGGCGGCGGGCGGGGCGCTTCCAGTCCGACTCGTGCTTGAGGCGCCCCACATGCCGGTCCAACCGATGCCGCAGGTCGGCAAAGGCCTTGCGCAGGACGGGCTCGATCTCGAACCCCTCTTCCTGTGCCGCGATCACGCCCGAGGGCATCTGCAGGCGCAGGCTGACATGGATGCGCGTCTTGCCCATCGTCTGCGAGACGGTGACATCGAGCCGCACGAGATCGTCGCGGAAGCGCTTCAGATGCGACGCGAGTTGCCGGGCCTCCTCCTCGATCACTTCAGGGGCGCGCTGCTGACCGTGACGGTCAAGGTTGCGGAATGCCTTCAGGATTTTCATGGATCTCGTGCCTCTTGCGGAACGCCGGGCGCGAGATCGCGCCGCGCCCGGCCCGGGTGTCCGGCTCAGTCCGCCGTCCTTTCGTCCGCTGCGCCCTGCGGTGCCTCCGCGCCGGCTACGCCCGAAGGCGCAGACTTCTCGGCCCCACCGTCAGCCGCATCGGCCTGATCGGCCGGGCTGTCCTCGCCGGCGGCCTTCGCGATTTTCTCGAAAACGACCTTCTGCGCCTCGGGCGACCAGGCGACGCGCACCTTGTCGCCATCGCCGATGCGGCCGGAGAGCATTTCGCGCGCAAGCTCGGTCTCGAGTTCCGAGCGGATCAGCCGGCGCAATTCGCGGGCGCCGAATTCAGGCCGGAAGCCCACCGCGCCGAAATGGTCCACGACGCTCGCGTCGAAATCGAGCTCCACCCCCTGGGTCAGCGCCGTCCGCTTGACCCGGTTGAGTTGCAACTCGACGATCTGGCGGATCTCCGACTGATTCAGCGAATGAAAGACGATGATCTCGTCGATCCGGTTGATGAACTCTGGCCGGAAATGACCGCGCAACACCTCCATCAGTTCGGATTTCTGCTTGGCCTCGTCGAACTCACTGCTGCCGCGTTTCGTGAGGTTGCGCTGGATGATGTCCGAACCGAGGTTCGAGGTGGCGATGATGATGGTGTTAGTGAAGTCCACCACGCGGCCCTTGCCATCTGTCAGGCGGCCATCGTCGAACACCTGAAGCAGGATGTTGTAGACATCGGGATGCGCCTTTTCGATCTCGTCGAGGAGCACGACCGAGTAGGGCCGACGGCGCACCTTCTCCGTCAGCTGCCCGCCTTCGTCGTATCCGACGTAGCCCGGAGGTGCGCCAACCAACCGGGCAACCGAGTGGCGCTCGCCATACTCCGACATGTCGATACGGATCAGCGCATCCTGGTCGCCGAAGATCACCTCCGCGAGCGTCTTGGCCAGTTCCGTCTTGCCAACCCCGGTCGGCCCGAGGAACAGGAAGGTCGCGGTCGGACCGGAACCTTCGCGCAGACCCGCTCGCGCCAGGCGCACCGCATCGGCCACGGCGCGGATCGCCTCCTCCTGGCCGATGACGCGCTCGTGCAGCTTGTCTTCGAGCTTCAGGAGCTTGTCCTTCTCCTCGGTGGTGAGATCGGTGACCGGAACGCCGGTGATCTTCGACACGATCTGAGCCACATGATCGGTGCGCACCTCGGCGGTCGCCGAAGCCTGATCGCGCTTCCAGATCTCCAGAAGCTCGTCCAGCTCCTTCTGCTTCTGCTCCAGCTCCTTCTTCAGTTCTGCTGCTCGGTCGAATTGCTTGCGGGCTGCGGCATAGTCCTGTTCGCGCTTGATCTGCGCGACCTCGGCTTCGAGTTCCTGCACGTCCACGGGCCGCGCAGTGGCCGAGATCTTCACCCGCGCCGCGGCCTGGTCGATCAGGTCGATCGCCTTGTCGGGCATGAAGCGACCGGTGATATAGCGATCCGAAAGCTCCGCGGCGGCGATGATCGCCTCGTCGGTGATCGTCACCTTGTGGTGGCTTTCGAGCGTGTCGCGCAGCCCGCGCAGAATCATGATCGTCTGTGCGACCGTGGGCTCGTCCACATAAACCGGCTGGAACCGTCGCTCGAGCGCCGCGTCCTTCTCGATGTATTTCTGGTACTCGTTGAGCGTCGTCGCGCCGATCAGGTTCAACTCGCCCCGCGCCAGCGCCGGCTTGAAGGTGTTGGCGATGTCGAGACCACCTTCGCCACCGCCCTGGCCGGCGCCGACGATGGTGTGCATCTCGTCGATGAACAGGATCAGGCTGTCCTTCTCCTCGGTGATCTCCTTGAGGATCTTCTGGACTCGCTCCTCGAACTCGCCGCGATACTTCGACCCGGCCACCATCGAGTTGATGTTGAGCTCGACCAGCCGCTTGTCGCGCAGCGCCTCGGGCACTTCGCCCGCGACGATCCGTTGTGCAAGTCCCTCGACGATGGCGGTCTTGCCCACGCCGGGCTCGCCGATCAGCACCGGGTTGTTCTTCTTCCGGCGGGCCAGCACTTCGATCGTCGTCTCGATCTCGCGGGCGCGGCCGATGACGGGATCGAGCTTGCCATCGCGGGCGAGCTTCGTCAGGTCACGGCTGAACTGGTCGAGATCGGGGGTGTTCGACGGAGTCTCGACGCGGCCTTCCTCGGCTCCCTTGCCGACCACCTTCGTCACCTGCTGACGCAGTGCCTGCGGCGTCAACCCCAGCTTGCGCAGCATCGCCGCGGCCAGGCCTTCACCTTCCTCGGCAAGTCCGATCAGAAGGTGCTCGGGACCGACATAGGAATGGCCGAGTTCGTTAGACGCGATGAACGCGCGATTCAGCGCATCCTTGAGGCGCGGACTGACGCCGATCTCGCCCGACGCCTTGGCCTCTCCGCGCTTTGCGTCCTTCTCGATCTGCCGGCGCAGATCGTCCACATTGACCTTGAACTGTTCCAGGATCGTCTTGACGACGTCGGACGAGGTCAGCGCCAGAAGCAGATGTTCGGTATCGACCTCGCTGCGCCCGAATTCTCCTGCCTTCTGTGCGGCCTCCTGCAATAGTTTGTTGCCCTGTTCGCTCAGCCGGTCAGCGATGGTGCGTCCGCCGCCGCGCCGCGATCCACGCCGCGGCGCGCCCTCTCCGAAAGTGGCGTCGACGACCTCGTCATCACCGTCGCCCATGGAGCCCAGCGTGCCGCCCCGCAACGGGCTGTCGCCAAAGAGGCTGCCGAAACCGCTGTCGCCGAAGAACTCGTCAAGAAGGGAATGCCGTCCGAACAGGGACTCCAGCGGCGAGGCGCTGCGGCCCGACCGGCGCACCATCTCGCGGTAATGCTGGTCGCAAAGCTCCATGTTCTGAATTCTGCCGTTCACCGAGGCGCGCACGCGCGCCGTCGCCGGGCGACCGCAAATATCGCAAGCTCCGTTTGCCATTTGTCTTCTCCTTTATCTTTATCCAGTCAGGGTTATCCGCCGATCATCTGCGCAGTGACAGTGTCACGCAGCGACCGCTTCCGTTCTTTTCACCTTGGACCCAATTGCCACCAGATCGGGCTCGTCCAGTGTCTCTCGTTGCAGGAGATCCTGCGCCGATTGCTCGAGAAGTTCCCGATTGGTTTCAAGAAGGGTGAGGGTGCGCTTGAAGACGCCATCCACGATGTCGCGCACCTTCAGGTCCATTCGCTCGGCCGTGGCCTCGCTGTAGCGGCGGTTGAGCCAGGACGCCTGATCGCCGGTGCCGAGAAAGCCGGGCCGATCGGTGTCATAGCTGACATGCCCGAGGTCTTCGTCCATCCCGTAACGCGCGACCATGGCGCGGGCGATATCGGTCGCCTTGACCAGATCGTCCGCCGCCCCAGTCGAGACATGATCGTAGATGATCTTCTCTGCCGCGCGCCCGCCAAGCAGGACTGCGATCTTGTTTTCGAGTTCCTCCCGCGTCATCAGGAAGCGGTCCTCGGTCGGGCGCTGGATGGTGTAGCCGAGCGCGCCAATCCCGCGCGGTATGATCGAGACCTTGTGCACCGGGTCTAACCCCGGCAGAGCCATCGCCACCAGCGCGTGCCCCATCTCGTGGTGCGCTACGATCTCGCGTTCGCGCGGATTGAGAACGCGGTTCTTCTTTTCCAACCCCGCGATGATGCGCTCGACGGCATTGTTGAAGTCGTCCATCGTCACCGCATCGGCCTTGCGGCGCGTGGCGAGCAATGCTGCCTCGTTGACGAGATTGGCAAGATCGGCGCCCGAGAAGCCGGGCGTGAGCGCTGCGACCTTCTCGGCATCGACGTCCGGGGCGAGCTTCACCTTTTTCATGTGAACGCCAAGAATCTGCACACGTCCCTTCTTATCCGGCCGATCCACCAACACCTGCCGGTCAAAGCGTCCGGCCCGCAACAGCGCCGGATCGAGTATCTCCGGGCGATTCGTGGCCGCAAGCAGCACGATGCCGACTGATGGGTCGAAGCCGTCGAGCTCGGTCAGAAGCTGGTTCAGCGTCTGCTCACGCTCATCGTGGCCGCCAGCGATCTGGCCGGAGGAGCGCGCCCGCCCGAGAGCGTCGAGTTCGTCGATGAAGATGATCGCCGGCGCGGATTTCCGAGCCTGCTCGAAGAGGTCGCGCACCCGCGCGGCACCGACGCCCACGAACATCTCGACGAACTCGGAGCCCGAGATCGAAAAGAAGGTCACGCCGGCCTCACCCGCCACCGCGCGCGCGAGAAGCGTCTTGCCGGTGCCCGGCGGCCCAACGAGCAATATACCTTTGGGGATATGTGCGCCCAGCTTTCCGTATTCGGCCGGGTTCTTGAGGAACTCCACGACCTCCTCCAGCTCGGCCTTGGCCTCGTCCACGCCGGCCACGTCAGCGAAACTGACACCGGTTTCCTTTTCCATGTAAACTCTGGCCTTGCTGCGGCCGACCTGCATGAAGCCGCCGAAGCCTTGCCGCTCGGCGAACTTTCGGAACAGGAGCATCCAGACTCCGAAGAAGACGAGCGCCGGCGCCACCCAGGACAGAATGGTGCCGAACAGCGTATTCTGCGGAACCCCGGTGATCTCCACCCCCGAGCGGTCGATCCGCGCCAGGATCGCGGGATTTACGATTGTGGTGAAAAACTGTCGCTTGCCGCCAATCGGCTCTTTGAACGTGCCGGTGATCGCGTCTGACCCGACCGCAACCGAGGCGATCTTGCCATCGTTTAGATAGCTCTCGAACTGGCTGTAGGTGATGGGGGCGACCGACTGCCAGCCGGCGATCAGGTTCTGAATGAAGAGGATCGCAACGAAGGCGACGATCCAGTACCAGATGTTGTATTCGGTTCTCTTTTCCATGCCGATCAGCCCTTCCCCTGCATCAGCCGCATCCGGATCCGCTCGAGCAGCACAAGCAGGACGCGCCGTTCGTCCGGGGACAAATCCTGCAGGATTTCATCTTCTAGCGCCGATTGCCGGGGCGCGAGTTCATCCAGCATCGCCCTGGCCTTTGGCGTTACCGTGACGATCTGCAACCGCCGGTCGTCGGGTGACGGCGACCGCTCGACCCAACCGCCCTTGACCATGCGATCGACGAGCTGGCCCGCAGTGGCTCGGCCTACCTCCAGCCGCCCGGCCAGATCGCCGATGGTCAGCCCGGGCGAATCCTCGACGTGTGCCGCCGCCATCCAGGACAGGCGGGTCAGGCCGCTATCGCCGATCTCGTTGTCGATCCGCTGCTGGATGAGCTGCGCGACCCGGTGGATCGTCGTCCCGATCAGCGCGATGTCCGAAGCGATCATGGGTATCCTTCCTCCGGCTGCATGACAAACAGGATAGACCGCCTTCCATCCAAGATGCGATGCATGCAACATATATGCTTGCACAATAAATGGAACCGCCTATCTTGATGGGCGGTCTCCGAACCGACATCCGGCCGGCCCGGTTGCCCGGCCGGACCATTCTGCCGGTTCGGGCATCGATCAGCTACAGGAGGCCAGCAATGCTCTATCCGACATATCTGCGCCGCAGCGATCCTTTTGCGCTGATGCGCTCCATGATGCGCGATCTGGACCGCGGTTTCTGGCCGCCGTCCCGCGCAGCGTTCCCGGCGGTGAATGTGTGGCAGGGCTCCGAGGCCGTTGCCGTCACCGCTGAACTTGCGGGTATCGAACCGGGCGATATCGAGATCTCGGTCAAGGACAACGTCCTGACGCTTTCGGGCGAACGCAAGGCGCCCGAGGTTCCCGACGGTGCGCGCTGGCACCGTAATGAACGCGGTTATGGCAAATTTTCCCGCGCTATCCGCCTGCCATTCGCGGCTTCGGATGACAAGGTCGAGGCGAGGATGACGAACGGCGTATTGCGGATCGTCATCAGCCGGCCAGAGGAAGAGAAGCCGAAGAAAATCGAGATCAAGGCGGCCTGAGAGGAGCTGGAACGATGAGCACCGACATTACGCAGGCCACCGAGAAGACACCGACCGACGCGCCTGAAACCACCGGCGGCGGCCGCATCTACCGCCCGCTGACTGATATCGTCGAGACCGATCAGGGCGTCTCCATGATGCTCGAAATGCCTGGGGTCGCCCCCGATGCGGTCGAAATCACGCTCGAAAATCGCGTTCTGACGATCCGCGGCAAGGTTGAGCCCGTGCGGCCAGAAAATCTGGAACTTGCTTATGCCGAATATGGCGAGGGCGATTTCGAACGTGCCTTCACACTTTCAGAGGACTTCGACCCCGACAGGATCCAAGCCGAGATGCGTGGTGGCGTCCTCACCTTGACGCTTCCCCGAGCCCCTGAAGCGCAGCCAAAAAGGATCGCCGTCAAGGGTGCCTGAAAACCAAAGGAGACCATATCATGCAGATCAAAGACCTCATTCCCTGGGCGCGCAAGGACGGCGCGCCAGAAGCCAAGATCAGCGAAGGCAACCCGATCGCGACGCTCCAGCGAGATATGAACCATGTGTTCGAGAGTTTCTGGAACCGGGTCGGTCATTTCGAATGGCCCTTTGGCAGTGGCGAGGCGAAATCCGATGTGGTTGAGACCGACAAGGCGATCGAAGTGTCGATCGAGTTGCCTGGCATGGAGATGAAGGACATCGAGGTGACGGTCAACGATGACATGTTGACTGTGAAGGGGGAGAAGAAGATCGAGCGTCGGGAGGAGAAGAAGGGATACTATCTCTCCGAGCGCAGCTACGGCGCGATCTACCGGACAATTCCGCTCCCGCCCGGTGTGGACGGCGAAAAGGCGCAAGCATCCTTCAAGAACGGGGTTCTGACGATCAAGCTGCCCCAGACTCCCGAGGCGCAGGCGAAGGTCAAGCGCATCGAGGTCAAGAACGGCTGATTTGCCACATTGGGTGTCGCCGGTTTGCAGTGTCCACTCCGCTCCGTGTGATACCGCGCCGTCTGGCTAGACTAGGCCCCGGGGAGCTTGTCTCCCCGGGGCGGCTTTCGAGGGAGAATGATGATAGACCTGAAAAGATCTTGGCTGACCCGTGAAAAATGGTCGACGATGACGCTCTACGAAAAGTTCGAACAAGTTGTCATCTCCGTCCTCAGTGCCGTCATCGCAGTGATCGTCGTGGCTGCGGTCTGGGCCTTGATTCGCCAGGTTGTGAAGAGCTTGGTTTTGGGGGCATTTGATACGCTTGATTATGAAAACTTCCAGGTCGTCTTCGGGATGATTTTCACCGTGGTGATTGCACTTGAGTTCAAGCGATCTCTTCTGGTGGTGGCCCAGCGCAGCTTCGGGATCCTTCAGGTCCGCACGATCGTGCTGATCGCCCTTCTTGCCATAGCGCGCAAGTTCATCATCCTCGACCTCAGCGAGACAGAGTCGGCCAAGATCGCTGCCCTGGCCGCTGCCGCCCTCGCGCTCGGGGTGGTACACTGGCTGGTGCGCGATCAGGACCGTCGCGATCGGTCTGGGGGCGAGCCGCCATGACTGCGGACCCGCCGGCCCAGGGCGACCGACCGATCGCGCCTTCGCCAAGGCGCGTCGCGATCGAGCCGCTCAGGTCGCAGGCGGTTCGGCCGAGAAGTCGGGATAGTTTTCGCGCAACATCGCCAGGAACGATCCCAGCGCGGGATTGCTGTTCGTATCTCGCCAACAGGCCATGAATTTGACTTGGGTCGGACCGTCGTCGTCCCAGACTTCCCGGTAGACGACCCCTTCGTAGCGGCCCCCCGTCGCGCCCTCGAACATCAGGAGCGTTCCATAATTCGCACTGACCAGGCTCAGCAGCCTGTCCAGTGAAGCGTCTTGATGGACGATGTGCTGGGAGCCCACCGCATGATGGAGCTTCGCCGTGAGCAGCCCTTCCAATTCCGGTCCAGGGCCTTGCTGCGGGACGAGGAACTTTTCATTTGCAAGATCCGCCCAGCGAATCCTCGGATTCTGGCCAAGCGCATGATGCTCGGGGAAAGCCACGATCACCCGCTCGCTCCAGAGTGGAAGCACGCGGCCGTCCCACGCCGTCGCTTGGCCGGTCATGATCGCGACATCGACGGCGTTGCCCGCGAGGGCGCAAAGCAGCCGCTCATGGCTGCCATCGACCGTGCGCACATCCACATCCGGAAAGCGCCGATGGTATTCGACCAGCGTCGTGTGCATGTTCCCTGCCGAAGGAGAGGCATGAACGCCGATCGCCAGCAGGCCAAGTTCGCCACGGCTCCTGCTCCTGAGCCGCTGGAGCTCAGTATCCACGTCATCGAGTATCCGCTTGGCGCTCGCGACGAACTCCAGCCCCACCGTGGTGAGGCGGGTGCCGCCATTCGTTCTTTCGAATAACACCACGCCGAGCTGGCGCTCGATCTCGTGCAGCCGGCGGCTCAGGGTCGATTGGCGTATGTTCAGAGCTTCCGCCGCCTGTCGTAGGCTGCGGTGCTGTGACGTTACGAGCGCCAAACGCAAATCACGAAGCTCTATGTCCACGCCGTTCACATCGCCGGCCCGCATACGCGCCGACGCCTCCTACAAACTGTGCCGCCCCTCCCTGTTCGCCTCCATCTCGATATACGTTGCTCTTGGTTTCGATTTCCCTCGGCGCGTCAGGCCGGCAAGGGATCCGTGCCGCGATCGAGCAAGGCCAGATAGTCCGAATAGGCGTAGATCCGGCCGCGTTGCCGTCCCGTGGTCTCGCGCACGACGTTGATCTTGGCGAGGTTTTCCAGCGCCGTGCTGGCGGTCGGGAAAGAGACGGCGAGTTTCTCGGAGACAGTCTGGATAGTGACGATCGGACTGGCTTGCATCAATTCGTGGACGCGGAGCGCGGATGGGGCCGCGCGACCGAGGCCTGCGATCTGCTGTCGGTGAGCATCGAACATGGCGATGAGATCGCGCGCGGTCGCGGCGGCTTGTTCAGCGGTCTCAGCGACGCCGGTCAGGAAGAACTCCATCCAGGTCTCCCAGGTCCCAGCCTGGCGGACCTCCTGCAGGAGCCGGTAATAGTCGTCGCGCCGGGATTTCAGGAACAGGCTGAGATAGAGGATCGGCTCGCGCAGCACCCCCGCCTCACACAGGATCAGCGTGATGAGCAGCCGACCCAGGCGCCCGTTGCCGTCGAGGAAGGGGTGGATCGTCTCGAACTGGACGTGGGCCAGGCCCGCCCGGATGAGCGGGGGCAGCGCCGCATCCTCGCTGTGCAAGAAGCGCTCGAGCGCATCGAGGCATTCATCTAGCTGGTTCGGCGGCGGCGGCACGAACAGCGCGTTGCCAGGCCGGGTTCCGCCGATCCAGTTCTGTGAGCGCCGGAACTCGCCCGGTTGCTTCGCGGCGCCCCGCCCCGACTTGAGCAGAATGGCGTGCATTTCGCGGATCAGCCGGAGCGACAGGGGAAATCCGCCGCGCATCCGGGAGACGCCGTGCTCGATCGCCGCGACGTAGTTCGAGACCTCGGTGACGTCGTCGAGTTCGACCGCCGGCGCCTCGTGATTTTCGAACAGCAGCAGATCCGACAGCGAGGATTGCGTCCCCTCGATCTGAGACGACAGCAGGGCTTCCTTGCGGACGTACATGTAGAGGAACAAAGGCGTCGAGGGCAGGATCGTCGTCACGCCGTCCAGGCGCCCGACCGCGGCAATGGCGCGTTCGTAGACCTGCATGAACCGTCCGAGTTCGAGCGGCGGATTCGGCGGCAGCGGGGCAGGCACATAGGCCCGCACGCGCTCGCCTCCTGCGCTCGTTTCGACGTAGGCCCCGAGCCTTTGGTTCTGTCCGTCCGCCACGCGCGATCCTTTAATCGGCCTCGAAGCTATTAAAGCATATCGCCATATATCTTAATAGCGGGTGGGGCTAATTCAAGGCTGCCGGCATGAAGATGCGTCCGCAGGCGCGGGCGGTTGGAAGCACGGCAGGACGAGAAAGTGGGCTGGCTCGACATCTTCGAGCCCTCAGCCAACCTAACCCGACTGGCGCCACAAGGCACACATCTAGGGAGGTTGGCGCACCCGACACGATTCGAACGTGTGGCCTCCACCTTCGGAGGGTGGCGCTCTATCCAGCTGAGCTACGGGTGCATCTCAATTTCGCCTAGCCCGACCGACCTATGAGGGTCAACGGATTCGGCCTTCACAAACCAATCCTCCATTGCGGCCGCCGGGCGACTACGCCCCACTATCCGCTGTTCCGCCCCCGTTCTCCGAAAACTGCTTACGCGGTGCTTACGCGAAAATTCTTCGGGGTTGGGCGGCGTCTGTAGGATCACTCAAGCTACTGTTTTCACGAACCTTTCTTCAGTTACTCACTCACGAAACACCCTTGACATCAGCCTTCGGAGGGCAACGCTCTATCCAGCTGAGCTACGGGTCCCCGGCGTCTCCATACCCTGCCCGGCGGACGGGGGGAAGCCCCCCGGGGCATGGGGTTTCGCGCGGCACGCCGAAAACCGGCGCGCCGGCGGCATGTCAGGGCCGCCCGCCCGCCGCCCCGCCGCCCGCCGCCCCGCCGCCCGCCGCGCCGCCGGCAGCGCCCGCGCCGCCCTGCCGGCCCTCGCGCCAGCGGGCGACGTTGCGGTTGTGCTCCTCCAGGGTGCGCGCGAAGGCATGCCCGCCCGTGCCGTCCGCCACGAAGTACAGCTCATCCGTCGTATCCGGCCGCGTGGCCGCGCGCAGCGTCTCCCGGCCCGGCGAGGCGATCGGCGCCGGCGGCAGGCCGGACCGGCGATAGGTGTTGAAGGGCGAATCGCGTTCCAGGTCGGCGCGGCTCAGTGGCCGGTCCAGCACGCCGCCATCGGCCGCCGCGTAGGCCACGGTGGAATCCGCCTGCAGCGGCATGCCGCGCCGCAGCCGGTTGATGAACACGGCCGCGACGCGCGCCCGCTCCTCCGGCTTGCCCGTCTCGCGCTCGATGATCGAGGCCAGGATCAGCGCCTCGCGCGGCGTGGCGAGCGGCAGGTCGGGGGCGCGCGCCTTCCACGCATCGGCCAGGGCGCGCGACATGGCGGCCTCCGCCCGGCGCACCAGGGCGGCACGCTCGTCGTCGCGCTGGTAGGCGTAGGTCTCGGGCAGCACCTCGCCCTCGTCGATCGCCGGCATCTCGCCCCGCAGCGCCTCGGCGCCGGCGATCAGCGATCCGATCTGGCGCGCCGTCAGGCCCTCCGGGATGGTCAGGCGGTGCTGCACCGCCCGCCCCTCGCGCAGGATGTGCAGCACGTCCTGCAGCGAGACCCCGGCGGGAAAGGTGAACTCGGCGGCCCGCAGCGGGCCGGCGTCGCGCGTCAGCCAGGCGACCAGGGCGAAGAAGCGCGGATTGGCGATCACGCCCTGCTCGGCGAGCGCGGCGGCGATGGTCTCGGTGCCGCCGCGTGGCACCACCACCTGCCGCTGCGTCTCCAGCGGTCCGGGCGAGAGCGAGGCGACGCGCCCGACCCAGAAGGCGAGGCCGCCCGCGGCGGCGAGCAGGGCCAGCGCCGACGCGGCGCCGAGCAGGAAGCGCGGGAATCTCGACATGCCTGACGATCCTGCCTTTCTCCGGCCCGGGCCGGGTGCGGAGATGCCGGTGGGCCGGCCGCCGCGGGGGCACGCCTCGGCGGCGGAATCGGGTCCGGCGCATGGCGCATGCCGCCGTCACGGGGCATGTGCCTCTCGGTCATCCCGGCCGGCGGCGGGAAGCCTCGGAAAGGCCCGGCGGAAGGACGCGCGGGCCGGCCGCCGGGAATGACGGTGCCGGATGCGCCCGGGACACTCCCGCGCTCCCCGGCATCGGGACAGGCGGGAGGGCGGTGGCCGCTCCCGCCCCTGCTCCGCCGGAACGACGGCGCCGGTCGGAATACCGGCGGCCCCGCGCGCGCCTCAGGGCGCGGCGCGGAAGACGATGCTGGCGTTGGTGCCGCCGAAGCCGAAGCTGTTGCTCAGCGCCACCTCGATCGGCCGCGGCTGCGCCTCCAGCGGCACGCGGTCGATCACGCTGGCGCGCGAGGGCCTGTGCAGGTTCAGCGTGGGCGGCGCCACCTTGTCGCGGATGGCGAGGATGGAGAACACCGCCTCCACCGCGCCGGCCGCCCCCAGCAGGTGGCCGATCGCCGACTTGGTGGAGGACATGGCGAGGTGCCTGCCGGCCTCGCCGAACACCCGCTCCACCGCGCCCAGCTCCAGGTCGTCGCCCATCGGCGTCGAGGTGCCGTGGGCGTTGACGTACTGCACCTGCTCCGGCCCGATCCCGGCCGAGCGCAGCGCCGCCGACATGGAGCGGTAGGCGCCGTCCCCGGTCTCGGAGGGGGCGGTGATGTGGTACGCGTCGCCGGACATGCCGTAGCCGATCACCTCGGCATAGATCCTGGCGCCGCGCCGCTTCGCGTGCTCGAGCTCCTCCAGCACGACGACGCCGGCGCCCTCGCCCATGACGAAGCCGTCGCGGCCCTCGTCCCAGGGACGCGAGGCCTCGGTCGGGGTGTCGTTGAAGCCGGTGGAGAGGGCACGGGAGGCGCAGAAGCCGCCCATGCCGATCTCGCTGATCGCCGCCTCGGCGCCGCCGGCCACCATCACGTCGGCATCGCCGAGCGCGATCAGCCGCGCCGCGTCGCCCACGGCGTGGACGCCGGTGGCGCAGGCCGTCACGGCCGCGTGGTTCGGCCCCTTGAAGCCGTACTTGATGGAGACGTGGCCCGAGGCGAGGTTGATCAGCGCCGAGGGAATGAAGAAGGGCGAGAGCCGCTTCACCTTGCCCTGGCTGACCGTGACCGAGGCCTCGTAGATCGCCGGCAGGCCGCCGATGCCCGAGCCGATCATCACGCCGGTGGCGCAGCGGCCCGCCTCGTCGTCCTCGGCCGGCGTCCAGCCGGAATCCTCGACCGCCTCGATGGCCGCCACCAGCGCGAGTTGGATGAAGCGGTCCATCTTCTTCTGGTCCTTGACCGGGATCCACTCGGCGAGGTCGAGCCGGCCTTCGGCCCGGGAGCCGGCCGGCACCTGACCGGCGATCTTCGCCGGCAGATTGGCCACGTCGAAGGACTGGATGGCGGAGATACCGCTCTCACCGGCGAGCAGGCGCTGCCAGACGGGCTCGACGCCGACCCCGAGGGGGCAGGCGATGCCCATGCCCGTCACCACCACGCGCCGTGGCGTAATGCCGTTCGCGAACACGTTCCCTATCCCGTCCCTACCGTGCGGCCTGTCCGGGCGATCCCTGCGGGGGTTCCCCGCTCAGGCCGCCTTGTGCTCGTCGATGTACTCGATCGCGTCCTTGACGGTGGTGATCTTCTCCGCCGCGTCGTCCGGGATCTCCACGCCAAAGGCCTCCTCGAAGGCCATCACCAGCTCGACCGTGTCGAGGCTGTCGGCGCCGAGGTCGTCGATGAAGGACGCCTCGGGGGTCACCTTGGACTCCTCGACGCCGAGGTGCTCGACGACGATCTTCTTCACCTTCTCGGCGGTGTCGCTCATCGCGTAGTCTCTCCTTGCTGCCGGCCGTGCAACCCGTGCCGAGCGTCTGCCAACGGAAACCGGTCCGATACTCGTTCGGACCGGGCCCCGCTCGGGTGGCGGGGCTTAACATGGAACACCGGCCCGGCCTAGCGCCGGGCAGCCCGCCCGCAGCCCGTCGCGCGCGCCCCAGCCGTGTCCTGGGCGGGACGCTGTGGCCGGAAGGACACGCACCGGAAAGACGGGCGGCGGGCCGACCCCGCCGCCGCCGCGCCGGGGCGGAATCCCGCCGCGGGGCCGCGGTGGCCCCTCACAGCATCGCCATCCCGCCGTTCACGTGCAGCGTGGCGCCGGTCACCCAGCCGGCCTCCCCGGAAGCGAGGTAGACCACCGCCGCCGCCACGTCCGCCGGCTCGCCCATGCGGCCGAGCGGGATGCGGCCGAGCAGCGCGGCGCGCTGCGCCTCGTTCAGCGCGTCCGTCATCGGCGTGCGGATGAAGCCCGGCGCCACGATGTTGGCGGTCACGCCGCGCGGCGCGATCTCCTGCGCCATCGCCTTGGTCATGCCGATCAGCCCGGCCTTGGCGGCGGCGTAGTTCGCCTGCCCCGGGTTGCCGGTGGCGCCGACGATCGAGGCGATGCCGACGATGCGCCCCGCGCGCCGCTTCATCATGCCGCGCAGCGCGGCGCGGGCCAGGCGGAACGGGGCGCCGAGATCGACGTCGAGCACCGCGCCCCAGTCGGCATCGGTCATGCGCAGCATCAGCCCGTCGCGGGTGAAGCCGGCGTTGTTCACGAGGATGTCGAGCCGGCCGAACTTCTCCTCGACCTCGCCCACCAGCGTGGCGGCCGCCTCGGCCTCGGCGAGCTGGGCGGGGGCGACGAGCGTGCGCTCGCCCAGCTCGGCGGCGAGCGACTCCAGCGCATCGCGGCGCGTGCCGGAAAGCGCGACGCTCGCGCCCTGCGCGTGCAGCGCGCGGGCGATGGCGGCGCCGATGCCGCCGGAGGCGCCGGTGACGAGGGCGACCTTGCCGTCGAGGCGGAACATGCCGGGGGGCGTATCGGTCATCCTGCTCACACCGCCTTCAGGAAGGCTTCGATCTCGACCGGATTGCCGACCGACAGAGCCTTCGCCTCCGGGGCGAGGCGCTTCATCAGCCCGGTCAGCACGCGCCCGGCGCCGAGCTCGGCGAAGCGGTCGCAGCCCATGGCCGACATCGCCTCGATGCTCTCGCGCCAGCGCACCGTGGCGGTCACCTGCTCGACCAGCAGCCGGCGGATCTCGTGCGGGTCGGTCACCTTGGCGGCGGTGACGTTGGCCACCACCGGCACCAGCGGCGCGCGCAGCTCGGCGCGGGCCAGCGCCTCCTCCATCACATGCGCGGCGGGCGCCATCAGCGCGGAATGGAACGGCGCCGAGACCGGCAGCAGCATGGCGCGGCGGATGCCCTCGGCCTTGGCCAGCTCCACCGCCCGCTCCACCGCCGCCTTGTGGCCGGAGACCACCACCTGGCCGCCGCCATTGTCGTTGGCGCACTCCACCACCTCGGTGCGGCCGTCGGGCGCCGGCGCGGCGCGCTCGCAGATGGCGCGGGCCTGCGCCAGATCGGCGCCGAGCAGCGCCGCCATGGCGCCCTCGCCGGCCGGCACGGCCTTCTGCATCGCCTCGCCGCGCCGGCGCAGCAGCCGCGCCGCGGTCGCGAGGTCGAGCGCCCCGGCGGCGGTGAGCGCGCTGTACTCGCCGAGCGAGTGGCCGGCCACCAGCGCCACCTTCTCCGGCAGGCGGAAGCCGCCCTCGCGCTCCAGCACGCGCAGCACCGCCACCGAGACGGCGAGCAGCGCCGGCTGGGCGTTGGCGGTCAGCGTCAGCTCCTCGGCCGGGCCCTCGAACATCAGCCGCGACAGGTGCTGGCCCAGGGCGTCGTCCACCTCCTGGAACACCTCGCGGGCGGCGGGGAAGGCCTCGGCGAGGGCGTGGCCCATGCCGACGGCCTGGCTGCCTTGGCCGGGAAACAGGAGCGCGAGCGCCATGGCGGGACGGTCCTCGATGCGGTTGCTGAGTGGCGGCCGTCCACCGGCCCGACCGGATGCCGGGGCGAAGCGAAGGGGCGGAGCGGCGGATGCGCGAAGGGGCCGGCCGCCATGGCGGTCGGATCGGGGGCGCGGGATTAGTCGCGCGCCGCCCGCTTGTCAACGCCGCGATCGGCGGCGGCCGGCGCCGGGATGGGCCCGGATCACGTCCGCGCCGGACGGCCCGCCCGCCCGGCAGCGCCCCCAAACCACCCAGGGTTGAAGGATATGAACGGTTCCATCCTATTCTGGTTGCGGCAGGACCGGCACGGCGGCGATGCCGATGCCGGCAGCGTCGCCGGCGGCCGCCGTGCCGCCGCCCCGGCCATCCGGGTCCCGGAGGCCGCTCGCTCCACCGAGGGAGGACGACACGAATGCGCCTGCTACGGCTCGCCACGCTCTGCCTGGTCCTTTTCCTGTGCGGCGGCCGGGGCGGCCCGCCGGTCGGCGCCGCCCTGGCGCAGGCGCCGTCCTGGCAGGCCCCGGAAGGGCAACGCGAGTTCTCCGTCACCTATGTCGAGTTCCTGCCGGGCCGGGGCGAGGCCGGCGCGGCCGCCCTGCGCCGGCTGGCCGAGGCGGGCATGTCGCTGCCCGGCGCGATCGGAGTCGCCGCCGCGCGCGAGACCGGCCGGCCGGAATTCTTCACGCTGATCGAGGCCTGGCGGAGCGCCGGGGACGCCCGCGCGGCGCGGGACGACGCGGCGCGGGAGGCCGCGCGGGCCGCGCTGGGCCCGCTGCTGGCGGTGCCGCTCGACGAGCGCGTGGGCATGCCGCTCGCGGGCGGGCTCGGCGCGGCGGCATGGCAGCCGGGGCGCTTCGCGGTGGTGACGCATGTGGACATCATGCCGCCCGGCGCCCCGGCGACGCGCGCGCTGCTCGACCGCTACCTGCCCGCCGTGCGGGCCGAGCCGGGCGCGGCCGGCATCGCGCTGCTCTCCTGGCGCGCGCTGCCGAACCACTGGCAGCTCGTCGAGGTGTTCCGGGACGCCGCGGCCTACGACGCCCACGTCGCGGCGGCGCACACCATGGGGATGCGGGCCGCCATGCTCGGGCTGCAACCCTATGTCGGCGCGCCCTACGATTCCCGGCGGCATCTGATCGTCTTCGCCCTGGGCAGCCCGCCCGGCGAGTGAGCCGGGCAGGCCGGCGGCGGGGCGGCCGGGGCGGGATTGGCCCTTGCCCCGGCCGCCCCGCCGTGCTTAAGGCCGCGCCTTCCCTGCCGGACGCGGAGGCATCGCGCCCGGCTATGCCCGTTTGCGCGCCCATCCCGGGCGCCGCGCA
>NZ_JALPRX010000061.1 GCF_023223525.1 Roseomonas acroporae | reverse complement strand
CCCCGCCCCCCCCCCCCCCCGCCGTGCTTAAGGCCGCGCCTTCCCTGCCGGACGCGGAGGCATCGCGCCCGGCTATGCCCGTTTGCGCGCCCATCCCGGGCGCCGCGCAGGGCTGAGGCGAGCCACAGGGAGTACCCATGCCGCTCTACGAATGCGTGCTGATCGCGCGCAACGACATCACCCAGCAGCAGGTCGACGCCATCGCCGACCAGATCACCGCCACCCTCGCCGAGGGCGAGGGCACGGTGAGGAAGCGCGAGTACTGGGGCCTGCGCGGCCTCGCCTACCGCGTGAAGAAGAACCGCAAGGCGCACTACATGCTGCTCGGCATCGAGGCCCCGCCGGCCACGGTGCAGGAGATGGAGCGCCAGCTCGGCCTGAACGAGGACGTGCTGCGCCACCTGACCCTGCGCGTCGAGACCATCGACGAGGCCCCCTCGGCGATCCTGGCCAAGCGCGGCGACGACCGCGAGCGCGACCGCGGCTTCCGTGGCCCGCGCCCGTCCGGCCGCTTCGGCTCCGGCCGCCGCGAGCGCGGCGACGACCGCGAGGAGTTCCGCGCCCGTCCGCGCGAGGAGCTCGAGCCCGCCGGCGGTGAGGAGTGATCTGAGATGTCCGATTCGACCGAGATGACCCCGGCCGCCCGGCGCCCCGCCGTCGGTGCCCGCCGTCCCTTCTACCGCCGCCGCAAGTCCTGCCCCTTCTCCGGCCCGAACGCGCCGAAGATCGACTACAAGGACGTGCGCCTGCTCTCCCGCTTCCTCAGCGAGCGCGGCAAGATCGTGCCGTCGCGCATCACGGCGGTGAGCGGCAAGAAGCAGCGCGAGCTGGCGCTGGCGATCAAGCGCGCCCGCTTCCTGGCGCTGCTGCCCTACGTCATCAACGACTGAGGGCGTCGCCGGGACCCGGGGGGCCCGTCCCTCCGGCCCGGCGCCAGGAGAGCGCGCTTGACGGCGATGGCCGGTGGGCAGGATCCGCGCGGGCCCGGGCAGGCCGGCCTGCTCGCCGCCGGCGCGGCGGGGCTGGTCGCGGCGGTGGCGGCGCTGGCGGGCTTCCGCGGCCTCGCGGGCGGCGGGCTGCTGTTCTGGCTCGCCCCCTTCCCGCTGCTGGTCGCGGGGCTCGGCTTCGGGCCGCCGGTGGCGCTGCTCGGGGGCGCCATCGCGGTGGCGGGGGTATGGCTGCTGGGCAGCGGCCTGGCGGCGCTGCTGATGCTGCTGGTCTTCGCCCTGCCGGCCTTCCTGCTGGTGGCGATGGGCTGGCGGCGCACGCCGGCCGGGGTGCGCTTCGACGCCGGGCCGCCGCTGGCGCTGCTCGGCATCTGGCCGGTGCTGCTGCTGCTGATCGCGGCCTGGTCCGCCGCCTCCCTGGAGACGGCGGGCGGGCTGGCCGGCGTGCTGCACGCGCTGGTGGCGCTGGGCCTCGCGCAGACCGGCCTGCCGGCCGATCCGGCGCTGGTGGCGCTGCTGCAGCAGGTGGCGCCGGCGGCGCTGGGCTTCTGGCTGGCCACCACGCTGGCCCTCGGGGCGCTGGCGGCGCGGCGCGTGCTGCGCGGCGACCTGCTGGCGCCGGGCGGTCTGGCGCCGCGGCTGGAGCCGGGCTGGCGCGCGGTGCGCCTGCCCGCCTGGTACCTGCTGCTGCCCGCGGCGGCGGCGGGGCTGTGGCTGGCGGAGGGGGAGCCGGGCCCGGTGCGGCTCTCGGCCTTCCTGCTGCTGCTGCTGCCGCTGTTCCTGCAGGGCATCGCCGGGGTGCATGCGCGGCTGCAGGGGCGGAACGGCGCCACGGCGATGCTGGTGGCCTTCTACCTGCTGCTGGTGCTGTTCAGCGCGCCCGCCATCGTCGCGGTCACCGCGCTCGGCCTGTACGACCAGTGGGCGGCACGGCGGGCGCCGACGCGCCCGGGATGACCGCGGCGTGACGTGCCCGGCGCCGGCCAGGCCCGGCGCGGATCGCCGGCGGGCGAGGACGACCGGGGCGCGAAGCCGCGCCGGGAGGAATGCACTGCGGCGGCGCGCGGTCCCGACCGGGCCGCGTGGACGCCGCAGGCCCCGGATCGACCCCCTCGGGGCCGGCCCGGCCGGGCGGAGGCGGCAGCCCCTGCCCTTTCCCGCGACGCCCCCGGGGCGCGCGGCGCAGCACGGACCGGCCCGCTGGACGGGCCGGCCCTCCAACCAATCATAAAGGGCGGCCGCAGAGCGGCCGACGGATCGAGGCTGACATGATCGAAGTCATTCTGATGCAGCGCGTCGACAAGCTCGGCCAGATGGGCGAGCGGGTGAAGGTGCGCCCGGGCTACGCGCGCAACTTCCTGCTGCCCCAGGGCAAGGCGATCCGCGCCAGCAAGTCCAACCTGGAGCGCTTCGAGCGCGAGCGCGTGCAGCTCGAGGCCCTGAACCTCAAGCGCCGCGAGGAGGCCGAGCGCATCGCCGAGCGCATGGAGGGCCTCTCGGTCGTCATCATCCGCCAGGCCGGCGAATCGGGCAGCCTGTACGGCTCCGTGGCGCCGCGCGACATCGCCGATGCGTGCAAGGGCTCGGGCCTGACCGTGGACCGCCAGCAGGTGCTGCTGGAGCAGCCGATCAAGACGCTCGGCCTGTTCAACGTCCGCGTCGCGCTGCACCCCGAGGTGTCGATCCCCGTCACCGTCAACGTCGCCCGCTCCCCCGAGGAGGCCGAGCGCCAGGCGCGCGGCGAGCGGGCGCGCGGCGAGGAGGACGAGGAGGAGGAGAGCCTGGAGGACCAGCTCGCCTCCGAGATCGGCATGGAAGCCGGCCAGGGCTGAGCCAGCCAGGGCTGAGCTGAGCGGACCGCCGGCGGGGTCCGCCCCGCCGGACGGGCGGGCCCGCGCTGGCAGCCGGCGGGACCGGCCCGCCCCCGTCTTTCCCCCGCGTTCCGCGAGAGGGGGCGTGGCAGGCCGCGCCACCGTTGTAGCATGGGCCGCCGATCGCCCCCGCGGCACCGCCCCGGGGTATCGATCCGGCACTCACGCACAGGGGAGAACCGGCAATGCGCTACGCGGCAGGACGACCGACCGGGCCGGGCATCGCGCCCGCCCCCTTTCCCGCCCCCCTTCCCGCGCGCGCCCGGGCGCGACTCGGCGCCGCGCTGCTGGCCGTGCTCTGCGCGGCGGCGCCGGTCGCGGCCCGGGCGCAGGAGGAGCGGCCCGAACGGATCGGCCAGTGCGTCACCACCCGCGTCGCCGCCGTGGGCTCGCGGCTGACGACGCCAGGGGGCGGCAACATCCCGAACTCAGGCTCCGGCATCAGCTTCACCAACGGCGTCCGCCAGGTGTCCTGCCGGAACGAGCTGATGGTGCAGCGGGCGCGCAAGGACGACCGGGCGCGGCTCTGCCTGGTGCGGATCGGCTCGGGCATCCCGCCGACGCGGACCTACAACACGACGAACCAGCGCACCGGCGATAGCTGGACCCTGTCGGACCGGGTCTCGGGCTGCATCTGATCCCCGCCCGCGCCCCGCGTGCCGCCGGGCGGCAGGCGGGGCGCGGGCGGCACGGGCCCGTGCGGGGCCCATGCGGCACCAGGACCCGGCGCCGCCCGCATCCGCGCCGCCGCGCCGGTTCGATCCCCGTTATCCACAGCAATCCACAGCCCCGGCGGGGCGCGAGACACGCTAACCTGCGGCCATGAACACGCTCTACCCGCTGGCGCCCGCTTCCGGTGGACATGGTGGCGGTCCCGGGGGAAGCCCCGGCGGCGGGCCGGCCGGCGGGTCGCCGGGCGAGGGGCTGTTCGGCCTCTCACAGCGCCTGCCCCCCTCGAACCGGGAGGCCGAGCAGGCGCTGCTCGGCGCGCTGCTGGCCAACAACCGCGCCTATGAGCGCGTCTCGGAATTCCTCGCCCCCGAGCACTTCGTCGATCCCGTCCACGGGCGCGTCTACCAGTCGATCCAGCGCCGCGTGGAGGCCGGCCAGCTCGCCGACATCGTGACGCTGCGCGCCGAGTTCGAGCATTCCGGCCTGCTCGACGAGGTGGGCGGCGCCGCCTACCTCGCGCAGCTCCTCTCGGCCATGACCGGCATCATCAACGCCGGCGAGTACGGCCGCGTCATCTTCGACGCCTATCTGCGCCGCCAGCTCATCGACCTCGGCGAGGTGGTGGTGAACCGCGCCTTCGGCGCCGAGCCGGAGCTCGACGCCAAGGGGCAGATGGAGGCGGCCGAGCAGGCGCTGTTCAACCTCGCGACCGACGGCGCCGCCGAGGGCGGGCTGATCCCGCTGGAGAAGGCGCTGGTCGCGGCGGTGGAGAACGCCGAGCGCGCCTTCTCGACGCCGGGCGGCGTCTCCGGCCTGCCCACGGGCCTGCGCGACGTCGACAAGAAGATGGGCGGGCTGCACCCCTCGGACCTGCTGATCCTCGCGGGGCGCCCGGCCATGGGCAAGACCGCGCTCGCCACCAAGATGGCCTTCGGCGCCGCCCGCGCCCTGCTGCAGGAGGCGGAGGAGAAGGGCGGCCCCGGCGCCGCGCCGAAGGGCACGGTCGCGATCTTCAGCCTGGAGATGAGCGCCGACCAGCTCGCCACCCGCCTGCTCTCGGAGGAGGCGCGGGTCTCGGGCGACCGCATCCGGCGCGGCGACATCCAGCAGCGCGACTTCGACGAGTTCATCCGCGCCAGCCGCGAGCTCTCGACCCTGCCGCTCTACATCGACGACACGCCGGCGATCACCATCTCGGCGATGCGCACGCGCTGCCGGCGCCTCAAGCGCACGCGCGGCCTCGCCATGATCGTGGTGGACTACCTCCAGCTCATGCGCCCGGCCGCGGGAAGCAAGACCGACAACCGCGTGCAGGAGCTCTCCCAGATCACCCAGGGCCTGAAGGCGCTGGCCAAGGAGCTGGCGGTGCCGGTGCTGGCGCTCTCGCAGCTCTCGCGCCAGGTCGAATCGCGCGAGGACAAGCGGCCGCAGCTCGCGGACCTGCGCGAATCGGGCTCGATCGAGCAGGACGCGGACGTGGTGATGTTCGTCTACCGCGACGAGTACTACCTCGCCGCCAAGGAGCCGAAGGACATCCACTTCGAGGGCCACGACCGGCTGGGCAAGTTCGAGGGCGCGCACCAGGACTGGGTGGCGGCGATGGAGAAGGCCCACAACAAGGCCGAGCTGCTGATCCGCAAGTCGCGCCACGGCCCGACCGGCGACATCAAGCTGTTCTTCGAGGGCGAGTTCACCCGCTTCGGCGACCTCGACATCGTCCATGGCGACCATGACGGGCGCTGAGCCGGCTGCTGCCCCGGCGCCATGGCCCCGGCGGCGTGTCCGGGGGGGAACCCGGTGGGGCAGCCGGGGAGACGCCGGGGAAAGCGGCGGCCGGGGCCGCCCCGTGCCCTCACTCCCGCAGCCGGCGGCGCAGCGCGAGATAGGCCAGGAGGCAGCCGAGCCCGAGCAGGCTGCACGCCTGCCCCAGCCCGACGAGCAGGGGCTGCGGCGGTTCGCCGTAGCGGCCCCACAGCGTCATCGGCAGCCCCGTCACCGCCAGCGCGACGCCGCCGACACGCAGCGCATGCACCCTGCCGCCGCCGAAACGCATGCGTGCCTCCCCCGCCGCCCCGCGCGACGCTACGCCCCGGCCCGGACGGCGGACAAGCGATGACCGGGGTGCTGACCGTCGACCTCGGCGCCATCGTGGCCAACTGGCGGAACCTGCGCGCCCGGCACGCCGCCATGGGCGGCGGCGGCATCGCCGGGGTGGTGAAGGCCGATGGCTACGGCCTCGGCGCGGCCGCGGTGGCGGGGGCGCTGCTGGAGGCCGGCTGCCGTCACTTCTTCGTGGCGCTGGAGGAGGAAGGCCTGGCCCTGCGCGAGGCGCTGGGCGCCGCCCCGGGGAAGAGCCCGGCGGGAGGAACGGCGGCGCCGGGCTCTCTCCCGGGGCCGCCGCCGGTCATCGCCGTGCTGAACGGCTTCGCCCCCGGCGGCGAGGCGGACCGCGCCGGGCTGGTGCCGGTGCTGAACGGGCTCGGCGAGGTGGAGGCGCACGCGGCCGCCGCGCGTGCCGCGGGCGTGGCGCGGCCCGCCTTCCTGCACGTCGACACCGGCATGGCGCGACTCGGCCTGCCGCCGGCCGAGCTGGAGGCGCTGGCGGCCGATCCCGGCCGGCTGGACGGGCTGCGGCTGCTGGCCGTGATGACCCATCTCGCCTGCGCCGACGAGCCGTCGCACCCGATGAACGCGCTGCAGGCGGGCCGCTTCGCCGCCGCCTGCGCCGCGCTGCCGGCGGCGCCGCGCAGCTTCGCCAACTCCTCGGGGCTGTTCCTCGGCCCGGCCTTCGCCTCCGATCTCGCCCGCCCGGGATGCGCCACCTACGGGATCAACCCCACCCCCGGCCATCCCAACCCGATGCGGCCCACCGTGACCCTGACCGTCCCCGTGCTGCAGGTGCGCGAGGTGCCGCCCGGCGCGACCGCCGGCTACGGCGCGGCCTGGACGGCGACGCGGCCGACCCGCATCGCCACGGTCGCCGCCGGCTACGCCGACGGCTACATGCGCGCCCTGGCGGGCCGTGCCGCAGGGCTGATTGGCACGCAGGCCGTTCCTCTGCTAGGCCGCGTGTCCATGGACCTGACCCTGTTCGACGTCACCGACCTGCCGCCGGGGCTGGCGGTGCGGCCCGGCGACCGGCTGACTCTGGTCGGCGGCCCGGCCGACGGCCCGGCGAGCCCGGACGCGCTGGCGCTGGCGGCCGGCACCATCGGCTACGAGATCCTGACCGGGCTGGGCCGGCGCCATCGCCGCGCCTACCTGCCGGCCGGCACCGACGCCGCCGATCGTCTCGCCGATTGCCTGGCGTGATCCACCCGCTCGATCCGGTCGCCACGCTGGGGCGCGGCGTGCTCGGCGCCTGCCGCACGGCCGGCGACGTCGCCCTGTTCGCCCTGGATGGCCTGTCGCACCTGGTGCGCCCGCCCTTTTACGGCCGGCTGTTCCTGCGCGCCTTCATCGACTTCGCCTACTACAGCCTGCCGGTGGTGGCGCTGACGGCGGTCTTCACCGGCATGGTGCTGGCGCTGCAATCCTACACCGGCTTCGCGCGCTTCAACGCGCAGGGCGCGGTCGCCAACCTCGTCGTCCTGTCCATGACGCGCGAGCTGGGGCCGGTGCTGGCCGGGCTGATGGTGGCGGGCAGGGTCGGCGCCGCCATCGCCGCCGAGCTGGGCACCATGCGCGTCACCGACCAGATCGACGCGCTGACCACGCTTTCCACCAACCCGATGAAGTACCTCGTCACGCCGCGCCTGCTCGCCGCCACCGTGGCGCTGCCGCTGCTGGTGCTGGTGGCCAACATCCTCGGCGTGCTGGGCGGCTACCTGATCGGCACCACCAAGCTCGGCTTCTCCTCCGGCGCCTACCTCAGCGCGACGCTCGACTTCCTGCACTGGGACGACGTGGTGTCGGGACTCGTCAAGGCGGCGGTGTTCGGCTTCGTGATCGCGCTGATGGGAACCTGGAACGGCTATTCCAGCCGCGGCGGCGCGCAGGGCGTCGGCTCGGCCACCACCTCGGCCGTGGTCTCCTCCTCCGTGCTGATCCTGGCACTCGACTACCTTCTCACCGAGCTGTTCTTCGCCCGATGAGCAATTACCGCCACGACGCGCACCCCGAGGACCGGACCGAACCCTACCTCGTCGCCCACCCGGCCGAGGCGGTGGCGGCCGCCGTGCCGAAGATCCGCCTGCGCGGCGTGGTCAAGCACTTCGGCAGCAAGCACGTGCTCGACGGCGTCGACCTCGACGTCGCGGCCGGGCATTCGACGGTGATCCTGGGCGGCTCCGGCTCCGGCAAGTCGGTGATGCTGAAATGCATGCTCGGCCTCATCGTGCCCGATGCCGGCACGATCGAGATCGACGGCCGCGACGTGCTGCGCATGAACCGGCGGGAGCGCGAGGCGGTGAACGACCGCATCGGCATGCTGTTCCAGAACGCCGCGCTGTTCGACAGCCTGCCGGTCTGGGAGAACGTCGCCTTCAAGCTCCTGGCCCAGCGCCGGATGACCCGCGCCCAGGCGCGCGAGCGCGCCGCCGAGGTGCTGACCCTGGTCGGCCTCGCCCCCTCGGTCGGCGACCTCTCGCCCTCGGAGCTGTCGGGGGGCATGCAGAAGCGCGTCGGCCTCGCCCGCGCCATCGCCGCCGAGCCCGACATCATCTTCTTCGACGAGCCGACCACCGGGCTCGACCCGATCATGGGGGCCGTGATCGACGGGCTGATCGTGGACTGCGTGAGGCGCCTCGGCGCCACCGCCGTCTCCATCACCCACGACATGGCGAGCGCGCGGCGCATCGGCGACACGGCGGCGATGCTCTACCAGGGCCGCATCGTCTGGACCGGCCCGGCCGAGTATCTCGGCCACACCGGCAACGACATCGTGGACCAGTTCGCGAACGGCGAGCGGGACGGGCCGATCCAGATGGAGCTGCGCCGGTAGTAGGACGGATCGCGCGGGAGGGATCACCGGGGGGCGGCAGGAAGCGCCCGGCGCCGGAATCCGCCCCGGGAACGGCGAGGCGAAGCGCCGCGGCGCGCCCTCCGGCCCGGACCGAATTCCGCGATTAAGGAAGCCGTATCGGATCGGGCCCTAGCCTCGGATGCCGGAAGCAGCACCAAGGCCCCCCATGTTCCCGTTCAGTCGCCGCAAGACCGAGACGGCCGCCAAGGCCGAGTGGCTCGAGATCCTTTCCCGGCACGCCGGCGTCGGCCTGTGGGATGCCGTCCTGCACGATGGCGACCCCATGCACCCCCGGTCGCGCTGGACCTGGTCGGCGGAATTCCGGCGCCTCTGCGGCTTCACCTCGGAGGCGGAGTTCCCGGATCGCGTGCAGTCCTGGTCTGACCGGCTGCACCCCGACGATTCCGCGGCCACCCTCGCCGCCTTCGGCGCCGCGCTGGCCAGCGGCACCGCCTACGACGTGACCTACCGGCTGCGGATGCGGGACGGCACCTGGCGCTGGTTCCGCGCCACCGGCGGCGTCGTGCTGGGGCCGGACCGCAAGGCGCGCCGTGCCTGCGGCTCGCTGGTGGACATCCACGAGCGGGTACAGGCGGAGGAAGCGCGCCGGGGCACCATCGACGAGGTGGCGCGGCGCTTCCGGACCGATGTCCAGGCGATGGTCGATCAGGTCGCCGGGGCCGCCGACGGGTTGCAGGAGGTCGCCACGGCGATGAGCGCGACGACCGAGGGAACGCGGCAGCGCGCCGATGCCGTGCGCGGCGCCTCCGACGAGGCGGCCGGCAACGTGCAGCAGGTGGCGGCCGCGACGGAGGAGGTGACGGCCTCGATCCGCGAGATCGGCCGGCAGGTCGTGCGTTCCACCGACATGACGCGCACCGCCACCGGGCAGGCCGACACCGCCACCGCCGTGGTGCAGGACCTCGTCACCGATGTCCGCCGGATCGGTGACGTCGTGAAGCTGATCTCCGACATCGCCGGCCAGACCAACCTGCTGGCGCTGAACGCCACGATCGAGGCGGCCCGCGCCGGCGAGGCGGGCAAGGGCTTCGCGGTGGTGGCGAGCGAGGTCAAGACCCTGGCCAGCCAGACCGCCAGGGCCACCGAGGAGATCACCGCCCGCATCACCGCGGTGCAGGGCGCCACCTCGGGCGTGGCCGAGGCGATCGACGGCGTCGCCAAGACCATCGACCACCTGAACGAGGTCGCCGCCGCGATCGCCGCCGCGGTGGAGCAGCAGGGCGCCGCGACGCAGGAGATCGCCCGCTCGATCCAACGCGCGGCGCAGGGGACGCAGGAGGTCGCGGCCCATCTCGGAGGCGTGAACGAGGCGGTCGGCGAGACCGGACAGGTCGCCGGCCGCATCGCGGGCGCCGCCCGGGCCCTGACCGGGCAGGTCGGCTCGCTGCGCCGGCAGGTGGAGGACTTCCTGGGCAGCCTGCGGGCGGCCTGAACCCGGCGGAGGCAGGGAACCCTCCCACGGGGCAGGCGCGTTCGAGCGGTGTCCGGAACCCGACGGAGGACCTGCCATGGACATGAATGCCTGCATCGAGGCCTGCCTCGACTGCCACCGCACCTGCCTCGCCACCATCGCCCACTGCCTCGGCAGGGGCGGGCATCATGCCGAGGCGGCGCATATCGGCATCATGATGGATTGCGCGCAGATCTGCGCCGTCTCGGCCGACTTCATGATCCGGCAGTCGCCGCACCACCCGCATCTCTGCGCCGAATGCGCGGAGATCTGCGGCCAGTGCGCGGCGTCGTGCGAGAACCATCCGGACGCGGATGACGCGATGCGCCGCTGCGCCGAAGCCTGCCGCCGCTGCGCGTCGCTCTGCGGGCAGATGGGGGTGAGGCCGCACTGAGCGGCGCCCTCCCGCCACCTTTCCGGGGAGGACGCCGCCTTCCCCGGAGCCCGTCCGGCCGTGGGGTCCGGCGGGAGGGGCAGGCGAGGCCCGCCCCTCGCCCGGGCCGAGGGCGGAAGCCCCTGGAGCCGTTCCGGCCTGACCGTATCAGGTCGGAACGGCTCCGGCCCTTCGGTTTCTCGCATCTTCCGGGTCGCCGGGTGAGGACACCCGGCTCGGGAATGCTCTACTCCGCCGCCGGCGTGTAGATCTGTCCGCCGCCCGCCCGGAATTCCTCGGTCTTGCCGGCCATCCCCTCCATGCGCTCGGCCTCGCGGCGCAGGTCCTGCGTGATCTGCATCGAGCAGAATTTCGGCCCGCACATCGAGCAGAAATGCGCCACCTTGTGCGCGTCCTTCGGCAGCGTCTCGTCGTGGTAGCGCTGCGCCGTGTCGGGATCGAGCGACAGGTTGAACTGGTCCTGCCAGCGGAACTCGAACCTGGCGCGGGAGAGCGCGTCGTCGCGCAGCTTCGCCGCCGGGTGTCCCTTGGCGAGATCGGCCGCGTGCGCGGCGATCTTGTAGGTGATCACGCCGGTCTTGACGTCGTCGCGGTCCGGCAGGCCGAGATGCTCCTTGGGCGTGACGTAGCAGAGCATGGCGCAGCCGAACCAGCCGATCATGGCGGCGCCGATGCCGGAGGTGATGTGGTCGTAGCCCGGCGCGATGTCGGTGGTGAGCGGGCCGAGCGTGTAGAAGGGCGCCTCGCCGCACTCGCGCAGCTGCCTGTCCATGTTCTCCTTGATCTTGTGCATCGGCACGTGGCCGGGGCCCTCGATCATCACCTGGCAGCCCTTGTCCCAGGCGATCTTCGTCAGCTCGCCCAGCGTCTCCAGCTCGGCGAACTGCGCCGCGTCGTTGGCGTCGGCGATGGAACCGGGCCGCAGCCCGTCGCCGAGCGAGAACGACACGTCGTACTTGCGCATCAGGTCGCAGATCTCGTCGAAGCGCTCGTAGAGGAAGCTCTCGCGGTGGTGCGAGAGGCACCAGCGCGCCATGATCGAGCCGCCGCGGCTGACGATGCCCGTCACCCGCCGCGCCGTCAGCGGCACGTGGCGCAGCCGCACCCCGGCATGGATGGTGAAGTAGTCCACCCCCTGCTCGGCCTGCTCGACCAGCGTGTCCCTGAACACGTCCCAGTCGAGCTTCGCCGGGTCGCCGCCCACCTTCTCCAGCGCCTGGTAGATCGGCACCGTCCCGATCGGCACGGGCGAATTGCGCAGGATCCAGTCGCGGATGTTGTGGATGTTGCGGCCGGTGGAGAGGTCCATCACCGTGTCCGCCCCCCAGCGGATGGCCCAGACCAGCTTCTCCACCTCGTCGGCGGCCGAGGAGGTGACGGCAGAATTGCCGATGTTGGCGTTGATCTTCACCAGGAAGTTGCGGCCGATGATGGTCGGCTCCAGCTCCGGGTGGTTGATGTTGGCCGGGATGATGGCGCGGCCGCGCGCGATCTCGTCGCGCACGAATTCCGGCGTGATGAAGGCCGGCAGCGCCGCGCCGAAGCGCTCGCCATCGGCATGGCGCGCCTCGGCGCCCTCCGGCATCGCCGCGCGGCCGAGATTCTCGCGGTGCGCGACGTAGACCATCTCCTCGGTGACGATGCCGGCGCGGGCGAACTCGTACTGCGTGACCGGCTGCCCCGCGCGCCCGACCAGCAGGTCGCGCTTCGCCGGGCAGGGCGCGACCAGCATCTCGGGCGCCGCGTGGCCGTTGTCGGCCGCCGTGACGGCGCGCCGCTCGGCCGCCGCGAAGCCGCGACGCGCGATCCACTCGCCGCGCACGGAGGGCAGGCCGGCCTCCAGGTCGATGCGCACCGCCTCGTCCGTGTAGGGGCCGGAGGTGTCGTAGGCGCGGAAGGGCGGCTCGTTGGCGCTCGGGTGCAGCGCGATCTCGCGGAACGGCACCCGGATGCCGGGGTGGCCTTCCGGGCTCGAATGGATCCTGCGCGAGCCCGCGATCGGCCCCGTGGTGACGCTGCCCGGCACGACGGGGTGCTTCGGCGCGATATGGTTCATCGGATTCTCCGTGGACGATGCCGACAGGAGATCCGGTACATGTGCGTGGGGTGTCGGAGCGTCCGTCCCTTCGCCGGCATGACCCGGATCAGGTTCGAAGGGTCTCCGCGCCGCGAACGGGGCCGGGCCCCGCCGCGCATCGGTGTCTCAGCCCCTTGCCGGGGCTCCCCTCGGAACGGCGGAAGGCTGGAGGACGCGGCGGCATGCGTCAACCGCCGCCCGCGGACACGACCCGGCAAGGAAGCCGTCATGCCGGCGTGGTGCCCCCCGCGAGCACCGTTCGACGCGACGTGATCGGGCGGGCGCCCGGCATCGGAACGGCGCCTGCTGACGCCGGGCCGCGGCCCTGCCATCCTGCCGCACGCGACCTGTCACCGGCCACGAGAAGCACCGGAACCGCGCCCATGCCGCGCCGCCCTGCCATGCCGTGCCGCCGGTCCGCGCTGAGGCTCGCCCTCGCCGCCCTGCTCGCCGCGCCGGCACGGCCCGGCGTGGCGCAGGAATACCCCGCCCAGCCGCTCCGCCTCGTCATCCCCTTCGCCCCGGGCGGTACCAACGACATCGTCGGCCGGCTGGTGACGGAGGGCATGGGCGTGCGCCTCGGCCAGCCCTTCGTGGTCGAGAACCGAGGCGGCGCCGGCGGCCTGATGGGGGCGGAGGTGGTGTCGCGCGCGGCACCGGACGGCTACACGCTGCTGCTCGGCGGCAGCGGCAGCCTGACCATCAATTCGCTGATGAACAGCCGCTCGCCCTTCGACGCCGCCACCGCCTTCGCGCCGATCGGTCTGATCGGCGCCGGCGACAACGTCATCGTGGTCTGGCCCGGCCTGCCGGCGCGCTCGCTGCGCGAATTGCAGGCGCTGGCGCGGCGCTCGGCGGTGCCGCTCAGCTACGGCTCCCCCGGCGTCGGCTCCACCGGCCACGTCGCCGGCGCGATGGTGGCCGAGGCGTTGGGCGTGCCGATGACCCACGTGCCGTATCGCGGCACCGGGCCGGCGATGAACGACCTGCTGGCCGGGCGCATCCAGGTCTTCACCAACGCGCTGGCGCCGCTGCAGCCGGCCATCGAGGCCGGCACGCTCCGCGCGCTCGCCATCGCCGGGCCGCGGCGCAACCCTGCCCTGCCCACCCTGCCGACCACGGCCGAGGCCGGCTTCCCGCAGATCGAGGCGGCCACCTGGTTCGGCCTGTTCGCCCCGGCCGGCACCGCGCCGGACCGCGTGGCCCGGCTGCACGCGGCGCTGAACGCCACCCTGGCCGAGCCGGCGACGGCCCGCCGGCTGCGCGAGGGCGGGCTGGACGTCACCCCGAGCGCCAGCCCCGCCGACTTCGCCGAATTCTACGCCGCCGACCGGGCCCGCTGGGCCGGCGTCGTGGCGCGGGCGAGCCTGCGGTCCCCGTGACGCAGCCGGGCCCGTCGGGACGCGCCGCACGACGCGCGGAGAGCCACCGGACCACCTTGACGGCGCCGCGGCACCCCCGCATGCCAGGCGGGCCATGTCCCTCACCCTGGTCCTCGGCGGCGCCCGCTCCGGCAAGTCCCGCCATGCGGAGGCGCTGCTCACCCGGCATCCCGCCCCCTGGGCCTACCTCGCCACCGCCCAGGCCTTCGACGACGAGATGCGCGCGCGCATCGCCGAGCACCGGGCCCGCCGCGACGCGCGCTGGCGGACCGCCGAGGCGCCGCTCGACCTGCCCGGGGCGCTCGAAGCCGCCGGCCCCTGCCCCGCGCTGGTGGACTGCCTGACGCTCTGGCTCACCAACCTGATGCTGGGCGGGCACGACATCGAGGCCGCCACCGACGCGCTGGAAGCCGCCCTCGCCGCCCGCGGCACGCCCACCGTGCTGGTCGCCAACGAGGTCGGCCTCGGCATCGTGCCCGACAACGCCCTGGCCCGCGCCTTCCGCGACGCCGCCGGGCGGCTGAACCAGCGCCTCGGCGCGCGGGCCGACCACGTGGTGTTCGTCGCGGCCGGGCTGCCGCTGGTGCTGAAGGGTTCCCCATGACGGACGATGCCGAGGCCGCCCGCCACCGCGAGAAGATGGCGAGGCGCAAGGCGGTGCAGGACGCCGAGGTGGCCGGCAAGACCATCGAGAAGGGCCTGCTGCTGGTCCACACCGGGCCGGGCAAGGGCAAGTCCACCGCCGCCTTCGGCCTGGCGCTGCGCATGCTGGGGCACGGGCGGCCGGTCGCCGTGGTGCAGTTCATCAAGGGCGCCTGGTCCACCGGCGAGCGCGCCGTGCTGGAGCGCCTCGGCGCCGGCCTCGTCGAGTGGCACAGCATGGGCGAGGGCTTCACCTGGGAGACGCAGGACCGCGACCGCGACATCGCCGCCGCGCGCCGCGCCTGGGGCAAGGCGACGGAACTGCTCCACCGCCCCGGCCTCGGCCTGCTGGTGCTGGACGAGCTGTGCATCGCGCTGCGCTACGACTACCTGCCGGCGGAGGAAGTGGTCGCGGCGCTGGCGGCGCGCGACCCGGCGCTGCACGTCGTCGTCACCGGCCGCAACGCCCCGCCCGCGCTGGTGGAGGCGGCCGACCTCGTGACCGAGATGCGGCCGGTGAAGCACCACTTCGCGGCGGGGGTGAAGGCGCAGCCGGGGATCGAGTTCTGATGCGGGGGAAAGACGGGAAGAGGTGGGCGCCGATCCCACCGCCTGGGGAAGGCTCCGCCTTCCCCAGACCCCATCCGCCAGGAACCTCAGGTTCCTGGACCTCCGCCGGCGTCGGGCCTCGCCGGTCGAACCGCGCGGGAATCAAGAACAATCGGGGTTTCCAAAGGGGCTTCGCCCTTTGGTGGGGTCCAGGGGCAAAGCCCCTGGCGGGGTCCGGGGCGGAGCCCCG
>NZ_JALPRX010000060.1 GCF_023223525.1 Roseomonas acroporae | reverse complement strand
CCCCCCCCGCGCCACCCCATGAGCCCCGCCCGCGCCCTGATGCTCCAGGGCACCGGCTCCAGCGTCGGCAAGTCGCTGCTCGTCGCCGGCCTCGCGCGCGCCTACACGCGGCGCGGCCTCGCCGTGCGTCCCTTCAAGCCGCAGAACATGTCGAACAACGCCGCCGTCACCGCCGAGGGCGGCGAGATCGGCCGCGCCCAGGCGTTGCAGGCGCGCGCCGCCGGCGTCGAGCCCTCCGTCCACATGAATCCCGTCCTGCTCAAGCCGCAGAGCGAGACCGGCGCGCAGGTCGTGGTCCAGGGCCGCGTCCACGCCACGGCGCGGGCGCGCGACTACCAGGCGATGAAGCCCTCCCTGCTGCCCTACGTGCTCGACAGCTTCGCGCGGCTGCGCGCCGAGGCCGGGCTCGTGCTGGTGGAGGGCGCCGGCAGCGCCTCCGAGATCAACCTGCGCGACGGCGACATCGCCAACATGGGTTTCTCGCGCGCGACGGACACGCCCGTGGTGCTGGTGGGCGACATCGACCGCGGCGGCGTGATCGCCAGCCTGGTCGGCACGCGGGCCGTGCTGCCGCCCGAGGATGCCGCGATGATCCGCGGCTTCATCGTCAACCGCATGCGCGGCGACGCCTCGCTGTTCGCGGACGGCATGGCGGCGATCGCGGCGCGGACGGGCTGGGCGCCGCTCGGGCTGGTGCCGTTCTTCCCCGGGGCGCGGCGGCTGCCCGCCGAGGATGCGCAGGACCTGCTCGACCACCTGCCGGCGAGCCCCGGCGGCGGCGGCCGTTGCCGGGTGGCGGTGCCGATCCTGCCGCGCATCAGCAATTTCGACGATCTCGATCCGCTCGCGGCCGAGCCGGGGATCGAGCTGGTGCCGCTGCGCTCCGGCACGCCGCTGCCGGCGGATTGCGCGCTGGTGATCCTGCCGGGCTCGAAGGCCACCATCGCCGACCTCGCCGCGCTGCGCGCCGAGGGCTGGGACGTCGACATCCTGGCGCATCGCCGGCGCGGCGGCGCGGTGCTCGGCCTGTGCGGCGGCTACCAGATGCTCGGGCGGCGCATCGCCGATCCGGACGGGATGGAGGGCCCGCCCGGCGCGGTGGACGGGCTCGGCCTGCTCGACGTCGAGACGGTGCTGGGCGGCGACAAGAGCCTGCGGCGGGTGACGGGCGCGAGCGTCGCCGACGGCGTGCCGGTGGCGGGCTACGAGATGCACATCGGCCGCACGGCCGGGCCGGACACGGCGCGGCCGCTGCTGCGCCTCGCCGGCGGGCGCGCGGACGGCGCGGTCTCGGCCGACGGGCGCGTGGCCGGCACCTACCTGCACGGCCTGTTCACGGCGGACGCGCAACGCGCCGCCTGGATCGCCCGCCTCGGCGCCGCGCCCTCGGCGCACCGGCACGAGGCATCGGTGGAGGCGGCGCTGGACGGGCTCGCCGCGCACCTGGAACGGCACTGCGACCTCGACGCGCTGCTGCGCCTGGCGGCCTGACGCTCAGAAGCTCGCCGCGAGGGTGAAGCGCAGCGCCAGCGGCTCCACCGGATGGAAGTGCCGGTCCGCGACGCCGCCCGGCGCCTCGCCGGCGAGGCGCGAGGTGTAGAAGTAGTCGATCTGGCTCGCGCGCGCGTCGAGCAGGTTCAGCACGTCGAGCTGCGCGCGGATGCCGTTCGCGAAGGCGTAGCCGACACGCGCGTTCACCAGCGGCGTCGGCCTGGAACGCGCGCTGTCGTCCTCCACCAGGGGCCTTGCGCCGAAGTAGCGGAAGCGCGCGCCGCCGTACCAGCCCTGCGGCCCGCCCAGCGTCATCCCCGCCGAGGCCACCACCGCCGGCGCGCCGGGAATCCGGTCGCCGGCCGGGTCGGCGTCGGTGAAGCGGGCATGGGTGGCGGCGATCTCGGTGTCGAAGGCCAGCCAGGGGAAGGGCTGCCAGCGGCCGGTCCATTCCACCCCGATGCGCCGGCTCGGACGGCTCGCCTCGGTGGTGCCGGCATCGCCGACGAACAGGATCTCGCTGTCGAAATCCAGCACGAAGACCGAGAGCGTGCTCTCCAGCCCCGGCAGCGGCCTGGTGCGCAGCCCGATCTCGGCGCCGCGCGAGCGCACCAGCAGCGGCACGCGCGAGAGCGGCGTCAGCCGGTCCGTGGGGTCGACCGTGATGGTCACGCCGCGCATGTCGTTGCTGTGGAAGCCGAAGCCGCCGTTCAGGAACAGCTCGGTGGTGCGCCACGGCCCCAACACCAGCCCGAATTTCGGGCTGGGCAGGAATTCCGTCGCGCTGCCGGCGTTGGCGGCGAGGTCGCTGCGTACCCGCCCCGCGAACAGGTCGCCGCGCAGGCCGAGGACGGTGCGCAGCCAGGGCGTGACGGCGGTGCGGTTCTCGACGTAGAGGCCGAGGCTGCCCTGCTCCACCCGGTCCGTGCGTACCGTGGAAAGCCGGTCGCGCTCGCGCGTGCGGAACAGGCCGAGGCGGATCTCGTCGTGGCGCGTCTGCACGCCGAACTCGGTCTCGCTCGGCGCGCCGAGCAGGGCGTGCGGGACGGTGTGGCTGACGTTCAGCCCCAGCACCCAGCGCCGGTCCTGCTGGTGGAATTGGTCGCCGTCGGCCGGATCGTCGAGGAAGTAGGTGAAGTCGTTGAACAGGTCGAGCGTGCTGCGGATGGCGTAGCCCTGCACGCGCGTGGTGCCGTGGTCGCCGGTGCGGTGCCATTCGCCGGAGAGGCTGTAGCGGTTGGCGTTGCCGCCATCGGTCGGGTTCAGCGTGCCGAAGCGGCCGATCAGCCCCTCGGTCAGCGCGCGCAGCGGGACCTGGTCGGTGGAGCGCCAGCGATTGGCGTAACCCATGGCGGTGAGGGAGAAGCCCTCCGCCTCGCCGCCCTGGCTGTAGCGCACCACGCCGTTGAAGCGGCGCAGCCCGTCGCCCACCTGCCACGGGCCGTCATAGGCGGCCATCTCGCCGGCCACGAGCAGGTTGCCCTGGCCCACGCGCTGCGAGGTCATGGCGAGGCCGCGCCAGTAGCCGAAGCTGCCCACCGTGCCCTGCACCACCGGGCGCGGCAGGCTGTCGACCAGCCCGATCCGCACCGCGCCGGCGGAGGCGAAGTCGCCGTCCTGCGCGCGGTAGGGGCCGAGCCGGTAGTCGAGGCCGCGCACCAGCTCCGGGATCAGGAAGTTGATGTCGGCGTAGCCCTGGCCGTGGCCGTGCGTCGGCATGTTCACCGGCATGCCGTCCACGGTGATGGCGAGGTCGGTGCCGTGGTCGAGGTTGAAGCCGCGCAGGAACCACTGGTTGGCCTTGCCCTCGCCGCTGTGCTGCGTGGCGATCAGGCCGGGGACGGCTTCGAGCAGCTCGCCGGGGCGGGTGATCGGGCGGGCGAGCAGGCGCTCCCGGGAGACGTGGCCCTCGCTGGCGGTGACGGGCGCGTCCAGGGCCTCGGGCGCGGCGGACACCGTGGTCTCGGGCAGGATTCCGGCCGGCTGCGACCGTGCCGGCGCGGGGCCGGCGAGCAGCAGGGCCAATGCCGGCAGCCAGGCCCGCCGGCTTGTCGTGCCACCCGCGCCTCCCGCCGCGCCAGCCCGCATGGATCATCCCTCCGACGGGCGGGCCGGATTCGAGGCGTTCCCGTGGCGTGATGTTTGCCATGGTCGTCGTTATGCAGAAATATGTAAAAGCGATTAACGATCGAGGACCGATGACGATCGAGGGCCGATCCCCAGGCGGGGCGAGGATGGACGCCCGATCGGGGCGGACCCGGTCATGGCGGACCGTCCGGGCGGCCGGCGGCCCCGCGGGTGCCGCGGCCGACGGCGGATCAGCGCTCCCGGCCGGGCTCGCCCGCTACGTGGCCCGCCTGCCCCGCCGCCGGGATCAGCTGCAACTGCCCGTGCCGCACCCCGCGCTGCGTCACCACCGCGTCGGCGAAGGCGCGCACCGCGCCGACCGGGCCGCGCAGCACCGCCACCTCCAGGCAGTCGTGCCGGTCGAGATGCACGTGCAGGGTCGCCACGGAGAGGTCGGCGTGGTGGTGCTGCGCATGCGTCAGCCGGCGCGGCAGCTCGCGCGTCTCGTGGTCGTACACGTAGGTCAGGGCGGCGACGCAGGCCGCATCGCCGTCCCCCGGCAGGCGCTCGCGCGCCAGCGCGTCGCGCACCAGGTCGCGCACCGCCTCGGAGCGGCTGGCATAGCCGCGCCGGGCGCAGAGCGCGTCCACCGTCTCCAGCAGGTCGTCGTCGATGCTGATGGTGACGCGCTGCATGCCCTGCTCCCCCTGCCCTGCGCCGCCGCACCGGGTGGCGCGGCGCCGGTGCGGGGCGGATGATGTAGGGCAGATCCGGCGGGGCCGGAACCGTGGCCGGCTCAGCGCGCCCCCTGCCACACGCCCGGCCGCACGCCGAGCGCCGTCACCAGGCCGTAGCTGGTGATGCCGAGCGCCACGGCGAGGAAGTAGCCGTCCAGCCCCATCCCCAGATGCTCGGCCAGCAGCCGGCCGCCGAGCACCGCGATGCCGATGCGCGAGAGCGCCGCCAGCACCGGCCAGCGCATCCGCCCCGCGCCCATCGAGGCGAAGTAGAGCGCCATGCCGAGGCCGAAGCCGCCGAAGGCGAAGCCCGTGTAGGCGAGCCCGCGCGAGGCCACCGCCACAACGGCCGGATCGGCCGTGAAGGCACGCGCGAAGGCGCCGGGCGCAAGGCCCACGGCCAGTCCCGCGGCGCCCGTGACGAGCAGCGCCAGCAGCGCGCCGGTCCAGGCGATGCGCCGCGCCGTGTGCCAGTCCCCGGCGCCCACGGCGCGCCCGACCAGCGCCGTCAGCGCCGAGCCGACGCCGAAGGCGATCGGGATCATCAGGAATTCGAGCCGTGCCGAGATGCCGTAGGCCGCGACCGCCGCCGCGCCGTGCGACGCCACCTGCGCCGTGACCAGGATGGTGGTCAGGTTGGCCACCCCGGCGAGGCAGGAGGCGACCAGCCCGACCGACAGGATACGCCGGAACAGCGCGCCGGAGAGACGCACGCGCAACGTCGGCACGAAGCCGGCGCCGCCGCGCAGCACCACCACCGCCATGGCCAGCGCCGCCGCCCAGAACACCCCCGCGAAGGCGATGCCGATGCCGGCGAGGCCGAGGCCCAGCGGCTCGGCCAGCGCCCAGGCGAGCGGCGGATAGGCCACCCAGGTCAGCACCAGCACCCGTGCCGCCAGCGCGTGCCGGCCGCCGCCGCGCAGCACCGAGGCCAGGGTGTTGGCGAGCCAGGCCGGCAGCGCCCCGGCGCCGAACAGCCAGGCGGCGTAGGCCGCCGCCGCCCCGGCCGCCTGCGGCCCGCCGATCAGGCCGAGCAGGGTGCGCGGGAAGCCGGCCAGCAGCAGGGCGAAGATCGCCGCCGCGGCGGTGGCGATGGCCACGGCGTGCAGCACCAGCGCCGAGGCCTCCTCGCGCCGCCCCGCGCCGAGCGACCGCGCGACGGCCGAGACCACGCCGCCGCCCATGGCGCCGGCCGACATCTGCTGGAGCAGCAGGGCGAAAGGCAGCACCACCGCCCAGCCCGCCAGCGCCGCCGTGCCCTGGCGCGCGGCGAGCCAGGTCTCGATGAGCTGCCCCGCCACCTGGAGCAGCGAGACGAGGCCGGTGGGCGCCGCCAGCGCCAGGATGCGGCGCAGCAGTTCCCGGACCGGCGCGGGAGAGGCCATCGAGGCGACGGCCGGGCTGGCGGCGGCTGGGCTGGCGGCGGCCGGAATGCCGTCAGCCATGCCGGTGGCCCTCCATCCCCGCGACGACCCGCCCGGCCGGAGGCTCGGGGGCCGCTCCCGCTTCCGGCGCGCCGGACCCGGCCTCGCTACGGCGAACCGCGGTCCGGTCGGGACTGCGGTTCGCCGTCGCTCGTTGTTCCCGGCGCGGATTCACGCCGCCGGGCGTGTCCGCCCGTCGGCGATCCGCTCCAGGTTCCGCCTCGCCCGGCTCCGCGCCGCCGAAGCGCCGGCGCGCGCCCTGTCCGGCACCGGGGCCCGGCACCACCCGCACATCCTCGGGGCCGAGCGGCGCGCCGCCGGCGCCCAGCAGCGGCGGCGCGACCACCTCCGCCCCGGTCGCGGCATCGAGGAGCCGCACCACGGGCCCTTCCGGCCCGGTCATCCAGCGGTCGCTCCAGTGCTTGAGCGCGACATAGGCGGAGAAGAAGTCCCGTCCCTTCGCGGCGAGCCGGTACTCGTGGCGCGCGCCGCGCACCGGGACGCGCTCCAGCAGCCCGTTCCGCACCAGCGTGGAGAGGCGGGCGCTCAGGATGTTCGGGGCGATGCCGAGGTTGCGCTCGAAGGCGTCGAAGCGCGTGGTGCCGTAGAAGGCCTCGCGCAGCACCAGGATGGCCCAGCGTTCGCCCAGGATGGCCATGGCACGCGCCACCGGGCAGCGCATGCGTGCGAAATCGATGCGGGGCATTGCGGACGTTTCCTTTATCGCTTGCATGAAGCAAGCATCCCGACCGCCTTCCCGCAAGGCCCCGCCGCCGGACCGGCCGGGCGCGGCGGCTCCGCCGCGCCAGGGGAGGCACGCATATTCGCCCGCGGCGTCCTGCAGCGAACCGCCGTCCGGTCGGGACTGCGGTTCGCTGCAGCGCGTTGTTCTCGGCGCGGATCCACGCCGCCGGGCGTGTCCGCCCGTCGGCGATCCGCTCTAAGCTGGCGCTTGCGGAGCCCGAGGCCACCGTGGCATCCCGCTCGTGCACCCATGACCGGGGGCGCCGTTCCCGCCGTCCCGACGGCGCCTGTCCCTGTCGCGCCCGCCGGCGCGGCCCGGACGCAACGAAGGATGACGGCCGATGCCGGCGCCGCGGATCGTCACGCTCACGCTGAACCCTTCCATCGACATCGTCTGCGAGACCGAGTCGGTCCGCCCCGGGCACAAGCTGCGCACCGGCCGGGAGCGGCAGGACCCGGGCGGAGGGGGCATCAACGTCGCCCGCGTGGTGCGCGAGCTCGGCGGCGAGGCGATGGCGCTGGTCCTCTCCGGGGGCGTCACCGGACGCTTCCTGGAGAATCTGCTGCGCGAGGCCGGCCTGCCGCATCGCTCGCTCCCGATCGAGGGGCACACCCGCATCAACCAGACCGTGCAGGACCGCACGGCCGGCACGGAGTACCGCTTCGTCGCCACCGGACCGACGGTGCGGGAGGCGGAGTGGATCGGGCTGCTCGGCCTTCTCTCCGGCGTCGAGGCCGACTGGGTGGTGGCGAGCGGCAGCCTGCCGCCGGGCATCCCGGACGACTTCTACGCGCGCGCCGCGATGATCGCGCGCGCGCACGGCCAGCGCTTCGTGCTCGACACCTCGGGCGAGCCGCTCGGCGAGGCGCTGGCCGCCGGCGTGACCCTGGTCAAGCCGAGCCTGCGCGAGCTGGAGGCCTATCTGGGCCACGGCCTGCCCGATGCCGCCGCGCAGGATGCGGCGGCGCTGGCGCTGGCACGCTCCGGCGCGGCGGAGATCGTGGCGCTGACGATGGGCGGGGACGGCGCGGTGCTCGCGACGGCGGAAGGCGTGCTCCGGGTCCCTGCCCTGCCGGTGCCGGTGCGCGGCACGGTAGGGGCGGGCGACAGCTTCGTCGCCGGGCTGACCCTGTCGCTGAGCCGCGGCGAATCGCCCGCCGAGGCGCTGGGCTGGGCCGTCGCCACCGGCGCGGCGGCGGTCGCGAGCGAGGGAACCGCCCGGCCCCAGCGCGCCATGGTGGAGCGCCTGCGGCAGGGGATGTGCCGGGAGGCCGGCTGACCTCGGCGAATCACGTTCGGATCCCGTGCCGGGCCGCTCCGCGGCCGGCACGGCACGTCGCGGCGTCCAATAAAGGATCATCCCCGCATTATTTATTCGTAATGTTGCCGGCCTGTCGCCGTCTTTGGATTCAGCCGTCTCTTCGCATCCGCAATATGTTTATTCTTTCAAATCAACGATTTGGCTCGCGATAACGAGAGCCGCCGGGGCCTCCCCGACGTGCACGGCGACGGATCGGTACCATCAGAGCGCGCGAAGGATTGTGTCGTAACGCACTTTCAACGCTTCGGATTCAGTCTTTGCTGGCATTGCCCAGCATGGACACCCCCCCGATGCAGCAGTCGTCCTCCCCCCTCTCTGCTTCGTCCTTCCGTTCCCCGGAGCTGGCCGCCACCAAGGCGCGCATCCGCCAGCATGCCGAGCGCTGCCGGCGCCTGCCGCCCCCGCAGCCCGGCGAGACGGATCGCCTGGTCGCGGCGTTCCTGAAGCAGCGCGGCGTCAGCATCTGCCCGCCCGCCTTCGCGGTCGCCATCACCGGCCGCTAGAGCATTTCCAGGCCGAGTGTACTCACCAGGCGCCTCGGAAAATGCGAGAAACCAAAAGGCCGGAGCCGTTCCGGCCTGATACGGTCAGGCTGGATCGGCTCTGGAGCATTCCCAGGCCGGGCGCACTCGCCCGGCGCCTTGGGAAATGCGTCGAAGCAAGGACTTGAACCGCTCCGGCGTTCCCGGGCCGGAGCGCCCCCTCCGCCCATGGATCCTTGCCGTCGGAGCGGCCGCACGCCTCCGGGCGTGCCCGCCTTCCGCGAAGACGGCCCGTTGACGATGCCGGCGCCAGGCTGATCCTGCCCGGCCATGACCGATGCCCGCCGTCACGCCCCCGCCGCTGCCCGCAACCGCGACCCGATCCTGCAGGCGCTTCGGCCGCGGCTCGGCGGGACGGGCCACCTTCTGGAAGTGGCGAGCGGCACGGGGGAGCACATCCTGCATCTCGCCCGTGCCCTGCCCGGGATCGAGTTCCAGCCCAGCGACCCGGACCCGGGCGCGCGCGCCAGCATCGACGCCTGGGCCGCCGAGGCATCGCTGCCCAACCTTCGCCCCGCCCTGGCGCTCGACGCCGCCAGCCCCGACTGGCCGGCCACGCGGGCGGAAGCGGTACTCTGCATCAACATGATCCACATCGCGCCGTGGGCGGCGGCGCTCGGCCTGCTGCGCGGCGCGGCGCGGCTGCTGCCGCCGGGAGGGCCGCTGTTCCTCTACGGCCCGTTCCGGCGGAACGGCGCCCATACCGCGCCGAGCAACGATGCCTTCGACCGCGACCTGCGTGCGCGCGATCCGTCCTGGGGCGTTCGTGACCTGGAGGACGTGGCGGCGGCCGCCGCGGCGGCGGGCTTCATGGTACCCGAGGTGATCGCGATGCCCGCCAACAACCTGAGCCTGGTGTTCCGGCGCGCGGGCTGAGCCGCCCCGCCCGGCGGGGTCCCGGCCCCGCCGCGGAGGCCGGATGCCGCGGGGCCGCCGACGCGCCCCCGCTGCCGGATCAGCCGGCGGAGGTCTTGGCCGCCTTGCGCTTGGCCTTCTTGGTCGCCGCGAAGGCGGCTTCCTTGAGCGCCGGGCTGGCCTTGAAGCGCACCGTGGCACCAGCCTTCACGGGCACCTTCTCGCCGGTGCGCGGGTTCAGCGCGGTGCGCTTCGGCGTCTCGCGCACGGTGAAGGAACCGAAGTCGGGCAGCGAGAACCGTCCCGTGCCGGTGATCTCCGCTTTGATGGCGGCGATGAGGTCGGTGGCGAGCCGGTTCGCCGCCACGCCGGTGAGATCCGAGGATTGCACGATCACATCCGTCAGGAACTTCTTCGACACGGCGGTCTCCTTGGTGATGACTCTTGGGACGAACAGAAGTGGTGACCGTGGTTTAAGTCGAACGGGACGCGTTCGGAAGCATCATCGCACCGGAAGCGCCACACGACCGCCCGCACCCGGATTCGCGCCGGGAAACGGGCCGCCGGGCAGCCATCGCCGCCTCGCCGCATGGCCACGGCGCCCCCCGGATCCCGACGGGCTGACGGCGAATCGGCGCGCCCGGCCGGACGGAGCGGCACAGCCGGCCGTGCCCGGTCAGGCGCCGGCCGAGGGCACACGGCCAGGGCGCCGCGCAACGGGCGTCGGGCGGCAGCTTCGCGGTTGCGGAAAAAGGCGGGCGCGGGAACGGCGGCCGTGGCATCGGGCCTGGCCGCGCTCCGGCCGAGACAGGCGTCCGACCCCGGCGGGTCGGCACGATGGCCGACACGGATGAACCCGGCGCCGCCCGCCGAAGGCGGGGGCGCCGGCCCGGAAGGCCAGGATCGCGACGTCCGACGGCAGTCGCGCCGTCGGGTGCGCTACTTCGGGGCCAGCACCATGATCATCTGGCGGTTCTCGAGGCGCGGCATCGACTCCACCTTGATGGTGTCGCCGAGGTCGGTCCGGATCCGCTCCAGCACCTTGATGCCGAGATCCTGGTGCGCCATCTCGCGTCCGCGGAAGCGCAGGGTGACCTTCACCTTGTCGCCCTCCTCGATGAAGGTCTTCATCGCCCGCATCTTCACGTCGTAGTCGTGGTCGTCGATGTTCGGGCGGACCTTGACTTCCTTCAGCTCGACCACCTTCTGGCGCTTGCGCGCCTCGTTGGCCTTCTTCTGCTGCTCGTACTTGAACTTGCCGAAGTCGGTGATCTTGCACACCGGGGGGACGGCGTTGGGGCTGATCTCGAGCAGGTCCATGCCGACGTCGTAGGCGCGCAGCAGCGCCTCGCGGGCGCTCATCACGCCGAGCATCTCGCCGTCCTGGTCGATCAGGCGAACCTGGGGGACGCGGATCTCCTCGTTCACCCGCGGTCCCTCGCGGGTGGGCAGCTGGTTGGGGATGGGGCCTCGGGCTATGGTACAGCTCCTGTCGCTATTGAAACGTTCGGTCGAATTTTATGGGGTGTGGCTCAGCCGACTGCAACCTTGCGGTCGGGCGGCAACGCCTCTTCCGCCAGAGTTTTGATCGCCTCGTCCAGCGGCAGGGTCATCTGCTCGCGCCCCGGCAGGCGGCGCAGCACCAGCGTGCGCTCCTCCGCCTCTCGCCTCCCGATCACCGCGAGCACCGGCACGCGCTGCTCGATGTGGTCCACCACCTTGCGGTTGATCTTCTCGTTGCGCAGATCGGCCTCGGCCCAGACCCCGGCCGCCCGCAGCGCCGCCACCACCTCCATGGCGTAGCCGTCCGCGTCGCCGACGATGGTGGCGACCACCACCTGCGTCGGCGCCAGCCAGAGGGGGAAGCGCCCCGCGTGCTGCTCGATCAGGATGCCGATGAAGCGCTCGAAGGAGCCGAGGATGGCGCGGTGCAGCATGACCGGGCGCCGGCGCGCCCCGTCCTCGGCCACGTACTCGGCGCCCAGGCGCTCGGGCAGCACGAAGTCGACCTGCAGCGTGCCGCACTGCCAGTCGCGGCCGATCGCGTCGCGCAGCACGAATTCCAGCTTCGGGCCGTAGAAGGCGCCCTCCCCCGGGTTCAGCTCGTACTCCACGCCCGCGCTCATGCAGGCGTCGCGCAGCGCGCCCTCGGCCTGGTCCCACACCGCGTCCGTGCCGGCGCGCTTCTCCGGCCGGTCGGAGAACTTCACCCGGAAGCTCTCGAAGCCGAGGTCGCGGTACACCGCCGTCAGCAGGTCCACGAAGCGCACCGTCTCGGAGGCGATCTGCGCCTCGGTGCAGAAGATGTGCGCGTCGTCCTGCGTGAAGCTGCGCACCCGCATGATGCCGTGCAGCGCGCCGGAGGGCTCGTAGCGGTGGCAGGCGCCGAATTCCGCCATGCGCAGCGGCAGCTCGCGGTAGGAGCGCAGGCCGCGGTTGAAGATCTGCACGTGGCACGGGCAGTTCATCGGCTTGAGGGCGAGGACGCGGTCCTTCTCGGACTCGTCCTCGACCGTCGCGATGAACATGCTCTCGCGGAACTTCTCCCAGTGGCCGCTCTCGATCCAGAGCTTGCGGTCCACGAGCTGGGGCGTGCGCACCTCCTGGTAGTCGGCGAGGTCGAGCCGGCGGCGCATGAAGTCCTCCAGCCGCCGGTACAGGCGCCAGCCCTTCGGGTGCCAGAAGACCGAGCCCGTCGCCTCCTCCTGGAGGTGGAACAGGTCCATCTCCTTGCCGATGCGGCGGTGGTCGCGCTTCTCCGCCTCCTCCAGCATGAGGAGGTGGGCGTCGAGCTCCTTCTGGTCGCGCCAGGCCGTGCCGTAGATGCGCGTCAGCATGGCGTTGCGGTGGTCGCCCCGCCAGTACGCGCCCGCCACCTTCATCAGCTTGAAGGCGTTGCCCACGTCGCCGGTGCCGCGCATGTGCGGGCCGCGGCAGAGGTCGAGCCACTCGCCCTGGCGGTAGACGCTGATCGGCTCGCTTGCCGGCAGGTCCTGGATCAGCTCGGCCTTGTAGCGCTCGCCGCGCTCCTGGAAGAAGCGGATGGCCTCGCCGCGCGGCCACACCTCGCGCACGAAGGGCGCGTTGCGGGCGACGATCTCGCGCATCTTCGCCTCGATCGCCGGGAAGTCCTCCGGCGTGAAGGGCTCGTTGCGGGCGAAGTCGTAGTAGAAGCCGTTCTCGATCGCGGGCCCGATCGTGACCTGCGTGCCGGGGTAGAGTTCCTGCACCGCCTCGGCCAGCACGTGCGCGGCGTCGTGCCGGATCATGCCGAGCGCCTCGGGGTCCTTGCGCGTGATGAAGCGCACCCGGGCATCCTCGGCGACCGCGTGCGAGAGGTCGCGCGGCTGGTCGTCCACTTCCATGGCGAGGGCGGCGCGGGCGAGGCCGGGCCCGATCGCGGCCGCGATCTCGGTGCCCGTGACCGGCCCGTCGAAGCGGCGCACGGATCCGTCGGGCAGGGTGATCGCAGGCATGGGGCTGGTCTTCTCGCTTTCCGGGCCGGGAAGAATGGGAAAAGGGCGCGGACCATAGGAGGCCTGGGGCCGCCGTCAAGGGCGGGCCCTGCCGTCGCCTTCCGCCGCATGTCCGATGTCGGCGCTCGTGCCGGCCGGGTCAAGTGACACCGCGCCGCGTCCGCCGGGACCGCGCCATGCGCGTCGCGACGAGGTCGCGACAGGTGCGGCGCGGCGAGTTCGTGCCGGGTGCGGCGCGCCGTGCATCGCGATGCGGTTGCGCGCCGTGCGCATCGCGACGGGTCCGAGCCTGTGCGGCGCGACGGGCACGGTGTCGTCAGGGGAGATGGGCCGCGCCGGACGGGGATGCCCCGGCGGGCCGAGGCGCGCATCTCGGGAAAGGCAGGGCCCCACGGAACCCGCCCGCAGGCGGGCGACGCGGCGCGGATCGCGGCGTTGGAGGCGGGACCCAGAGCGGATCGCCGACGGGCGGACACGCCCGGCGGCGTGAATCCGCGCCGAGAACAATGAGCCACGGCGAACCGCGGTCCCAACCGGACTGCGGTTCGCCGTAGGCAGGCGGCGACACCGCCGGAAGGAATCGACGGTCATGACGACAGGACGCGCGGCGGACGAGCCGGTGCGGGTCAACCGCGCCCCGGTGCTGACCCTGTGGGCGGCGGTGGTTGCCGAGGCGCTCGGGCATGCCGAGGCGACCGCCCTCTCGCTCGGCAGCGTGGTCGCCGGCACCAGCGCGCGGGCGAAGGCGCGCCGCCTCGGGATCGAGGAGACGCCCAGGGCTACAGAGAAAGCGGCTGAGGGGGCGGTGCCGGAGGGCAGGCCGTCGTCACCGGCACCGGCCCGCACCGTGCGCCTGCTCGGCCGCGACCTGGCGCTGTCGGGGGACGACCCGCCCCTGGCCATGCGCGACGGCAGGCCCGCGCCGCCAGGGCCGGTCCGCGCCTATGTCGCCCGCGCCTTCGGCCGGCGCCTGCCCGAGGTGCGGGCCGCGATGCACGACCTCGCCGTGTCGCTGCCGCCCGCGGAGCTGGAGCGCCGGGGCTTCCGGCTCTACGAGGCGTTCCGGCCGGCGGTGCCGGAGGATGTGCGCGGCTGGGGCGCCAAGGGGCTGCTGCACCTCGACCGGATACGCGGCGCGGCGGGTCCGGAGGGGCGCTGAGCGCGGCGGTGCCCGGCGCGCCGCGCGCACGGCGGAGAAGCCTGCCTGCGGGGCCTGCCGCGCCGGCGCCTCAGGCCGGCACCCGCTGCCGCAGGCTCGCGAGCACCGCCTCGGTGCGGCGGCGTATGTCCTGCCACAGCGCCAGTTCCCGGCGCGCATCCGCCAGGGCGCGGTGCGCCGGCGGGCCGAGCGCGGCGTCGTCCTGGCAGGCCGAGAAGAGGAGGTTCGCGCGCAGCGCCAGCGCGGCGTCGCGACGCTCGCCGTAATCCGGCGCGTCGCGCGGCGGCAGGAACCGCATCAGCGGCTCGGTCGCCTCGTCGTTCACCGTGCGCGTGCTCTCCAGGCGCAGCGCGTGGCGCGGCAGGCCGGCGGCGCGCAGCAGGCGCGACAGCCAGCGCCCGTCCCAGGAGGGCGCGCTCGCGACGACGCGACAGCCGGCGAGCGCCTCGACCAGGCGGCGCGCCACCGCGCCATGCGGCTCGCCCTCGGCGAGCAGGCGTTCGCGGCGGATGCCGTGCACCGCCTCGGCCTCCGCCGACCAGTCCTCCCAGCCCGGCGCCGGGCATATCAGGTGCCCCTCGCCCTCACCCGATTCCAGCACCCAGCCGACCTCGATCGGCACGCCGCGGCGGCCGAGGGAGCTGGCCTCGAAATCGATGAAGGCGAGCGGCATGCCATGGGCTCCGGGCGGTCGCAGCCGATGTGGCGGCCGGCTTCGCGACTGGAACGCGGCAGGTCGCGCCGCGTCCCAGCCGGTCGCGCGCTGCACGACGAAATCGAAGCGCGCCGCGTGGCCCTCCGTTCCGGCCAGCGGCGTCAGCGGAGAACGCCGCGCCGCGGCGCGGCGGCGACGGGGGAGGATGCCCGTTCCGCGCGATGGCCATGCTCGCGACGCAATGGGCGGGCATCGGTAGCTCGCATGTCCCTCCGATGCCACGGCCGCGCATCGCCGGCACGACAGGATGGTAACGAAATGTCTCCGCGCTCCGTCCCTGCGCCACCGAAGCCCGCCTTGCTGCGTTGCGAAAGGATGACGCGACGCGATGCCCTACGCCTGCCCGCCCTGCTCGGCGCGGCGGCCCTTCCCTCCGTCCCGCCCGGGACGGCGCACGCGACCTCGGCGGACGCCTCCATCACGCAGACCTGGCACGACCCGGCGCGCGACCGCGACATCCCGGTACGGCTGCGGCTGCCGGAGGTGCCCGACAGGGCCCCGGCCGTGCTGATCTCGCACGGGTTGGGCGGCACGCGGGACGGGCTCGGCTATCTCGGCCGCGCCTTCGCGGAGGCCGGGTTCATCGCGGTCCATCTCCAGCACCCGGGCAGCGACGGCGCCGTCTGGCGCGGCGCGGCGGACGCCGCCGCGTCGCTCGCCGCCGCGGCGCTCGACCCGCGCAACGCGCTGGACCGGCTCCGTGACGGCATCTTCGCCATCGACGAGCTGCTGCGCCGCGAATCCGCCTTCGGCGACCCGCTGCGCGGGCGGCTGGACCCGACCCGGCTCGCCGTCGCCGGCCATTCCTTCGGCGCCTGGACGGTGCAGCACCTGCTCGGCGAGCGGCTGCCCGGCGGCGACCACGGCCTCGCCCTGCCGGAGCGGCGCCTGCGCGCCGGCGTCGCGCTCTCGCCGATCCCGCCGCGCGGCCTGCCGCCGCGCCTCGCCTTCGCGCGCATGTCGGCACCGCTGCTGCACGTCACCGGCACCGAGGACCAGGGCTACATCGAGGGCGCGCGGCCGGCCGACCGGCTGATCCCGTTCCAGGCGATCCGCAACGTGCCGCAGGCGCTGCTGGTGCTGGACGGCGCCACCCACGCCGCCTTCGCCGACCAGGCCGAGGCCGGTGCGCGCTGGGCCGACACGACCTATCATGCGCGGGTGGCGGCCGTGTCGGTGCTGTTCCTGCGCGCCACGCTGATGGCCGACCCGGCGGCGGCGGCCGCCCTGCGGGAAGGCGCGCGCCGGGGCCCGCTCGCCCTGCTGGCCCCGCGCGACCGGCTGGAAACCAGGGACTTCGCCCCGCCCAGTTGAACCGGCGGGGCGGCAATCGGGGAGATGTCGAGATGAGCGCTGCGGATGCGAGGATGCCCGGCCTGGACCACCCCATCACCATCGCGCCGACCCGAGGGCGCGTGGTGGTGCGCTTCGCCGGGTACACCGTGGCCAACAGCAGGCGCGCGCTGACCCTTCGGGAAGCGAGCTACCCGCCCGTGCAGTACGTCCCGCGCGAGGACGTGGACATGGCGCTGCTGCAGCGCACCGCGCGGCGGACGCATTGCCCGTACAAGGGCGATGCCAGCTATTTCTCCGTGCATGCGGGCGACCGCACCGCGGCGGACGCGGTGTGGAGCTACGAGCACCCCCACGCCGCCGTGGGGGCGATCGCCGGCCATCTCGCCTTCTATACCGACCGCATCGACGTCGCGGTGGAACCGACGGCGCTGCCTTGAGCGGCGCGCGACGGCCGGCTGCCTCGCGGCCGGCCGTGCCTCCCGCGCTCCCGCGCGGCGCCTCCGCCGAACGCGGGGAGCCGCCCGCGCGGGCAGGAGCGGTGCTGGCCGGCCTCTCGAACAGGCTGTCAGTAGCTCCAGCCGGCGCCGCGCATGATCCACTCGCGCTCCCGGGCGCGGAAGGCGTCGAAGAAGGGGCGCGACGACGCGGTGTACTCGCCCACGGGCAGCCAGCCGCGATCGGGCTCGAGGGGTGGCAGCGGGGCCGGTGCCGCGGGCATGGCCGGGAGCGCCGCCGGCGCCGAGGAGGCGTAGCGCGGAGCCGTCCGGCGGTAGGATGGTGCGGGCCGCGGCCGGTACGGTGCTGCCGAGACGGTCCGGGCACGGCCGCCGGCGCCGGCCGGCGGGGCCGTGGCCGAATCGGTCCAGGCGGGGATGTCGGCGCCCGGCAGCCCGCTCCGCGGCCAGCCGGGCGCGGCGCGGGCGGCGGGTGCGGCGCGGGCCGGGGCGCCCCAGGCGGGGACGGCCACGCCCTCGGGCGGACCCGGCCGCATCGACGCGTCCCAGCCCTGGGCCCGGCCCGGCACGGGCAGCAGCAGCAGGGTGGCGAGCAGGATGGCGCGGCGCATCGCGAAACCTTCTTGGGGCCGGCACGAGGTTGCGGAAAGCGGCGGCCGACGGCAAGTGCCGGTTGTTCCGGCGCGCCACGGGCGCGTCGTCGCCCGTCGGCATCGCCTCTCCCGGTCGCTCAGCCGTCGGCCGGGAGACGCCGCAGCATCGCCCCGCCGACCTTGCCGTTCCGTTGACGCGGTCCCGCGTCCCGCCCGTTCAGCCGCGCGCGAACAGGATCGCCAGCATCACCGCGCCGAGCACGATGCGGTACCAGCCGAAGGGGGCGAAACCCATGCGCTGGATGTGCGCCAGCACCCACCGCACCACCAACAGCGCCACCACGAACGCCGCGACGAATCCCACGGCGATCTGCCCCGTGCCGGAGAAGTCCAGGTCGTTCCGCGCCTTGTAGAGGCTGTACACGGTGGCGGCGAGCATGGTGGGGATGGCGAGCACGAAGGAGAACTCGGCCGCCGGCTTGCGGTCCACGCCGAGCAGCAGCGCGGTGATGATGGTGGCGCCCGAGCGCGAGGTGCCCGGGATCATCGCCAGCGCCTGCCCGAAGCCGATCAGCACGGCGGTGAGCGGGCCGATCTCCGGCACGGAATGGATGGTGGGCGTGCGCTTCGTGCGCTCGATCAGGATGATGACGATGCCGCCCACGATCAGCGCCACCGAGACCACCCAGGGGCTGAACAGCATCTCGGTGATGGTCTTGTGCAGCAGGGCGCCGATCACCATCGCCGGCAGGAAGGCCAGGATGATGTTGAGCGCGTAGAACCGCTCCACGCCCGGCCGCCACATGCGCGTCACGATGGCGAGCAGCATGTCTCGGTACACCCAGACCACGGCCAGGATGGCGCCGAGCTGGATGGAGATCTCGAACACCTTGCCGGGCGGGCCCTGGAAGCCGATCAGGTCCTCGACCAGGATCAGGTGGCCGGTGGAGGAGATGGGCAGGAATTCGGTCAGCCCCTCCACCACGCCGATGACGAAGGCGGAGAGCAGCGCGATCGGGTCCATGGGCGGCGGGCACTCCTCTGCGCGCGAAAGGCGCGCGCGATCTGGGTAACGGAAGCTGGGGAACGGATTCCGGGCGGCAGGACCGCCCGGGGGTGCCGGCGGCGCGGAGGGTATATCGCGGCGGTTGAGGCGGCACCACCGTCATGCCGCAGTGCAGCATGCGGTGCGTCGCCTCATGGCCGGAACGTCATGCGCCGGCACGGGAATGACGTTCCGGCCCGGATCAATTCATTGCTATTTCATTACGAAATGCTGGCATTCGGCCAGTCCCTGTCGCTCCATGGGCCGCGTTGCCCTTCGTCACCATGCGGCAGGAGAAGCAGCCATGCGCGCGCCCCGAACCGGCACGCCCCGGACAGGCAGGATCATCGGCGCCCTGGTGCCGCCACTGGGCTTTCTGCTCGCCCTGTCGGCGATGGCGGACACGCCCGCGGGGCCATCCACCGGACGCGACGCCGCGCCGGTCGTGGCGCCGGAGGAGGCCGGCATCGGCGTGCAGGGCACCTTCGCGGGCAAGAAGCCCGGCAGGACGGGCAAGGAGCTGAGCGGCATCGCCTGCCGCCCGGCCAGCGGCGGGAACCGCGACTGCCTGCTCATCGACGACGAGTTGGGCGACGCCCAGCGCGCCACCTTCGACGGCAGGACGCTGCAACCCGGCGCCATGGTGCCGATCCTGACCGGCAATGCGCCGGCGGATGCGGCCGTCGGCACCCCGCCGACGAACCCGGGACGAGGCTGCGGGGACGACGACGATTCCGACGCTCTGGATGGGGAAGGCGTGGCCTATGCCGGGACCGCTTCCGGCGAAGGCGCCTTCTACGTCGTCGGCTCGCATGGCTGCTCCCGCAACAGGGGCAGGTTTCGTCGGACGAACTTCCTGCTGGCACGCATCGGCGTGGACCGGACGGGCCGACTCGCACCGGCCGCGCTGAGCTGGCGGCTGTCCGAGGTACTGCGGACCGACGGCACCGTCGGCAACCACTTCGCCACCCCACTCCAGTCCGACGGGAACGCCAGCGATCCCGGCATCCAGGGCCTCAACATCGAGGGAATCGCCGCCACCGGCGACCGGCTGCTCTTCGGCCTGCGCGCGCCCGCTCTCCAGGGCCACGCCTTCATCGTCGCCGTCGCCGCGGCGGACCTGTTCGCGCCGGCGAACACCTCGGCGCCGATCGCATCCCGCCTCCTGCGTGTGCCGCTGGGCGACCGCACCGGCATACGCGACATGGCGGCGCTGCCGGATGGCCGCATCCTCCTGCTCAGCGGGCCGGTGCACGAGGACGGCCCGCCCTTCGCCATCTCGCTGATGACGCCGGACTGGAACGCCGCTCCCGGCGCCACGGTCACGCCGCGCTGGCTCGCCAGGCTGGCGCCGGTGAACGACGACAAGGGTAAGCCCGCCAAGGCGGAGGCGATCACGGTGCTCGGCGAGGAGGATGGCGTGCTGCGCGTGCTGGTCCTGTTCGACGGGCTGCCGAATGGCGGGCCGCGCGAGTACCGACTGCGGCCCTGAGGCCGCGTCGCCCTGCGGCCGCGAGGCCGCGTGACCCACGGCCGCGAGGCCGCGCGGCCATCATGCTACGCTGCGCGGGCGAGGCGGAGGCGGCCGGGAAGGCCGGTTGGACGCATGCCACGGATTTCCCTGTCGGTTCTTCCGCTTCTCTTGGCCTGTCTCCTCGGCGCCACCCCGGCGCGCGCCGACTGCGCCGACCCGCGCGACCTGCTGCTCGGCGACAGCATCGCCGACCGCATGCGCGCGGCGGCGCAGGCCGACGGCTTCGCGGTGATCGCGCGCAACGGCGCGCAGCTCGCCTGGACGACGCGGCAGCCGGTCGGCTGTGTCGCCGACCTCGTGCTGGTGATCGGCACCAACGACCTGCGCGACCTGCGCACCCCGGAGCAGGCCCGCGACTACGTGGCGCACGTCGCCGCCGCCATCGCGCAATGGCGCCCCCGGCGCGCGCTGTGGGTGACGCCCTCCTGCTTCGACCCGGCGCGCAACCCGGTGCTCAGCCGCGGCGGGGCGCTGCTGCACGCGGCGCTGCCGGGCTTCCCGACCGGGGCGAGGCAGGCCCTGCTGGACGGGCAGGCGGGCGGCTGCCCCTCCGTGCCGGCGGGCGACGGGGTGCACCCCGATCCGGCCCTCGCCGCGCGCTGGTGGCGCGACGCGCTGGCGCGGCTGCGCGCGGATGCGCCGGCCGCTTCCGGCCAGGCAGGCGCTACCGGACCGTCTGCGCCGCGGTGAAGGAGAAATTCTCCAGGCTGTTCTCGGCGATGCGGAACCAGACGAATTCCTCGTCGCGGTACTTGCGGTAGCTCTCCCAGATGCGGCGGAAGCGCGCGTCGCGGCCGCTGATCTCGTCGGTGATCTCGTTCATCGCCTTGTAGGACGCGGCCATGATGTCGCGCGACCAAGGGCGTAGCTGCGTGCCGTTGGCGATCAGCCGGCGCAGCGCGCCGGGGTTGGCGTTGTCGTAGCGCGCCAGCATGTCGGCGTTGGCATCGGCGCAGGCCACCTCCAGCGCCTCGCGGTAGAGCGGCGGCAGCGCCTCCCAGGCGCGCTGGTTGACCATGAAGTGCAGCCGCGCGCCGGGGTCCCAGAAGCCCGGGTAGTAGTAGTAGGGCGCGATCCGGTAGAAGCCGAGCTTCTCGTCGTCGTAGGGGCTGGTGAACTCCACCGCGTCGATCGTGCCGCGCTCCAGCGAGGGGTAGATGTCGGCCGGCGCGATGGCGGAGGGGGTGGCGCCGAGGCGCTTGAAGATCTCGCCCGCCAGCCCGGCGATGCGGAATTTCAGCCCCTTGATGTCCTCCAGCGACTTCACCTCGCGCCGGAACCAGCCGCCCATCTGCGCACCCGTGTCGCCGCAGGGGAAGCCGATCACGTTGTAGTCCCGGAACAGCTCCGCCGAGAGCTCCTTGCCGCCGCCATGCGTCAGCCAGGCCGAGAGCTGGCGCGTGTTCAGCCCGAAGGGCATGGCGGTGAAGACGGCGAAGGAAGGCTCCTTGCCCATGAAGAAGTAGGTCGGCGCCAGGGCGCACTCGACGGTCGCGTTCTGCACCGCGTCGAGCGCCTGCAGGCCGGGCACGATCTCGCCCGCGGCGAACATGCGGATCTGGAAGCGGTTGTCGGTGAGGGCGGCGACGCGGCGGCAGACCAGCTCGCCGGTGCCGTGGATGATGTCCACGGTGCGCGGGAAGGAACTGGTCAGGCGCCAGCGCAGCTCCGGCATCGCCTGGGTGGTCTGGGCCAGGGCAGGCTGGGCCAGCGCCGGGGCGGCGAGGGCGGGCGCGGCGGCGGCGGCGGCGCCTAGCAGCGCGCGGCGGGGGTGCATGCGGTCGTTCCTCCGTGCTGGCGGCTCTTCGGTCCGCCGTGGCTGGGGCGAGCGTGACGGCGATCGCGGCCGGGGGTCACCGCCGGCCTCGGCGGGATCGGCCCGCCCATAGCACCGCCCGCGACGAGGCGGGAGGGGGCCGGCCGCGCCCCGCATCCCCGGATGATCCCGGTCCCGGGGTCCCGCCCGTCCGGACATGGCAACGGCCCCCGCCCGGTGGGGCGGAGGCCGTCGCGTCGTCCGTCGTGGCCCGCCGTCGTGACCCTCCGTCGCGACCCCGGGCCGGCCGGCCCGGGGGGGGCCCGCCGCCGGCGATCGCCGACGCGCGGGCCGCTCCGGATGCGTCGTCCCTCCGGCCCGCGCCGTCCCCGCGCCGCGGCGGTCAGCGCGTGGCGTCAGTGCGCGTCCGCCCAGACCTTCCGCTTCACCGCATAGGCCAGCCCGGCCAGGATGCAGAGGAAGATCACGATGCGCACGCCCATGGCGCGGCGCGCCTCCAGCTCGGGCTCGGCGGCCCAGGCCAGGAAGGTGGTCACGTCGCGCGCCATCTGGTCGACCGAGGCGTCGGGCATGTTCGGGAACTGGACCTGCCCGGCCGCGGTCAGGGGCGGCGCCATGGCGATCTGATGGCCGGGGAAGAAGGTGTTGTAGTTCATCCCCTGCTGCAGCGTGACGCCGGCCGGCGGATCGGCGTAGCCGGTCAGCAGGGCATGCACGTAGTTCGCCCCGTCCTCGCGCGCCTTGACGATGAGCGAGAGGTCGGGCGGCAGCGCGCCGTTGTTGGCGGCGCGCGCGGCCTGCTCGTTCGGGAAGGGGCTGCGGAAGCGGTCGGAGGGGCGGCCGGGGCGCTCGAACATCGCGCCCTCGTCGTTCGGCCCGTCCTGCACCTGCACCGCAGCCGCCACCGCCCGCACCTCGGCATCGGAGAGGCCGATCTGGCGGAGGTTGCGGTAGGAGAGCAGCCGCAGCGAGTGGCAGTTCGAGCAGACCTCCCGGTAGACCTGGAGGCCGCGCTGCGCCGCGGCGCGGTCGAAGCTGCCGAACATGCGCTGGAAGCTCAGCCCGGCATGCGGCGGGCGCGGCGTCTCGTGGCTGTGCTCGTCGGCCGCCAGCGCGCCTGGGGGCAGCGGCGCCAGCAGCGCCGCGCCGAGCAGGGCCCCGAGAAGGCCCCCGGCGGCGAGCCGGGAGAGCCGGCCACCGGGCATGGCGCGCCGCCTTCCGGCGGCGGCGCGGATCCCCTGGAACAGGCGCGGCATCATGCCTTCTCCATCGGCTTGGCGGCGGCGCCCGCGGGCAGCGGCCCGCCGCCGCGCAGCACGGGGCGGCTGATGCTCTCGGGCAGCGGCAGGGTGCGCTCCTTCACGCCGAGCCAGGGCAGGAGCACCAGGAAGTAGAGGAAGTAGTAGGCGGTGGCGAGACGCCCGGCCGTCACGTAGGCGCCCTCGGGCGGCTTGCCGCCGACGTAGAGCAGCACGAGGAAGCTCAGGATCATCAGGAAGAAGAACGGCCTGGTCCACGGCCGGAAGCGCATGGAGCGCACCGGCGAGGTGTCGAGCCAGGGCAGCACGAACCAGATCGCGATGGCGCCGAACATCAGCACCACGCCGCCCAGCTTGTCCGGCACCGAGCGCAGGATCGCGTAGAAGGGCAGGAAGTACCATTCGGGCACGATGTGCGGCGGCGTCACCAGCGGGTTCGCCGGGATGTAGTTGTCCGGGTGGCCGAGGTAGTTCGGCGCGAAGAACACGAGGCAGGCGAAGACGATCAGGTAGATCGCCATCCCGAAGCTGTCCTTGGCCGTGTAGTACGGGTGGAAGGGCAGCGTGTCCTGCGGCCCCTTCGGGTCGATGCCGAGCGGGTTGTTCGAGCCCGTGATGTGCAGCGCCGCGACGTGCAGGAACACCACGCCGAAGATCACGAAGGGCAGCAGGTAGTGCAGGCTGAAGAAGCGGTTCAGCGTCGGGTTGTCGACCGAGAAGCCGCCCCACAGCCAGGTCACGATCGGGTCGCCCACGATCGGCAGGGCCGAGAACAGGTTGGTGATGACGGTGGCGCCCCAGAAGGACATCTGGCCCCAGGGCAGCACGTAGCCCATGAAGGCGGTGGCCATCATCAGCAGGAAGATGACCACGCCGATCATCCACAGCAGCTCGCGCGGCGCCTTGTAGGAGCCGTAGTAGAGGCCGCGGTAGATGTGGATGTACACCACGATGAAGAACATCGAGGCGCCGTTGGCGTGGATGTAGCGGATCAGCCAGCCGAAGTTCACGTCGCGCATGATGCGCTCGACGCTGTCGAAGGCGAGGGCCGAGTTCGGCGTGTAGTGCATCGCCAGCGTGATGCCGCTGACGATCATGATGACGAGGTTCACCATGGCGAGCGCGCCGAAATTCCAGAAGTAGTTGAAATTCCGGGGAGTCGGGAAGGTCCCGTACTCCTTCTGCATCATGGTGAACACCGGCAGGCGGCTGTCGATCCAGCGCACCACCGGGTTCTTGAATTCGCTCTGCGTCAGGCCGCCGGCCATGGGTCGGTTCTCCTCAGCCGATGCGGATCTGGGTGTCGGAGGTGAAGGCGTAGGGCGGGATCACCAGGTTGCTGGGCGCCGGCCCCTGCCGGATGCGGCCGGAGCTGTCGTACATGCTGCCGTGGCAGGGGCAGAACCAGCCGTCGTAGTCGCCCTTCGGGTCGGTCGGCTTCTGGCCCAGCGGCACGCAGCCGAGATGGGTGCAGATGCCGATCATCACGATCCACTCGGGCTTCTGCACGCGCTGCGCGTCCGTCTGCGGGTCCTTCAGCGCGGAGAGGCTGACGCCGCGCGCCTCCTCGATCTCCTTGGGCGTGCGGTGGCGCACGAAGATCGGCTTGCCGCGCCAGACCACGGTGATCGCCTGCCCCACCGCGACGGGGGCGAGGTTCACGTCGGTCGAGGCCAGGGCCAGCACGTCGCTCGCCGGATTCATCTGGTCGATGAAGGGCCAGACCATGGCGCCGACGCCGACCGCGACGAAGGAGGCGGTCATCAGCGTCAGCATGTCGCGCCGCGTGCCGGTCCCGGAGACGCTGACCAGCGATTCGGGCGGGGTGCCCAGGGGCGTCTCCAGGGGCTCACGCCCATGGGGCGGGCTCCCGGGCGGCGCTGCCAGCGTTTCGGCCATGCGTCTTCATCCCCTCCGCGGCCCCGGTTCGTTCCCTCTGGCGCGGGACCGGACGGGCCTCCAACTGCTAATCCAGGCGCACGCTGCTGCGACGGCGGCACGGGGGAACGGGCGAGGCGGGACCGGGGCGCCGATGGCGCCCGCCGTCACGCGATCTCTCGGCGCATTCCTTCCGGCGCGCGCCGGCCGGTGCCGCCGCCGGCGCAAGTCCATATAAAGGCTGCCTCACGGCCGTGGCAACTCGCCCCCGACCGCTTGCGGCAGGTCAATGTTGCGGTGTCGTGCGGCCGCTACAAGCCGCCACCGGCCCCGGCTCCGGAAACGAGGCGGGCCCGACCAGACCCGGCGCGGAGCCGTGCCGGGACACAGGAGTGAACCATGTCTGTTGCACGCGCCGTCGCGGGCACGCCCGATCCGACCTCCCACCGCCTCGCCGCGCCGGCTCGCGCCTGGTTCGAGACCCTGCGCGACCGGCTCTGCGCCGCCTTCGAGGCGATCGAGGACGAGCAGGACGGCCCCGCCGCCGAGCTGCCGGCCGGCCGCTTCGAGCGCACCGCCTGGAACCGGGGCGGAGAGGAAGGCGGGGGCGGCGTGATGAGCGTGATGCGCGGCCGCGTGTTCGAGAAGGTGGGCGTCAACGTCTCCACCGTGTTCGGCGAGTTCTCGCCCGAGTTCCGCCGGCAGATCCCGGGGGCGGAGGAGGATCCGCGCTTCGTCGCGACCGGCGTCTCGCTGGTCTCGCACATGCGCAGCCCGCTGGTGCCGGCGGCGCACATGAACACGCGCTTCATCTGCACCTCCAAGGCCTGGTTCGGCGGCGGCGGCGACCTGACCCCGATGCGACTCGACGCGCCCGAGGCGCAGGCGGACGCGGCGCTGTTCCACGACGCCTACCGCCGCGCCTGCGACCGCCACACGCCCCCCGGCGCGGAGCCGTACTACCCGTGCTTCAAGAAGTGGTGCGACGAGTACTTCTTCCTGCCGCACCGGGGCGAGCCGCGCGGCGCCGGCGGCATCTTCTTCGACTGGCTCGATTCCGGCGACGCCGAGGCCGACTTCGCCTTCGTCAAGGATGTCGGCCTCGCCTTCCTGGAGGCCTACCCGGCCATCATCCGCCGCCGCATGCGCCAGCCCTGGACGCCCGAGGAGCGCGAGCACCAGCTCGTCCGCCGCGGCCGCTACGTGGAGTTCAACCTGCTCTACGACCGCGGCACCCTGTTCGGGCTGAAGACCGGCGGCAACACCGAGGCGATCCTGATGTCGATGCCGCCCGAGGTGCGCTGGCCTTGAGCGGGGCGGCGGGGCAGGCTCCGCCGCCTTCCGCCGCCACCTGATCCGCCCGTGGCCGACGCCCCCGCGGGACGAGGGGACGGGGAGCGGGAACAGGGCGGCGGCGGCGCCCCCTGATCGCTGCTCCCGTCCCCCGCAGGCTGGCCCACGCGGGCCGCCGCCTCAGCGCGCCCGCAGCAGCTCCGGCACGCGCAGCAGGATCAACTCGTTGTCGTCCGGCCGCGCGAGGTGGCGCCCGGCGCTGAACGGAAGGTTGTTGTCGTTGCCGACGATGATGTGGTCGGCATCCACCACCGCCACGTTCTCGATGGTGAAGAAGGGGAAGGAGAAGCGGTCGCGCGGCACGTCCGGCCCGAGATCCCCGCGCCCCGCTTCCCCACGTTGGCGCGCCACACCCTCCGGATCGCGGATCGCCATCAGGTCGATCGAGCCGATCCGGCGCACGAAGCCCTCGCCGTCCACCGCGCCGAGATCGACCAGCGTCACCCGCTTCACCCGCGCCGGAGTCGCGAAGCAGCCCGGCGGGTTCCGCCCCTCGGCGCAGGCGAGGCTGGGGTCGCCCTCGCCGTTGTCGCGCTCGACGATCAGCGCGCGGCGCTCGTCCACCATGTTGAAGTCGCCGATGTTGGTGGCGCCCTCGGAGAGCCGGAAGCGCATGGCGCGGCCGGTCCAGGCGCCGCGCGGCACGGAGAATTCCAGGATGCGCAGGAACGGCCCCTCCGCCTGGTCCGTGCCCGGGCGGAACAGCGGCTGCTCCACCAGCGCGTAGAGCGTCTGCCCGTCCGGGCTCTGCGCCATGCCCTCGAAGCCGCCGGAGCGGCGGACGCGGAACGGCGTCCCGGCCGTCGGCGTCGCCGGCACCTGGAGCGAGTGGTGGTCGGGCGAGATCAGGGGCTGCCCGTCCAGCACCGTCTCCACCACGCGGCGCACCCGGCCCTCGGCGTCCACCTCGATCAGGTAGGGGCCGAATTCGTCGCCGATCCAGAAGCCGCCGGCGACCGGCTGGATGCTCTCGATGTCGAGGTCGGCGCCGGTCAGGTAGCGGCGCTCCGTGCCCTCGTAGGTGATGCGGAACGGCACGCGGCGGTCGGGGTCGGAGAGGAAGATGGTGCGCTCCACCGCCACCTGCCCGGTGCGGAAGTCGGGGCGGACCTTGTGCAGCATCAGCAGCGCGTCGGCGCTGTTGCGCCGGGTGCCGAAGCCGTTGTCGGTCAGCACCCAGTAGGCGCCCGGCTCGCCCGCCACCGGCTTGATGCCGGAGAAGCCCTGCACCGCCTGCCCGTTCAGCGGCAGCGAGACGCCGGTGGCACGCCCCTGCGGCGCCGGGCCGGTGGTGGCGGGGATGCTGCCCGGCCGGTCCTCGCGCAGGTTGCCGGCGCCGGTGTAGCGGCCGGCGAGTCGCGCCTCGGCGGGCGCGTCGGCGGGCGGCTGGATCAGCGTCAGGGCAGGCAGCACCGCCATGCCCTCGAGGGTCGCCTGGAAGCTCGTCTCGGCGATGGCCGGCGTGGCGACCAGACAGGCCAGCAGCGTGGCCAGGAGAGGCTTTCCGAGGAGGGTCTTGCTCGGGACAGGCTTGCGCATCGGCGCGGGACTCCGCGTTGGGACGGCGCCGGCCATAGACGCCACGCATTGCCCCGCCATGACGGCACGATGTCAGTCCGATGAACGCCCCCGGCCGGGCGCCGGGCCATGGCGGGATGGCCGGTCAGTTGCGATGCTGCCCGCCGGCAACCGCACGAGGAAACGACATGACCGAATCCACGCACCCTGGATCGACGCGCCCGGGGACCTCCCTGCCCCGTTCCGTTCGCGTCGCCCGTCGCGCCCTGCTCGCCGCGCCGCTGCTCGCCGCGCTGCCGCCGAGGCGCGGTGCCCGGGCGCAAGCCGCGGCCGCGTATCCGGACCGGCCGGTGCGGCTGATCGTCCCCTACCCGCCCGGCGGCTCTACCGATGTGCTGACGCGCATCATGGCAGAGCGGCTGCGCGACCGCCTCGGCCAGCCCTTCGTCGTCGAGAACCGGCCGGGCGCCGGCGGCAGCATCGGCATCGACGCGGTGGCGAAGGCCGCCCCCGACGGCTACACGCTGGGCGCCGCCACCGTCGGCAATTTCTCGATCAACCAGTATCTCTACAGCCGCCTGCCGCACGACCCGGAGCGGGACTTCCTGCCGGTCGCGCTGACCTGGGAGATGCCCAACATCGCGGTGGTGGCGAAGGAGAAGGTGCCGGCGCGCACCCTGGCCGAGTTCATCGCCTGGGCGAAGGCGAAGCCGGGCGGCATCACCTTCGGCAGCCCGGGCGTCGGCACCTCGCCGCACCTGTCGGGCGCTATCAAGCGACATCCGGAACTGGACGGTTTCGCCACGGAGA
>NZ_JALPRX010000006.1 GCF_023223525.1 Roseomonas acroporae | reverse complement strand
GTGCGGCTTGTTCCGCTCGAACTTCGCTTTCGCCATTGCCTTGTTTCCCTGATCGGGCCGGTCTTACCAGCGGTAATGACTGAAGGCCTTGTTGGCCTCGGCCATCCGGTGAGTGTCTTCACGCTTCTTCACGGCGGCGCCGCGGTTGTTGGCGGCATCCAGGAGCTCGGACGAGAGCCGCTCCTCCATGGTGTGCTCGCCACGCTTGCGCGCGCTGTCGATCAGCCAGCGGATCGCCAGCGCCTGGCGCCGCTCCGGCCGAACCTCGACCGGCACCTGGTAGGTCGCGCCGCCGACGCGGCGGGAGCGGACCTCGACGGCCGGCTTGGTGTTGTCCATCGCCTCGTGGAAGACGCGCAGCGGGTCGGCATCGCGGCCGGCACGACGCTTCAGCGTCTCCATGGCGGCGTAGACGATCCCCTCGGCCACGCTCTTCTTACCGTCGTACATCAGCACGTTCATGAAACGGCTGAGAACGACGTCGCCGAACTTCGGATCCGGCAGAACCTCGCGCTTCTCGGCGCGGTGACGACGCGACATCGCGGCCTCTCCTTACTTCGGGCGCTTCGCGCCGTAGAGCGAACGACGCTGACGACGCTTGGCGATGCCCTGCGTGTCGAGCACGCCGCGCAGGATGTGATAGCGCACGCCCGGAAGGTCCTTCACGCGGCCACCGCGGATCAGCACCACCGAGTGCTCCTGCAGGTTGTGGCCCTCGCCCGGGATGTAGCTCACCACCTCGTAGCCGTTCGTCAGGCGCACCTTGGCAACCTTGCGGAGGGCCGAGTTCGGCTTCTTCGGCGTCGTCGTGTAGACGCGCGTGCAGACGCCGCGCTTCTGGGGGCAGCCCTGAAGTGCCGGCACCTTGTTCCGGCTCGGATTGGGCTCACGCCCCTTGGCGATGAGCTGGTTGATGGTCGGCATGACGCCCCTTCAGAATCTCGTCACTCGGTTCGCGCCACCGCGGCCGGGCTTCCCGACAAGGCATTGCGCCCGCCGGAAGCGCGCGAAAGCGCGCCCCTAGCGGGCACTGACCCCGCCTTCGGCCTCAGCCGCCCGGAACGTGCCGGGGGCGGCGCCGATGGCGCAGCGTTGTGAACCAAAACCCCGCAGGCCGCGCATCGCTGCGTTCGGCCTTGCCAAGGGCGCGGAACCTACGCGCCACCCCCCAAGGAGTCAAGCGCGTCGGAATTGTGGAAATAGCAGCGATGCAGCATGGGAAAGGCTGGGGTCGAAGAAAGGAACTTCTCCTCTCCCCGGCCATGCGGATGAGCGCGTCGTTCCGGGCCCGGCGGCCCCGGGAAGGGATCTGCCCTTCCCGGCCCCATCCCGGCAGGAGGGCGAGGCCCTCCTGCACCTCTGTTCGGTCAGATCCGGCGTGTTTCCACAGCCGGGCTGTCCTTCCGATACGGGGGGCCAAGGGGGCCGCGTTCCCCCATGGCCGTTGGGAGGCAGGGGTGGGTAACACCCTCCCCTGCCGAGCCCGGAGCGGAGCCCCGGCCCCCCATAGTATAAGGAGTCTTCCTCCTACTCCGCCGCCTGCTGCCCGCCGGGCTGCGGCAGCGCCGGCTGCATCTGGCCCAGCCGGCCCTTGTCGCGCTGGCTGGCCAGCGCCTGCAGGCGGTTCATCACCGAGCCCGTGCCCGCCGGGATCAGCCGCCCGACGATCACGTTCTCCTTCAGGCCCGCCAGGCTGTCGACCTTGCCGGCCGTCGCCGCCTCGGTCAGCACGCGGGTCGTCTCCTGGAACGACGCGGCGCTGATGAAGCTGGTGGTCTGCAGGCTCGCCTTGGTGATGCCCTGGAGCACCGGCTCGGCCCGGGCGGGCCGCTCCTTCACGGCGAGGCGCTTCTCGTTCTCGATCTCGAACTCGATGCGCTCCACCTGCTCGCCGACCAGGAAGGTCGTGTCGCCGGGCTCGAGGATCTCGACCTTCTGCAGCATCTGGCGAACGATCACCTCGATGTGCTTGTCGTTGATCTTCACGCCCTGGAGTCGATAGACGTCCTGGATCTCGTTGACGAGGTAGTTCGCCAGCGCCTCCACGCCCAGCACGCGCAGGATGTCATGCGGCACGCGCGGGCCATCGACCAGCGGGTCGCCGGCCTTCACGTAGTCGCCTTCCTGCACCGAGACGTGCTTGCCCTTCGGCACCAGGTACTCGCGCGGCACCGGCTGCTCGTCGCCGACCTGCTCCGGCACCACCAGGATGCGGCGCTTGGCCTTGTAGTCCTTGCCGAATTCCACGCGGCCATCGACGTCGCTGATGATCGCGTGATCCTTCGGCCGGCGCGCCTCGAACAGCTCGGCCACGCGCGGCAGACCGCCGGTGATGTCGCGGGTCTTGGAGCTCTCGCGCGGGATGCGCGCCAGCACGTCGCCCGCCGCCACCCGGGCGCCGTTCTCGACCGAGAGGATCGAATCCGGCGCCAGGAAGTACCGGCCCTCCGCCCCGTTGGCGAGTCGCACGATGCCGCCGGCATCGTCCTTCAGCACCAGGCGCGGCCGCAGGTCGGCACCCTTCGCCCCCTGCTTGTAGTCCACCACCACCTTGGAGGAGAGGCCGGTGACCTCGTCGGTCCGCTCCACCAGGGTGATGCCCTCGATCAGGTCGGCATACTCCACCGAGCCGTCGCGCTCGGTGATGATCGGCAGGGTGAACGGGTCCCACTCGGCCAGCTTCTGGCCGCGCGAGACCTGCGCGCCCTCGTCGGTCAGCAGCCGCGCGCCGTAGGGCACGCGGAAGCGCGCGCGCTCGCGGCCGGCGGCGTCGGTCAGCACGATCTCGCAGTTGCGGCTCATCACCACCGGCGCGCCGGCGCTGTTGGCGACGACGTTGCGGTTGTTGACCTTCACCGTGCCGTCGGTGCTGGCCTCCACCGCCGACTGCTCGGCGCCGCGCTGCGCCGCACCACCGATGTGGAAGGTGCGCATCGTCAGCTGCGTGCCGGGCTCGCCGATCGACTGCGCCGCGATCACGCCGACGGCCTCGCCGCGGTTGACCGTGGTGCCGCGCGCGAGGTCACGGCCGTAGCAGTAGCCGCAGACGCCGGAACGCGAATCGCAGGTCAGCACCGAGCGGATGTAGACGTCCTCGACACCCGCCTTCTCGATCCTCTCGGCCAGGGCCTCGTCGATCAGCGTGTTGCGGCCGACGATCACCTCGTTGGTCGCCGGGTCGAGCACGTCGCGCTGCGCCGTGCGGCCGAGGATCCGCTCGGAAAGCGAGGAGACCACCTCGCCGCCATCCATCACGGCGCGCACGGTGATGCCGCGCTCCGTGCCGCAATCCTCGTCCACGATGATGCAGTCCTGCGCCACGTCGACGAGACGACGCGTCAGGTAGCCCGAGTTCGCCGTCTTCAGCGCGGTGTCCGCGAGGCCCTTGCGGGCGCCGTGGGTCGAGTTGAAGTACTCGAGGACCGAGAGCCCTTCCTTGAAGTTGGCGATGATCGGCTGCTCGATGATCTCGCCCGAGGGCTTGGCCATCAGGCCGCGCATGCCGGCGAGCTGGCGCATCTGCGCCGGCGAGCCGCGCGCGCCGGAATGCGACATCATCCAGACGCTGTTGGTCGGCCGGCCGATCTCCTGGCGGGAGATCTCCTTCATCATCGCCGCCGCCACCTCGTCGGTGCAGCGCGACCAGGCGTCGACCACCTTGTTGTAGCGCTCGCCCGCCGTGATCAGGCCGTCGAGGTACTGCTGCTCGAACTCCTTCACCTCGGCCTTGGTGGTGGCGATCAGCCTCTCCTTCTCCGGCGGGATGACCATGTCGTCCTTGCCGAAGGAGATGCCGGCGCGCGCCGCGTTGCGGAAGCCGAGGCCCATCAGCCGGTCGGCGAAGATCACGCTCTCCTTCTGGCCGCAGTGGCGGTACACCGCGTCGATCACGTCGGAGATCGTCTTCTTCGTCAGCTGGCGGTTGACCAGCGAGAAGGGCACGCTGGGATGGATCGGGAGCAGCTGGCCCATCATCATCCGGCCCGGCGTGGTCACGACCGTCAGCTTCACCTGCCTGCCGCTCGCGTCGAAGCCGGGCACGCGGGTCATGATCGCCGTGTGCAGCGTCAGCTCGCGGGCCGCGAGCGCGTGCTCCACCTCGCCCAGGTTGCCGAAGCGGCGGGCGTGGTGCAGCCGGTACTCGGGATCGTCGAGCTTCTTCTTCTCGACCACGAACTCCGGCGATTCGAGGCTCAGGTAGTAGAGCCCGAGCACGATGTCCTGGCTCGGCACGATGATCGGCTTGCCGTTGGCCGGGCTGAGGATGTTGTTGGTCGACATCATCAGCACGCGCGCCTCCAGCTGGGCCTCGAGGCTCAGCGGGACGTGCACGGCCATCTGGTCGCCGTCGAAGTCGGCGTTGAAGGCGGTGCAGACCAGCGGGTGCAGCTGGATCGCCTTGCCCTCGACCAGCACCGGCTCGAAGGCCTGGATGCCGAGGCGGTGCAGCGTCGGCGCCCGGTTCAGCATCACCGGGTGCTCGCGGATCACCTCCTCAAGGATGTCCCACACCTCGGGACGCTCCTTCTCCACCATCCGCTTCGCGGCCTTGATGGTGGTGGCGTGGCCGTACTTCTCGAGCTTGCTGTAGATGAAGGGCTTGAACAGCTCGAGCGCCATCTTCTTCGGCAGACCGCACTGGTGCAGCTTCATCTCGGGACCGACGACGATCACCGAGCGGCCGGAGTAGTCGACGCGCTTGCCGAGCAGGTTCTGGCGGAACCGGCCCTGCTTGCCCTTCAGCATGTCGGAGAGCGACTTCAGCGGGCGCTTGTTGGCGCCCGTGATCGCACGCCCGCGGCGGCCGTTGTCGAACAGCGCATCCACCGATTCCTGCAGCATGCGCTTCTCGTTGCGCACGATGATGTCGGGAGCGCGCAGCTCGATCAGCCGCTTCAGGCGGTTGTTGCGGTTGATGACGCGGCGGTAGAGGTCGTTCAGGTCCGAGGTCGCGAAGCGGCCGCCGTCCAGCGGCACCAGCGGGCGTAGCTCGGGCGGGATCACCGGCACCACGTCGAGGATCATCCACTCGGGGCGGGCGCCGCCCTCGGCGAAGGCCTCGATCAGCTTCAGGCGCTTGACCAGCTTCTTGCGCTTGGCCTCGGAGGTCGTCTCCTTCAGCTCGGCACGCAGGCGCGGCGCCTCCTTCGGCAGGTCGAGGCCGACCAGCATCTGCTTGACCGCCTCGGCGCCGATGCCGACGGTGAAGCTGTCCTCGCCGAACTCGTCGAGCTTGTTCTGGTACTGGTCCTCGGTCAGCAGCTGGTGCAGCTTGAGGTCCGTCGTGCCGGGCTCCAGCACCACGTAGCTCTCGAAGTAGAGGACCTTCTCAAGCTCCTTCAGCGACATGTCGACCATCAGGCCGACGCGGCTGGGCAGCGACTTCATGAACCAGATGTGCGCGACCGGCGAGGCGAGCTCGATATGGCCCATGCGCTCGCGGCGCACCTTGGCCAGGGTCACCTCGACGCCGCACTTCTCGCAGATGATGCCGCGGAACTTCATCCGCTTGTACTTGCCGCACAGGCACTCGTAGTCCTTGATCGGGCCGAAGATGCGGGCGCAGAACAGCCCGTCCCGCTCCGGCTTGAAGGTGCGGTAGTTGATCGTCTCGGGCTTCTTGATCTCGCCGTAGGACCAGGACCGGATCTGCTCCGGCGAGGCGATCGAGATCTTGATCTGGTCGAAGCTCAGGGCCTGCCCGGTCTGGCCCAGGATCTTCATCAGCTCGTTCATGCGGCCGTCCTCTTTGTCCAGCCCGCCGCGCCAGTGGCCCCGGGCGGCGGGGCCGGCACGGCATCGAGAAATGGTGCGCCGAGCGGCGCGGGAACACCCCCGGAAACGTTCCGGGGGCGCGCCGTGGTCAGTTGTTGCGGCTCTCGAGGTCCACGTTCAGGCCGAGCGACTTCAGCTCCTTGACCAGCACGTTGAAGCTCTCGGGGATGCCGGCCTCGAAGGTGTCCTGCTCGCGCACGATCGCCTCGTAGACCTTGGTGCGGCCGGACACGTCGTCCGACTTCACCGTCAGCATCTCCTGCAGCGTGTAGGCGGCGCCGTAGGCCTCGAGCGCCCAGACCTCCATCTCGCCGAAGCGCTGGCCGCCGAACTGCGCCTTGCCGCCCAGCGGCTGCTGGGTGACCAGCGAGTAAGGGCCGATCGAGCGGGCGTGGATCTTGTCGTCCACGAGGTGGTGCAGCTTGAGCATGTAGATGTAGCCCACCGTCACCTTGCGCTCGAAGGGCTCGCCCGTGCGACCGTCGGTCAGCGTCACCTGCCCGGACTCGCTGAGGCCGGCGCGCTTGAGCATCGCCTCGATGTCCGAGATGCGGGCGCCGTCGAAGACCGGCGTCGCGATCGGGATGCCCTTCTGCAGGTTGCCGCACAGCTCGATGAGCTGGTCGTCGCTCATCGGCGCGATCTCGCGCTCGAACACCTCCGGCCCGTACACCTCGCGCAGGCGGACGTTCAGCTCCTCGCGCATCGCGCCGCCGCGGCGGTACTCCTCCACCAGCTCGCCGATCTGCCGGCCGATGTTGGCGCAGGCCCAGCCCAGGTGCGTCTCCAGGATCTGGCCGATGTTCATGCGCGAGGGCACGCCCAGCGGGTTCAGCACCAGGTCGACCGAGGTCCCGTCCTCCAGGAACGGCATGTCCTCGATCGGCACGACGCGGGAGACGACGCCCTTGTTGCCGTGGCGGCCGGCCATCTTGTCGCCGGGCTGGAGCTTGCGCTTCACCGCGACGAACACCTTGACCATCTTCATCACGCCGGGCGGCAGCTCGTCGCCGCGCTGGAGCTTCTCGACCTTCGACTCGAAGCGGCGCTGCAACCGCTCCACGGCCGCGTCGAATTCGCGCTTCAGCGCCTCGATCTCGGCCATCGCCGCGTCGTCCTGCACGCCGATCTGGCGCCAGGTCGCCTTGGCGAACTGGTCCAGCACCTCGTCGGTGATCTCGGTGCCGGACTTCACGCCGCGGAAGCCGCCGGAGGCCTTGCGGCCGAGCAGCCGCTCGCGCAGGCGCGAGTGGAAGCTGCGCTCCTGGATCGCCTTCTCGTCGTCGCGGTCCTTGGCGAGCCGCTCGATCTCGGCGCGCTCGATCGCCATGGCGCGCTCGTCCTTGTCCACGCCGCGGCGGGAGAAGACGCGCACGTCGACGATCGTGCCCGCGACGCCCGGCGGCAGGCGCAGCGAGGTGTCGCGCACGTCCGACGCCTTCTCGCCGAAGATGGCGCGGAGCAGCTTCTCCTCCGGCGTCATCGGGCTCTCGCCCTTCGGCGTCACCTTGCCGACCAGGATGTCACCCGGGTTCACCTCGGCGCCGATGTAGACGATGCCCGCCTCGTCGAGGTTGCGCAGCGCCTCCTCGCCGACGTTCGGGATGTCGCGGGTGATCTCCTCCTGGCCCAGCTTGGTGTCGCGGGCCATGACCTCGAACTCCTCGATGTGGATCGAGGTGAAGACGTCGTCGCGCGCGATGCGCTCGCTGATGAGGATGGAGTCCTCGAAGTTGTAGCCGTTCCACGGCATGAAGGCGCAGAGCACGTTGCGCCCCAGCGCCAGCTCGCCGAGCTCCGTGGAGGGCCCGTCGGCGATGATGTCGCCGGGCCGCACGTAGTCGCCCACCTTCACCAGCGGGCGCTGGTTGATGCAGGTGGACTGGTTGGAGCGCTGGAACTTGCGCAGCCGGTAGATGTCGACGCCGCGGGTCTGCTCGCCATCCTCGCCGGAGGCGCGCACGACGATGCGCGCGCCGTCGATCTGGTCGACGATGCCCGGCCGGCGCGCCACGATCGAGGCGCCGGAGTCGCGCGCGACGGCGGCCTCCATGCCGGTGCCGACCAGCGGCGCGTCGGCGCGGATCAGCGGCACCGCCTGGCGCTGCATGTTCGAGCCCATCAGCGCGCGGTTGGCGTCGTCGTTCTCCAGGAACGGGATCAGCGCCGCCGCCACCGAGACGAGCTGCTTCGGCGAGACGTCGATCGCCGTCACCTCCTCGGGCTTGACCAGGCGGAAGTCGCCGCCCTGGCGCACCGAGACGAGGTCGGAGGTGAACTCGCCGGTCTCCTCGTTCACCGCGGCGTCCGCCTGGGCGACGACCAGCTTCTCCTCCTCCATGGCGGAGAGGTAGCGCGGCTCGCCGACGATCTTGCCCTCCTTCACCAGGCGGTACGGCGTCTCGATGAAGCCGTACTTGTTCACCTTGGCGAAGGTGGCGAGGGAGTTGATCAGGCCGATGTTCGGGCCTTCCGGCGTCTCGATCGGGCAGATGCGGCCATAATGCGTCGGGTGCACGTCGCGCACCTCGAAGCCGGCGCGCTCGCGCGTCAGGCCACCCGGGCCGAGCGCGGACAGGCGTCGCTTGTGCGTCACCTCGCTCAGCGGGTTGGTCTGGTCCATGAACTGGGACAGCTGCGAGGAGCCGAAGAACTCCCGCACCGCCGCCGCCGCCGGCTTGGCGTTGATCAGGTCGTGCGGCATCACGGTGTCGATGTCGACCGACCCCATGCGCTCCTTGATCGCGCGCTCCATGCGCAGCAGGCCGACGCGGTACTGGTTCTCCATCAGCTCGCCGACCGAGCGCACCCGGCGGTTGCCGAGGTTGTCGATGTCGTCGATCTGGCCCTTGCCGTCCTTCAGCTCCAGCAGGGTGCGGACCGTGGCGAGGATGTCCTCCTTGCGCAGCGTGCGCTGCGTGTCGGGCACCTTGTCCAGGCCGAAGCCCAGGCGCATGTTCATCTTCACGCGGCCGACGGCCGAGAGGTCGTAGCGCTCGGGGTCGAAGAACAGGCCGCGGAACAGGGTCTCGGCGGTCTCCGGCGTCGGCGGCTCGCCCGGGCGCATCACCCGGTAGATGTCCATCAGCGCCTCGTCGCGGTTGTTGTTCTTGTCGACCGCGAGGGTGTTGCGCATCCAGGGCCCGACCGTCTGGTCGATCGCCAGCGTCGGCAGCTCGTCGATGCCGGCCTGCTCGATCTGGCCGAGCTTCGCCTCGGTCAGCTCCTCGCCGGCCTCGGCCCAGATCTCGCCGGTGTTGTAGTCCACCATGTCCACGGCCACGAAGCGGCCGAGCAGGTCGGCGCGGCCGACCAGCACCTCGGTGGTGCCGCCCTCGGCGATCTTGCGCGCGGCGCGCGGGGTCAGCTTGGTGTCCTTCTCGGCCACCACCTGCCCGGTCTTGGCGTCCACCAGGCTCTCCAGCAGCTTCACGCCGCGGAAGGCATCCGGCTCGAAGGGGCGCGACCAGCCCTTGTCGGTGCGGTGGAACACCACCTGCCCGTAGAAGGTGGCGAGGATCTCCTCGGCGTCCATGCCGCGGATCTCGCCCGGCTCCAGCCCCTGCTCGCCGCGCTCGGCGCGCAGCGCCGCGGTGCGGGCGGAATCGAGGGCGTAGAGCAGCGTCGTGGTCGGCAGCTTGCGCTTGCGGTCGATGCGGACGTAGCAGATGTCCTTGGCGTCGAACTCGAAGTCGAGCCAGGAGCCGCGGTAGGGGATGACGCGCGCCGCGAACAGGTACTTGCCCGAGGAATGGGTCTTGCCCTTGTCGTGGTCGAAGAACACGCCCGGGGAGCGGTGCATCTGGGAGACGATGACGCGCTCGGTGCCGTTGATGATGAAGGTGCCGTTGTCCGTCATGAGCGGCATGTCGCCCATGTAGACGTCCTGCTCCTTGATGTCGCGGACGGAACGGCTGCCCGTATCCTCGTCCACGTCCCAGACGATCAGGCGCAGCCGCACCTTGAGCGGCGCCGCGAAGGTCAGGCCGCGCTGGATGCACTCCTCGACGTCGTACTTCGGCTCCTCGAGCTCGTACTGGACGAATTCCAGACGGCCGCGGCCCGCGAAGTCGTCGATCGGGAAGACGGAGCGGAACACCTCCTGCAGCCCGGTCTGGGTGCGGCTGTCCGGTCCCACCTCCATCTGCAGGAACGCCTCGTAGGACGCGCGCTGCACATCGATCAGGTTCGGCATGGGCGCCACCTCGGGCAGCCTGCCGAAGCTCTTGCGGATGCGCTTGCGACCCGTGAAGCTGTTGCCGCCGAACGACTTCGTGATAGCGTTCATGCCTGTTCTGCTTCCCTCTCTCCCGGCCACCTAGTCCCCGGCCGGCGAGGAGCCCGCTGCTGCTTCGCGCCCGGCGCGGCGACGATCCGCCACGCTGGACGCCGGCCCGCACGACACGGGCCTCTTGAACGCAGGCGCGGGCGGGGACCCAAGGGGGTCCCCGCCCGGCCAATTCGGTGAAGGAAGGCCGCCCCGGCAGCGGACGCGCGGGGCAGCCTCCGGATCACTTGATCTCGACAGTCGCGCCGTTCTCTTCCAGCACCTTCTTGATCTTGGCGGCCTCGTCCTTCGAGACGCCTTCCTTGACGGTCTTGGGGGCGCCCTCGACCAGGTCCTTGGCCTCCTTCAGGCCGAGGCCGGTGATGGTGCGGACCTCCTTGATCACGTTGATCTTCTTGTCGCCCGACTTGGCGAGGATGACGGTGAACTCCGTCTGCTCCTCGGCGGCGGGGGCGGCGGCACCACCACCGGCGGCCGGCGCGGCGGCGACCGCCACCGGCGCGGCGGCGGAGACGCCCCACTTCTCCTCGAGCATCTTGGAGAGCTCGGCGGCCTCCAGGACGGTCAGGCTGGAAAGCTCGTCGACCAGCTTCGCGAGATCGGCCATTTTCGTGTGCTCCTGATCTAATGGTTCGGCTTGGTTTTTGCAACACCACGGGTCCGCGGCCGGGAAACCCGGTGCCTGCGGTCCCGTTAACGTCTGCCCTCACGTCTGCGCGACGGCTGGCCTACGGGCCGGCCCCGGGGACGGGTCCCAGGGGGGTTTGCCCGAGGCCATCGCCGCGCGACCCTCAGGCGGCCTCCGCCTCGTCCTTCTTGGCATACGCCGCCAGAACGCGGGCAAGCTGCCCGCCGGGTGCCTGCAGCACGCCGGCGATGCGGGTGGCCGGGGTCTGGATGAGACCCACGAGCCGCGCCCGCAGCTCCTCCAGCGAAGGCAGCTCGGACAGCGCCTTGACCCCGTTGGGGTCGAGCACCTGGTTGCCGAGCGCCCCGCCGAGGATGACGAACTTGTCGTTCTTCCTGGCGAACTCCACGGCGGTCTTCGCCACGGCCACCGGATCCTTCGACCACGCGAGCGCGGTCGGACCCTTCAGCAGCGGCGAGATGCCCTGGAAGCGGGTGCCGTCGAGGGCGAGGGTGGCCAGGCGGTTCTTCGCGACCTTGTAGCTCGCGCCCGCCGCCCGCATCTGGCGCCGCAGATCCGTCGAATCGGCAACCGTGAGGCCCTGATACTTGGCCACGACCACCATCGAGGTATCGGCGAACACCGAGGCGAGGGAGGCGACGAAGGCGCGCTTCTCCGAACGGTCCACGTCCCGTCTCCTTCGGTGACCGGCGCCTTGTGGAGGGGTGCCGGCCGGGTTCACACGGGGGCCCGGCCCGCCCGGCCCCTCCGTCATCGGAGGAATCCGGACGCCCCGAACCCCGGTTCGCCTGTCTGAGCCGGATCACCAAGCCAAACCATTCCGGGAGCGGCGCCGCGCGCCGTCCCGGTTCGGAGTCTCTCGGCACCCCGTCTAGCGCGAGCGGGACCATGCCCATCAAGGCCCGTGCGGGCCGCTCGCGCTCTCGGACAGGTTTCGGGAGCCGGCCGGACCAACCGTCCGACCCCCTGCCCGCCGGCCACGCCACCCCGTCCCTGGGGACGCTGGGGCGCGCCGGCGTATCTCTCGGGCCAGGGCCAGCGGCCCCGGCCTGCACGCCACCCCGGCCGGACGGCCGGGGCGGAAGCTCAGGCGCCGGCCGAAAGGCTGGCGACGTCCACCTTCAGGCCCGGCCCCATGGAGGAGCTGACCGCCACCTTCTTCACGTAGGTGCCCTTGGCGCCGGTCGGCTTGGCGCGCTGGATCGCCTCCACGAAGGCGCGGGCGTTCTCGAGCAGCTTGCCGTCGTCGAAGCTCGCCTTGCCGATGCCGGCATGCACGATGCCCGCCTTCTCGGCGCGGAACTCGACCTGGCCGGCCTTGGCCGCCGTCACGGCGCCCTTGACGTCCATGGTCACGGTGCCGAGGCGCGGGTTCGGCATCAGGCCGCGCGGGCCGAGGATCTTACCCAGCCGGCCCACCAGCGCCATCATGTCCGGCGTCGCGATGCAGCGGTCGAACTCGATCTTGCCTTCCTGCACCGCGGCGGCGAGGTCGTCGGCACCCACCACGTCGGCCCCGGCGGCCAGCGCCTCCTCGGCCTTCGGGCCGCGGGCGAAGACGCCGACGCGCACCGTCTTGCCGGTGCCGTTCGGCAGGCCGACCACGCCGCGCACCATCTGGTCGGCGTGGCGCGGGTCGATGCCGAGGTTCATCGAGATCTCGATCGTCTCGTCGAACTTGGCCGTGGCGTTCGCCTTGACCGTGCGGATCGCCTCGTCGAGCGCGTAGTTCCGCTCGACGTCGACGGCCTTGTAGATGGCGCGCAGCCGCTTGCCCTGCTTGGCCATGGATCAGCCCTCCACCACGGTCATGCCCATCGAGCGGGCCGAGCCGGCCAGCATGCGCACCGCGCCCTCGACGTCGTTGGCGTTCATGTCCTTCATCTTCGTCGCGGCGATCTCGCGCAGCTGCGAGGTCGTGACGCGGCCGACCGAGCCGCCCTTGCCCGGCGTCTGGCTGCCCTTGTCGAGCTTGGCGGCCTTCAGCAGGAAATAGGTGTTGGGCGGGGTCTTGGTGACGAAGCTGTAGGTGCGGTCGGAGTAGGCGGTGATCACCACCGGAGTCGGGGTGCCCGGCTCCATGCCCTGGGTGGCCGCGTTGAACTCCTTCACGAAGCCCATGATGTTCAGGCCGCGCTGACCCAGGGCCGGGCCCACCGGCGGGGCCGGGTTGGCCTTGCCGGCCGGGATCTGCAGCTTGATGTAGCCGACGATCTTCTTCGCCATCTCAGTCCTCTGCGCTTTCAGAGGCCCGCGGTGCCGACGAGGCGCCCCGGCCGGGGCCCGGAGCCCCACCGACGCGCCTCTCCCGCGTTCCTGCAACGCCGCGAGGCCCGGCGACCGATCGCGGTGACCGGGCCGGGCCTTCGGGGCCGCGCGGTCTAGCACCCCCGCCCCGGCCGGGTCCAGCGCTTTTCCGCGACCCTGCCCGCCGCCGCACGCCGGGCTCCCCGTGCCTCCCGCAGGCCGCCGGGGCCACCGAGGCCGGTCGGCCGCCATCCGCCCGACGCATGGCGGAAATCCGCGCCCTGTATTCGCCGGCGGATCGGTAGCAAGCTACCTATCGACCATGCCCCGCCGCCCGCCCACCCTCCAGGAACGCTTCAGCCGCCAGACGCTGGTCGCGCTGCGGCTGTGGCGACGCGCGGCGGACGAGGCGTTCGCCCGCCTCGGCCTCTCCGACGCCACCGCCTGGCCGCTGCTGCACCTCGCGCGGCTCGGCGACGGCGTCCGCCACGGCACCCTCGCCACGGCGCTCGCCATCGAGGGCCCCTCGCTGGTACGGCTGCTCGACCAGCTCGCCGCCGCCGGCCTCGTCGAGCGCCGCGACGACCCGGCCGACCGGCGCGCCCGCCTCATCCACCTCACCGAGCGCGGCCGCGCGGTCGCCGAAGAGGCGGAGACGGTCGCCACCGCGCTGCGCGCCCGGCTCCTCGCCGGCACCGACCCCGCCGACCTGGAGGCCAGCCTGCGCATCATGAGCGCGATCCAGCACAGCATCCAGGGCGAGGCCCCGCCCTCCACACCGGGCGGCGCCCTGCCCCCCGCGCCGGGCGGCGCCCTGCCCCCCGCGCCGGGCGGCGCCGCGCCCCGGGCCGGATTCCACGATCCCGGGCCGGCCCCCGCAGCCGCGCCCGACGCAGCCCATGGCGCGCCCCTCGGCGCGGCCCCTCGGGCGCCGGAGCAGCACCGATGAGCAACCCGTTCGCCGCGATCGGCCGCAAGGAGTGGCTGTTCTCGCTGCGCACCTTCGCCGCCGGCCTCCTGGCCCTCTACATCGCCTTCTCGCTGAACCTGCCGCGCCCCTACTGGGCCTTCGGCACGGTCTACATCGTCACCCAGCTCTCCTCCGGCGCGCTGCGCGCCAAGGCGATGTGGCGCTTCACCGGCACGCTGGTGGGCGGCGCCTTCGCCATCGCCGCGGTCACCGCCCTGGTCGACGCGCCGCCCCTGCTGGTGCTGGCCATCGCGCTCTGGGTGCCGGCCTGCCTCACCCTCTCGCTGCTCGACCCGACGCCGCGTTCCTACGCCTTCATGCTGGCCGGCTACACCGCCGCCTTCATCGCCTTCCCCGGCGTCGACAGCCCCGGCACCATCTTCGACACGGCGCTGGCCCGCGTCATCGAGATCGGCCTCGGCATCGCCTGCGCCTATCTCGTGCACGGCGTGCTGTTCCCCCGCCCGAGCATCCCCGCCATGCTGGCGCAGATGCGCACCTGGCTGGGCCAGCTCGCCCGCTTCGGCGCCGAGGCGCTGCGCGGTCCCATCGCCTACGAGCGCTTCGCCGCCGAGCGCCGGCGGATCGCCCGCGACGGCGCCGCCCTCGACGTGATGTTCCACCAGGCCCGCTACGAGCACGGGGCGATGCGCGCCGCGCTGCGCTGGCTGCCCCTGCTGCGCGGCGATGCGCGGCAGGTCCCCACCCTGATCTCCGCCATCGCCGACCGCGTCGGCGCGCTGCGCGAGGCGGACCCGGCGGCGCACGCCGCGCTGGCGCCGCTGCTGCGGGAGGTGGGCGACTGGATGCTGGCCGTCTCGCGCCCCGGCGTCGCCGATCCCGGCCGTGCCGAGGCCGCCGCCGAGAGCGGCGCCGCGCTGCGCGCCCGGCTGCGCGTGGAGGAGGAGCGGGGCGCCGCGACCGGCGGCTGGGCCGGGCTGCTGCGCGAGGGGCTCAGCGCCCGCGTGATCGAGCTGGTCGACACCTGGCTGCGCTGCCTCGGCCATGCCCACCCGATCTCGGCCGCCGCCATGCGCGGCGAGCGGCCGCCGGAGGCGCCCCTGTCGGCCCTGGGCACCGGCCTGCGCCCGCCCGGCCATACCGACGCGCTGCTGGTCGGGCTGTCCGGCCTCGCCTCCTTCCTGGCCATCGTCGGCATCAGCGCCTTCTGGATCCTGGCCGCCTGGCCGGCCGGCGGCGGCGCCGCGATGATCGCCGCCGTCGGCACCTGCTTCTTCGCCCAGCTCGACGACCCGGCGCCGGCCATCAGCAAGTTCCTCACCGGCACCACCATCGCCGTGGCGATCGCCTGGATCTACATGTTCGCCGTGCTGCCCTCGGTCGACGGCTTCGCGCTGCTGGCCCTGGCGCTCGGCCTCGTCTACCTGCCGCTCGGCGCCATGCAGGCCGTGCCCTCGCTGATGGGCGTCGCCATGCCCATCGCCGTCACTGCGCCCACCGTGATGAGCCTGCAGGAGACCTACGCGGCCGACGCCGCCGGCCTGCTCGACGGCGGCATCGCCACCATCATCGGCCTCGCCGGGGCGCTGCTGGCGACGCGGCTGGTGCGCTCGATCGGGATCCGCTGGCGCATCCGCCGCCTCGCCGCCGCCGACCGGCGCGACCTCGCGCGGCTCGCCCGGCGGCGCCGGCTGGTGGATCTGCGCCCGCTGGCCGACGCCATGTTCGACCGCTTCGAGGCGATCGCGTCGCGGCTCGGCCCGGTCGATCCGGCCAGCGTCGGCCTCGTCGAGCTCGGCCCGCTGCGCGCCGCCTACAACGTGCTGCGCCTGCGCGCCGCGCTGGAGCGGCTCGGCCCGCCCCTCGCCGCGCGGCTGGAGGACGCGATCGACGCCATCGCCGAGCATGCGCGCGGCCGTGCCGACGACGCGGCCACGCTGGCGCGGCTCGACGAGGCCCTGCGCGAGGCGCTGGCGGCCGATGCCGCCGGCACCGGCCCCGCTGCCGGCGCGCCCAGTGGAGCAACCGGTGGGGCAGCCGGTGGCGCTCCCGCCGCCGTGGCCGCCGCCATCGGCCCCTCGTCGCCCGCCGCCGCAGGCGGCCCGGCATCGTCCGCCGCAGGCGGCCCGGCATCATCCGCCGCAGGCGGCCCGGCATCGCCCGCCGCAGGCGGCACTGCATCGCCCGCCACGGGCGGCCCCGTATCGCTCGCTGCCGCCGGCGGCCGGCCTGCCCGGGCCGCCGCCCTCGCCCTCTCCGGCACCCGCATGGCGCTGTTCCCGGCCGCGCCGCCGCCCGAGGGCCTCATCACCGGGCCGGGTTGGAGGGCGGCGGCATGATCGCCGAGATCGACATCTACGGCATCTTCGTCCCGGCGCTGCTGGTCTGGTCGGTGATCGCGCTGGCCGTCTCGGCGCTGCTGCGCCGGCTGCTCGACCGGATCGGCCTCTACCGCCTGGTCTGGCACCGGGCGCTGTTCGACTTCGCCCTGTTCGTCATCGTTCTCGGCGGCGTGTACGCCGCCGCCGGCAGGATCCCGTCATGACCACCCTCCTCGCGCGGCTCGGCCGCATCCTCTTCACCCTGGTCTTCGTCGCCCTCGCCGGCTTCGTCGGCTGGAACCTCTGGGACTACTACATGCTCGCCCCCTGGACGCGGGACGGCCGCGTCAGCGCCGAGGTGGTGGGCGTCGCCCCCGACGTGTCGGGCATCGTCACCGAGGTGCTGGTGCGCGACAACCAGACGGTGCAGCGCGGCCAGCCGCTGTTCCGCATCGACCGCGACCGCTTCGCCCTGGCGCTGCAGCAGGCCGAGGCGGTGGTCGCCGGCCGGCAGGCGGCGCATGACCGCGCCCAGCGCGACCTGGTGCGCTACCGCGCGCTGGACCAGACCGCCGTCTCCGTGCAGCGGCAGGAGCAGGCGATCTCGGACGCCGCCGTCGCCGCCGCCGCGCTGCAGCAGGCCGTGGCCGACCGCGAGGTGGCGCGGCTGAACCTGCAGCGCTCGGAGGTGGTGGCCTCGGTCAACGGCACCATCAGCAACCTCGCGCTGCGCCCCGGCGACTACGTGCCGGCCGGGCGCGCGGTGCTGGCGCTGGTCGATGCCGACAGCTTCCACGTCTCCGGCTACTTCGAGGAGACCAAGCTGCCGCGCATCCACCCCGGCGCCCCCGCCACGATCCGGCTGATGGGCGAGACGGCGCTGATCCGTGGCCATGTCGAGAGCATCGCCGGCGGCATCGTCGACCGCGAGCGCGGCGAGGGCACCAACCTGCTGGCCAACGTCAACCCCACCTTCAACTGGGTTCGCCTCGCGCAGCGCATCCCGGTGCGCATCGCGCTGGACGAGGTGCCGCCGGGCATCCGGCTGGTGGCCGGACGCACCGCGACGGTGACGGTGACGGACGCGGCGCCGGCCGGGGCGGCCCCGCATGGCGCGGCCCCGGGAACGGCCCCCGGAACGGTGCCGGGAGCCGTCCCGGGCACATCCCAGCACCCGCCCGCCGCCAACCGGCAGGGCGCCGCCGCCACGCCCACCCAGGGCATGGCCGGCGCCGCGGCGCAGCAGGGCGCGAACGGCCCGGGACGCCGGGCGCACCGCTGAGCGGCGTGCCGGCCGTCCAGGAGGCCCGCCGGCGGGCCTCCCGGACGGCCGGCACGCCGCTTGCTGCCCGGTGACGCGGCGGCCACCCGTTCCGGCCGCGTCACCGGGAGTCACCGCATGAATTCCGCCTACGCCGCCCGGCCCGGGCTGCCGGCCGCCTTCACGGCGCGCACGCGCTGGATCCAGCTCCTGCTCGGGCTGGTCTGCATGATGGCGATCTCCTCGCCACAATACGTCTGGACGCTGTTCACCCGCCCCTGGGGTGCCGAGCTCGGCGCCTCGCCGGCGGCGGTGCAGGTGACCTTCTCCCTGCTGATCGTGCTCCAGACCTTCTTCTCGCCGGCGCAGGGCTGGCTGATCGACCGCTTCGGGCCGCGCGTGCTGATCACCGCCGGCGTAGTGCTGACCGGGCTGAGCTGGATGATCAGCTCGACCGTCACCACGCTGCTGGGCCTCTACCTCGCCTACGGCGTGCTGGGCGGGCTCGGCACCGGCATCGTCTATGTCGGCGTGGTCGGGCTGATGGTGCGCTGGTTCCCGGACCGGCGCGGCCTCGCGGCCGGCGTGGTGGCGGCGGGCTACGGCATGGGCGCGATCCTGACCACCTTCCCGATCGCCGCCACCATCGCCGCCAGCGGCTTCCGCCACGCGCTGATGGTGTTCGGCATCGTGCTCGGCGTGGTCGGCGTGATCGCGGCGCTCGGGCTGCGCCAGCCGCCGCCGGGCGGCACGCACCTGGTGCGCCCGGTGCCCACGGTGCGCGACACGCCGCCGGGCGCCATGCTGCGCACGCCGCTGTTCTGGCTGATGTTCGCGATGATGGCGATGATGTCCACCTCGGGGCTGATGGTCACCTCGCAGATGGCGAATTTCGCCGCCGACTACGGCCTCGGCAACGCCACCGTGCTCGGCCTCGCGGCGGTGCCGCTGGCGCTGACCGTGGACCGGCTGACCAACGGTCTGACGCGGCCCTTCTTCGGCTGGGTGTCGGACCGGATCGGGCGCGAGAACACCATGTTCATCGCCTTCGGCCTGGAGGGTCTGGCCATGCTGCTCTGGACGCAGCTGCTGCACGACCCGGTGGCCTTCGTGGTGCTCTCGGGCATCGTGTTCTTCGGCTGGGGCGAGATCTTCTCGCTCTTCCCCTCCACCCTGACCGACACCTTCGGCACCGGCCACGCCACCACCAATTACGGCTTCCTCTACATGGCCCAGGGCATCGGCTCGATCCTGGGCGGGCCGATGGCGTCGCTGCTGCACGACTGGACCGCGAGCTGGGTCTCCGTGTTCGGCGTGGCGATCGCGGCCGACCTGCTGACCGCGCTGCTCGCCATCGCCGTGCTGAAGCCGATGCGCCGGCAGTGGATGGCGGCGCGCGCCTGACTCCGGTCCGCACGGGTCCCGGCCCGTGCGGGCCGGCGCGAAACCGGCGTCGGCCGGCGCGGGTCGACGCCGGCGCGGAGCGGTGTCAGCCCCGCTCCGCCCGCCAGCGCGCCCAGGCCGAGATCTCCGGGATCCGCCGTGGCCCCGCCGCCGGGCCGGTGACGCGCAGTCCCAGGTCGGGGGCCGGGTCGGGCGGCGGCGACCCCTCGCCCCCTTCCCCCCCGCCGGGCCGCGCCGCGATCCGCAGGTCGAGCGCGCCGCGTCCGAGGTCGATCGTGCCGGACGCCGTCGCCGCCACCCCGCCCTCGCCCGTCAGCCGCGCCTCGGCCAGGGTGGCGCGACCATCCGCCAGCCGCGCCAGCAGATCGAGCGTGGCATAGGCTGTCTCGCCCTCGGTCAGGGCGCGCCGCAGCGCCGCCTCGGCCGCCGGCTGCTGCGGCAGCGCCGAGGCGGCGGCCGCCGCGCGCAGGTCCATCCCCGTCAGCACCCCGTCACGCGCCGAGAGGCGCAGCTCGCCGCCGAGCGTCGCCAGCAGCGCCGCCGTGCCGTGCCCCTCCGCCGCGGCCCGCAGCGTCACGTCGGCACGGCCGCCGGCGAGGTCGAGCGGCAGCCCGAACAGCGGTGCTGGCAGCGTCGCCCCCTCCAGCCGCCCGTCCAGCGCGAGGCGCGGCCGCGCCGCCGTGCCGTCGATCTGCAGCGATCCCTGCAACGCGCCGCCGCCGAGCTGGCCGCGCAGGTTGTCGAGCCGCAGCACGCCGCCCGCGAGGCGCAGCGACCCGGCCATGCCGGTGAGCGGCGCATCCTCGGCCAGGGCGATCTCGCCCGCCTCCAGCGCCAGCTCGGCGTCGAGCAGCCCGAGCCGGTCCAGGCCGAGCGGCTCGGCCGAGCGCCAGCGCCAGGGCGGCAGCGGCAGGCGTTCCGCCACGACCTTGCCCGTCAGTCGCGGGCGCTCGCCGCCCCAGCCCAGCGCAAGCTGCCCGCGCGCGCGCAGCCCGCCCGCCACCAGATCGAAATTCTCGGTCGCCAGGCCGTTGCTCGTGCCGCTCAGGCTGGCCACGAGCGACAGCGAGCCCTCGCCCAGCCAGCCTGCCACCCCCGGGCCGAGCATCGCCCCCAGCGCCCGGGGCGCGCCGGGATGGCGCAGCGTCAGCCGCCCGCTGCCGCGCCGCCCCGGCAGATCGAGCGTGGCGCCGCCCTCCAGCCGTGCCTCGCCCAGGTCCACCTCGGCCCGGAGCGCCAGCGCCTCCAGCCCGCCCGAGCCGCTGGCGCGCAGCGCCAGCGGCCCCGCCCCGCCTTCGGCGCCGGCATTCACCAGCCATCCCAGCCGCTCCCGCCAGGCGCCCGGCAGCAGCACCGCGAGCGGCGCCACGCTCGGGCCGCCCAGCTCCAGGCTGAGGTCGCTGAAGCGCGGGCTGGCGGCGAGCTGGGCCACGCCGGACAGGGCGAGATCGGCCCCCGCCACCCGCCCGGCCAGGCGGCGCAGGGTCAGCCGCCCGCGCTCCAGCGCCGCGTCCACCGAGGCGCGCTCCATCGTCGTGCCCTGCCAGGAGAGCGCGTCGGCGGCGAGGCGCAGGTTGGCGTCGAAGCCGCCCAGCCCCTGCGCCACCGCGCCCCAGTCCGAGGGCGCGGCCATCCAGGTGTCGAGCGCCAGCCGGTCCAGCGTCAGCCCCAGCCCCAGCGCCGGCCGCTCCCCGAAGCGCAGCACGCCGGCGCCGGAGAGGCGCGCCCCGTCCAGGCTGGCCTGCAGCTCGGCGACCGAGAGCTGGGTCTCCTCCAGCACCAGCCGCATCCGCCCGGTGGCGGCATGCGGCGGCGCCGGCCCGGCGGCCGGCAACGCGACCCCGAGGCCGCCCAGCGTCTCGCGCAGGTCCGGCGCGGTGAAGCGCAGGCCGATCTCCAGCCGCCCGCCGGCGGTGGCGCCGGCCAGTTCCACCTCCGCGTCGCCGGGCAGCAGCGCCGAGACGTCCGAGAGGGTGCGGCGCTCGCCTTCCAGGAAGACCCCGCCGCGCAGCCGGCGCAGCGTGATGCCGCGCAGCGTGGCGGCCTCCACCGACAGGTCGATGCCGGTGGGCGTCGCCGTCGCCGGGGCCTGCCGCAGCGCCCTGACCCAGGCGTCGAGATCGAGCCGCCCCGCGTTCAGCGTCACGTCGAGCCGCGCCGCCGGTGCGACGCGAAGCGTCAGCGCCCCGCGCGCCGGCACGCCGTTGAGGTCGAGCGCCAGCTCGTCGGCGGCCAGCAGGTCGGCGGAGGCGCTCAGCCGGCCGGTGGCGCGGAAGGGCCCGGAAGGGGCCGGCAGCAGCGCGCCGAGATCGCCCCCCGAGGCCTCCAGCCGGCCCTCGTAGCCGCCCTCCGGCAGCAGCGCGCCGCGCGCGGCGGCGGTGGCGCCGGCCGCCGCCACGGTGAGGTCGAGCGGCGCCACCATGTCGTAGCCCGCGCGCCCGAGCGTCGCCATGAAGCGCACGGGCTGATTGCGCCAGCGCAGCTCGCCCTCGGCGTGCAACGCGTCGGCCGGGCCGCCGGTGGAGAGACGCGCCGAGACGCCTTCCAGCGTCGCCGCGCCGATCGCCACCCGTGCCCGCTCCAGCCGCGCGTCGAGGCTGGTGAGCCAGGTGGGCGGGCGGGTCATCAGGTTGGGGCCGGGCGGCCAGGGCAGCCGCAGCTCGGCGCCCACCAGCGCCACCGCGCGCGGCTCCAGCCGCCCGGCCAGCAGGGCCGGCAGGCCGAGGCGCAGGCGCAGCGTCTCGGCGCGCACGAGCACCTCGTCGGCGGCCGCCGGCGTGCCGATCAGCACGCGGTCGGCCTCGATCACCGGCTGCGGCAGCAGCACCAGGTGGACCTTGCCCTGCAATTCGACCGGCAGGCCGAGCCGCTGCGCCGCGAGGTCGGCGAGGCGGTCGCGGTAATGGTCCCAGTCCAGCAGGCGCGGCACGTAGTACAGCGCGCCGCCGAGCAGGAGGCAGGAGGCGACCAGTCCCAGCGAGGCCCAGGCGGCAAGGCGACGCATCAGCGGGGGGTGGCGTCCGGAAGGCGGGGCGTGGCCGCCGGACGGGGAGGGCATAGCCCTCCCCGCTTGGGAGACAAGGTACGGGGAGGGCGTGGCCCTCCCCGGTGGAGGGACGGGGTACGGGGAGGGCGGGACGCGACGCTAGGCACCCGGCACCTTCTCCCAGCCGCCGCCGCCCGGCGTCTCCAGCACGAACACGTCGCCCGGTTGCAGCGTGGCGCGGCCGGAGCCGGCCAGCGCCTCGGTGGTGCCGTCCACCCGCTCCACCCATTGCCGGCCCGGCGCGCCGTCCGCCCCGCCGCGCAGCCCGTGCGGCGGCACGACGCGGCGGGAGGCGACGATCACCGCCTCCATCGGCCGCAGGAAGCGGATGCGCCGGCGCGAGCCGTCGCCGCCATGCCAGCGGCCGGCGCCGCCCGAGCCGCGGCGGATCGAGAATTCCTCCAGCCGCACCGGGTAGCGCAGTTCCAGCGTCTCCGGGTCGGTCATGCGGGTGTTGGTCATGTGGGTCTGCACCGCCGAGGCCCCGTCGAAGCCCGGGCCCGCCCCGACTCCGCCGCAAACCGTCTCGTAGTACTGGTACTGCGCATCCCCGAACAGAAGGTTGTTCATCGTGGCCTGCGCCGAGGCGCAGGCGCCGAGCGCCGCGAGCAGCGCGTTCACCGTCATCTGCGAGACCTCGGTGTTGCCCGCCACCACCGCCGCGCCCGGACGCGGCGAGAGGAAGGTGCCGGCGGGCAGCACGATGTCGAGCGGCCGCAGGCAGCCGTCGTTCAGCGGGATCGCCTCGCCCACCAGGCAGCGGAAGGCGTAGAGCACCACGGCGCGGCAGACGGCGGGCGGCGCGTTGAAATTGTCGGGCCGCTGCGGCCCGGTGCCGGTGAAGTCCACCGTGGCGCGGCGCGCGGCGCGGTCCACCCGCACGGCGACGCGCAGCGGCGTGCCGTCGTCGAGCGACGTCGCGAATTCGCCGTCGGCAAGCCGGTCGAGCACGCGGCGGACGCTCTCCTCGGCGTTGTCCATGACGTGGCGCATGTAGGCCTGCACGGTGGCGAGGCCGAACTCGGCCACCGTGCGTTGCAGCTCCTGCACGCCCTTCTCGTTGGCCGCGACCTGCGCCTTGATGTCGGCCACGTTCACGTCCGGCGAGCGGGCGGGGTAGGTGGCGCCGGCCAGCAGCGCCCGGAACTCCGCCTCCCGGAAGCGGCCCTGCTCGACGAGGAGGAAGTTGTCGATCACCACGCCCTCCTCCTCCAGCGTGCGCGAGCCGGGCGGGGTGGAGCCGGGCGTCAGCCCGCCGACATCGACGTGGTGGCCGCGCGAGCCGACGAAGAACAGGATCTCGCGGCCGGCCTCGTCGAAGACCGGGGTGATGACGGTGATGTCCGGCAGGTGGGTGCCGCCGTTGTAGGGGTTGTTCAGCGCCACCACGTCGCCCGGCCGCAGCGTGCCGCCGCGCAGCCGCAGCACGGTGCGCACGCTCTCGCCCATCGCACCCAGATGCACCGGGATATGCGGCGCGTTGGCGACGAGGTTCCCTTGCGCGTCGAACAAGGCGCAGGAGAAGTCCAGCCGCTCCTTGATGTTCACGCTCTGCGCCGTGTTCTGGAGCACGAGGCCGGTCTGCTCGGCGATGCTCATGAACAGGTTGTTGAACAGCTCCAGCATCACCGGGTCCGGCCGGTCGGCGGTGGCGGCGCGGGCGGCGGGGCGGGCCTCGGTGCGGCGCAGCACCAGGTGGTCGCGTTCGGTCACCTCGGCGGTCCAGCCGGGCTCGACCACGGTGGTGGCGTTGCTCTCGCGGATCAGCGCCGGGCCGGGCAGGCGGTCGCCGGCCAGCAGCGCCGTGCGGTCGTAGACTGGGGCGGCGTGCTCGGCGCCGCCGGTCCAGAGGGTGACGGTGTCGAGCACCGGCACGGCCTCGCCCGCGGGGCGGGGGGCGAGCGGCGCCTCCTCCACCGTCTCGCCGGCCGCCGTCACCTCGGCGACGGCGGCTTCCACGATCACCGGGCGCTCGGGCGTGGCGAAGCCGAAGCGGCGGCGATGCGCCTCGGTGAAGGCGGCCAGCACGTCCGCATGGCTGCCGAAGGGGATGGGCAGCGGCGTGTCGGTGCCGGCATAGCGCAGGTGCAGGCGAAGCGCGGCGCCGATGCGGCCGGCCTCCGCCCCCTGCGCGAGCAGGGATTCGCGGCCGGCGGCGGCGAGGGCGTCCAGCCGCTCCGCCAGCCCCGCCATGGCCTCCGGCGAGAGCGGCGCCTCCACCGCGGCCTCGCGGATCACGGTCTGGTCGGCCAGGCCCATGCCGTAGGCGGAGAGCACGCCGGCGAAGGGATGGACGAACACCGTCTCCATGCCCAGCTCGTCCGCCACCAGGCAGGCGTGCTGGCCGCCGGCGCCGCCGAAGCACTGCAGCGCGTAGCGGGTGGCGTCGTGGCCCTTCTGGATCGAGACCTGCTTGATCGCGTTGGCCATGCTGGCGACGGCGACGCGCAGGAAGCCCTCGGCCACGGCGCGCGGGTCCTGCGCCGGCTGGCCGGTGGCGGCCGCGATCCCGGCGGCCAGCGCCGCGAATTTCTCCCGCACCACGGCGTCGTCGAGCGGCTGGTCGGCGTCGGGGCCGAAGATCGCCGGGAAGTGGCGGGGCTGGATCTTGCCCACCATCACGTTGGCGTCCGTCACCGCGAGCGGCCCGCCGCGCCGGTAGCAGGCGGGGCCGGGATTGGCGCCGGCGCTCTCCGGGCCGGCGCGGAAGCGGGCGCCGTCGAAGCGCAGGATCGAGCCGCCGCCCGCCGCCACGGTGTTGATCGCCATCATCGGCGCGCGCATGCGCACGCCCGCCACCTCGGTCTCGAAGGCGCGCTCGAACTCGCCGGCGTAGAGGGCGACGTCGGTCGAGGTGCCGCCCATGTCGAAGCCGATGATGCGGTCGAAGCCGGCCATGCCGGCGGTGCGCGCCGCGCCGACGATGCCGCCCGCCGGGCCGGAGAGGATCGCGTCCTTGCCCTGGAAGGAGCGCGCCTCGGCCAGCCCGCCCGAGGACTGCATGAAGTAGAGCCGCACGCCGGGCAGGTCGCCCGCCACCTGCTCGACGTAGCGGCGCAGGATGGGCGAGAGATAGGCATCGACCACGGTGGTGTCGCCGCGCGGCACGATGCGCGGCAGCGGGCTCGCCTCGTGGCTCAGCGAGACCTGGGTGAAGCCGACCTCGCGCGCGATCGCGCCCACCCGCGCCTCGTGCCCGGGATGCGCCCAGGCGTGCATCAGCACCACGGCGACGGCGCGGATGCCGTCCGCGTAGGCGGCCTCCAGCGCCGCGCGGGCGCCGGCCTCGTCCAGCGCCTCCAGCTCGGCGCCGTCCGCGGCGACGCGGCCGCCGATCTCGGCCACGCGCTCGTGCAGCAGGTCGGGCAGGCGGATCGCCAGCTCGAACAGGCGCGGCCGCGCCTGGTTGCCGATGCGCGCGAGGTCGGCGAAGCCCTGGTTGACCAGCAGCAGCACGCGCTCGCCCTTGCGCTCCAGCAGCGCGTTGGTGGCGACGGTGGTGCCCATCTTCACCGCGTCGATCGTGCCGGGCGGGATCGGCGCGCCCTCGGCGACGCCCAGGATGCGGCGGATGCCGGCGACGGCGGCGTCGCGGTAGCGCTCGGGGTTCTCGGAGAGCAGCTTGGCGGTGGAGAGGCGCCCCTCTGGGTCGCGCGCCACGATGTCGGTGAAGGTGCCGCCGCGGTCGATCCAGAACTGCCACGCCGCCGCGTTGCCCGCCATCCGCCCGTCGGTCGCCTGATCCGCCATCGTCCGATCCCCGCTCTGCCTGTGATGCCGCCCCACCGGCCGCGCGGCAAGCGCGATCGCGGCGGGCACCGTCGTCGGGCGCTTCATTGACAAATCGACGACAAATCGTCAACGTTTTATCGGAATGGGGAGGCGGATGAATGCGACGCAGCCACGCTGGGGGAACCGCCGGCAGCCGGCCGGCCGGGACGCGGCAGCCGTTGCCCACGGGTGACGCGCCGATGGGTAAAGGGCTGGCGGGTAAAGGGCCGACGGGTAAAGGGCTGGCGGGCGGGACGCCGGTGGACGCCGCGCCGGCGGAAGCGGCGCCGTCCGGGGGCGACGGGCGGCGCGGTGCGGTCGTCTCCTCCGCCCATCTCGCCGCCGGTGCCTCGCCGGCGTTGTCGGAGGTGGAATACGGCCTCACCCTGGCGATGCACGGTTTCCAGCGCTGGGTGGTGCGCTGCATGGCCGCCGCCGGCATGGCCGGCCTGTCGCCGCTGGAGGTGCAGGTGCTGCACGTGGTGCGCCACCGCGACCGGCCGAAGCGGCTGGCCGACATCGCGCTGATGCTCGACATCGGCGACGCCCACCTGCTCACCTACGCGCTGCGCAAGCTGGAGGGCGCCGGGCTGGTCGCCACCAGCCGCGCCGGCAAGGAGAAGCTGGTGGCGGCGACGGCGGCGGGCGTCGCGCTCTGCACCCGCTACGGCGAGATACGCGAGCTGCTGCTGGTTCGCGCCCTGCGCGCCGGCACGGGCGGCGGGCCGGCCGGGCTCGCGGCGGTGCCGGGCGAGGCGGCGCTCTCGGACCTCGCGGCGCTGCTGCGCTCGCTCGCCGGGCTGTACGACCAGGCGTCGCGGGCGGCGGCGACCCTGTGATGCCGGCCCGCACAAGTCCTGACTTGTGCGGGCCGGTATCGCGCGCGGGGCGCGCCCGCCCGGCCGGCATGGCCAGCCCGAACCTCCTGCCCGGGGCTTCTGCCGGACCGGGCGCGGCGGGCAGCGGCGGGGCGGGCAGCGGCGGGGCGGCCGACCCGGCGGTGGGCCGCGGCCGGCGGTCAGTCGAACAGGTCGGGGTCGGAGCGGCAGACCGCGTCGTAGATCGGCTGGAAGTGCAGCCAGGCCATGAAGGGCGTGGCCAGGTGCTCGCGCGAGTGCAGGGCCGCCGCGCGCGGGATCAGCTTCAGCGGATGCCCGGTCGCCTCGGCCTTGAGCTGGATCTCGCAGGCGCGCTCGGCGGCGATGAACCACCACGCCGCCTCGTCCACGCTCTCGCGCCCGGCGCTGAACAGGCCGTGGTTCTGGTGGATGGCGATCTTGGCGCTGCCGAAGGCGGCGGCGACGTTGTGGCCCGCCTTGCGCTCCACCACCACCGCCCCCGCCTCGTCGGTGATCAGGGCCTGGTCCTCGTAGAAGCCGCAGGCGGTCTGGGTGATCGGGTCGAGCGGGCGGCCCAGCGCCGCCCAGGCCATGCCGTGCGTGGTATGGGCGTGGCAGGAGGCGAGGATGTCCGGATTCGCCTCGTGGATCGCGGCGTGCAGCACGAAGCCCGCGCGGTTCACCGCCCAGGAGCCTTCCAGCACCTTGCCGTCATGGTCCACCAGCAGCAGGTCGGAGACCCGCACCCGGCCGAAATCCATGGCGAAGGGGTTGGTCCAGTAGAGGTCGGGGCGCTCGGGGTCGCGCACCGTGATGTGGCCGGCGAAGCCGTACTCGTAGCCGTAGCGGGCGAAGACGCGGCAGGCGGCGGCGAGGCGCTGCTTGCGGTGCAGCCGCTCCTCGGCGGCGGTCGCGAACGCCGGCGGCGTCGGGAAGTGCAGGCCGGGCTGGTCCGGCTGGTAGACGGATCGTTTCCGGACGGCGACGTTCATCGGCTCGATCCCTTCCCGGCCCGCTTTCCCCGGCGGGCATCATGGCGGCGGGCCGCCGGCCGCGTCCACCCCGCATCTCGCCCTCCCCCGAGCGCGGCTCCCTTGAGCACGGCCCCTGGGGCGCGGACCCTGGGGCGCGGACCCTGGGGCGCGGATCCTGGGGCGCGGATCCTGGGGCGCGGATCCTGGCCGGGGTCCGGGAAGGGAACGGGGCATGCAAGCCCCTGCCCCGTTAACCGGCGCCATGCTATGTGCCTCGCGGAATTCAGGAGGTCCGGTTGGGCTACTGGGGCAAGATGATCGGCGGCTTCGCGGGCTTCATGGCCGGCGGACCCTTCGGCGCCGTGGTGGGCGCGGCCCTGGGGCACGCGGCCGACGAGGGCGCGCTGTCGATCATGCAGCGCGCCGGCATGCAGGGGCTGCTCTCCGGCAACGGCGCCGACATCGCGGCGATGCTCGGCTCGCGCGAGACGCTGTTCGCGATCTCGGTCGTGGTGCTCTCGGCCAAGCTCAGCAAGTGCGACGGGGCGGTGAAGCGCGAGGAGATCGACGCCTTCAAGCGCAGCTTCCGCATCCCGCCCGAGAACCAGGTCGAGGTCGGCCGGCTGTTCGACCAGGCGCGCAGCACCGCCGAGGGCTTCGAGCCCTTCGCCGAGCGCCTCGCCCAGGCCTTCGCCGACAACCGCGGCATGCTGGAGGACGTGCTGGCCGCGCTCTTCGCCATCGCCCGCGCCGACGGGCCGGTGAACCGGGCCGAGCTCTCCTTCCTCGCGGCCGTCCACACCCGCTTCGGCCTCGGCCCGGCCGCCTGGGAGCGGGTGCGCGGCGCCCGCTACTTCCGCGCCGAGGACACGGCCGGCGACCCCTACGCGCTGCTCGGCGTCAGCCGCGCCGCGACGGACGAGGAGGTGCGCCAGGCCTGGCGCAAGCTGATGCGCGAGAACCACCCGGACAGCCTCGCCGCGCGCGGCGTGCCGGCCGAGTTCGTGCAGCGCGCCACCGCCAAGGTGGCCGAGATCAACGCCGCCTGGGACCGGATCAAGCGCGAGCGCGGCCTGTGAGGGCGCCCCCGTGAGGGTCGGCGCGTGAGGACGGGTCGGCGGCGCCGGTGCCCGCCATGCTGATCCGCGACCTGCCGAGCCCCAACCACGATGCCCGCCCGGAGGGCGTGCCCGTGGACATGCTGATCCTGCACTACACCGGCATGCGGGACGCCCGCTCGGCGCTCGACCGGCTGCGCGACCCGGCGGCGCTGCCGAAGCCGGTCTCCTCACATTACGTGGTGGAGGAGGACGGCACGGTCTGGCGCCTCGTGCCGGAGGCGCGCCGCGCCTGGCACGCCGGCGTCTCGCACTGGCGCGGCCGCGAGGCGCTGAACGGCCGCTCCGTCGGCATCGAGATCGTCAACCCCGGCCACGAATTCGGCTACCGCCCCTTCCCCGTGCTGCAGATGGCGGCGGTGTGCGACCTCTGCCTGGAGATCCTCGGCCGCTACCCGATCGCGCCGATCGACGTGGTCGGCCACAGCGACGTGGCGCCGGACCGCAAGCAGGACCCGGGCGAGCTGTTCCCCTGGGAGGAACTGGCCGCCAACGGCGTCGGCCTCTGGCCGGCGGCGCTGCCGGCACCGCCCGCCCCGCCGGCCGGGGCCGCCCCCGCGGCCATGTGGCCGCGCGCCGCCGCGCTGCTCGGCCGCATCGGCTACCCGCTCGCCACGCCCTCCTCGGCGGCGCTGGCCCTGGTCGCCTTCCAGCGCCACTGGCGGCCGGAACGCGTCGACGGGATGCCCGATCCCGGCACCATGGCACGGCTCGAAGCCGTGGCGGACGCCGCCGGGGTGTAGGCCCACGGCGCCAGGGCCGCGCGCGAGACCGCCGGGGCCCATGCGAGAAAGGCGTGGTACGGGGCACCGGTCCCGCACGAGCATTCGTTTCCGGCCCCGATGCGCCTTGCCCCGATGCGCCTTGCCCCGGTGCCGCGACGGCCATGGCCGGGCCGCCGCCGTCCCCGCCCGCCCTCGCTTGCAGAGGCCATGGTGCATCGCAATATCGGCTGGGATGGCCCCTTCCCTGGACGGGCCCCCCTCCGCGGCGGCATCGCGCCATCGGCGCCCCGGCCCGCCCCAAGAGAGCCACGCCGATGATCCCGGAATCGTTCCATGCCGCGCGATGACACCGGCCCGGACGCCGCCCGCGCCGGCGCGTCCGACCAGCACCGGCCGGGGCCGCCGCCAGCCGGAGCCGTGTCGGACCGGTTGCCGCTGCTGCTCGGCGCCTCGGGCGGAGCCCTGGTCGCCAACATCTACTTCGCGCAGCCGCTGATCGCGCCGATCGGGCGCGACATCGGGCTCAGCCCGGCCACGGCAAGCCTGATCGTGACGCTGACGCAGCTCGGCTACGCCGGCGGGCTGCTGCTGCTCGTGCCGCTGGGCGACCGCCTCGACAGCCGGCGCCTGGTGCCCGGCACGGTGCTCGGCACCGCCGCCGCCGCCGCGCTCGCCGCCCTCGCGCCCGGCGAGGCGGTGTTCCTGCTCGCCTCCCTGCTGCTCGGCCTGTTCGCCGCCTCGGCGCAGATGCTGGTGCCGATCGCCGCGCGCAACGCCGGCGAGGCGGTGCGCGGCCGCGCGGTCGGCAACGTGGTCAGCGGCATCCTGATCGGCATCCTGCTGGCGCGGCCGGTCGCCAGCCTCGTCACCGACCTCGCCGGCTGGCGCGTGGTGTTCGGCCTCTCCGCCGCCGCCATGCTCGGCATCGCCGCCCTGCTGCGGCGCGGCCTGCCGCCGCACCGGCCGGTGGCGCAGGGCTCCTACGCCGCGCTGCTGCTCTCGCTCGTCCGGCTGTTCCGCCACTCCGCCGTGCTGCGCCGGCGCGCCTTCTACCAGGCGCTGCTCTTCGCCAGCTTCATCATGTTCTGGACCGCCGTGCCGCTGATGCTGGCCGATCTCGGGCTCAGCCAGCGCGGCATCGCGCTGTTCGCCCTGGCCGGCGCCGCCGGCGCGGTGGCCGCGCCCGTCGCCGGGCGACTCGCCGATCGCGGCTGGACGCAGCCGGGCAGCGCCGCCGCCATGCTCGCCGTGCTCGCCGGCTTCGGGCTGATGGGGCTGGGCGGCGACAGCATCCCGGTGCTCGTCGCGGCGGCGCTGCTGGTCGATATCGGCGTCACCGGCAACCTCGTGCTCGGGCAGCGGGTGATCCTCTCGCTCGGCGCGGCGCAGGCGAGTCGGATGAACGGCCTCTACATGGCGACCATCTTCGTGGGCGGCGCCAGCGGCGGCGCGCTGGCCGGGCTGATGCACACGCTCGGCGGCGCGGCGCCGGTGGCCTGGGCGGGCATCGCCCTCGCCCTGGTCGCGCTGCTCGCCTTCGCCATCGAATTCCTCAGCCGCCCGTCACGAGTCGCTTGACGGGGGGGCCGGCGCGGCGCATCTGGGCGCCGCGCCAGACGGCTGGACGGCCGCTGGCCCCGGAGCGATCCGGGGCTGGAGGAAAGTCCGGGCTCCACGGGAACACGGTGCCGGCCAACAGCCGGCGGGGGCGACCCCAGGGACAGTGCCACAGAGAACAGACCGCCCGGACTCGGCGGCCGGAAGCGATTCCGGCGCGGCCGCCTCCAGGCAAGGGTGAAACGGTGCGGCAAGAGCGCACCGCGCCCCCGGCAACGGGGGCGGCAGGGCAAACCCCACCGGGAGCAAGGCCGAATAGGGATGGCCGGCGAGGCCGCGCGAGGGGCGACCCGGAAACGGGAAATGCCGGCGCGCGGCGGACGCGGACGCGTTCCCGCGTCGCCGTCCGGGTTGGCCGCGTCAGGCCCGTCGCGAGACGGGTCGCAGAGGAATGGCCGTCCCGCCCCGCAAGGGGCGGACAGAACCCGGCTTACAGGCCGTCTGGCGCACCGTCCGGCCGCATCGCCGCGCCGGGAAACGGGGCCGCGCCGGCCCCGCGGGCATCGCCCCGGGCGCCCGTGCGGCGACCTCCGGACCGCCGCGGCGGCGGTTCGCCGACATTCCGATACCCCGAATGGAGGACGTGCCCGCCGATTGCCGGCGGGGGCGAATCGGCTGCTTCGAGTCGATTCGAGGTTCCTTCCTCAGCACTTTGATTTTTCGAGGTTCCCAGGGGGTCTGGTTGCGCTCGTTGGCCGGGATTTCCCTTGCTGTCCCAGATTGGCCCGTGATATCCCATGGCATCCCGTAAGGAACCGGATCGCGGGGGGCGACATGGTTCCATGACCGGGATGGTCGGGCGAGCCGGCGAGGTCGGGGGGCCTCGCCGGCGCGCTTAGCCGGAGCAGGGGACTGCGCCGAAGCCAGCGGTCGCCATACGTGGCGCCGCTGGTCCGGTGAGGTGGCCTAGGGGGGCTACGGCGGCGCGATGACCCGGTTCGTGGGCACGCATGTGAGCAAGCTGGATCGCAAGGGGCGGGTATCGATCCCTTCCCACTTCCGGCACGCGCTCGAAAGGTTGTCCAACAACCAGATCATCCTCAATCCCTCCTTCCTCGAACCCTGCGTCGACGCCTGGCCGCAGTACCTGTTCGAAGAGCTCGTCGACCGCGTGAACGAGATGGCGAAGTTCTCCGAGGAGCACGAGGACGCCTCCTTCACGCTGTTCGCCGAGGCGAACGAGCTCAGCGCCGACGCCGAGGGGCGCGTGGTGCTCACCGAGCCGCTGATCGGCCACGCCAACCTGACCGACTCCGTCGCCTTCATCGGCCGCGGCGACTATTTCCAGCTCTGGGAGCCGCTGGCGGCCAAGGCGCGCGCCCAGCTTGGCCGCGAGCGTTCGCGGCTGCGCGGCTTCACCCTGCCCGGCACGCCGCGCCCCGAGCGCAAGGCAGGCGAGGCATGAGCGGTCACCTTCCCGTGATGCTGGCCGAGGTGCTGGCCACCCTCGCCCCGCGCGACGGCGCCCGCTACTGCGACGGCACCTTCGGCGGCGGCGGCTACGCGGGCGCGATCCTCGATGCCGCGGACTGCACCCTCTGGGCGATCGACCGCGACCCGGACGCGATCGCGCGCGGCGCGGCGCTGGCCGCGCGCCATCCCGACCGGCTGCACCTCGTCGAGGGCCGCTTCGGCGACATGCTCTCGCTGCTCGCCGCGCGCGACGTCACCGCGCTGGACGGGGTGGTGCTCGACCTCGGCGTCTCCTCCTTCCAGCTCGACCAGGCCGAGCGCGGCTTCTCCTTCCGCGCCGACGGGCCGCTCGACATGCGCATGGAGCGCAGCGGCCCCTCCGCCGCCGACCTCGTGAACGGGCTGCCCGAGGGCGAGCTGGCCGGCCTGCTGGCGACGCTCGGCGAAGAGCGATTCGCCCGCCGCATCGCGCGGCGCATCGTCGAGGCGCGGGCCGAGGCGCGGATCGAGACCACGGCTCAGCTCGTCGGGATCATCCACCGCTCGGTGCCGCGCGATCCCTCCGGCATCGATTCCGCCACCCGCTCCTTCCAGGCGCTGCGCCTCTCGGTGAACGACGAGCTGGGCGAGGTGGAGCGCGGCCTGGCCGCCGCCGCCGCGCTGCTCGCCCCCGGCGGGCGGCTGGTGGTGGTGTCGTTCCACTCGCTGGAGGACCGCATCGTGAAGCGGTTCATGGCCGGCAAGGCCGGGCGCAACGCCGGCGCCTCGCGCCACGACCCGGCCTCCCTCGCCGGGCCGGCACCCGCCGCCGGCTTCCGGCTGATCACCCCGAAGGCGCTGCGCCCCGGCGACGCCGAGACCGCGACCAACCCCCGTGCCCGCTCCGCGCGGCTGCGGGCCATCGAACGTGTGAGCGAGGCCGCATGATCCGTCCGCTGACCCTGCTCTGCCTCGTCGCCGCCGGCGGGGCCGGCCTGTACCTCTACCAGGTCAAGCACCAGGTGGCGGTGCTGGAACGCGAGCTGCGCGACATCCACCATGCCACCGAGCAGGCGCGCGACCGCACCAAGGTGCTCGGCACCGAATGGGCCTGGCTGAACGAGCCCGGCCGGCTGCAGCAGATGGCGCAGCGCATGCTGCCGCTTGAGGTGATGCAGCCGGGCCAGTTCGTGCGCTTCTCGGACATGGCGCGCCGCCTGCCGGGCGCCGTCAGCTTCGCCGGCGCGCCCTCCCTGTTCGGCAGCGCCGGGACGGCGGTGGCATCCCGCGGCGCCGCGGAAGGGGCCGCCGCCGGATCGCCGGCAGGTGCCCCGGCGGAGGAGCAGCGGCCCGTCCTGGCGGCCGCGGCCCCGGCGGCCATGGCCCCGGCGACGCCAGCCCCGACGACGGTAGCCCCGGCCGCCGCGCCCGTCGCCGTCCGGCCGGCAGAGCCCGCCAACGGTCTCGCCGCCGCCGGTCCCGATGCCGCGCCGGCCGCGACCGCGCCGGCGGCGCAGGCGATGCCCCCCGCCCCGGCCGTGGCCGCGGCGCGCGAGCCGGCGCCGCATCCGCTGCCGCGCCCGACGCCGGCGGGGGCGCGCGAGGCCACCGCCGCCCTGGCTGCCACGGCCGCCCGGCCGCCGGTCATCCTCGCCACCGCCCAGGCCGCATCCCAGCTCCCCTCCGGCCGCGCCGCGCCGGCCGAGCCGCCGCGCCCGTCCCGGCGCGCCGCGCCGCGCCTGGTGCAGGAGCTGTCCTCCCCGCCGACGCCGCCCGCGCGCTCCGGCCAGTCCGGGCTGGTGCCCGGCAGCGCCCTGCCGACGCCGACCGTCCGGCCCGCCATCCACCTGCAGGCGCCGCCACGCCCTGCCGCGCCCGTCGCGCCGGCCGTCAGCGGCAGCCGCGCCGATCCCGCGCTGCTGGCCAGCGGCTCGGCGCTCGGCTCCGGCCAGGCGCTGCTGCCGCCGCCGGTGCCCTTCGGCGCCACCTCGCTGCGCTGAACCGAGCGGCATGACCACGACCCCGGACGATCCGAGCCCGCCGCCGCCGCCCGACGCGGTGCCCTTCCGCCGTGCCGCGGAGCCCGCGCCGCCCACCGTCTCGCGGCAGCGGGCGCTGGTGCGCGTGCCGCAGCCCGACCGGCTGCGCCAGGCGCAGCTCGAGCGCACCCGGAGCCGGCTGGTGCTGGCCTCGGGCGGCTTCCTGCTGCTCTTCGCCGCCGTCGCGGCGCGGCTGACCGTCGCCACGGTGATCTCGCCGGTCGAGTCGCGGCAGGCCTCGCTGCGACCGCCGCGCGCCGCCGCCACCACGCCGAGCAGCCAGGGCGTCGAGGGCCGCGCCGCCATCACGGACCGCAACGGCGAGATCCTGGCCGCCTCGCTGCCGATCACCGCGCTCTACGCCAACCCGAGCCAGATCGACGATCCGGCCGAGGCCGCCGACCGCCTCATCCGCGTGCTGCCGCAGCTCGACCGGGAGCGGGTGATCGCGCGCATGTCGGGCGAGGGGCGGCACTTCTCCTACATCGTCCGCGCCCTGACCCCGCGCGAGCAGCAGCGGGTGAACGACCTCGGCATCCCCGGCCTCTACTTCGAGGAGGCGGAGCGCCGCTACTATCCGCAGGGCCGCACCGCCGCGCACATCGTGGGCGGCGTGGACGTGGACGGGCACGGCGTGGCCGGCGTCGAGAGCCGCTTCGACGAGCGGCTGCGCACCGACGCGACGCCGCTGCGCCTCTCGCTCGACATCCGCATCCAGTCCGTGCTGCGCGAGGCGGTGCTCGCCGCGATCAACGACTTCCGCGGCATCGGCGGCGCCGGCATCGTGATGGACGTGGACACGGCCGAGGTGCTCGGCATGGTGTCCCTGCCCGACTACGACGCCAACGACGTGGGCGCGGCCACCGCCGAGGACCGCTTCAACCGCGCGACGGTGGGCGTCTACGAGCCCGGCTCGCAGTTCAAGCTGCTGACCACGGCGATGGCGCTCGATTCGGGGCGCATCAACCTGCGCTCGATGTTCGACGCGTCGCGCCCGATCCGCTTCGGCCGCTTCACCATCAACGACTTCGAGGGGCCGCGCCGCGCCATCCCGCTGGCGCAGGTGGCGCAGTACTCCTCCAACATCGCGGCGGCGCACGTGGCCGAGACGGTGGGCATCCAGGGCCACCGCGAATTCCTCCGCCGCATGGGCCTGTTCGGGCGGATGCAGATCGAGCTGCCGGAGACGGCGCGGCCGCTGATCCCCTCGCAGTCCACCTGGTCGGTGCTCAGCACCATGACCATCGCCTTCGGCCAGGGCATCGCGGTGACGCCGCTGCACGTCATCACCGCCACCTCGGCGCTGTTCAACGGCGGCATCCTGCGCCAGCCGACCATCGTCGCCGTGCCGCGCGGCGAGACGCGCGAGGGGGTGCGGGTGATCTCGCCGCAGATCTCGGCCGACCTGCGCCGCGTCGCCCGGCTCGTGGTCACCGACGGGGTGGGCAAGAACGCCGAGGCGCCGGGCTACTTCGTCGGCGGCAAGACCGGCACGGCGCAGAAGGCCGGGCCGCATGGCGCCTACATGCACGGCAAGCGCATCTCGGCCTTCGTCGGCGCCTTCCCGATGCAGGCGCCGCGCTACGCCGTCTACGTGATGGTGGACGAGCCGAAGCCGAACGCCCGTTCCTACGGCTACGCCACGGCGGGCTGGGTGGCGGCGCCGGCGGCGCGCACCGTGGTCTCGCGCATCGGGCCGATCCTCGGCATGGTGCCGGACATCGAGCGCGGCGCCGAGATCCAGGCCGGCCTCGCCATCCCGCCCTATTCCAGCCCCTGGCGGCCGCCCCGGCCGGCGCCGGGCGCCGCCACGCCCCCCGCCACCCCGATCGCCCAGCCGGCGACGCCGCGCGGCACCGCTCCCGCAGCCTCGGCCACGCCGGCGGTGCGGCCGGTCCCGGCGGCCGGGCCGGCCGGCGCGCCGCCTACCGCCCCGGTCAGCGCCCCTGCCGGCAGCGCCCCCGGCGGCAACCGCCCGCCGCCGCCGCGCAGCGCCGACAGCGCCGCGCCGGTGCGCACCACCGATGCCGCCTCTCCGCAACGCGAGGACCTGCTCGCCACGCCCATGCGGGAGGCTGCCCTTGCCCGCTGAGCCGCGCCCCGCCGGCCGCCGCGCCCCGGCCGCGAGCCTCCCGTGTCGCGGCGGGTCCGCCCGGCGGCATGCCGCCGCCGGGCATGCCGTCGGGCGCCCGGTGCCGCGCCGGACCGGCGGCGCGGCCTGATGGCGGGCGAGGCGCAGGCCCGCCGCGTGCTGCCGGGGCTGCCCGCGATCAGCGGGCTCGCCGTCGACAGCCGCGCCGTGCGGCCCGGCTTCCTGTTCGCCGCCCTGCCGGGCGCGCGGGCGGACGGGCGCGCCTTCATCGCCGAGGCCGTCGCGCGCGGCGCCGCCGCCGTGCTGGCCCCCGCCGGCACCGAATGGCCGCCGGACGTGCCGGCACGGCCGCTGCTGGCGGTGGCGGATCCGCGCCGCGTGCTCGCCGAATGCGCGGCCGCCTTCCACGGCGCGCAGCCGGAAACGGTGGTCGCGGTCACCGGCACCAACGGCAAGACCAGCACGGTCGACTTCCTGCGCCAGCTCTGGACGCAGGCCGGGGCGCGCGCCGCCTCGCTCGGCACGCTCGGGCTGGTGGCGCCGGGCTTCCCGCCCGGCCCCTCGCTCACCACGCCCGACCCGGTGGCGCTGCACGCGACGCTGGCGGCGCTGTCGGCGGCCGGGATCGACCGGGCCGCCATGGAGGCGTCGAGCCACGGGCTGGAGCAGCGCCGGCTGGACGGGGTGCGGCTCGCGGCGGCCGGGTTCTCCAACCTGACGCGCGACCATCTCGACTACCACGGCACGCTGGACCGCTACCGCGACGCCAAGCTGCGCCTGTTCGACGCGCTGCTGCCCGAGGGCGCCGCCGCCGTCGCCAATGCCGACATGGAGCCGGCGACGCTCGATGCCCTGCGCCGCATCGCGGCGCGGCGCGGGCTGCGGCTGCTCACGGTCGGCGAATCGGGCGAGACGCTGCGCCTCGTCCGGCACGCGCCGCTGCCGCACGGTCAGTCGCTCACTCTGCATGGCTGGGGTGCCGAGCACACGCTGGAGCTGCCGCTGCCCGGCCGCTTCCAGGCCGACAACGCGCTGATGGCCGCGCTGCTCGCCGTCGCCACCGGCATGGCGCCGGAGACGGCGCTGGCGCTGCTGCCGCGCCTGGCCGGCGTGCGCGGGCGGATGGAGCTGGCCGCGCGCCTGCCCAACGGCGCCGCCATCTACGTCGATTACGCCCACACGCCGGACGCGCTGGAGCGTCTGCTGCTGGCGCTGCGCCCCCATGTCGCGGGGACGCCCGGCGCGCGGCTGCACGTGCTGTTCGGCGCCGGCGGCGACCGCGACCCGGGCAAGCGGCCGCTGATGGGCGCCGCCGCCGCGCGCCTGGCCGACCGGGCGATCGTGACCGACGACAATCCCCGCTCCGAGGATCCGGCTGCTATACGCGCCGCGATCCGCGCCGCCTGCCCCGGAGCCGAGGAGATCGGCGACCGGGCGGCGGCGATCGCGTCGGCGGTCGGCTCGCTCGGCCCCGGCGACGTGCTGGCGGTGGCCGGGAAGGGCCACGAGGCCGGCCAAACCATTCGAGGTGTCACTCTGCCTTTCGACGACGTTTCCGTTGTGCGCGCGGCCGCGGGATGCGGCACGCACGACCAGTCCCGCCCGGATGGCCCAGGGGATGGCCTAAGGAATGGCGGCGCATGAGCGCGCTCTGGACCGCGCCCGAGCTGCGCGCCGCCACCGGCGGGACCCTTCCGGACGGGCCCGTGGTGACCGGCATCGCCATCGACAGCCGCGCCCTGCAACCCGGCGACCTGTTCGTCGCCCTGCGCGACGCGCGCGACGGGCATGAATTCGTGGCCGCCGCCCTGGCCGCCGGCGCCGCCGCCGCGCTGGTGGATCGTGATCCGCCGGGCGTGGCGACCGATGCGCCGCTGCTGCGCGTGGCCGACACGCTGGAGGGGCTGCGCGCCCTGGCCCGCGCCGCGCGCGCTCGCTCAACCGCGCGGGTGATCGGCGTCACCGGCAGCGTCGGCAAGACCTCCACCAAGGAGATGCTGCGCCACGCCCTGGGCGCCCTCGCCCCGACCCATGCTTCGGCCGCCAGCCACAACAACCACTGGGGCGTGCCGCTGACCCTCGCCCGCCTGCCGCGCGAGGCGGAGTACGCCATCGTCGAGATGGGCATGAACCATGCCGGCGAGATCGGGCCGCTTTCGCGGCTGGCAAGGCCCGACGTCGTGGTGATCACCACCGTCGCGCCGGCGCATATCGGCCTGCTCGGCTCGATCGAGGCGATCGCCGACGCCAAGGCGGAGATCCTGGAGGGACTGGCTCCCGGCGGCACCGCCGTGCTGCCGGCCGACAGCCCGCTCTACCCGCGCCTCGTCGCGGCGGCCGAGGCCGCCGGGGCCCGCGTGGTCGGCTTCGGTGCCGCCGAGGGCGCCGTGGCGCGGCTGCTCGACTATGCCGGCACCGCCGAGGGCGGCGAGGCCGAGGTCGCGCTGCACGGCAGGCGCCTGCGCTTCGCCATCGCGGCGCCGGGGCGGCACATGGCGCTGAACGCGCTGGCGGCGCTCGCCGCCGCCGAGGCGGCCGGGGCCGATCCGGCGCGCGTCGCCGCCGCCCTGGCCGGCTTCGGCGCCGGCGCCGGGCGCGGCCAGCGCGTGACGCTGCCGCTGCCCGGCGGCGGCACGGCGCTGCTGCTGGACGACAGCTACAACGCCTCCACCGCCTCGGTGCGCGCCGGGCTCGCCGTGCTGGCGGCGCAGCCGGCGAAGCGCCGCCTCGTGGCGCTCGGCGACATGCGCGAGCTGGGCGAGCACGGCCCGGCCCTGCACGCGGCGCTGGCGCCGGATGTGGCGGCGCAGGCCGACCTCGCCTTCTGCTGCGGCGAGCTGATGCGCCACCTGCACGACGCGTTGCCGGAAGGCCGGCGCGGCGCCTGGGCCGCGGACAGCGCCGCGCTGGCGCCGCGCCTCGCCGCGGCGATCCGCCCGGGCGACGCGGTGCTGGTGAAGGGCTCGCTCGGCAGCCGCATGGCCGTGGTGTTGCGGGCGCTGAAGGCGCTCGCCGCCGGGGATGCGGCCGTCGATGCCCCCCTGGCCGCCGGAGAGGCGGCATGATCTACAACCTCTTCACCCCCTACGCGGACGATTTCGCCCTCTTCAACCTCGTCCGCTACGTCACCTTCCGCTCGGGTGCCGCCTGCCTGACGGCGCTGGTGCTCTCGCTCGCCCTCGGGCCGCGCATCATCCGCTGGCTGCGCTCGGTGCAGCGCGGCGGCCAGCCGATCCGTGCCGACGGGCCGGAGCGCCACCTGCTGGAGAAGAAGGGCACGCCCACCATGGGCGGCGTGCTGATCCTGCTCGGCACGGTGCTCTCCACCCTGCTCTGGACCGACCTGCGCTCGGGCTTCGTCTGGGCGGTGCTGGCGCTGACCGTGGGCTACGGCGCGCTCGGCTTCGCCGACGACTGGCTGAAGGTGACCAAGCGCAACACCAAGGGCGTCTCGGCCCGCGCCAAGCTGGTGGTGCAGGCCGGGCTCGGCCTGCTGGTGGCGGTCTGGATCTACCTGCTGAGCCCGCCGGACCTCGCCGGCGTGCTGGCGGTGCCGGTGGTCAAGGACGCGCTGATCCCCTTCGGCCTGCTCTTCCCGCTGGTCGGCATGCTGGTGATGATGGGCGCCTCCAACGCGGTGAACCTGACCGACGGGCTGGACGGGCTGGCCATCGTCCCCTCGATGATCGCGGCCGGCGTCTTCGCGCTGATCGCCTACCTCGTCGGCAACCGCGTCTTCGCCGAGTACCTCCAGCTCAACGCCGTGCCCGGCGCGAGCGAGCTCGCGGTGTTCTGCGCCGCGCTGATCGGTTCGGGGCTCGGCTTCCTGTGGTTCAACGCGCCGCCGGCGGCGGTGTTCATGGGCGACACGGGCAGCCTCGCCCTCGGCGGCGCGCTCGGCGCCGTCGCGGTGGCGACCAAGCACGAGGTGGTGCTGGCGATCGTCGGCGGGCTGTTCGTGGTCGAGACCGTCTCGGTCATCATCCAGGTGTTCTGGTACAAGCGCACCGGAAGGCGCGTCTTCCTGATGGCGCCGCTGCACCACCACTTCGAGAAGAAGGGCTGGGCCGAGCCCACCATCGTGATCCGCTTCTGGATCATCGCCATGGTGCTGGCGCTGGTCGGCCTCTCCACGCTGAAGATCCGATGAGCGAACCCGCCGCCTTCCGCCCCTTCGCGGGGCAACGCATCGCCGTGGTGGGGCTCGGCAAGGCCGGGCTGCCGGCGGCGCTGCGCCTGCGCGACTGGGGCGCCGAGGTCGTCGCCTGGGACGACAAGGCGGCCGCGCGCGCGCCGGCCGAGGCCGCGGGGCTCACCGTTCATGATCCGTCCCCTGGGCAGTCCCCTGGGCCGTCCCGGGAGGCGTGGCGCTTCGACGCGCTGGTGCTCTCGCCCGGCATCCCGCACCACCGCCCCCGCGCGCATCCCGCCGCCGCCGCCGCGCTCGCGGCCGGCGCGCCGGTGCTCAGCGAGATCGAGATGCTGTACCGCGCCGTGCGCGCGAGCGGGTCACGTGCCCGCTTCGTGGGCATCACCGGCACCAACGGCAAGTCCACCACCACCGCCTTGATTCACCACGTGCTTCTCGCCGCCGGGAAGCGCTCCGAGGTGGGCGGCAACCTCGGCCCTGCCGCGCTGTCGCTCGAAATGCTGCCGGATGACGGCATCTACACGCTGGAAATGTCCTCCTACGGCCTTGAGCGCCTGCATTCGGTACGCTTCAACCAGGCGGTGATGCTGAACCTCACGCCCGACCACCTGGAACGGCACGGCGACATGGCCGGCTACGCGGCGGCCAAGCGCCAGGTCTTCGCGCGCCAGCAGCCGGAGGACCTCGCCGTGGTCGGCATCGACGACGCGCCGAGCCGCGCCATGCTGGCCGCGCTGCGCACGGCACCCGCGCGCCTGCTGGCGGTCTCGGGCGCCGCCGCCGCGCAGGCCGGCGAGCAGGCGGCGATCTGGGCCGAGGGCGGCGTGCTGCGCGACGCGGCGGGGCCGATCCTCGACCTCGCCACGGCGCGCGCCCTGCCGGGCGCGCACAACGCGCAGAACGCCGCCGCCGCCGCCGCCGTGGCGCTCGACCTCGGCGTGCCGCGCGACGTGCTGGCCGAGGCGCTGCGCACCTATCCCGGCCTGCCGCACCGGCTTGAGCGCGTCGGCGAGAGCGACGGCGTGCTGTTCGTCAACGACAGCAAGGCCACCAACGCCGACAGCACCGAGCGCGCGCTGCTCTCATTTGAACGCGTCGTTCTGATCGCCGGCGGCGTGCCCAAGGCCGGAGGCATCGCGCCGCTCGCGCCGCTGTTCGGCCGCATCGCGCAGGCCTTCCTGATCGGCGAGTGCGCCGAGGAATTCGCCGGCGTGCTCACCGCGCACGGCGTGCCGAACGCGGTGGCCGGCACGCTGGAGGCCGCCGTGCCGGCCGCCGCCGCCGCCGCGCGCGCCGGCGCGGCGCCGGTGGTGCTGCTCTCGCCGGCCTGCGCGAGCTGGGACCAGTTCACCGGCTTCGACGCGCGCGGCGACCGCTTCCGCGAGCTGGTGCGCGCCCAGTCCGCCACCCGCCGGCCGGGAATCCACGACCATCCGGGGCACGCCCCGGCCGGGGAGAAGCGCTGATGGCCCTCTCGCGCGCGGACAACTCGGTTCTCGGCCGGTGGTGGTGGACGGTGGACCGCTGGACGCTGGCGGCGCTGCTGATCCTGATCGGCTTCGGCTACGTGATGCTGCTGGCCGCCTCGCCGGCCGTCGCCGAGCGCATCGGCATGGCCTCGCGCTACGGTTTCATCTTCCGCCAGGTGACCTACCTGCTCATCGCGGCGGCGATCCTGTTCGGGACCTCGCTGCTCTCGGTCAGGGGCGTGCGCCGCGTCGCGCTGCTCGGCTGCGTCGTCGCCATCCTGTTCACCGGCCTCACCCTGGTGATGGGCGTCGAGATCAAGGGCGCGCGCCGCTGGCTGAACCTGCCGCTGCTCGGGTCGCTGCAACCGTCGGAGTTCCTCAAGCCCTGCTTCGCCGTCACCGCCGCCTGGCTGATCGCCGAGGGCAAGACGGCGGCGCTGCAGCGCGCCGCCGGGCTGCACGCCCGCTTTCCCGGCATCGCGCTCGCCATCGCGCTGTTCGGCCTCATCGCGCTGCTGCTGAAGTCGCAGCCCGACATCGGCATGCTGCTGGTGGTCTCGGCGGTGTTCCTGGCGCAGTTCTTCGTGGCCGGCCTGAACCTGTTCGTGGTCGGCATCGTCGCGGCGATGGGGGCGGCCGGCGCGGTCGGCGCCTACTTCCTGTTCTCGCACGTGCGCAGCCGCGTGGACCGCTTCCTCGATCCCTCGACCGGCGACAACTACCAGGTGATGCGCGCCATGGAGGCGTTCGGCCATGGCGGGCTGTTCGGCGCCGGTCCCGGCGAGGGCCGCGTCAAGAACGTGCTGCCCGACGCGCATGCCGACTTCGTCTTCGCCGTCGCCGGCGAGGAGTTCGGGCTGGTCGTCTGCCTCGTGATCCTGTCCCTGTTCGCCTTCGTGGTGATCCGCGGCCTGCTGCGGCTGCTGGCCGAGAACGACCTGTTCGTGGTGCTGGCCTCGGCCGGGCTGCTGACCCAGTTCGGGCTGCAGGCCTTCGTCAACATGGCCTCCTCGCTGCACCTGATCCCGACCAAGGGGATGACGCTGCCCTTCGTCTCCTACGGCGGCTCGTCGGTCTTCGCCATCGCCCTCGGCATGGGCATGCTGCTGGCGCTGACGCGCCGGCGCGGCGGCCGGCTGGCCGGGAACGAAGCATGAGGAGGCGCGCATGAGAGGCCCCAGCGTGCGCCCCGTGGTGATCGCCGCCGGCGGCACCGGCGGCCACCTCTTCCCCGCCGAGGCGCTAGCCGCCGAGCTGGTCGCGCGCGGCGAGCGCGTGGCGCTGATGACCGATGCCCGCTCCGGTGCCTTCGAGAGCCCGGCCTTCAGCAACGCCGAGCGCTTCGTGCTGCAGGGCGCGGGCCTCACCGGCCGCAGCCTCCTGCGCGCGGCGCGCGGCGTCGGCGCGCTCGCCGCCGGCACGGTCGCGGCGCGGCGGCACCTCGCCGGGCTCGATGCGGCCGCCGTGGTCGGCTTCGGCGGCTACCCGAGCGTGCCGCCCCTGCTGGCCGCGCGCCTGCTCCCGGCCCGGCGCCGGCCGGTCACGGTGCTGCACGAGCAGAATGCCGTGCTCGGCCGCGCCAACCGGTTGCTGGCGCGCACCGCCGACGCGCTGGCCCTCTCCTTCGCCGGCACGGCGCACCTGCCGCCGCCCGGCTCGGGCGGCCGGCCGGTGACGGTGGGCAACCCGGTGCGCCCGGCGCTGGCGGCGCTGGCCGGCGCGGGCTACGCCCCGCCCGCCGAGGGCGGCGCCTTCCGCCTGCTGGTGCTGGGCGGCTCGCTCGGCGCACGGGTCTTCTCGGACGTGGTGCCGGCCGCGGTCGCGTCGCTGCCGGCGGCGCTGCGCGCGCGCCTCGTGGTCTCGCAGCAGTGCCGGCCGGAGGACATCGCCCGGGTGCGGGACGCCTACGCCGAGACCGGGGTGCCGGCCGAGCTCGCCCCCTTCTTCCCGGACGTGGCGACCCGCCTCGCCACCACCCATCTCGTGATCGCCCGCGCCGGCGCCTCCACCGTGGCGGAGCTGGCCTGCGCCGGCCGCCCGGCCGTGCTGGTGCCGCTGCCGCACGCGATCGACGACCACCAGACCGCCAATGCGCGCGCCCTGGTCGAGGCGGAGGCCGCCTGGCTGCTGCCGCAGCCGCAATTCAGCGCGGCCGCGCTCGGCACGCTGCTCGCCCGCTTCGCCGGCGAGCCCGCCATCCTCCACGCCGCCGCCCGCGCCGCCAGCAGCCTCGCCCGCCCGGAGGCGGCGCGGCAGCTCGCCGATCTCGTCCTCTCGCTGGTCCAGGCCGCGCAGCGCGATGCCGCGGTGCCTGCACCTCACAAGGTTGCCCCCTGATGCGCGCCCTGCCCCTCTCCATCGGCACCATCCACTTCGTCGGCATCGGCGGCATCGGCATGTCGGGCATCGCCGAGGTGCTGCGCAACCTCGGCTACCGCGTGCAGGGCAGCGACATCGCCGAGGGCTACAACGTCGAGCGGCTGCGCCGCGCCGGCATCCCCGTCACCATCGGGCACGACGCGGCCAATCTCGGCGACGCGCAGGTAGTGGTGATCTCCTCGGCCGTGAAGCGCGACAACCCGGAGGTGCAGGCCGCCCGCAAGCGCCTGATCCCGGTGGTGCGCCGCGCCGAGATGCTGGCCGAGCTGATGCGGCTGAAATGGTCGATCGCGGTCGGCGGCACGCACGGCAAGACCACCACGACCAGCCTGATCGCGGCGGTGCTGGAGCAGGCGCGGCTCGACCCCACCGTGATCAACGGCGGCATCATCAACGCCTACGGCACCAACACCCGCCAGGGTGCCGGCGACTGGATGGTGGTGGAGGCGGACGAGAGCGACGGCTCCTTCCTGCGCCTGCCGGCGGTGGTGGCGGTCGTCACCAACATGGACCCCGAGCATCTCGACCACTGGGGCACCGCCGAGGCGATGAAGGAGGGCTACGCCCAGTTCGTCTCCAACACGCCCTTCTACGGCTTCGCCGTGCTCTGCGCCGACCACCCGGAGGTGCAGGCGATGATCCCGCGCCTCTCCGACCGGCGCCTGATCACCTACGGCTTCTCGCCCCAGGCCGATGTGCGCGCCGAGCGCCTCATCACCGACAAGCTCGGCGCCTCCTTCGAGGTGGTGGTGCAGGACCGCGCCACCGGCCGCGCCCGCACCATGAAGTCGTTCCGCCTGCCGATGCTCGGCCACCACAACGTGCAGAACGCGCTCGCCGCCATCGCCGTCGGCATCGAGATGGAGGTGGGCGAGCACGTGATCCGCGACGCGCTGGCCGCCTTCAAGGGCGTCAAGCGCCGCTTCACCCGGGTCGGCGAGGCGGGCGGCATCACCGTGATCGACGATTACGGCCACCACCCGGTGGAGATCGCGGCGACCCTGAAGGGCGCGCGCCAGGCCGGCGCCCGGGACGTGCTCGCCGTGGTGCAGCCGCACCGCTACTCGCGCCTCGAATCCCTGTTCGAGGATTTCTGCAAGTGCATGAACGACGCCGGCACGGTGATCGTGGCCGATGTCTACGCCGCCGGCGAGCAGCCCATCCCGGGCTTCGACCGCGACGCGCTGGTGGAGGGGCTGCGCGCCCGCGGCCACCGCTCCGTGGTGCCGCTGCCGGGCCCCGAGCACCTGGCCGAGATGGTGTTCGCGATCGCGCGGCCGGGCGACTACGTGGTCTGCCTCGGCGCCGGCTCGATCACCAACTGGGCGCAGGGGCTGCCGGCCCAGCTCGCGGAGCTGCAGGCCAAGGCGCAGGGCGCGCGGCCGAACGTGCAGCGCCTGCCGCAACGCGGCCTCGGTGCCGCATGAGCGCCCGCCCCGCGATGACGGGAGATCCCACGGGAGAGCCCGCGGGCAGCCTCGCCCCGCCGCCGATCCGCGGCCGCCTGACGCGCGACGCCCCGCTCGGCCCGACCAGCTGGTTCCGCGTCGGCGGCACGGCCGACTGGCTGGCGCGCCCGGCGGATGACGACGACCTCGTCGCGCTGCTGCGCGGCCTGCCGCCCGGCTGGCCGGTGACGGTGATCGGCGCCGCCTCCAACCTGATCATCCGCGACGGCGGCGTGCGCGGCCTCGTGATCCGCCTCGCGCGCGGCTTCACCGCGATCGAGACGGCGCCGGACGGCGTGGTGGCCGGGGCCGGCGCGCTGGACGCGACGGTCGCCGAGCACGCCGCCGCCGCCGGGCTCGCCGGCCTCGAATTCCTCTCCGGCATCCCGGGCAGCGTCGGCGGCGCCGTCGCGATGAATGCCGGTGCCTATGGCGGCGACGTGGCCGCGGTGCTGGACTGGGCCGAGGTGGCGACGGCGGACGGCGTGCGGCGTCTGCCCGCCGCGGCGCTCGGCCTGTCCTACCGCCACGCCGCGCTGCCGCCCGGCGGCGTGGTGGTGCGCGCCCGCTTCCGCGCCAGCCCGGGCGACCGCGACGCCATCGCCGCGCGCATGGCCGGGATACGCGCCTCCCGCGAGGCGACGCAGCCCGTGCGCGCGCGCACGGGCGGCTCCACCTTCCGCAACCCGGAGGGCGAGAAGGCCTGGGCGCTGATCGATGCGGCGGGCTGTCGCGGTCTGCGTCACGGTGGTGCCATGGTCTCCGAGAAGCATTGCAACTTCCTTATCAACACCGGCGAGGCCACCGCCGCCGAGCTGGAGGCGCTCGGCGAGACGGTGCGCGACCGCGTGCGGGCGCGCAGCGGCATCGAGCTGCACTGGGAGATCCGCCGCGTCGGCGAGCCGGCGGCCGCTCCGGGCACGGCCTTCACGGGAGGCGCCGCATGAGCAAGCGCGTCGTCGTCCTGCAGGGCGGGCTTTCCGCCGAGCGCGAGGTGAGCCTCGCCTCCGCCGCCCAGATCGTGCCGGCGCTGCGCGAGGCCGGCTACCACGTCACGCCGGTCGATCCCACGCGCGACCTCGGCGCGCTGGCCGAGGCGCTGCGCGCGGCGCGGCCGGACGCGGTGTTCAACGCGCTGCACGGCCGCTTCGGCGAGGATGGCTGCATCCAGGGCGTGCTGGACTGGCTGGAGATCCCCTATACCCATTCCGGCGTGCGCGCCTCGGCGCTGGCCATGGACAAGCAGGCGGCCAAGGCGGTGTTCCGCGCCGCCGGCCTGCCGGTCGCCGACCACCGCCTGCTCTCGCCCGCGGAACTGGCCGCCGCCGATCCCTTCCCGCGCCCCTACGTGCTCAAGCCGGTGAACGAGGGCTCCTCGGTCGGCGTCACGATCATGCGAGAGGGCGACAACCGGCGCACCGCGATCGCCGCCGAATGGCGCTTCGGCGAGGCGATCATGGCCGAGCCCTACATCCCCGGCCGCGAGCTGACCGTCGCGGTGATGGGCGACCGCCCGCTCGCCGTCACGGACATCGCGACCCATCTCGCCTTCTACGACTACGAGGCGAAATACGCGGAAGGCGGCTCGCACCATGTGCTGCCGGCGCGCGTGCATCCGGCGATCGCCGAGCAGGCGATGCGCGTGGCGCTCGACGCGCATCGCGCGCTCGGTTGCCGTGGCGTGTCGCGCGCGGATTTCCGCTATGACGATACGGCAGGGGAACCGGGGCGAATCGTGCTGCTCGAGGTGAACACACAACCTGGCATGACGCGCACCTCGCTGGTGCCCGAGCAGGCTGCGCATCTCGGCATCGGCTTCCCCGCGCTCTGCGCCTGGATGGTGGAGCAGGCACGGCATGGCCCGTAGTCGCGCCGACGCCCGGATCCCGGATCGGCCGAGCCCCGTCCGGCTCTGGCTGCGGCGCAACCGCGCGCTGCTGCGCCCGGCCGGCTACGGCGTCGCCGCGCTGGCGGCGCTCGGCGTGCTCGGCTTCGGCCTGTACGCGCTGGCGCCCGCCGAACGCCTCGCGGCGGCGACCGACGGCATCGCCGCGGCCGGCGCGCGGCTCGGCCTCACCGTGCGCGAGATCGCGGTCGAGGGCCGCCGCTACACCGCGATGGATCTCGTGCGCACCGCCGTCGGCGCCAACCGCGGCGATCCGCTGCTCGACTTCTCGCCGGCGACGGCGCGCGAGCGGCTGGAGCTGCTCGACTGGGTGGAGAGCGCCACGGTGGAGCGCCACCTCAACGGCACCATCGTGGTCCGCCTCGTCGAGCGCACGCCCTTCGCGATCTGGCAGCACCAGGGCCGCTTCGCCATCCTCGACGCGCAGGGCAAGGTCGTCACCGCCGAGGGCATCGGCAATTACGGCCCGCTGCCGCTGGTGGTGGGCGCCGGCGCCGACCGTGCCGCCGTGCCGCTGATCGCCCAGCTGCGGACGCGCCCCGAGATCATGGTGCGCACCCAGGCGATGGTGCGCATCTCCGAGCGCCGCTGGAACCTGCGCCTGCACAACGGCACCGACGTGCTGCTGCCCGAGGGGCAGGAGGCCGCCGCCCTGTCGCGGCTGGCCGAGCTGCAGGCGGGCCAGGCGCTGCTCGACCGGCCGCTGGCCGCGATCGACATGCGCCTGCCCGACAAGCTGGTGCTGCGCCAGCAGGGCCAGCCCCCGGCCCAGGACGCCAACCCCGCCCCGCGCGGAAGGAGCAGCCGCGGATGAGCGTCATGGCCAGGCTGCCCCGCCGCTCCGCGCGCGTGCCCAGGGATGGCGGGAGCGCGGGCGACAGGAACCGGAACGACAGGGCCGGGACCGACAGGACCGGGGAGGACAGGGCGCCCCGGTCCGGGACCGAGCGCGCGCCCGACCGGCCGCCGCCCACGCCGCCGGACCGCGAATCGCCGCCCGAGCGCCGCCGCGGCCGCCAGGGCCCGTTCTGCGTGCTCGACATCGGCACCAGCAAGGTGGTGTGCATCATCGCCCGCATGGAGCCGACGCCGGAGGCGGGCCCGCAGCCGCGCGTGCTCGGCTTCGGCTGGCAGCGCTCGCGCGGCGTCCGCGCCGGCTCCATCGTGGAGCTGGAGGAGGCCGAGCGCGCGATCCGCGCCGCCGTCGGCCAGGCCGAGGACATGGCCGACACGCAGGTGCGCGGCGCCATCGTCAACCTCTCCTGCGGCCAGCCGGCGAGCCAGGGGCAGAACATCCAGTGGCCGATCGGCGGCCGCGCCGTCACCGACGCCGACCTCAACGCCATCCTCAGCGAGGGCCGCCGCCGCTCCGCCGAGGACGGGCGCGAGACGGTGCACGCCTTCCCGCTCGGCTTCACCGTGGACGCGACGCCGCACGTCGTCGACCCGCGCGGCATGATCTGCGAGATGCTCGGCGCGCGGCTGCACCTCGTGGACGCGGCGCAGGCCTCGCTGCGCAACCTCGGCGCCTGCCTGATGCGCTGCGACCTGGAGGTGGAGGAGCTGGTCTCCGCCCCCTACGCCGCCGGCCTCGCCTCGCTGGTCGAGGACGAGAAGCAGCTCGGCGCCACGGTGATCGACATGGGCGGCGGCACCACCTCCGTCGCCGTCTTCGCCGAGGGGACCCTGCTGCACACGGCGCAGATCCCGGTCGGCGGCTGGCAGGTGACCAACGACCTCGCCCGCGTCCTCTCCACGCCCATCGCCTACGCCGAGCGGCTCAAGACGCTGCACGGCGGCGTGCAGGGCACCGCCGAGGACGAGCGCGACTGGCTGCCCGTGCCGCTGGTGGGCGAGGAGGACGGCCACATCTCCCGCGTCAACCGCGCCCACGTGCTCGGCATCATCCGCCCGCGCCTGGAGGAGACGTTCGAGCTGGTGCGCGACCGGATCGAGGCCGCCGGCCTCGGCCGCGCCGGCAGCGGGCGCGTGGTGCTGACAGGCGGCGCGAGCCAGCTCGTCGGCGTGCGCGACCTCGCCGCGCGCGTGCTGGACCGCCAGGTCCGGCTCGGCCGCCCGCACCCGCTGGCCGGCCTGCCCGAGCCCGCGACCGGCGCCGCCTTCGCCGCCGCCACCGGCCTGCTGCTCTGGGGCGGCGGCGAGGGGCGGCCGCTGATCACCCTCACCCCCGGCGCCGACCACACGCGCGGCGTCTTCCGCCGCTTCGTCAACTGGCTGCGCGACCGTGTCTGAAGCCCCCCGCCGCCGGTCGCGCCGGCCCCCGCCACGACCGATCCCGCCCCGGCCCTGCCGGCGGTCGCCGATCGGATCCCCGCAACCCCGTCCCCGGCCGGCCGCCCCGGCCGCAACACCGCCGTCGCCACAGGAGGCGCCTCCATGACCCTGAACCTGACGATCCCGGCCCAGCAGCACACCGACTTCAGCCCGCGGATCACCGTGATCGGCGTCGGCGGCGGCGGCACCAACGCGGTCAACAACATGATCGCGATGAACCTCGACGGCGTGGACTTCGTGATCGCCAACACCGACGCACAGTCGCTGATGCACAGCCGCGCGGAGCGGCGCGTGCAGCTCGGCCCGCACCTCACCCAGGGTCTCGGCGCCGGCGCCAAGCCCGAGATCGGCCGGGCGGCGGCCGAGGAGGCGACGGACGAGCTGGCACGCCACATGGACGGCGTGCACATGGTGTTCGTCACGGCGGGCATGGGCGGCGGCACCGGCACGGGGGCGGCGCCGGTGATCGCGCGCATGGCGCGCGAGCGCGGCATCCTGACCGTCGGCGTCGTCACCAAGCCCTTCGACTTCGAGGGCCCCAAGCGCAAGCGCTCGGCCGACCAGGGCATCGAGGAGCTGCAGCAGTTCGTGGACACGCTGATCGTGATCCCGAACCAGAACCTGTTCAGGCTGGCCAACGAGCGCACCACCTTCGCCGAGGCGTTCAAGCTGGCCGACAACGTCCTCTACATGGGCGTGCGCGGCGTGACCGACCTGATGGTCAACCCCGGCCTCGTGAACCTCGACTTCGCCGACATCCGCACCGTGATGGCCGAGATGGGCAAGGCGATGATGGGCACCGGCGAGGCCGAGGGCGACGACCGCGCCGTCAAGGCCTCCGAGGCCGCGATCAGCAACCCGCTCCTGGAGGACATCTCCATGCGCGGCGCCCGCGGCGTGCTGATCAACATCACCGGCGGCTACGACATGACGCTGTTCGAGGTGGACGAGGCCGCGAACCGCATCCGCAAGGAGGTGGACGAGGAGGCCAACATCATCTTCGGCTCCTCGATCGACGAGACGATGAACGGCCGCATCCGCGTCTCCGTCGTCGCCACCGGCATCGACGTCGAGACGAAGAAGGAGCAGGCGGCGCAGGAGGAGCGGCTGCGCCTCGTCGCCGTGGGCGGCGGCGCGGCGCAGCCGGCGCGCGGCCCGGGCGGCCCCGCCCAGGGCGCGGCGCCGACCGTGGCGCAGGGCGGCGCCCCGGCCGGCCAGCCGGGCCAGGGCGGCATCGGCCACGCCGGCGGCACGCCGCCGCACGCCTCGCATCACGCCTCGCATCACGCTGGGCATCACGCCGGCCCGATCGGCGCGCCGGTGCTGTCCGCCATGCCGATGGGGGCCCGTCGCTCCGTGCTCGGCGCCCCCGCCGTGGCGCTGCCGGCCGAGCCGGTGCAGGCGCCGGTGGCCCAGGCGTCGGAGCCGGTGGCGCCGCATCTGCCGGCCCAGGCCCCGATCGGCGCCGTCGATCCCGCCGCCCGGCCCGCCCCGGTCGCCTCCCGCCCCGCCCCGGCCGCGCGCACCGGCAGCAGCCTGTTCGGCCTGGCCACCGGGCTCATCAAGCGCACCCTGCCCGAGACCGCCCACGCCGCTCCCGCCCCGGCGCCGGCCGCGCCGCGCACCGAGCCGCAGGCCCCGGCGGCCCGCCCGGCCGTCCGCCCGGCCCAGCAGGAGGAGGCCGCGCTCGACATCCCGACCTTCTTGCGCCGCCAGAGCAACGGCGGCTGAGGCAGCCCGGGCTGCGCCCGCGCGGCGCGGCCCTGGCACGGCCCCGCAAGGGGACCCGCCGCGGGATTCGCCCGCCGATACGGGCCGGACGTCGTTGCAGAACGGCGTTCCGGCCCGTTTTTGTAATGGAATTTCCCAATCAAATCAGACACTTGCGACGAAATATTGAGAAATAAGCGTTGACTGGCCTTCGGCCCGCGAGCGTTGCACACCAGCCTCAGGGGGAGGCAGCCGCTTCGCTGCCCCAGTGCAGGTTTCCAGGGGCACGCATGGACGGTTCCATCTCGATCGATCTGCCGCAGCGCCGGACGCTCAAGGCGTCCATCGGCTGCGTCGGCGTCGGTCTGCACAGCGGCCGGCGCGTCGCGCTGACGCTGCGCCCGGCCGCCGCCGGCACCGGCATCGTGTTCCGCCGCACCGATCTCGGCATCGAGATCCCCGCCCTCTACGACCACGTGGTGGAAACCCGCCTCTGCACCATGCTCGGCCTGCCGGGCGACCGGCGCGCCACGGTCGGCACCGTCGAGCACGTCATGGCGGCCCTCGCGGGCTGCGGCGTCGCCGACGCGATCATCGAGCTGGACGGGCCGGAGGTGCCGATCCTGGACGGCTCGGCCGCTCCCTTCGTCTTCCTGCTCGACTGCGCCGGCCTGATCGGCCGCCCCGCGCCGATGCGCGCGATCGAGGTGCTGCGCCCGGTCCGCGTCAGCGAGGGCGGCGGCGCCGGCGCCGCCTGGGCCGAGCTGCGCCCCGCCACCGGCCCGCACTTCGACGCCGAGATCGAGATCGACTTCCCCGGCACCGCCATCGGCCGGCAGTCGGCCGCGCTGCGCCTGACGCCCGCCGCCTTCCGCGAGGAGGTGGCGCGCTGCCGCACCTTCACCCTGGCCGAGGAGGTGGCCCGCCTGCGCGCCGCCGGGCTGTGCCAGGGCGGCTCGCTGGCCAACGCGGTGGTGGTGGACGGCCCGCTGATCCTGAACCCCGGCGGGCTGCGCTGCCCGGAGGAGTTCGCCGGCCACAAGCTGCTGGACGTGGTGGGCGACCTCGCCCTGGCCGGCGCGCCGATCCGCGGCCACTTCATCGGCCACCGCTCCGGCCACGCGCTGAACAACCGCCTGCTGCGCGCGCTGTTCGCCGACCGCGACGCCTGGCGCGTCGTCGAGGACGAGGACGTGATGGCGGTCGGCGGCGCGATGCCGTCCTATGCCGCCGCGGCGGCGCCGAGCTTCGCCTGAGCCCGGCCGGCGGCAGGCCGGCTTCCCGCGCCGCCGGTTGCGGCCCTGCCATCCGTTCCCGGTGGCACTCCCGGGTGGCACTCCCGGCGCTTCTCCTTCCAGGCCGACGGTCGCGGCCGCCCAGGCCGTTCCCGGCAGCGGACCTTCCGGCTCCCGCTCCCGCGGCGCATCCCGGCGGGCCACGCACGGGGTAGCGCGGCCGCGCCGGAAGTGGCATCGGTGCGCGGCCTTCTCCCTCGCCGGATGCCGGACCAAAGTCGGATGACACTGCCGCCCATGAAGCGCACCCCGCAGCGCCTTGTCCTGCCCCTGCTGCTGCTCGCCCTGACGCCGGGCTGCGAGACCCTGCGGGAATGGCGCGGGGATACGACCCGGCCGACCAGCCGCGAGGCGATGCGCGACCGCTCGCCGGAGAGCCTCTACGCCGACGGCATCGACGCGCTCCAGGCCAAGCGCTACCAGCAGGCGGTGGACCTGTTCGACACGATAGAGCGCGAGCACCCCTATTCCACCTGGGCGACCAACGCGACGCTGATGGGCGCCTATGCCGACTACCAGCGCAACCGCTACACCGAGGCGATCGGCGCCCTGGACCGCTTCATCCAGCTCCATCCCGCGCATCGCGACATCGCCTACGCCTACTACCTGCGCGCCCTCTCGCAGTACGAGCAGATCTCCGACGCGCAGCGCGACCAGCGCGCCACGGAGCAGGCCATCGCCGCGTTGCAGGACGTGGTGAACCGCTTCCCCGACAGCGCCTACGCCCGCGACGCGCGCCTCAAGATCGACCTCGGCCGCGACCACCTCGCGGGCAAGGAGATGGTGATCGGCCGCTTCTACGAGCGCCAGCGCCTCTACGGCGCCGCGATCAACCGCTTCCGCCGCGTCGTGGACGACTACCAGACCACCAACCACACGCCCGAGGCGCTGTTCCGGCTGGTCGAGAGCTACACCGCCCTCGGCATGACCGACGAGGCGCGCCGCACCGCCGCCGTGCTCGGCAGCAACTTCCCCGGCAGCCCCTGGTACCAGGACGCCTACGCCCTGCTGACCCCCGGCGCGCCGCGCGCCGCGCAGGACCGGCCCGGCTTCGTGCGGCGTGCCTGGAACTGGGTGTTCTGAACGGCGGGGCGTCGCCTCGTCCCCACGGTGTCGTTCGCCGACCCGCCCCGGCCTCCGCCCCGGCCCCCGCGAAGGGGGCGCAGCCTCTCCGGAGCCCCCCCGTTCCGCAGGCGGGCCGGGGAATCCCGCTGCCTCGCTCCCATCCCGGGCGCCACGAGGGGGCCGGGGACCTTCGCCCCGTCACCGGGGACGCGCCGCGCCTTTTCCGGGCCCGCCTGCCCTGCGGGACGCCGCCCGCCGTGTCGTCCCGGCCACGCGGAACGTTCGTTCCTGCGTGAACCCGCCACGACGGTGTTGGCGGCGCCTCGCGTTCCCACTATGTTCCGGATACCCCTTGGGACCGGACCAGATTGCATGCTCGCCTCGCTCGCGATTCGGGACGTGGTGCTGATCGAGCGGCTGGACCTCTGCTTCGGCGCCGGCCTGTCGGTGCTGACCGGAGAGACCGGCGCCGGCAAGTCGATCCTGCTCGACAGCCTGGGCCTCGCCCTCGGCCAGCGCGCCGAGGCCGGCATGGTCCGCGCTGGCCAGAACCAGGCCTCCGTCACCGCCGCCTTCCAGCCCGCCGAGGGCCACCCCGTCTTCGCGCTGATGCAGGAGCAGGGGCTGGCGGCCGAGGAGGCGGAGGTGGTGCTGCGGCGCGTGGTCACGGCCGATGGCCGCTCGCGCGCCTTCGTGAACGACCAGCCGGTCGGCGTGGGCCTGCTGCGCCGGGTCGGCGCCACGCTGGTCGAGGTGCAGGGCCAGCACGACCAGGTGGGCCTCGCCGACCCCGCCACCCACCCCTCCCTGCTCGATGCCTTCGGCGGGCTGGAGCCGCGTCGCAGCGCCGTCGCCGCCACCTGGAAGGCATGGCGCGACGCCGCGCGCCGGCTGGCCGAGGCGCGCGAGGCCATCGCCGCCGCCCAGCGCGACGAGGAGTGGCTGCGCCACGCCGTGGGCGAGCTCTCCGACCTCGACCCGGTGGAGGGCGAGGAGGCGGAACTCGCCCAGGAGCGGCAGGGGCTGCAGCAGGGCGAACGGATCCGCGAGGCGATCGCCGCGGCGGCCTCCGAGCTGCGCCCGCGCGACCGGCGCGGCGGCGGCTCGGCGGCGCATGCGCTGCGCGGCGCGGTGCGGGCGCTGGAGCGCCTGCCCGCCCAGGCCGGCGAGGCCGCCCAGCCCGCCCTCGCCGCCCTCGCCCAGGCCGAGGAATCGCTGGCCGAGGCGGAAACCCTGCTGGAGCGCCTCGGCAACGAGAGCGGCCCCGACCCGCGCCGCATGGAGCAGGTCGAGGAACGCCTCTTCGCGCTGCGCGCCGCCGCCCGCAAGCACAGCGTCGCCGTGGTGGAGCTGCCCGGCCTGCTGGTCGAGCTGCGCGAGCGGCTCGCGGCGCTCGATGCGGGCACCGGCCGGCTCGCCGCGCTGGAGTCGGCCACCCGCGAGGCGCGCGACGCCTATCTCGCCGCCGGCCACGCCCTGACCGAATCCCGCCAGACCGCCGCCGCGCGGCTGGAGAAGGCGGTGGGCAAGGAGCTGCCCCCGCTCAAGCTGGACCGCACCCGCTTCGTGATCGAGCTGGCCCCGCGCGAGGAGGCGGCCTGGGGCGCCGACGGCATGGACCGCGTCACCTTCCTGGTCGCCACCAACCCCGGCCAGACGCCGGGGCAGCTCGCGAAGATCGCCTCGGGCGGCGAGCTGTCGCGGCTGATGCTGGCGCTGAAGGTGGTGCTGGCGCGCGGCTCGCCGGTGCCCACGCTGATCTTCGACGAGGTGGACAGCGGCATCGGCGGCGCCACCGCCGCCGCCGTCGGCGACCGGCTCGCCCGCGTGGCGGAACGACTGCAGGTGCTGGTCGTCACCCACTCGCCGCAGGTCGCGGCGCGCGGCGGCAACCATTTCCGCGTCAGCAAGACCACCCGCGCCGAGCGTGCGGCGACGGTGGTGGAGGCGCTGCCCGAGCCGCAGCGGCGCGAGGAGATCGCCCGCATGCTGGCCGGCGAGCGCGTGACCGAGGCCGCCCGGGCGGCGGCCGACAGCCTGCTCGCCGGCAACGGCTGAGCAGCGGCGGCGGCGCGGGCATGCCCCCCGAACCGCGCCGCCCCGCCCGCGCGGGGCGCCCCCTCCGCAGGCAGCTCCCGGCGCGCCCCCTCGCGCCGGGCAGCGGCGGCGCGCCGAGCGCGCCCGGCGGAACGGGGCGCCCCGCGCCCCCTCTCCCACGCCCGATGCTTCCCTCGGACGACTCATGGTGACGGTGCGCCCCGCGCGGGACGCGGACGCGGCCGCCGTGCTGGTGCTGGTCGCGCTGCTGAGCGAGGCCGAGCATGGCGAGCCGCCGCGCCTCGACGCCGCGACGCTCGCGCGCGACTTCCTCGGCCCCGACCCGGCGGGCCTGCTGCTGGTGGCCGAGGAGGCTGCATCCGGCCGCCTGCTCGGCTATGCCACGGCGCATGGCACCTACGAATCCCATCACGCCGAGCGCGGCTGCTACGTGGGCGACCTGTTCGTGCGGCCGGAGGCCCGCCGGCTCGGCCTGGGGCGGGCGCTGATGGCCGGCGTCGCCGCCGCCGCGCGCCGCCGGGGCGCGGCGCATCTCTGGTGGACGGCGCAGGCCGGCAACCAGGCCGCGCACGCCTTCTACCGGCGCCTCGGCGGCCGGGGCGAGCCGGTGGTGGCCTTCGCCTGCGTCACCGGGGATTTCCACAAGCTGGCGGACGAGGCCGAGGCCGCGCCGCCACCCGCCCCGGGGGCCGGCCAGGGGTCCGGCCAGGGGTCTGGGCCGTGAACGCCCCGCCCGCCCCCGACGCGCTGCGCCGCCGCCCGGTCGAATCGCTCACCGAGGAGGAGGCCGCCGCCGAGCTGGCCGCCCTCGCCGACGAGATCGCCGCGCACAACCGCGCCTACTACGAGGAGGACGCGCCCACCCTCCCCGATTCCGAGTACGACGCGCTGTTCCGCCGCAACGGCGCCATCGAGGCCCGCTTCCCGGAGCTGGTGCGCGCCGACAGCCCCTCGCTGCGCCCCGGCGGCGCGCCCGCCGCCGCCTTCGGCAAGCTGCGGCACGGCACGCCGATGCTGTCGCTGAACAACGCCTTCGGCGCCGAGGACTTTTCCGAATTCTGCGCCTCCGTCCGCCGCTTCCTCGGCCTGCCGGCGGAGGAGGCGCTGCGCTTCGTGGGCGAGCCGAAGATCGACGGGCTCTCGGTCAACCTGCTCTACGAGGGCGGCCACTTCGTGCGGGGCGCCACGCGCGGCGACGGCACGGTGGGCGAGGACATCACCGCCAACCTGAGGACGCTGAAGGACCTGCCGCTGCGCCTGCGCGGCGAGCACCCCGAGCGGATCGAGATCCGCGGCGAGGTGTTCATGGACAAGGAGGAGTTCCTCGCCTTCAACGCCGCCCAGGCCGAGCGCATCGCCGAGGGCGCCAAGGGCGAGCGCATCTTCGCCAACCCGCGCAACGCCGCCGCCGGCTCGCTGCGCCAGCTCGACCCCGGCATCACCGCCCGCCGGCCGCTGAAGCTGTTCGCCTACGCGCAGGGCGAGTCGAGCGAGCCCGTCGCCACGACCCACGCCGAATACCTCGAACGCCTGCGCGGCTGGGGCTTCCGGGTGAATCCGCTCTCCCGCCTGCTGCCCGACGAGGCCGCCGTCGCCGCCTTCCAGGCCGAGCTGGCCGCGGAGCGCGCCGGCCTCGCCTACGACATCGACGGCGTGGTCTACAAGCTGGACCGGCTGGACTGGCAGTCCCGCCTCGGCTTCGTCGGCCGCGCGCCGCGCTGGGCCATCGCCTGGAAATTCCCCGCGACGCAAGCCACCACCACGCTGCTGGAGATCCAGATCCAGGTCGGCCGCACCGGCGCGCTGACGCCGCGCGCCGTGATGGAGCCGGTGAACGTCGGCGGCGTCATCGTGCAGCACGCGACGCTGCACAACGAGGACGAGATCGCCCGCAAGGACGTGCGCATCGGCGACACGGTGATCCTGCAGCGCGCCGGCGACGTCATCCCGCAGATCGTCGGCATCGTGCCGGAAAAGCGGCCCGAGGGCAGCGTGCCCTTCGAATTCCCGCAGATCTGCCCCGCCTGCGGCAGCCACGCCGTGCGCGACAACGGCGACGTGGTGCGCCGCTGCACCGGCGGGCTGATCTGCCCGGCGCAGACGGTGGAGCGCCTCAGGCACTTCGTCGCGCGCAACGCGATGGACATCGAGGGGCTGGGCATCGAGAACATCCAGAAGCTCCACGACGAGGGCCTGGTCCGCGCCCCCGCCGACCTGTTCCGCCTCGCCCCGCACGCCGAGCGGATGCGCGGCTGGGAGGGCTGGGGCGCAAAGTCCAAGGGCGAGGCGCGGAAGGTGCCCAACCTCCTCGCCGCCATCGAGGCGCGCCGCCGCGTACCGCTGGACCGCTTCGTCTTCGCCCTCGGCATCCGCCGCATCGGCGAGCAGAACGCCCGCCTGCTGGCCCGCCACTACGGCACCTACGCCGAGTGGCGCCGGCGCATGCAGGAGGCGACGGTGATCGGCTCCGAGGCGCGCGAGGAGCTCGGCAGCATCCAGGGCATCGGCCCCGCCATCGCGACCGAACTCGCCGACTTCTTCGCCGAGCCGCACAACCGCGCGGCCCTCGACGACCTCGCGCGCGAGGTGACGGCCGAGCCGATGGCGTCGATCGGCGAGGAGAACCCGCTCACCGGCCGCACCATCGTCTTCACCGGCTCGCTGGAGACCATGACGCGCGCCGAGGCCGAGGCGCGGGCCGAGCTGCTCGGCGCCAAGGTGACCAAGAGCGTGTCGAGGAAGACCGACTTCGTGGTGCTCGGCGCCGATGCCGGCTCGAAGGCGGCGAAGGCGGCGGAACTCGGCGTGACCACGCTGGACGAGGCGGCATGGCGCGCGATGGCGGGGTTCACGGAGGGGTAGGGGCCGCCGCCTTCACGGGGAAGGCGCTGCCTTCCCCGGACCCCATCCGGCAGGATGGGCGAAGCCCTCCCGCACCTCCGTTCGTTTTGCACCCGGGTGTCGAAACACCCCGGCCGCCTTCCCCGAACGGGGGTTCCAAGGGGGCTTCGCCCCTTGGCGGGAGGATACCCAAGGAGGGCAGCGCCCTCCTTGGTTGGGGTCGCAGGGGCGAAGCCCCCGCCCCCCGCCTCAGCTCCCCGCCTCGCCCATCCGCCGCGACAGCCCCTCGAATTCCCGCCGCAGCACCGTGCCCCCGAACGGCACCAGCACCGGCGGCCGCGCCGTCAGCACCGCGCCCACGTCCCGCCCGCCGTTGCGCATCATCCCGGCCACGTCGAGCGCCAGGGTCGCCGTGCGCGCCGTGTTGTCGGCCACCTGGCGTGCCGCGCGGGTGCGCTCCAGCGCCGTCGCCAGCCCGTTGCGCTGGTCCTGCAGGTAGCGCCGGTACAGGCCGGTGGCGCGCAGCGTCAGCTCGTGCGCGCGCAGGTTGGCCTCCAGCGCCGCCCGCAGCGGCGCCTCGCGCGCGTCGCGCAGCAGCGTCTGCGCCTCGCCGCGCAACGCCGCCGTGTCGCGGTCGATCGCCTCCAGGCGCGGCCGGTACACGGTGTCGATGCGCGAGAGCGTCTCCTCCTGCACCGTCTCCAGCACCGCCAGCAGCGTCGCGTGCAGCGCGTAGTAGCGGCGCACCAGCGCCTCGTTGTCCTGCGCCTCGGCCACCGCCTCGCGCAGCTCGCCCTCCAGCCGCTCGATGTTGCCGTAGGCGCCGAGCAGCGCCACCACCTCGTCGCCGTTCACCGAGACGGCGAGGTTCTCCGCCGCCTCGCGCGAGACGTTGACGCCGATCCCGCCCAGGCGCTGCGTGAAGGCGTCGGCGCGGCCGGAAAGCTCGGCCTCGGCGGCGGCGAGGCGGCTCTCGGTGTCGGCCGCCTGCGCGTCCCCGGCCAGGCGCTGCCGGGCGAGCTGCTCGCGCAGCGCCGTCCGTTGCAGCCGCGCCGCCTGCATGGCGCGCAGCTCGCCCAGCGCCTCGCTGCCGGCCAGGGTGGCGGCGGCCTCGCGCAGCAGCGCCTCCACCCGGGCCCGCGCCGCGCCCTTGGCCGGCGCCTCGGCCTCCGGGCTGGCGTCGCGCCGCCCGGCGGCGGGCGGGGCGTCCTGCGCCGCGGCGAACAGGTCACGCCGCGCCGCGGCCGCCCGCTCGACCGCCGCCAGCGCCTCGGCGCGGTCGGGCGCCGCCTCGTCGGCACGGGCGGCGATGGTGCCCGGGCGCTGGGCGAAGGCGTTGCCCAGCCCCGCCAGCCGCTCGTTCACGGCGGCGAGGCCGGATTCCACGCCCGCCACCCAGTCGGGGCGCTGATAGGCGAGAAGCGCGACCAGCGCGCCGATGGGGAGAAGCAGCGCACGCATCCTGCACATCCGGCATCCGGGGGGACCCGCATCCTCGCGCGGCGCGGCGCTCCTGGCGAGACCGCTTTCGCACCGGCAACGGGCAGCCCCGGCCGCTCCCCGCCGGTCCGGCCCCCGCTTGCCGAGCCCCGCGCCGGCCGCTACGGGAAGCCGACGGGCCGCCTCCCCCGAGGTCCGAGACGTCCGAGGTCCGAGACGATGGAGCGCGCCGATGCCAGGCCCCGTGCCACGCCGCGCCCCGCGCGCGAACCGCCCGCCCCGCCACCCGTCCCTTCCCCGGGCGGGCCGCGCCGCATGAGCCTGTTCGGCCTGCTGCCGGACGAGGCCGGGCCCGGCCGGCCGAACATCCCGGTCCTGCCCGGCCGCCGGCTGCGCGAATGCCCGCACTGCGGCAAGCTGCTGCACCTGCGGCCGCTGCCGCCGGACACCGATGCGCGCTGCCCGCGCTGCGACGCCGTGCTCCGGCGCAACCGCAGCGCGCCGCTGACGGCGCCCCTGGCGCTCGGCTGCGCCGCCTTCGCGCTCTACCTCGTCACCATGATGCTGCCCTTCCTGGAGCTGCACCTCCTCGGCCGGCCGCGCCTCGTCTGGGTGGCCAGCGGCGCCGATTCGCTGACGCAGGAGGGCTACTGGGCGCTCGGGGCGCTGGTGCTGGCGACGCTGGTGCTGGTGCCGCTGCTGAAGCTGCTGCTGCTGCTGACGGTGCTGGTCGGCCTGCGCCTGCCCAGGCCCCCGCGCTGGCTGCACCTGCCCTTCCGCTGGTACCGCCACATCGCGCCCTGGGCGATGCTGGAGGTGTTCCTGTTCGGCGCGCTGGTCTCCTACACGCGACTGGTGGACCTCGCCGACGTGCAGATCGGCGCCGCCGCCATCGCCCTGGGCGCCCTGTCGCTGCTGCTGGTCGCGACCGATTCCGCCCTGGACCCGGAGGCGATCTGGGAGATGGTCTCGCGCCGGCACCTCGACGAGGACCCGGCCCTCGTCGACGACACCCGGCCGGGCGCCGCGGCGACCGCCGCGCCGGCGGTTCCCGCCGCGCCCGGCCCGCGCGCCGCGCGCGCGCCGCTGATCGGCTGCCACTGCTGCCATCTGGTCAGCCGGGGCCGGGACGGCGACCACTGCCCGCGCTGCGGCAGCCGGCTGCACCGGCGCAAGCCGAACAGCATCGCCCGCACCTGGGCGCTGATCACCGCGGCGGTGGTGCTCTACGTGCCGGCCAACTACTACCCGGTCATGAACGTCATCACCCTCGGGCAGGGCGGCCCGCACACCATCCTGGGCGGGGTGGAGGAGTTCATCGAGAGCGGCTTCTGGCCGCTGGCGCTGATCGTCTTCCTGGCCAGCGTCGCCGTGCCGATGCTTAAGCTGCTCGGGCTGCTGTCGATGCTGCTCGGCGTCCACGCGCGCTCCGACCTGCGCCTGCGCGACCGCACCCGGCTCTACCGGGTGGTGGACGCGATCGGGCGCTGGTCGATGATCGACGTGTTCGTGGTCTCGGTGCTGGTCTCGGTGGTGCATTTCGGCCGGCTGGCCAACATCGTCGCCGAGAACGGCGCGCTCTGCTTCGCCGGCGTGGTGATCCTCACCATGTTCGCCGCCGAAGCCTTCGACCCCCGCCTGATGTGGGACGCCGTGCCGCCGCACCGGCGCGACCGGGCGGGTCAGGATCGGGCGGGTCAGGATCGGGCCGACGCCTACCGCGCTGGACGATACCGGGCGGACCGGGACGGAACCGGGCCGGGCGAGGCGGCGGGGAACGCGGCGCGGCCCGCCCCCGCCGGGCACGGCGCGGCGGAGCGCCGCGCATGAGCGAGCCGGGAAGCGGCGCGCCGACGCCGCACGATCCGGCCCGCGCACCGGCCCCCGGCGCGCCCCCTTCCACGGGGGGGACCGCAGGGGGCGCCGCGCCCGGTTCGGCCCCGCACGACCCGGCCCCGCACGACCGGACGCTGCACGACGAGGCGCCGGAGGCCGTGCGGGCGCACCACCGGCGCTTCTCGATGATCTGGCTGATCCCGATCGCGGCGGTGCTGGTGGCCGGCTATCTCGGCTACCGCACCCTCAGCGCCCGCGGGCCGCTGATCACCGTCACCTTCCGCAACGCCGAGGGGCTCACCGCCGGCCAGACGCCGGTGCGCTACAAGGCCGTGCAGGTCGGCACGGTCGAGACCATCGCGCTCACCGACGACCTCCAGCGCGTCCGCGTCCGCATGCGCATGGCGCGCGAGGTGGTGGACCGGCTGACCGCCCCGGCCCGCTTCTGGGTGGTGCGGCCGCGACTCAGCGCCAGCAGCGTCTCGGGCCTGGAGACCATCGTCTCCGGCAGCTACATCGAATTCGACCCCGGCGCGCCGGAGGCCGAGGCAAGACGCGAATTCACCGGCCTCGAGGACCCGCCCGGCGTCCGCGCCGACCAGCCGGGCCGGCTGATCCGCCTCCAGGCGCACCGCATCGGCTCGCTCGACCGCGGCTCGCCGGTCTTCTTCCGCGACATCGCGGTGGGCGAGATCCTGAGCTACGACCGCCCGGGCCTCGACGGCAACATCACCCTGCACGCCTTCGTGCGCGACCCCTACGCGCAGTATCTCCGCGCCGGCTCGCGCTTCTGGAACGTCTCCGGCGTCAGCCTCGACATCGGCGCGCAGGGCATCCGGCTGGAGCTGGAGAGCCTGCGCGCCCTGCTCGCCGGCGGCGTCGCCTTCGACACGCCGCCCGAGGCGCGCGGCACACCGGAGGCGAAGGACGACGCCGAGTTCCCGCTCTACCCCGACATCGCCGCCGCCGCCGCCGCCACCTCGCGCGACCGGCTCAGCTTCCTGGTCTACTTCGACGGCTCGGTGCGCGGCCTCGCCGCCGGCTCGCCGGTCGAGATGCGCGGCATCCGCATCGGCAGCGTGACGGACGTGCATCTGGAATACGACCGCGAGACCCATGCGTTCCGCACCCCGGTGCACCTCGCGGTGGAGCCGGGCAACATCTCCTACCCTGCCGGGCGGGAGCAGTACGAGGTGCTGGAGCTGACGCGGCGCATGGTCGCGCGCGGCCTGCGCGCGCAGCTCGCCACCGGCAACATCCTGATCGGGCAGAAGATCGTGACCCTGGATTTCCAGGAGAACCCGCCACCCGCCGAGGTGCGGATGGAAGGCGACGAGATCGTGCTGCCGGCCATGCCCGGCGGCGACGACATCATGGCGACGGTCAGCGCCATCGCCGGGCGGCTGCAACGCTTCCCGATCGACGAGATCGGCCGCAACCTCAACGGCGCGCTCGCCTCGGTGAACGGGCTGGTGGGCGGGCCGGAGGTGCGCAACGCGGTGGGCGCGCTGAGCGCCGCGCTGGCGCAGGTGCAGCAGCTCGTGCGCGAGGCCGATCGCGGCCTCGCCCCGCTGCTGCGGCGCCTGCCCGGCATCGCCGGCAACCTCGACCAGGCGGTAGCGCGCGCGAACAGCGCGATCGGTTCCGTCGAGCGCGGCTACGGCGGCGATTCCGACGTGCAGCGGCAGCTCCAGCGCACGCTCGGGCAGGTCTCCGACGCGGCGCGCGCCGTGCGCATCCTGGCCGACTTCCTCGACCGCCACCCGGAGGCGCTGATCCGCGGCCGTGCCCTGCAGGGGGGCGAGCGATGAACCCCACCGCCCGGCCACGCCCCCGCCTCGCCCGCCGCGCCGCGCTGCTGCTGGCGCTGGCCGGCTGCGCCTCGCCCGAGGCGGCCTTCTTCACCCTGGCCGCCGTGCCCGGCACGCCGCGCCCCGCCGCCGCGCGGAGCCTGGAGGTGCGGCGCGTGACCCTCGCGGGCTACCTGGACCGCCCGGGCATCGTGCGCGGCAATGCCGGCTACCGGCTCGACATCGCCTCGAACGAGCGCTGGGGCGAGCCGCTCGGCGACATGATCGGCCGCGTGCTGGTCGAGAACCTGACGCAGCGCCTTCCGGGCGGCAGCGTCGTCGCCGAGGGCGGCGCCCTCTCCACCGACACCGCGCTGATCGCCGAGGTCGACGTGCAGCGCTTCGACGCCGAGGCGGGCCGCGTGCTGCTGCTGGCCCAGATGGCGGTGCGCCCCCGCCAGGGAAGGCTGCCCGGCACGGCGCGCACCCTGCGCATCGAGGTGCCGATCGGTGGCGCCGGCACCGCCGCGCAGGTGGCGGCGATGAGCGCGGCGCTCGGGCAGCTCGCGGACGCGATCGCGGCGGCGGCCTGAGGACGGGATACGTTCCCACCGCCTCTGCGGGAGGGCGTCGCCTTTCCCGGCTCCCATCCGGCAAAAGGACGAAGCCCTCCCGGACCGCCATTCGCCCGGTCCCCGTCGTTCGAACGCCCCGCCCGCCTTTCCCGGGACGGGGGCCAGGGGGCGGGGCGCCTCGGCGGGAGGACGACCCAGGGCGGGCAGCGCCCTCCCTCGGAAAGGCCCGGTGCCGCGGCCTTCAGCGCAGCCGCGCCGCCACCGCCTCCACCCCTTCCCAGGCCGGCCTGTCGGGCGCGAAGCGCCGCCGCAGGAAGGCCGCGAGCTCCGCCACCTGCGCGTCGCTCAGGCTGTCGCGGAAGCCCGGCATGTGGCCCAGCGCGTCCCGCGCCGGGTTCTGGATGCCGTCCAGGATGACGCGGATCAGGTTGTCCGGCCGCGCCGCGTGGATGCTGGTGTTCAGCGGCATCGAGACATGCGCGCCGAGCACCGCCGGGCCGTTGCCGTCATGGTGGCAGGCGCCGCAGGCGCCCTGGAAGAGACGCGCGCCCGGCGAGGCGTCGCCGCCCAGGTCGCGCCAGGCGGCGGCTTCCACCTCGCGCGCGCGCAGCGCCGCGGCGGCGGGGTCGGGGGCGCCGCCCAGCGAGGCGAGGTAGTGCGCCATGGCGCGGATGTCGGCGTCGGGCAGTTGCGTCAGCTCCGCCACCACCGGCGCCATCGGCCCGGCGGCGACGCCGTGCTCGGGCGAGTGGCCGGTGCGCAGGTAGTCGAACAGCGACCGCTCGGTCCAGGGCACGGGCGCGGCCGCCAGCGTGCCGAAGGCCGGCGCGTCCCACCCTTCCGCCTCGCCGCCGGCGAGGTAGGCACCGCGCCGCTCGGCGCCCAGCGCGTTGCGCGGCGTGTGGCAGGCGCCGCAATGGCCGAGCGCGTTGACGAGGTAGTTGCCGCGGTTCCACTCGGCGGAGCGCGACGGGTCCGGCTCCTGGGCGCCCGGGCGATGGAAGAGAAGGTTCCAGCCGGCCAGCAGCGGTCGGATGCCGTAGGGGAAGGCGAGCTTCGTCTCCGGCGGCACGTTGCGCACGGCGGGGCGCGACATGAGGTAGGCGTAGAGGGCCAGCAGGTCCGCGTCCGTCATGCGCGTGAAGGACGTGTAGGGAAAGGCCGGGTAGAGGTTGCGGCCGTCGCGCGAGATGCCCTCGCGCATGGCGCGCTGGAAGGCGGCGAAGGACCAAGCGCCGATGCCGGTCTCCACGTCCGGCGTCAGGTTGGTGCCGAACACCGTGCCGAAGGGGGTTTCCAGCGCATGGCCGCCGGCATAGGCCACGCCGCCCGGCGCGGTGTGGCAGACGGCGCAGTCGCCGGCCGCGGCGAGCAGCCGGCCGCGCTCGATCAGCGTGGCCGAATAGACGTCCGGCCCGGGCGGCGCGGCCGGCGGGATGGCGGCGTGCAGGCCGAGCAGCCCGGCGCCGGCCGTCGCCAGCGCCGTGCCGATCCCGGCCAGCGCGCCGAGCCAGCGGCGGCGCCTCGGCGGGGCGGGCGGCGTGGGGGCGGCGTCGTCCAGCCCCGCCAGGATCACGTCGGCGGTGAAGGGCGGGCTGCGGAAGCGCACGCCGGTCGCGTCGTAGATCGCGTTGGCGATGGCGGCGGCGCCGGGCACGGAGGCGGATTCGCCGCCGCCCAGCGGCGGCTCCGACTGGCGCGGCATCAGCAGCACGTCGATCTCGGGGACCTCGCGGAAGGTCATGATCGGGTAGCCGCCCCATTCGCGGCTGCTGACCAGGGAGCGCTCGTCGAAGGTCACGCGCTCCTTCAGCGCGCGGCTGGTGGCCTGGACGACGTTGCCGTGGACCTGGTGCCGCACCCCGGCCGGGTTGATCATCTGGCCGGTGTCCTGGCCGACCGTGATGCGGCCGACCGTGACCTCGCCGGTGCGCCGGTTCACCTCCACCTCGGCCACCCAGGCCGCCCAGGCGGCGCCGAAGCCGGGGAACTTGCTGTGGACGTAGAGCGCGTAGGCGAAGCCCTGGCCGCGCAGGATGTCGCCCTCGCCACGCAGCCGGGCGCCGGTGCGCGGCTCCCACTTCGCGCGCTCGGCCACGGCGCGGACGAGGTCGGCGGCGCGCCGGTCCGGCAGGTGGCGCAGGCGGAATTCCACCGGGTCGGCGCCGGCCTCGACCGCCAGCTCGTCGATGAAGCATTCGTGCGCGAAGCTGTTGGGCAGGGCCGAGACGCCGCGCAGCCAGGCGGCGCGCACCAGCGGCGGCATGTCCTCGCACACCACGCGCATCGCCTTGTAGTCGTAGGGCGGGATGGCGGTGCGGTCGCCCATCTGCACCGTGGCGGGCACCGGCGGCACCACGCCGGTCAGCAGCAGCGGCAGCATCGGCGCGAGGTTGGAAGGGTAGCGCACGGTGAAGTCGTAGGCGGCGAGCCCGCCTTCGGCATCGAGGCCGCCGGCCACGTCGCAGAGCTGCGCGGCGCCCTTCGGCTCCCAGGCATGCTCCTGCTCGCGGGTGAGCTGCACGCGCACCGGCCGGCCGACGGCGCGCGAGAGCAGCGCCGCATCGCCGGAGACGTCGTCGGCGCAGTTGCGGCCGTAGCAGCCGGCCGCCTCCAGCCGCACCACCTCCACCTCGTGCTCGCCCATGCCGAGCAGCCGCGCGAGATCGCCGCGCAGCACGTGCGGGTTCTGCGTGCCGGACCAGACGACGAGCCGCCCCGGCGCGTGGTCCGCTACCGCGCAGGAGGGGCCGATCGAGGCGTGCATCTGGTAGGGCCAGGCGTAGCTGCGCCGCAGGGACTTCGCGGCGCCGGCCAGGGCCTGGTCCACGTCGCCCGTATCGGCCAGCACCCGGCGCGTCGAGGGGTTCAGGCGCAGCGCGCGGTCGATGTCGCGCAGGTCCACGGTGGGCGCGAAGGGCTTCCATTCGACGCGCAGCGCCCGCATGGCGCGGTCCGCGTTCTCCTCGCGCGTCGCCACCACGCCGACGAAGTCGCCGATGGTGACGACGGCGACGAGGCCGTCGATGTGCGCCACCGAGGATTCGTCCACCGAGAGCAGCGAGCGGCCGACGAAGTCGCCGCCGTCATGGCCGAGATAGGGCGGCCGCACCACGCGCCCGTGCAGCATGCCCGGCACGCGCAGGTCGTGGACATAGGAGAAGGCGCCGGTGGCCTTGGCCGGGATGTCGACGCGCGGCACGGGCTGGCCGACCACGCGGTACGCGGCCACCGGCTTCAGCGGCGCCGCGCCGTCCAGCTCGGCGCGCAGCGCGCGGCCGTGCAGCAGGGCGGCGTAGTCGATGCGCCGCGCGGGATCCTCGGCGACGCGCACCGTGCCGTCCTCGACGGCGAGCGCCTCGACGGGCGCGCCGAGCCGCGCGGCGGCCTCGCCCAGCAGCAGCCAGCGCGCCTGCGCGGCGGCGCGGCGCAGCGGCTCGGCGGTGATCTGGATGGTCTCGCTGGCGATGGTGGCGCCCTGGTTGGGCGCGCGCTCCGTGTCGCCCAGCACCATGGTCACGCGGTCGAGGGCGACGTCCAGCTCCTCGGCCACGATCTGGGCGAGGGCGGTGCGGATGCCGGTGCCGAGATCGACATGGCCGTTGAAGCCGAGCACCGAGCCGTCGTCGAGCACGGCGACGTAGATGTCGGGCTCGCCGTCGCGGTTGGAGCCGGCGGTGGCGGAACTGGTGGGCGGTTCGGCGGCTCCGGCGGGGGGCGGCGGCGCGTGCGGGTCGGGGGCGGCGGCGGAGCGGGTGATGAGCAGCGTGCCGGGCCGCTCCAGCAATCCCTGGCGGGTGGGCGGGGATTCGGTCATGGGCGGTTCCTCAGCCGCGCTCGTCGGCGGCGCGGCGGGCGGCGCGCAGGATCTCGACATGCGTGCCGCAGCGGCAGAGGTTGTGCGACAGGGCGGCGCGTATCTGCGCCTCGTCGGGGCGCGGATGGCGCCGCAGCAGCGCCTCGGTGGCCATGATCATGCCGTTGAGGCAGTAGCCGCACTGCGCCGCCTGCTCGGCGATGAAGGCGCGCTGCACCGGGCCGGGCGCGCCCTGCGCGGTGCCGTCCGCGGTCAGCCCTTCCAGCGTGGTGACCTCGCGCCCCTCGCAGGCGCCGACGGGGATGGAGCAGGAGCGCGCGGCGGCGCCGTCCAGCAGCACGGTGCAGGCGCCGCACTCGCCGAGGCCGCAGCCGAATTTCGGGCCGTTCAGCGCCAGGTCGTTGCGGAGCACGTAGAGAAGGCGCGTGTCGCGCGGCACCGCGAGGCGGTGCGCCGTGCCGTTGACCCGCAGCGTCACGGGTCCGTCTCGTTCCTGCATGCCCCTACCGATACGCGCCGCGCCGGCCGGTGGCGAGGCACCGGCGGGACCGCCATGTTGCAAGAGCCATGCCCGGCGGCGGCGGAGGCGTGTGGCGTGGCAGGATTGCCACGCGGCTAGGGGCCGGGGCGGCCGGTTGCCTCTTTCAGCGGCAATGCGTGGCAACCGCCACCGATCAGGGGGCAGTCGCGGCGTGCCGGGACGGGGTTGGCGGGGACGGGACCGGCACGCCGCGACTGCCCGCCGCACCCCGTCAGACGAAGGCGTTGTGGTAGGCGTTCAGCGCCGGCGCGCCGCCGAGATGCACGTAGAGCACCCGGCTGCCCTTCGGGATCTCGCCCGACTTCGCCATGGCGATCAGCCCGGCCATCGACTTCCCCTCGTAGACCGGGTCGGTCAGCATCGCCTCCAGCGAGGCGGCGGTGCGGATCGCGGCGATGGTCGCGTCGTCCGGCAGGCCGTAGTCGGGGCCGGCGAAGCGCGGGTCGATCTCGATCTCCTCGTCGCGGATCTCGCGGTTGAGGCCGATCAGCTCGGCGGTGGCGCGGGCGATCTTGGTCACGGCCGCGCGGGTCATGGCCGCATCCGCCGCCGTGTCGATGCCGAGCAGGCGGCGGCGCCGGTCCTGCGCGCCGAAGCCCACCACCATGCCGGCCTGGGTGGAGCCGGTGCAGGTCGCCGTCACCACCGTGTCGAAGAAGAGGCCCTGTGCCGCCTCCTGCGCCGCCACCTCGTCGGCGAAGTGCGCGTAGCCGAGGCCGCCGAGCGGGTGGTCGGAGGCGCCGGCCGGGATGGCGTAGGGCCTGCCGCCCTCGCGCCGCACCTGCTCCAGCGCGCGCTCCCAGGTCTCCTTGACGGCGGTGGAGTAGCCCTCGCCCTCCAGGATCGTCTCGGCGCCCATCAGGCGGGAGAGCAGGATGTTGCCGACCTTGTCGTAGGCCGGGTCCTCCCAGCGGGTCCATTCCTCCTGCACCAGCTTGCACTTCATCCCCAGCACGGCGGCGACGGCGGCCACCTGCCGCGTGTGGTTCGACTGGATGTTGCCGATCGAGACCAGCGTGTCGCAGCCCTGGGCGATGGCGTCGGCGGCCAGCCATTCCAGCTTGCGCACCTTGTTGCCGCCGAAGGCGAGGCCGGAGGCGATGTCGTCGCGCTTGGCCCAGACCTCGACGCCGATCGCTTCGGAGAGCCGCGGCAGCGGATGGATCGGCGAAGGCCAGAAGGCGAGCTTGCGGCGGGGGAACTTGGCTTCGAGGTCGAGGGGCATGGGCGAGGCTCCGCGCGTCGTGCAGGTGGCGCGATCCTAGCCGGGGAGAGGATGGAGGTGCTTCGTATCTGGGAGCGGATTCTATACTGAATCCAGGATCTCGACCGGGAATTCCTTTTGGTTCTTCTGATTTCCGGTCACTAATCCGAAGATCCTTCGCATGACCGACGATTCCCCCGCCAACGAGCTGAACCCCCTCGACCGCCGCCTCCTCCGCGCCCTGCAGCGCGACAGCCGCATCACCAATGCCGAGCTGGCGCGCGAGGTCGGGCTCAGCCCCGCCGCCTGCTGGACCCACACGAAGCGCCTGTTCGAGCGCGGCGTGATCCGCGGCGTGCGCGCCCTGGTGGCCCCCGAGGCGGTGGGGCGCGGCACGCTGGTGCTGGTGGGGGTGGTGCTGGACCGCTCGACGCCGGAGAGCTTCGCCGCCTTCGAGGCCGCGGTGCGCGGCATGGAGCAGGTGCTGGAATGCGTGCTGGTGGCGGGCGAGGTGGACTACTTCCTGCGCATCCGCGTCCGCGACCTCGCCGCCTTCAACCGGCTGCACAGCGAGCGGATCATCGCCCTGCCCGGGGTGCGGCAGGTGCGCACCTTCTTCGTGATGAACGAGATCAAGACCGACGGGCCGCTGCCGATCTGACGGACGGGGCGGCGGCCGGCCGCCGCGCGCCGCGGGGACAGACCCGGCAGCGAGGCAGCGGCGCGCCGCTGCCGCGCTGCCGGGTCTGTCCCCGCGGCGCGCGGCGGCCGGCCGCCGCGCGCCGCGGGGGCAGACCCGGCAGCGAGGCCGCGGCGCGCCGCTGCCACCTTGCCCACCCGTCTCGCCCACCCGTCCGGCCGCCTGTATCATGCGGCATGGCCGCGCGCCGCCCGACCTCTCCCCCCGCCGATCCCTTCCCCCCCGACGACCTGTTCGGCCCGGCGGAACCCCCCGCCCCCCGTCCGGCCCCCCGTCCGGCCGACGGGCATCCGGGGCCGCGCCCGCTCGCCGACCGGCTGCGGCCGCGCACGCTGGAGGAGGTGGTGGGCCAGGACCACCTGCTCGGCCCGGCCGGCGCGCTGACCGGCATGCTGGCGCGCGGCAGCCTCGCCTCGCTGGTGCTGTGGGGGCCGCCGGGGGTGGGCAAGACCACCATCGCCCGGCTGCTGGCCGAGCGCGCGGGGCTGGTCTTCGTCTCCCTCTCGGCGGTGTTCTCCGGCGTCGCCGACCTCAAGCGCGCCTTCGACGAGGCGCGGCAGCGGCGGCGGCTGAAGCAGGGCACGCTGCTCTTCGTGGACGAGATCCACCGCTTCAACCGCGCCCAGCAGGACGGCTTCCTGCCGGTGGTGGAGGACGGCACCGTCACCCTGGTCGGCGCCACCACCGAGAATCCGAGCTTCGCGCTGAACGGCGCGCTGCTCTCGCGCTGCCAGGTGCTGGTGCTGCGCCGGCTGGACGATCCGGCGCTGGAATTGCTGCTCGCCCGCGCCGAGGAGGAGGCGGGCCGGACCCTGCCGCTCGACGAGGCCGCGCGCACCGCGCTGCGCGCCATGGCGGATGGCGACGGGCGCTACCTGCTGAACCTCGCCGAGCAATTGCTGGCGCTGCCGCCGGAACGCGCGCCGCTCGACCCGGCCGGCCTCGCCGCGCTGCTGGCGAAGCGCGCCGCGCTCTACGACAAGGACCGCGAGGAGCACTACAACCTCATCTCGGCGCTGCACAAGTCGATGCGCGGCTCCGATCCGGACGCGGCGCTGTACTGGTTCGCGCGCATGCTCACCGGCGGCGAGGACCCGCGCTACCTCGCCCGCCGGCTGACCCGCTTCGCCGCCGAGGATGTCGGCGCCGCCGACCCCACCGCCCTGCCGCTCGCCATCGCCGCCTGGGAGACCTACGAGCGCCTGGGCAGCCCGGAGGGCGAGCTGGCGCTGGCGCAGCTCGTCGTGCACCTCGCCGCGGCGCCCAAGTCGAACGCGGTCTACGTCGCCTTCAAGGCGGCGATGCGCGCGGCGAAGGAGACGGGCAGCCTGATGCCGCCCGCCCACATCCTGAACGCCCCCACCGGGCTGATGCGGGACCTCGGCTACGGCGCCGGCTACAGCTACGACCACGACGAGGAGGAAGCGTTCAGCGGCCAGAACTACTTCCCCGACGGCATGCCGCGCCCCGAATTCTACCGCCCCGCCGGGCGCGGCGCCGAGGCGGCGGTGGCCGAGCGCCTGCGCCGCTGGGCCGCGCTGCGGGCCGGGCGCGCCGCCGGGCCGGAGGAGAGGCGCGACGACGGGCCGGACCGGGACCGGGGACGCTCGTGAGGGAAACGCCACGGGCCGTGCGTGCGGGTGCCTTCCTGCTGCTCGCCCTGCCGGCCATGGCGATGGCCGCGCCGGCCCCGTCGCCCCTGCCCCACGCCCCGTCGCCCCCCTCGTCGGTCTCGGGGGGGCGCCCCGCCACCTCGGGCCGGGTCGAGCCGCGCCCGGCCGCCCGGCCCGGCGGCAGCACCGAGCTGCTGCGCCGGATCAACGCGGTGGCGACGCAGGAAAGCGTCCTGGATCAGTCGCTGCTCGCCCGCGCGCTCGACATCCGCTTCGTCCCCGCGCCGGGTGGCGGGCTGCGGGGGGAAGGCGCCTGGCTGGCCGCCTGGGGCGCCACGGTGAGCTGGGCGGCGGAACCGGGCGGCGGCGTCGGGGAATCGCTGCGCGCCCTGCTGCGCCTGCGCCTCGGCGACCGCGCCGCCTGCGTCACGCCCGAGGAGGTGGAGGCCGCGTTCGGCCGCAACTGGCGGCCACGCTGGGTCCCGGGCACGCCGCTGGGCATGCCGCGCATGGTGTTCCGCCTGCGGCAGCGTCCGCCCCTGGCGCCGGGCTTCCCGGAGCGGGTCATCACGCTGGAGGTGGCGTTCCGGCAGGGGCTGTGCGTGGGCGAGTTCGCGCTCGGCGAGAACCAGCGCCGGGACCGCTGATGCGACGGAGTCCCGGCCGGGCCTCCCCCTACGACCTGCCGCCGCCGGGCTCCGCCATGCCGCGATGCATCTCGGCGGTCATGCCGGCCGGCAGCACGTTGGCGATGGCGCTCATCATCCTGTTCTTCCAGCCGCTCACCACGTCGCCCTCGCCCTTCATCATCGCCGCGAAGCCGGTCTCGGCCACCATGGCGGGATCGTCCTTCTTCTGCGTTCCCACCTTGGTGTCCATCATGTCGGCGCGCTCGAAGAACTCGGTTTCCGTGGCGCCGGGCATCAGGCAGGTGACGGTGACGCCGCTGTCCTTCAGCTCGGCGCGCAGCGCGAAGCTGAAGCTGTCGAGGAACGCCTTGGTGCCGTTGTAGACGGCCTGGAAGGTGCCGGGCATGAAGCCGGCGATCGAGCCGGTGATCAGGATCCTCCCCTGCCCGCGCGCGCGCATGCCGCGGCCGACCTGCTGGATCAGGTAGAGCGTGCCGGTGACGTTGGTCTCCACGACGTCGCGGATCTCGCCGAAATCCTGGTCGAGGAAGGCACGCCCGAGGCCGCGGCCGGCATTGGCGAGCAGCGCGTCCACCGGCCGCCCCCGGAGCACGGCGAGGAGCCTGTCGTTGCCCTCGATGGTGGCGAGGTCGGCCTGCACGCTTTCCACCTGGGCGCCGAGGCCGCGGAATTCCGCGGCGGCCGCCTCGATCCTCGCCTCGTCGGCCGCGACGATCAGGTCGAAGCCGTTGCTGGCGCAGCATCTCGCCAGCGCGTGGCCGATGCCGGTGGAGGCGCCGGTGACGATGGCGAGGGGCTTGCCTGTGCTGGCCATGGCGGGATTCCCTGTGGCCGGCGCCATTCTGCCGGGCGCCGCGCCTCTGCCTGCGTGAACGGGGGCCGGGGAGCGCCTCCCCGACGGCTCGCGGGCGCCGGACGGGGCACCCGCGCGTCTCTCAGGGCTTCATCACCACCTTGATGCAGCCGTCCTTCTTGTCGCGGAAGGTCTTGTACAGCTCCGGGCCTTCCTCGAGCGAGGCACGGTGGGTGATGACGAAGGAAGGATCGATCTCGCCCTTCTCGATGCGCTCCAGCAGCTTCGGCAGGTAGTGCTGCACGGGCGTCTGGGCCATGCGGAAGGTCAGGCCGCGGTTGATGGCCGAGCCCATCGGGATCTTGTCCACGAAGCCGCCATAGACGCCGACGATCGAGACCGTGCCGAAGTTGCGGCAGCAGTGGATGGCCTGGCGCAGCACGTGCGGCCGGTCGGTGCCCATGAAGGTCGCGCCCTTGATGCGGTCGATCACCGCGTCGAAGCCGGAGCCGGTGTCGGGCTCCGTGCCCACCGCGTCGATGCAGGCATCGGCGCCGCGGCCGCCGGTCAGCTCCTGGATGCGGTCGTAGACATCCTCGTCCCGGAAGTCGATCGTGATGGCGCCGCCCTGCTTTGCCATCGCCAGGCGCTCCGGCACCGTGTCGATCGCGATCACGCGCTCGGCGCCGAGCAGGAAGGCGGAGCGGATGGCGAACTGCCCGACCGGGCCGCAGCCCCAGATGGCGATGGTCTCCCCGCCCCTGATGTCGCAGAACTCGGCGCCCATGTAGCCGGTGGGGAAGATGTCGGAGAGGAACAGCACCTGCTCGTCGGAGAGCCCTTGCGGCACCTTGACCGGCCCGACATCGGCATAGGGCACGCGCAGGTATTCCGCCTGCCCGCCGGCGTAGCCGCCGAGCAGGTGGGAGTAGCCGAACAGCCCGGCCGGCGAGTGGCCCCACAGCTTCGCGGCCATCGCGTGGTTCGGGTTGGAACGCTCGCAGCCGGAGAAGTAGCCCTTCCTGCAGAAGAAGCATTCGCCGCAGGAGATGGTGAACGGCACCACCACGCGGTCGCCGGGCTTCAGCCTGCCCTTCGCCTCCGGCCCGACCTCGACCACCTCGCCCATGGTCTCGTGGCCGATCACGTCGCCCCGCTCCATGCTCGGGATCACGCCGTCGAAGAGGTGCAGGTCGGAACCGCAGATGGCGCAGGCCGTGACCTTGATGATCGCGTCGCGCGGATGTTCGATCCTCGGATCGGGCACGCTCTCGCACCGCATGTCACCCTTGCCGTGCCACGTCAGCGCCTTCATCCCCGCCTCCCGCATCCTGCGCCAAGCTGAACCGGCGCGACGGGCATGCCGTTCCGTCGGCCCGCCTCATAAGCGCGAGATGAGGCAACGCGTAACGTTCCGGACCGCGACGCGCCGCCGGCGGCACCGCAGCCGGCCGCCATGCGCCGGGCGCCGGACGGCTGCCGCGTTCCCCGGCCTGACCGCAGCGGCCGATTCGCGCTAGGTTGCCTTCCTCCATGACCGTCCAGCTCCGCACCACCACCGCCGACGACGCCGATCTGCGCCTCGACCGCTGGTTCCGCCGCCACTACCCGCAGCTCACCCAGGGCGCGCTGCAGAAGATGCTGCGCACCGGCCAGATCCGCGTCGATGGCAAGCGGGCCGAGACCGGCACGCGCCTCTCCCCCGGCCAGGAGATCCGCGTCCCGCCGCTGCCCGCCGGCCCCGCCCCCACCCCGGCCGCGCCCCGTCCCGTCTCCGAGGAGGACGCCCGCGCGCTGGAGGCCATGGTGCTGTACCGCGACCGCAGCGTGATCGCGCTGGACAAGCCGCCCGGCCTGCCGGTGCAGGGCGGCCCGGGCATCCGCCGCCACCTCGACGGCATGCTGGACGCGCTGCGCCTCGACGCCGAGGAGCGGCCGCGCCTCGTCCACCGGCTGGACCGCGACACCTCCGGCGTGCTGCTGCTGGCCCGCACCGCGACCGCCGCCGCCCGCCTCGCCGCCGCCTTCCGCGGCCGCGACACCACCAAGATCTACTGGGCCGTGACCGTCGGCCGCCCCACCCCGGCCGAGGGGCGGCTCGACCTGCCGCTGGTGCGCCTGACCAGCTCCGGTGGCGAGCGCACCGCCGCCGCGAAGCCCGGCGACCGCGACGCCACCAGCGCCGTGACCGACTTCCGCACGCTGGACGCGGCGCAGAAGCGCGCCGCCTGGCTGGAGCTGCGCCCCGTCACCGGCCGCACCCACCAGCTCCGCGTCCACTGCATGGAGCTGGGCTGCCCGATCCTCGGCGACGGCAAGTACGGCGGCGCGGGCGCGCACATCGAGGGGCTCTCCCCGATGCTGCACCTCCATGCCCGCTCGCTGCGCCTGCCGCACCCGGAGGGCGGCGTGCTGGAGGTGGAGGCGCCGCTGCCGCCGCACATGCACGAGACCTTCGGCTTCCTGGGCTTCGACCGGCCGCGCACGCGGGCGCCGCGACGGGTGGGGTGACGTTCGGGGCGCCGCGCCCGACGGGGAAGGTGCCATTTCCCGGCCTCTGTCCGGCCCCCCCCCCTGAAGGCGCTGCCTTCCCCGGGCCCCATCCGCCCTCCGGGAAGGCGCTGCCTTCTCCGGGCCCAATCCGGCAGGAGGGCGAGGCCCTCCCGCACCTCTCTTCGCCTGGAGCCCGACTGTTGCGGCCGTCGGGCCGTCTCTTCGAAAAAGGGGCTTCCGAGGGGGCTTCGCCCCTTGGTGGGGGAGTGCAGAGAGGGCAAGGCCCTCTCTGCCGGGGTTCGGGGCAGCGCCCCGATGCCCCCGCGCCGGCCGCCGCGCTCCCCGTCAGCGCCGCAGCCGCCTGATCTGGTAGCTGTCGAAGGCGTATTCCGCGAGCTGGAGCCAGCGATAGGACTCCGTGCGGAAATTGCTCATGTCGCGGTACAGCTCGGCATAGACCGGATCGCGCGAGTACTCCTCGTGCAGCTTCACCGTCTCGTCGTAGCAGGCATCGAGCACCGTGTTCGGGAAGGGCCGCACCTGCGCCCCCTGCGCCACCAGCCGCAGCAGCGCCGGCGGGTTCAGCGCGTCGTAGCGCGCCATGGTGAGCTGCGTCGCGGTGATCGAGGCGTTGTGGACGATGCTGCGGTAGTCGGCCGGCAGCGCCTCCCAGGCCGGCTTGTTGACGAAGAGGTGGAGGATGCCCGTCCCCTCCCACCAGCCCGGGTAGTAGTAGTACGGCGCCACCTTGTAGAGCCCGAGCTTCTCGTCGTCGTAGGGCCCGATCCACTCGGCCGCGTCGATCGTGCCGCGCTCCAGCGAGGGATAGATGTCGCCCGCCGCGATCTGCTGCGGCACCGAGCCGAGGCGCTGGAACACGTGCCCGGCGAGGCCGCCGATGCGGAACTTCAGCCCGCGCAGATCCTCGGGGCTGCGTATCTCCTTGCGGAACCAGCCGCCCATCTGCGCGCCCGTCGAGGCGAGCGGGAAGCCCAGCACGTTGTGCTTCTCGTAGAGCAGCCGGTTGAGCTTCCCGAGCCCGTCCAGCTCGTACATCCAGGCGAGCTGCTGGCGGCTGTTCAGCCCGAACAGCAGCACCGTGCCGAACATGAAGGCCGGGTCGGTGCCGATCGAGTAGGAGGAGGCGGTGAAGCAGGACTCGACCGAGCCGTTCGAGGTCGCCTCGCGCGCCTGCAGCGCCGGCACCAGCTCGCCGGGGGAGAAGACGCGGATGGTGAACTCGCCCTGAGTCGCCTCGCTGACGATGCGCGAGAAGGTGGTGGCGGCGCCGTAAAGCGTCTCCAGGTTGCGCGGGAAGCTCAGCGTCAGCCGCCACGTGACCTTGCGGTTCGCCTGCTGCGCCACGGCGGGCGCCGCGAGGCCACCGGCGGCGCCGAGCGCGGCCGGCACCGCGCCCGCCTTCAGGAAATCGCGTCTTTCCATGTTCCCCCCACAGGCGCCGCGACGTGGCGGGCCGGTCGATCCGGCCCGGGGCGGCGCGTGTTTTCGTTGCGTACCGGGGAGACTAAGCGGATGAGCCCGGGCCTGAACACCCGTTAATGGTCAGGTTATCCGGGTCCGCCCCTGCGCGGACCCGCAGGAGCCGTCGGTCCGGCGCGCGGCCGCCCCGCCGACCGCGCGCGATACCGGCCCGCACAGGCCAGGGCTTGCGCGGGCCGGCATCAGGCGGCCGATCTCGGGCGTGTCTACCGCCCCAGCCAGCGGCGCAGCCGCCCCGGCACCGCCGCGATGTCGGCCTCCGGGCCGCAATAGCTGAGGCGCAGGAACCGCCCGCCGCGCCCGCTGTCGAAATCGACGCCCGGCGTCGCGGCGATGTCGGCCTCGGCCAGCAGCCGGGCGCAGAATTCCACGCTGTCGCCGGTCAGCGCCGAAACGTCGGCCCAGAGGTAGAAGGCGCCGTCGGCCGGCGAGAGCCGGTCGAACCCGGCGGCCGGCAATTCGGCCAGCAGCAGGTCGCGGTTGCGCCGGTAGCGGGCGACGTTCGCCTCCAGCTCCGGCGCGCAGTCGAACGCCGCCTCGGCCGCCACCTGCGAGAGGTGCGGGGCGCTGATGAACAGGTTCTGCGCCAGGCACTCGACGGGGCGGCACAGCTCCTCGGGCAGCACCATCCAGCCGATGCGCCAGCCGGTCATCGAGAAGTACTTGGAGAAGCTGTTGACGACGACGGCGCTCGGGCTGGACGCGGCCGCCGTGGCCTCGGGCCGGCCGTAGGAGAGGCCGTGATAGATCTCGTCCGAGACGAGGCGCACCCCGTTGCGGTCGCACCAGCGGGCGATGTCGGCCAGCTCGTCCGGCGTCAGCATGGTGCCGGCCGGGTTGCAGGGGCTCGCCACGATCAGCCCGTCGGGGAGCGGATCGAGCCGCTCCAGCATGGCCAGAGTCGGCTGGAAGCGCGTCGCCGCGTCGCAGGGCAGCAGCACCGGCCGCATGCCGAGCGCGGTCAGGATGTTGGCGTAGGGCGGGTAGTAGGGCGCCGCCATCGCCACCCGGTCGCCGGGGTCGAAGGCCGCGAGGAAGGCGAGCGGGAAGGCCCCCGAGGCGCCGAAGGTCACGGCGATGCGGCCGGGCGGGACGTCCAGCCCGTACTTCGTGCCGTAATGCGCGGCGATGCGGGCGCGCAGCGAGGGCAGGCCGAACGCCTCGGTGTAGCCGAGCGGGGCGCCCCCCTGCAGCGCGCGGATCGCCGCCTCGGCGGCGCCGCGCGGCGCGCCGGTGCCGGGCTGGCCGACCTCCAGCCGGATCACCCGGCCGCCATCCGGGCCCGTCGTGCCCGGCGGGGTCTCGGGCGGCATGCCGGCCGCCAGCGCCGCGGCACGGGCGTTGGCGGCGGCGATCACGTCCATCACCAGGAAGGGCGGCGCCTCGGCGCCGCGGCCGATCTTCAGCACCATGCTTCGGCTCCCCCCACCCGCGGGCCTCAGCGATCCACCGCGCCCAGCGCCACGCCGGCGCCGCGCGGGTCGGTCACGGCGACGCAGGAGGACTCGCCGCCCGGCAGGTAGCGGGTGCAGGCGGCGGCCTCGACGCGGCCCGGCTCCGCCGCCCCGCGTGCCACCGCATCGGTCAGCGGCAGATTCTGGCGCGTCTGCAGCATCAGCACGCCGGCCACGGCGGCCGGCGCCGCGAGCTGGCCGGTGCCGGCCGTCGCGAAGCGGAAGGCGCGGAAATTCGGGTTGTGCTGCAGCACCGCCGCCAGCAGCGGCGGCTCCACCGCGCCGATCCCCGGCGCCGCCGCCAGCAGGAAGCCGAGGCCGGGCGCCATGCGGCCGGTGCCGAACAGGTTGTTCATCGTGAAGGCGCAGGTCACGGCCTGCCCGCCGCGGTCGAACACGGTCAGCGCCGCCGAGGCCGGCAGGGCCGGCCAGCCGCCGTTGGGCGGCAGCGAGGCCGCGTTCAGCAGCGCCTCCGGCTCGCCGCGCCGGTCGCGCCAGGCGCGCGCGGCGGCGAGGCCGCGCTCGGCGGCCTGGTCTGTCGGCAGGCCGGCCAGCAGGGCACGGAAACCCACCGCGGCGGCGAGGCCGCCATCGGCCGGGGGCGGCAGGAAGCTCGCGATGTCGCCGCCGCCCGGCCGCACCTGCAGCGGCGGCACCACGCGCGGGAGCGCGGCGCGCAGCTCGGCCATCGTCAGGCCGCCGCCGGCCAGCGCCGAGGCCTCCTCGATGCGCCGCGCCAGCGCGCCCTGGTGGAAGTCGCCGATGCCGAGGCCGGAGGTGCGCAGCGCGGCCAGCGTGGTGGCGAGGTCGCCCTGCACCAGCGCGTCGCCCTCGCCCAGCACGTTGCCGCCACGGCCGGTGAACACGGCGCGGGCACCCGGATCGGCCAGCAGCGGCTGGCGCACGGCGGCGAGGTCCGCCGCCAGCGCCCGGCTCACCGGCGTGCCGAAGCGGGCGAGCTGCTCGGCCGGGGCCATCAGCTCCTCGAAGGGGCGCCGGCCGAAGCGCGCCTGGAGCGCGTAGAGGCCGCGCGCCAGCAGCGGCACCGCCGCCGGCCGGTCGGCGCCGGCCGGCACGGCGGCGCGGCCGCCGGGCAGGAACAGCACCGCCTCGGTGAGGTTGCGGCGCGGGTCGAAGCCGAGGCAGGCGCCGCCGCCGCCGAGCCCGACGCGGGAGGGCAGCGTCACCGCCATGGTCAGCGCCGCCGCCGTGGCCGCGTCGCCGGCCGAGCCGCCCGCCGAGAGCACCTCGCGCGCCACCAGCGCCGCGCGCGGCTCGTCCGCCGCGACGCCGCCGAGGAAGCCGGTGACGTAGCCGGCCTGGCCGGGCTGCGGCCCGGTGGTCAGCGGGTTGAGGGCGTTCAGCGTCTCGCAGCCGCCGAGCAGCAGGGCGGGAAGCAGCAGCGCGAGGGCGCGGGCGCCACGCCGGCGCCCCGGCGCGGCACGGCGGGGGGCGGCCGGGCCGCCCGTCGCGTCGGACCCCTTCATGCCGGGCCTCCTCATGTCGGCCCCCCTCATGTCGGGCAGGGCGTGCCGGGCGCCATGGCCGCCGGGAATGCCGCGCGCCGCCTCCATCGAGAGCCTGACCCGCACCGTGCTCAACCCCCTGTCACGCCGAAACAGCCCGGCGCCTTTCGTGGGCCGGGGATCGCGCCATAGACGCCTTCGCTCCCACCGGCAACCCGCCGGGCCGTGGCGGAACCGCCGCAAGGCGCCGCCGGCACGGGATGCGGTCCCGTACCGCCCCACACGCCACTCGGCGCTTGCGCACTCCCCCTCACCTGCCATCCTGGGCACCTTCGCCGGCACCGGCGCCGGCACCGGGCCGGCGACACCGGCCGGGCGTCTCCGCCCTGGCCCGATCCGGCCCGCGGCCCCATGTCGCGGCGGACACGGGCGGCACCGCCCGTCCCCACCACCGAGGAACCGACCGGATGCGCAAGCTGCTGCCGGCCACCGCCCTGCCCGCCGCCCTGCTGGGCACTCTGCTCGCCACCATGCCTCCGGCCCTGCCGGCCGCCGCCCAGGTCGCATCCCAGGGGGGCGCCTCCCAGGGGAGCACATCCCAAGGGGGCGCGCCCGAGGCACCGGGCGTCCTGACGCCGGCCCAGCGGGCCGAGGTGGTGGCGGTGCTGCGCCAGGCGCTGCGCGACGATCCCTCGATCCTGCGCGACGCCCTCGCCGCCATGGAGGTCGCCGCGCAGCGCGACCGCGAGCAGGCCTCCCGCGCCGCCATCGCCGCCAACCGCGACGCGCTGCTGCGCGACCCCGAATCCCCCGTGCGCGGCAACCCGCAGGGCAGCGTGACGGTGGTGGAGTTCTTCGACGCGCGCTGCGGCTACTGCAAGTCGATGCAGCCGGCGATGGACCAGCTCCTGCGCAGCAACCGCAACGTCCGGCTGGTCATGAAGGACCTGCCGATCCTCGGGCCGAACAGCGTGCTGGCCAGCCGCGCGCTGCTCGCCGCGCAGCGCCAGGGGAAGTACGACGCGCTGTACGACGCGCTGCTGCGCCTGCGCACCGACCCGAACGAGGCGGTGCTGCGCGCCGAGGCGGAGCGGGTCGGCCTCGACTGGGCGCGCCTGCGCCGCGACATGGACGACCCGGCGATCGCCCGCCGCATCGAGAACAACCTGCGCCTCGCCCGCAACCTCGGCATCGAGGGCACGCCGGCGCTGGTGATCGGCGACCGGCTGATTCCCGGCGCGGTCGATCTGGCGACGCTGGAGGCCGCCGTCGCCGAGGCGTCGCGCTGACGGGCCCTCGGGATGGCGCGCCACCGAGGCGGGGCGCCGTCCGACGGACCAGCCGGCGGGACGGCGGAAGGCGGCGGTAACGGCGCCTTCCGCGCGGCGGCGGCGCGCCCGGACCGCTGCCCCGAACTGCCGCCCCGGCCTGCCCTGCCCCGACCTGCCCTGCCCCAACCTGCCCAGCCTGGACCTCACGCCGGAACCGCGCGGCCGGCCTCCAGGTCATGTACCCCGGCGCCGTTTGCCCACCGGACCGATGCGTATAGGATGGCATCCGGGAGGCAGGGGATGAGACACGGGGCCCTCGCAGCCGTGATGCTTGCCGGCTCGGCGCCGCGCCGCGGCGGCCGTGAGCCCCGCCGCGTGCCCGCTCCGGGCCGCCATGCGGCCGCTTCCTTCCTTCCGATGGCGTGCCTCCCGATGGCGGGACCGCGGGCCCGATGAGCGAGCTGGAGCCGCCCCCGCCGGATCGGCGCGCCGGCCCGCCGCGCTTCGCGGTGCGCCTCGCGCCGCCGGATCTCGGCCCGTGGCTCGCGGGCAACGTGCTGCCGGGCGTGTGGAGCTTCGCCGCGCCCGAGCCCGGCCCGCATGTCGCCCTGGTCTCGCTGATGCACGGCAACGAGATCGGCGGCGCCATCGTGCTGGAACGCTGGCTGCGCGCCGGGCTGCGCCCGCGCCGCGGCCGGCTGACGCTGATCTTCGCCAACCTCGACGCCTTCGCCCGCTTCGACCCGTCCGACCCCACGGCCAGCCGCTACGTGGACGAGGACATGAACCGCGTCTGGTGCCTGCGCCAGCTCGACGGGCCGCGCCGCACCGCCGAGCTGCGCCGTGCCCGGGCGCTGCGCCCGGTGCTGGATTCGGCCGACATCGTGCTCGACCTGCACTCGATGCTCTGGCCGTCCGACCCGCTGGTCCTGACCGGCGAGGCGCCGCAGGCGGCGGACCTGGCGCTCGGCCTCGGCCTGCCGTCGCTGGTGGTGGCGGATGCGGGCCACGCCGCCGGGCGACGGCTGATCGACTACGCCCGCTTCCAGGAGCCGGGACGCGCCGCCATCCTGCTGGAGGCGGGGGCGCACTGGGAGCCCTCGACCACCGCCGTGATGGAGCAGGTGGCGGCGCAATTGCTGCGCCGCCACGGCCTGGCCGTCGACGGGGCGCCGCTGCCGCCCGCGGCCGAGGACGGTGCGGCGGCGCCCGTGCTGGCGCGCGTCACCCGCACCGTGACGGCCAACACCACGGCCTTCGGCTTCCTGCGCCCCTATCGCGGCGGCGAGGTAGTGGAGCGGCGCAACACGGTGATCGCGCTCGACGGCGAGACCGAGATACGCACGCCGCACGACGATTGCCTGCTGGTGATGCCGAGCCTGCGCACGCCGCGCGGCCACACGGCGGTGCGGCTGGCGCAGTTCGTGGCGCGCTGAGGCCGCCGACCGGGGCGGATCGCCCGAGCGGATTTGCCGGAGCGGATTTGCCCGAGCGGATTGCCGGGAGGCGGAGACGACCGGCGGCCTCAGACCGGCTCGCCCTCGACCGGCTCCAGCCCGATCCCGCGCACCAGCGCCGCGATCGCCTGCTGCGCCGCCGCCAGCGCCGCCGGGTCCGTGCCCTTGGCCACCAGCGCGACGCCGTTGCCCTCGGGCCGGTAGTAGGGGTAGCTGCCGATGTCGAGCGCCGGGAAGCGCGCCTGGATCGCCGCCAGCCCCTCCGCGATCCGTCCCTCCTGGAGCCTCAGCGCATGCACGGCGCGCGACTGCACCGGCGTGCCGGTGGGCAGGCTGGGCTCCAGCGCGTCGAACATCGCCTGCATGATGCGCGGCACGCCGGCCATGACGTGCACGTTGCCGATGGTGAAGCCGGGCGCCGTCGAGATCGGGTTGTCGATCAGCGCCGCGCCGCGCGGCATGGTCGCCATGCGCTGGCGCGCCGCGTTGAACTCGCCCGGCTTGTACTGGCGTTCCATGCGCGCCCAGGCCTCGGGGTGCGGCTCCCACGGCACGCCGAACGCCTCGGCGACGCATTCGCTGGTGATGTCGTCATGCGTCGGGCCGATGCCGCCGGTGGTGAAGACGTGGTCGAATTTCGCGCGCACCTCGTTCACCGTGGCGATGATCGTCTCGCGCACGTCGGGGATCACCCGCACCTCGCGCAGCGGCATGCCGATGGCGCCGAGGCGGGTCGCGAGGAACTGCAGGTTGGCGTCACGGGTGCGGCCCGACAGCACCTCGTTTCCGATGATCAGCAGGCAGGCGGTGGGATTGGTCACGCTCCGGGCTCCCTCGTTTGCGCGGGAGGATAGGGCGGATCGGCGGAGGCGGGTACGGCCGGCGTCACGAATCCGTGCCAGCTCCAGGGGAGCCGCGCCCGCCTCGGCCTCGGCGGGCCATGTCCGCCGTGGTGCTGGCGCGGCTCGGCCGCGAACCGCTACCTTGCGCGCCAGGGGCACGCGGCGCCGCCGGCCTGGAGCGATCCGTCCCGCCGGATCGGCGGGGACGCGCGGGCGGCAGGAGGACGGCCATGCTCGCCACCCGCCGCCACCCGTGCACACCCCGGTCGCGCTCCAGCGCGCGGCCGCGGCACCGATGCGCGGGGCGCCCGGCGCCGTCCGGACGATCGCCGATGGCGGCGGTCAGCCGGCGGCGCCCTCCGTCACAGGAAGTCCCGCAGCAGCGCCACCAGCGGCTTGTCGGCGGGCGGCATGGCGTAGTCGCCGAGGCGCTCCGGCCGCACCCAGGCCAGCGCCTGCCCCTCGCGCGGCGTCGGCCGGCCCTCCCAGCGGCGGCAGAGGTAGAGCGGCATCAGCAGGTGGAACCGTTCGTAGCCGTGGCTCGCGAAGGCGAAAGGTGCGAGGCAGCTCTCCGCCACGTCGATGCCCAGCTCCTCGTGCAGCTCGCGGATCAGCGCCGCCTCGGGCGACTCGCCCTGGTGCACCTTGCCGCCGGGGAACTCCCAGAGCCCGGCCAGCGGCTTGCCCTCGGGGCGGCGCGCCAGCAGCACGCGCAGGTCGGCATCGACCAGCGCGCAGGCGGAAACCAGCAGGACCGGCTTGCCGTTCGCGACGGCGGGCGGCGGCTCCGCCTCGGCCGCCGCGGCGGGCAGGTCCTCGCGCCGCGCCTCGAACAGCAGCACCGGCAGGGTGGCGTGGCGGGCGGGGAATTCGCGCTCGCCGGTGCCGGTCTCGCGGAAGCCGATCCGGCGCAGCACGGCGGCGGAGCGCGGGTTGTCCAGCAGCACGCCCGCCGTCAGCCGGTCGATCTCCAGGTTGGCGAGCGCCCAGGAGGCCATGCGCCGCGCCGCCTCGGTCGCGACGCCGTGGCCCCAGAAGCGGCGCCCGACCCAGTAGCCGATCTCGGCGTCGCGCTCGCCGTGCCGCTCGATGCCGATCACGCCGACCAGCATCTCCTGCCCCGCCTCCTCGCCGACGATGGCGAGGTCCCAGGCGCGGCGTGCCTGCAGCCGCTCGCGGGTCGAGGCGATCCACTCGTCGGCGAGGTCGCGCGGATAGGGAAAGGGCACCCGCGCCAGGGTCTTGGCCACCTCCCAGTCGTTCACCAGCCGGTGCAGCGCGGCGGCGTCGCCCGCGTGCAGCGGGCGGATGGTCAGCCGCTCGGTGCGCAGCGGCGCGAAGCCGGGCTCGGCGGAGCCGGCGGGATGATCGGCGGGCGTGCTGCCGAAGGGGAACGACGGGGCGGCTTGCGTGGAGTCGTCGGCCATGCGGGGGATGGGCATCCGCCGCGGCGACGGCGCAGCCTGCTTCGGCCAGGCCCGATTGCCCGGCGTGTCCACCGCTTGTACGCGTCCGGCGCGCGGCCTGTCGAGGCCGGGTCCGGCGCGGCGCCCCGAGGGGGATCTGCGCGCGGGTGGCATGCACGAGGGCGCCGTGCTCGGGGGCGCCATGGCCGCGGGCGCGGCGGCCGGGAGGCGCATCCGTGGCGGGGCGGTGGATGACGGATGCGGCGACGCCTTTCCCTGCCGCGCACGGCCGGCCGACGGGCGGCGCCTGCCGCCGCCGCACGCTGCTCGCCGCGTCGCTGGCCGCTCCCGTGGGCCTCGCGCCCGGAACGACGGCCTCCCGCGCTGCCGACGCCGCGCCAGCGCTTCGCATGGCTCCCGCCGCATCTCCCTCCGGCGCGGCTCCCGCCATATCTCCCTCCGGCGCGGCTCCCGCCACATCTCCCTCCGGCGCGGCTCCCGCCGCGACGCCGGGCCCACAGGCCCTCGCCCTGTCCGACACGCCGCTGCTGCGCGCGCATCGCGGCACCCAGCCGGACCTGATCCTGCTCTGGAACGACATCTCCGCGCCCCCCGAGGCGCTGCACGTCGTGCTGCACCTGCACGGCTGGAACGAGGCCGGTCCGCGCCTGCGGCTGGCGGAGGCGGTGCGCGAGAGCGGCCTCGGCTACGCGGTGCGCGCCAGGCCGCTGGACGGCTCGGCACCACCGCCTCTGCTCTGCGTCGTGCCGCGCGGCCACTGGCTGGGCGAACGGATCGCGCCCGACGGCCGGCCGCCCGAGGCGCGCGCCTACGCCTTCCCGGCCCTGCTGGCGCCGGGCGCCGTGCCGGCGCTGATCGGCCACGCGCTGCGCACCTTCGCCAGGGCGCGCGGCATGCCGGCCGACGCGCCGTTGCCGCGCGTCTCGCGCCTCACCCTGACCGCGCATTCGGGCGGCGGCGACGCGGCGCGGCTGCTGCTGGCACGGCCCGAATTCCAGCCCGACGCGGTGTTCCTGTTCGACGCGCTGTACGCCCCGCCGGACGCGGTCGCCGCCTGGGCGGCGCGGCGGATCAAGCGCGATGCGGCGGCGATCGCGGGCCTCGCCCCGGCGGCGGCGGAAGCGTGGCTGCGAAGCCGCGGCGGCGCGCTCTGCGCCGCCTTCCTGGAGCCAGGCCCGGGCGCACCGCCCGAGGCCGCCGAGGCGGCGCCGTTCAACGCGGCGCTGGCCGCGCGCCTCGCTGCCATGCTGCCGCCGGATGCGGCGCTGCGCCGGCGCTGGCGGGTGCTGCGCGCCGTGCCCTCCGCGCTGTGCCGCTCGCCGCGCTGCGCCGGCTGCCACGCGCATGGCTGCCTGCCCACCGTGCTCGCGCCGCTGCTGCTGGCCGATCCCGCCGTGTCGCTGGCGCCGATGGCCCTGGCGCTGCCGTAGCGGTGGCCGGGCGGCCGCGACGGGTCGCCACCGCGCCGGGTCAACGCCGGAGCAGGCCGCCATCCACCGCGTACTGGCTGCCGGTGACGTAGCTGGAATCCGGCGAGAGCAGGAACAGCGCCACCGCCGCCGCCTCCTCCGCCGTGCCGACGCGGCCGAGCGGCACCTGCCCGACCACGGAGCGCTCGAAGGCATCGCGCGCCGCATCCGGCAGGAAATGGCGGAAATTCGTCTCGATCGGCCCGGGCACCAGCACGTTGACCCGGATGCCGCGCGGTGCCAGCGCCGTGGCCCAGGAGCGGGCCATCGCCACGATCGCCCCCTTGGTCGCGGCGTAGAGCGCCGTCATCGCCGCCCCCTCGTAGGTGGAGCTGGACGAGGTGAGCACAACCGAGGCGCCCGGCTCCAGCAGCGGCGACAGCCGCGCGAGCTGCAGCATCGGCCCGCGGACATTGGCCGCCATCATCCGGTCGAAGGCGTCGGCGTCGATCTCCTCGGGCAGGCCGAGCGCGGCGTGGCCGGCGTTCAGCCACAGCCCGCCGAGCGTCCCCGCCGCCCGCACCGCCTGCGCCAGCGCCTCGGCGGCGGCCGGATCGGCGGCGTCGTTGCGCAGGACCGGCGAGCCGGCGGGCAGCATCCCGCGCGTCGCGGCGAGGCGTCCCTCGTCGAGGCCGGTGACGATCACCTCGCCGCCCTCGGCCGCGATGCGCCGGGCACCGGCCAGCCCCATGCCGCTGGTGCCGCCGGTGATCAGGACGCGCCTGCCGCGGAACCTGCCCATGCCCACCTCCTGCCCTGCCCGCTCCCTGGCCTGGCCGGCAGCCGGCCGGGCCGCGGCGAGCGTAGAGCATTTCAGGCTGGGCGTACTTGCCCGGCGACCCGGGAAATGCGCCGAATCAAAGGCCGGCGCCGCCCCGGCGCTCAACCCGCGAAGGCCGCCGGGTGCAGCAGCCGCGCCACCTGCTCGACGCCATCCGCCACGCGCGGCCCCGGGATCAGCAGGAAGGCGCGCGAGACCGGGTGGACCCGCCCCTCGCGCACCGCGCGCAGCGAGTCCCAGCCCGGCCGGCTCGCCACCTCGGCCGCCTGGTCGGGGCGGCCGGCGACCAGGATCACGTCCGGGTCGGCGCGCAGCACCGCCTCGCCCGAGACCTGCGCCGGCCCGCGGAAGGCGGGAAAGGCGAGGTCGCCGCCAGCCAGCCGCACCGCGTCGGCGGTGTAGGTGTCGGGCCGGACGGTGCCGTAGGTGCCGCGCCCGGTGTTGGAGGTCTCCAGGAACACGCGCGGGCGCGGCCGGCCGGCGAGGCGCGCCCGCACCGCCGCGAAGCGCCGCTCCATCGCCGCGACGACGGCCTCGGCCGCCGCCTCGCGCCCCGTGGCGCGGCCGAGCAGGCGCAGGTTGCCCAGGATGTCGGCCAGGTCCCGCCCCAGCACCACCAGCGAGGGGATGCCGATGCGCGCCAGCGGGTCGAGCAGCGTGCCCGCCGCCTGCCGCGCCGGCGTCATCACCACGAGGTCGGCGTCGAGCCGCGCGATCGCCTCGGCCGAGAAGCCGAGCCGGCCGCCCACCAGCGGCCGCCCCAGCACCTCGGGCGGGTAGCGCGTGTACGCCTCGATGCCGGCGATGCGGTCGGCGAGGCCGAGCGCCGCCAGCAGCTCCACGTTGGAGGCGAAGATCGCGACGATGCGGCGCGGCGGCGCCGGCAGCGCGACGGCGCGGCCGAGCGCGTCGGTGACGGTGCGCGGCCAGCCGGCCGGGGCGGTCCCGGCGGCGTCGGCGCTTCCCGTGGCAGGCCCGGCGGCGGCCGGGGAGCGCGCATCCTCTCCCGGCCCCGCCGCCCCCTGTCCTGTAGCCCCCTGTCCTGTAGCCTCCTGGCCCGTAGCCCCCTGGCCCGCCGCCACGCCGGGCAGCAGCGCCGCCGCGCCGGCGAGCAGGGCGCGCCGCGGAAGTCGCCCGCGCTGCGGCATCGCCCGGCTCAGAACCGCAATTGCAGCCCGGCCAGGAAGGCGCGCCCCGGCATCGAGGTGCCGTAGCCGCCATTCGAGAAGCGCTGGTCCAGCAGGTAGGGCGTGCGGTCCAGCCCGATGAAGATCGGGTGCTGGTTGACGTCGAGCAGGTTGTTGACCGCCCCCCACAGCGTGACGTTGGGCAGCACCCGCCAGTTGGCGCGCATGTTGACCACCCAGAAGGGCTTCTTCTCGTGGACGTACTCGCGCGTCGGCTCGGCCTGCGGGACCAGCAGGTTCTCCTCGGTGTTGTAGTACATCGGCCCGCGCAGGATGCCGGTGGCGGAGACGTCCCAGTCCCGCGCGCCGAAGATCATGCCGACGGCGCCCTGGTAGCGGTACATGCGCTCGACCACGTGCCGGTTGAGGGTGGCGACGGCGCCGCGGTCCTCCATGTCGAAATTCCAGGCCGCGTTGAGGTAGCCGGTCCAGCGCCACGGGCCGGGCAGCGCGAACAGCCGGGCGAGGTCGGTGTTGAACTGCGCCTCCACGCCGCGCACCACCACGTCGCCGGAATTGTTGACGTAGTCGGAGGTGTTGGCGACGCCGCTGCGCAGCCGCGTGGTGATGCGGTCCTGGATCACGTTCTGGAACAGGGCGAGGTCGAGGCTGGCGGGACCGCCGGAGGCCGTGGCGCCCACCTCCCACTGGTGGCTGGTCTCGGGCTTGAGGTTCGGGTTGCCGAAGGTGCGGCCGCCGCCCACGGCGGTGAAGTCGGCGGCCAGCTCCGTCGCGGTGGGCGCGCGGAAGCCGGTGCTGTAGCCGGTGCGCAGCGCCAGCCAGTCCAGCGCCTGGTAGGTGGCGCCGACCGAGAAGGTGGTGGCGTCGTAGTCGGCGGTGCGGGAGCGGAAATTGGCCAGGTTCGGCGTGCCGACGAACTTCGTCTCGCCCACCGTGTAGCGGATGCCGGCGCGCAGCGTCAGCCGGTCGTCGAACAGGCGCTGCGAATCCTCGGCGTAGAAGCCGAAGACCGTGTCGTCCTCGTTGTTGTCGTAGGGCGCCACCTGCCCGGCCGGACCGCCCGGCAGGGCGACGCGGGTGCGGGTGGAGCGCAGCTCGGAATACTCCGCGTCGAAGCCGAGCAGCAGCTCGTTGCCCTGCCACAGCCGCACCCGCGGCTGCGCGCGCAGGCCGATGATGTCGAGGGTGCGCCAGTTGTAGTCGCTCAGCGTGCCGGGCGCCGGGTTGTTGCCGGAGCGGATCACCGGCGAGGCCCAGCGGAAGATGTCCTGGTCGCGCACCGCGTAGCCCTGGAGGTTCCAGGACAGGCGCGCATCCGCGGTGGCCCCCGTCCAGGCGACGTCGAGGGAGGCGTTCTCGCGGTCGTCGCGGCTGATCGTGTTGGCGCCGGAGCCGCGGAAGCCCGCGTCGTAGATGCCGTCGGTGCGTGCCATCACGTCGATCCGGCCGAAGGGCGCGTCGCGCCCGCCGAGCGGCGCGCCGACCGCGGCGGTGGCGCCGCCGCGCTGGAAGCCCGTGTTCGCCTCCCGCCCGCCGCCGCCCACGCCGTAGTCGCCGCGCAGCCCGCCGGCGACGCCGAGATAGGCGGCGGTGCCGTCGCGCTCGTAGCCGTAGCGCGCGCGCGCGCCGAGCGTGGCGAAGGAGCCGGCCTCCATCTCTCCGAAGCCGCCGGGCGAGTTGCGGCCGTCGCGCATGATGATGTTGATGACGCCGCCGATCGCCTGGCTGCCGTAGATGACGCTGGCGGGGCCGCGCAGGATCTCGATGCGCAGCACGTCGGCGGGCGAGAGCTTGGAGAGGTTGGCCGTGCCGGCGCGGCGGCCGTTGATCAGCACCAGCACCTGCGAGCGGAAGTCGCGCCCCTGCCCGTCGGTGGCGCCGCCGCGGATGTTGATGCTGGTCTGGCCGGGCGTCCACTCGCTGAAGAAGCCGACGGCGTTCTCGGCCAGCAGGTCGGTGAGGCTGGAGGCGGTGGAGCGCAGGATGCGCGCCTCGTCGATCACCTGCACCGTGCCGGTGAGGCGCACGCGCTCCTCGGGCCGGGCCGTCGCGGTGGTGACCACCTCGCCGAGCGTGGCGCCCTGCGGCGTCGGCAGGCCGGCGCTCTGGTCGGCGGCGGCCTGGGCCTGAGCAGTCCGGGCCGGAACGGTCTGAGCCGGAACGGTCTGGGCTGGAACGATCTGGGCCGGAACGGCCTGGGCCGCCGCCTTGTGCGCCAGGGCGGGCGGCAGGGCGGCGAGCAGGCCGGCGATGGCGGCGCGCCGCATCCGGGAACGTCTGATGCCGACGGCGTCGCTCGCGGACGCTTCCGGGGCTCCGCCCCGGACCCCGCGAAGGGGCGAAGCCCCCTTCGAGACCCCCGTGCCGTCGGGAAGGTCGGGCAGCGCCGCCGCCCGCGCGACGGCGGGCCGGGCCGGCGCATGCGTCAGGGGCGGATGCGGGGGGAAGGAATGCCCGGCGCGGCGCGGGCGCGCGGGATGGCGTGGATTCATGTCCGATCGGTCCTCGGCGGAACCGGGGCGCCGCGCGCGGGCCGCCGGCACCGGCCGCGCGCCCGGCAGGGCGGCGGGGGCCGGAACTCGCACCGCACCGCCCCGGCGTGCACCGTCCAGGGCGTGGCGTCCCAGGGCGTGGCGTCTAGAGGCGGGCGTGGCGCGGCGGACCGCGCCGGTGCGGACCGGGACCGGGTGGCGGGAACAGCGGCATCGGAGACTCCTGACCGGGGGCACCCCGCCCCGTGAACTGGGTTGCACGGGTGCCGGCAGGTCTCCTGGCTCACGGGTCGTCGCCGGCGGCCCCTGCCTTCCCGGCGCCTCGCGGCGCCAGTGGCAGCCCCTCTGCGGGGCGGATGGGCCGTCAGCTCGCCGCTGACAGTTGCGGGGGCAGCCGCCGACTTGCCCCGGCCTCCCGGAACGGCTTTCGGGAAGGCGCGGGACGCACGGCGTTCCCTCTTGGCCCGCTCGCGCGGGACCGACACGCGCCCACCATGGCGGCTTCGTTGCCGGGCCGCAAGGCGATGCGACGCGGCAACGTGGCGGCGGCGCACCACTGTTGCCGGGACGCGGCACGCCCCATGGCCGGGTGTCCCGCCAGGCACGGCGGCCCGAGCGCACCGGCGCGCGACCCGGGCGTGCGGAACGCACGGCGTGGGCCGGGCCGTGCGGGACGCGCCGTGCGGAACGGGCGGCGCCGGGCCGGCGGCGCGAGGCCGGCCGACGCGCCGGCGGCGGTCAGCCGCGCAGCGCGGCTTCCAGCCGGTCCCAGGCCGCCGCGTCCCCCGGCAGGCCGAGGCGCAGCCAGCGCGGCCGCGCCGCGAACGGGCGCACCAGGATGCCGGCCCGGCCCAGCCGCTCGTACCAGCCGGCCGCGTCGCCCTCGGCGAGCCGGAACAGATGCGTGCCGCCGAGCGGGCGCAACCCGGCCGCCGCCAGCAGCCGGTCCAGCCGGGCGGTATCGCCGGCGAGCCGTGCCGCGGCGGCGCGCAGCCAGCCACGGTCGGCCAGGGCCGCCGTGCCGAGCGCCAGCGCCGGCCCCGACACCGCCCAGGGACCGAGCGCCGCGCGCAGCCGCGCCGCGAGCCCGGGCGCGGCCAGCGCGAAGCCGAGCCGCAGCCCCGCCAGCCCGTAGGTCTTGCCGAAGGAGCGCAGCACCACCAGCCCCGGCGCCGGCAGCGCGGGGGCGAGGCTGCGCCAGCCATCGCCCGCCGGCCCGCCCGTCGGCTCCAGGTCGGCGAAGGCCTCGTCCACCACGAGCAGACCGCCGCGCGCGGCGAGGCGCGCGGCGAGGGCGAGCAGCGGCGCGGCCGGGACGCGCCGGCCGTCCGGGTTGTTGGGGTTGCACAGCACGGCGGCGGTGCCCGCCTCGCCCGCATCGAGCGCCCCGGCTTCCGTCACCGTCGTCACCGCGGCGCCGGCCGCCTCCCAGGCCAGCGCGTGCTCGGCATAGGTGGGGCCGAGGATGCGGGCGGCCCGCAACGGCAGCAGGCGCGGCAGCAGGCCGATCAGGATCTGCGTGCCGGGCGACGCCACCACGCAGCCGGGATCGGCCACGCCGTAGGCCAGCGCGGCGGCGCGTTGCAGGGCCTCCAGCGCCTCGGGTTCCGGCAGCCGGGAGAAGGCGGCGGGCGGCAGGGCGGGCATCGGCCCGGGAAGCGGCCAGGGCACCGGGTTGATGCCGGTGGAGAGGTCGAGGAACGGCGCCGGCGCGTCCGGGAAACGCCGGCGCGCGGCCCCGAGCCGGCCGCCATGCTCCAGCGCGGCCGGGTCCACGCCCGACTCCCCTGCTGCCCCTGCCACCGCCTCGGCATCCGTGCTAGCGCCCGCCCCCGTCACCCGCCCCGCCCCTTACGGCCACGCCCCTGGACCATCTGCCACTCCTGCTCGGCGCCCTGCTGATCGAGGCCGCCCTCGGATATCCCGCGCCGCTGTTCCGCGCCATCCGCCACCCGGTGGTGTGGATGGGCGCGCTGATCGCGGCGCTGGACCGGCGGCTGAACCGCCCCGGCTGGCCCGCTTCGCGCCGCCGTGCCGCCGGGGTGCTGGCGCTCGCCCTGCTGCTGCTGGCCGCCGTGCTGCCGGCAGCGCTGCTGCAGGCCGGGCTGGCGCGGCTGCTGCCCGCGGTGCTGGCCCTGCCGCTGCTGGCGCTGCTCGCCGCCAGCCTGCCGGCGCAGCGCAGCCTGCACGACCACGTGCGCGCCGTGGCCGAGGGGCTGGAGCGCGAGGGGCTGGCGGGCGGCCGCCGCGCCGTCTCGCACATCGTCGGGCGCGACCCGGAGAGCCTCGACGCGGCCGGCGTGGCGCGCGCCGCGATCGAGAGCCTGGCGGAGAACTTCTCCGACGGCGTGGTGGCGCCCGCCTTCTGGGGGGCCTTGCTCGGGCTGCCGGGGATGGCCGGCTACAAGGCGGCCAACACCGCCGACAGCATGGTCGGCCACCGCACGCCGCGGCACGAGGCCTATGGCTGGGCCGCGGCGCGCTTCGACGACCTGGTGAACCTGCCCGCCTCGCGTCTCGCGGCGCTGTGGCTGGTGGTCGCGGCGGCGCTGCTGCCCGGCGCCGACCCGCGCGGCGCCATCCGCGCCGTGCGGCGCGACGCGCGCCGGCACCGCTCGCCCAATGCCGGCTGGCCGGAGGCGGCGATGGCCGGGGCGCTCGGGCTGCGCCTCGCCGGGCCGCGCGTGTACGGCGCGGTGCGGGTCGAGGATGGCTGGATGGGCGACGGCCGCGCCGGGGCCACGGCGGCCGATCTGCGGCGCGCGCTGGCGCTGTACCGGCTGGCCTGCGCGGTCCAGGTCGCCGCGGTGGCGGCGGGCGCCCTGCTCGTCGCCCTCTGACAGCCGGAGAAGCGACCGGAGGTTGGGCGACCGGGGTGGGCATCGCAGCCCCCCGGCCGCAGGCTCAGCCGAACAGCCCCGCCACGAAGTAGGCCAGCGCCGCGATCGCCGCCGCCGCCGGCAGGGTGACGATCCAGGCGACCACGATGTTGCTTGCCACCCCCCAGCGCACCGCCGAGGCACGGCGCGCCGCGCCGACGCCCACGATGGCGCCGGTGATGGTGTGGGTGGTGGAGACCGGGATGCCGAGATGCGTCGCCATGAACAAGGTGATGGCGCCGCCCGTCTCGGCGCAGAAGCCCTGCACCGGCGTCAGCCGCGTGATCTTCGAGCCCATGGTGTGGACGATGCGCCAGCCGCCGAGCAGCGTGCCCATCGCCATCGCCGCCTGGCAGGACAGCACCACCCAGAGCGGCACGTGGAAGCCGCCCTCCAGCCGCCCCTGGCTGAACAGCAGCACGGCGATGATGCCCATGGTCTTCTGCGCGTCGTTGCCGCCGTGCCCGAGCGAGTAGAGCGAGGCGGAGACGAATTGCAGCCAGCGGAAGGAGCGGTCCACCGCGAAGGGCGTGGCGCGCACGAACAGCCAGGAGACGACCAGCACCAGCAGCAGCGCCAGCAGCATCCCCACCAGCGGCGAGAGCACGATGGCGGCCGTGGTCTGGCCGAGGCCGGACCAGACGATGGCCCCCAGCCCGGCCTTGCTGGTGCCGGCGCCGACCAGCCCGCCCACCAGCGCGTGCGAGGAGCTGGAGGGGATGCCGAGCGCCCAGGTGATGACGTTCCAGGCGATGGCGCCGCTCAGCGCGCCGAAGATCACGCGCGCATCCACGATCGAGGCGTCCACGATGCCGGTGCCCACGGTCTGCGCCACGTGCAGGCCGAAGAACAGGAAGGCGATCATGTTGAAGAAGGCCGCCCACGCCACGGCGTAGTGCGGCCGCAGCACGCGGGTGGAGACGATGGTGGCGATCGAGTTGGCCGCGTCGTGCAGGCCGTTGAGGAAGTCGAACAGCAGCGCGACGGCGATCAGGCCGACGAGCAGCGGCAGGGCGAGGGCGGCGTCCATGGCGGCGGGGCCGTTGCGGGCGGGCTCGGGCGCGGCGTCTCAGACGTGCTCGATCACGATGCCCTCGATGGCGTTGGCCAGGTCGTCGAAGCGGTCCACCACGCGCTCGAGCTGGTCGAAGACCTCGTTGGCGGCGATGTAGCCCATGGCGTCGCCCTGCGCCCGGCAGCGGCGGAACAGCGCGGTCACGCCGCTGTCGTGCACGTCGTCCGCCTCGCCCTCGATCTGGCGGATCTGCTCGCACAGCGCGTTGATCCGCGCCGCGTTCGGCCCGATCCGGCCGAGCATCGGCACCACCTCCTGGGTGAGGTGGGCGCAGCGCACGATGGCGTCGCCCATCCGGCCCATGCCTTCCTCGAATTCGCGCGTCTCGAACAGGGCGATCGCCTTGGCGGTCTTCTTCATCTGGTCCACCGCATCGTCCATGTGGCTGATCAGCGCCTGGATGTCGCCACGGTCGAAGGGGGTGACGAAGGTGCGGCGCACCGCCTGCACCACCTCGCGCGTGATCGCGTCCGCCTCGTCCTCGCGTTCCAGCACGTCCCGGTAGTGGCGCTGCGCCGCCTCGCCGCCCTGGAGCATGCCGCTGAGCGATTCGGCGGCGGCGGTGATCAGCCTGGCGTGGCGGTCGAACAGGTCGAAGAACCGCTCCTCGCGCGGCAGCAGGCGCCGGAACAGACTGAGCATGCGAATTCCCTTCGGCGGCGGCCGGCCCCCGGCAGGCGGTCCGTGACGGATCGGTGACAGATTCGCGACACCCTACCGCCCGGCGGTGGCCGGCGACAGGCGGCACGCCCGGGCCGGGAGGCTGCCATGCAATCCCCGTGGCAATCGGGACGGTTCGATCGGTGGGCGGCTGCCGGCACCGCTTCCGGCACCCTGGCACCGGGCGCCGCGGCGCATACATGCAGCGAGACGGACCCGGGAACGCGCCCCGCCCCTTCCCGGCCCGCGATCCGGAGAGACGCCGATGGCCGAGGCCCTGCACATCGTCTGCCCGCACTGCGACGGCATCAACCGCGTGCCCCGCGCGCGCCTCGCCGACGCGCCGAAGTGCGGCCATTGCCACGCGGCACTGTTCACCGGTGCCCCGGTGGCGCTGGACGGTCCGCGCTTCCTGCGCCACGTCGAGCGTGGCGACCTGCCGGTGATCGCCGATTTCTGGGCGGCGTGGTGCGGCCCCTGCCGCGCCATGGCGCCGGTCTTCGAGCGCGCCGCCGCGACGCTGGAGCCCCGCGCGCGCTTCGTGAAGGTCGACGTGGACGCGAACCCGCAGCTCGCGGCGCAATTCGGGGTGCAGGGCATCCCGGCGCTGTTCGCGTTCCGGGGCGGCAAGGTGGTGGCGCGGCAGTCGGGGCTGGCGGATCTCGGCCTGCTGCGCGGCTGGGTGGAGCGGTTCGCGGACGGGCCGATCCCGGCATAGGCGCGGGCTGCGGCACCGTCCTTTTCCAGGGAGGGCGGAGCCCTCCCTGCCGGGGCGTAGAGCGGATCGCCGGCGGGCGGACACGCCCGGCGGCGTGAATCCGCGCCGGGAACAACGAGCTAGAGCGCACCGCAGCCCCGGACGGCTCACACGATCGTCGCGCCGCTGTCCACCGGCAGCACCACGCCCGTGGTGATGCGCGCCTCGTCGGAAGCCAGGTAGAGCGCCGCGCAGGCCACGTCCATCGGCTCGCCGAGGCCGAGCAGGTGGGAATTGGCGATGCCCTGCATCCCGGCGTTCCCGGCCAGCAGCGCCTCCACGCGCGGCGTCTTCGTGACCGAGGGCGCGACGGCGTTCACGCGGATGCGCTGCGGCGCGTACTCCACCGCCAGCGAGCGGGTCAGCGCCGCCACGCCGCCCTTGGCCGCCGTGTAGCAGTCGCGTCCCGGGAAGCCCATCAGCGCCACGGTGGAGGCGGTGTTGACCACCGCGCCGCCGCCGGCGCGGATCAGCGCCGGGATGCCGAAGCGGCAGCCGAGGAAGGTGCCGAACAGGTCCAGCCTGATGGCGCGCCAGAACTCCTCGATCGGCGCCTCGACGGCGGTGCCGTCGCGCGCGGTGGAGCCGCCGGCATTGTTGTAGAGCACGTCGAGCCGACCGAATCGCGCCTCGGCGCGCTCGATGGCGGCGGCGACGCTGTCGGGCTCGGTGACGTCGGCGTGGATGGCGATGGCCTCGCCGCCCGCCTGCGCGATGCGGTGGGCGGTCTCCTCGGCGCCGGCGCGGTCGATGTCGGCCACGGCGACGCGCGCGCCCTCGCGCGCGAACAGCTCGGCGGCGCTGCGGCCGATGCCGGTGCCCGCGCCGGTAATGAACGCGACCTTGCCGGCCAGACGCGCCATGGCTTCCCTCCCCCCGATGGATTTCGCGGAAGCATGGCAGCCGCGGCGCAGGGCCACAATGCGGGCCGCGGCGTACGCACCGCCCCGCCCGGGCGCAGGCGCGCGGGTGACCGCCGCAGGGGAGCCATGCAGCCCCGCCCCCTGCAAGGGCGCGCGGAAACCATCCATCTGTGGTACGAGTTACGGGAACGGAAGCGTCGGGGAGCGAACCCCGGCCCCGTCGCACGGTGGGATCGGCCCGGTGCCGCGTCCCGTGAATCCCCCGAAGATCGTCGATGCGCGGCGGTCCCGCCCCGGCCATCGCCGGGCGGCCGACCAGCGGCGCCGACCAGCGCGGCCTTCCCCGGAAGCGGGCGCGGCCGCGGAGTATGCCGCTTGGACGGAACCCACGGGCCACTGCCCGACACGATGCAACCCGATACCATTGACGAGGCCATGACGGCCGTGCCGCGCGCCGATGCGCCGGCACCCGGCGCCGCGAGTGCCCGGGACCGGCCGCGCCGCACCCGCCCGCGGGCGGCCGCAGGCACGACGCCTCCCGACGCCACGCCGGACACGCCACGTCCGGCGCGTCGCCGGCCCGCCTCGGCCATGGCGGCGCTGCCGGCCGAACCGGCGTCTGCCGCGCCCCGTCCGGCCCGGCGCCGGCGTCCGCCGGCCGGCGCGGCGGCCCCGGTCGAACCCGCGCAGGCCGAGGCCGATCCGGCAGCGCCCGCCGCGGCCGGGATGGGACCTGTCGGCCCGGAACCGGCCGGCATGGAACCGGCCGGCACGGGATTGGCCGACGCCGCCCCTGCAAATGCCGCCCTGGTCGATGTCGCCCTGGCCGACGCCGCGCCCTCCCGGGCCGCAGCGGCGGGCACGGCCCCGCCCGCCACCGAGCCCCCGCCCCGCCCCGCCCGGCACCGCCGCCCCGCCGCGCTCTCCACCCCCGCCGCCGAGGCGGCGATCGCCGCGAGCGGCCTCGAGGTCGCGACGCGCGAGCTGCCCATGCTCACCCGGCTGGTGGAGCGGCGCCTGCCGGCCGACGCCGCCACGGTGCGCGAGGCGCTCTGCGAGGTGCGCCGCCGCACCTGGTCCGCCCGGCTGCTCGACCAGGCGAACCGTGCCGGCGAGACCTGGGTGAAGCGCGCCGACGCCGCCTTCGCCGCCGGGACCGTCACCGACCCCGAGCCCGACGAGGCCACGCTGCGCGCCGCGCTGGACGAGGCGGTCGCCGCCCGCCTGCGCGCCGCCGGCGAGACGCCCGAGGCGGCGCTGCGCATCGTCGCGGCCGAGATCGCCGATGCCGCCGGCGGCGCCCTCTCCGCCGAGCGCCACGCGGCGCTGGCCGGGATCGTCGCCCGCGCCCACGGCCTCGCGCCCGAGGCCGCCGCCGCCTTCCGCGACGCCGCCGAGCGCGCCGAATCCCGCCGCCGACAGGACCAGCGCACCGCCGAGGCCCTGACCCGCGCCCGCCGCCGCGAGGAGGTGCAGCGCCTGCGCGACTGGGAGCGCAGCCTCGTCGAGTTCCGCGCGGTGCCGGAGCTGCTGGGCTGCACCTCCAAGGAGGCGCTGCGCTGGATCGCCGATGGGCGTATCCCCGTCGCCCGCCGCATCCCCGAGCGCGGCGGCCGCGAGCGCTGGGAGTTCGACCCGGCCGAGCTGGCGCCGCTGCGCGCCGAGGTCGCGCGCTGGCGCGAGGACGAGGCGCCGGCCGGCCGTCCGGGCAAGGCGCCCGCGCCCATGGTGCTGCGCCCCGGCAAGGCGGCCAACGCCGCCGTGGCCCGCGTCGCGGCGCTCGACCGCTACGCCGCGCACTTCGCGACCGCCCGCGCGCTGAAGCGGCGCATCACCCTCGTCACCGGCCCGACCAATTCCGGCAAGAGCCACACCGCGCTCGACCGTCTCGCCAAGGCGGAGAGCGGCCTGGCGCTGGCGCCGCTGCGCCTGCTCGCGCACGAGTTCCGCGACGCGCTGGGCCAGCGCGGCGTCGCCGCCTCGCTCTCCACCGGCGAGGAGCGCATGCCCGTGGAAGGCAGCCGCCACCTCGCCGCCACGGTGGAGATGTGCCCGTTCCAGAACCCGGTGGACGTCGCGCTGATCGACGAGGCGCAGATGCTCTACGACCGCGACCGCGGCGCCGCCTGGACCGCCGCCATCATGGGCGCGCCGGCGCGCGACGTGTTCGTGCTCGGCGCGCCCGAGAGCGCCGCCACCGTCCGCCGCATCGCCGCGCTGTGCGGCGACCCGCTGGAGGAGGTCTCGCTCGAGCGCAAGGGGCCGCTGGTCGCGGCGCGCAAGCCGGTGCCGCTCGGCGACCTGCACGCGGGCGACGCGCTGGTCGCCTTCTCGCGCCGCGACGTGCTCGACTTCCGCGCCGAGCTGGTCAAGCGCGGCCGGCGCGTCGCCGTGGTGTACGGCGCCCTGTCGCCCGAGGTGCGCCGCGCCGAGGCGGCGCGCTTCCGCAACGGCGAGGCCGACATCCTGGTGGCGACCGACGCGATCGGCATGGGGCTGAACCTGCCGATCCGCCGCGTCGTGTTCTCGGCGCTGCGCAAGTTCGACGGCGAGGGGCGGCGCGACCTGAACGCCCAGGAGGTCAAGCAGATCGGCGGCCGCGCCGGGCGCTACGGGCGCTACGAGGAAGGCGTGGTGGCGGTGCTGGCCGGCGCCGGCAACCCGGAATTCGTGGCGCGCCTGCTCGCCGCCCCGCCCGCCGAGCCCGAGGACAGCCGCCCGCTGGTGCAGCCAGACGCCGACATCGTCGCCAACGTCGCGGCCGAGATCGGCTCGGACAGCCTGTTCGGCGTGCTCGCCCGCATCAAGCGCGCCGTGCTGCGCCGAGACGACCCGAATTACCGCCTCGCCGACATGGAGGAGGCGATGGCGATCGCCACCGCCGTGGACGGCGTGCCCGGCCTCTCGCTGCTCGACCGCTGGACCTACGCCATGTGCCCGGTGGACCAGCGCGACCACGGCGTGCCGCGCCTCGCCCGCTGGGCGGTGGAGCACGGCGCCGGCCGCCCGGTCGATCCGCCCGCTGGCGGCCGCCTGCCGGCGCCCGAGCGCGCCAGCCGCGAGGAGCTGGAGCGGGCCGAGAAGCTGCACAAGCGTCTCGTCGCCTGGCGCTGGCTGTCGCTGCGCTTCCCCGAGGCCTACCCGGAGCGGGAGGCGGCCGAGGCGGAGACGGCGCGGCTCGACCGCTGGATCGAGGAGGTGCTGCGCCAGCAGCGGCGCGGCCGCGCCACGGCGTAGGACACTCCCGGCCGGACGGCCCCGTCCCGGCGGCGCCACGCCGCCCGGCCCGCCGCCGCCCGCCCGTTCCGCCCGGCGCGGCCATGCGGCCCCCTCGCGGGCCGGGCGGCTCCCGGCCATTCCGCCGCCCGTCTCGCCCGACGGCATGGACCCGTCTCGCCCGACGGCATGGAAAGGTGCGAAGAACGCCAGGCCGGCGCGGATCGGCGAGGCGCGCCGGCGGCGTGCCGCATCCCGCGGCGGGGCCACGAAGGGGGGAGGAGCACATGAGCGGCAAGCCTGCGGTCGGCATGATCGGCGTCGGCCTGATGGGGCAGGGAATCGCCTGGAACATCGCGCGGGCGGGCTATCCCCTGACCGTCCTCGACCATCCCGGCAACCAGCCGCTCGACGAGCTTCGCGCACGGGGCGTCCGGGTGGCGGGGCGGATCGCCGAGGTCGTCGCGGACGCCGACATCGTCCTGCTCTGCGTCACCGGCTCGCCGGAGGTGGAGGAGGTGCTGACCGGCCCCGGCGGCGTGGTCGCCCATCTGCGGCCGGGTGCCGCGGTGGTGGACTGCACCACGGCGCTGCCCGAATCCAGCCTGCGCATGGCCGGCGCGGTCGCCGCCGCGGGCGGGGCGTTCCTGGACGCGGCGATGACCCGGCTGCCGCAGAACGCCCGCGCCGGCACGCTCAACCTGCTGGTCGGCGGCGACGCGGCCCTGCTGGAGCGGGTGCGCCCGCTGCTCGCGACGTTCAGCGAGCACATCACCCATGTCGGCGGCGTCGGCGCCGGGCACCTGACGAAGCTGCTTCACAACTACGTCTCGCTCGGCTTCGTCACGCTGCTGGCCGAGGCGGCGGCGCACGGGAAGCGGGCGGGGCTGGAGATGGCGACGCTGGTCGAGGTGCTGGAGCGGGGCGGCGGCGGCGGCGCGGCGCTGCAGCGGATCGCCCCCTTCCTGCTGGAAGGCGACGCCGCCGCCATGCCGTTCTTCATCGCCAACGCCGCCAAGGATCTCGGCTACTACCGCCGGGCGGCGGAGGCGGGCTGGGTGCGCCACGACATCGCCGACGCGGTGGCGGGCACGCTGGACGCGGCGGTCGCCGGCGGGCACGGCCAGGAGTTCCTGCCCCGGCTCGCGGCGCTGCTGGAGACCTGATACCGGCCCGCACAAGTCCTGACTTGTGCGGGCCGGTATCGCGCGCGGGGTTGGTGGGGCGGCCGCGCGCCGGACCGACGAAGCATACGGGTCCGCACTTGTGCGGACCCGTATGAGCCGCCCCTGGCCAAAACCCTGGCCGACCGGGACCGGCCGGGAGCGGTCGGAACCCCGCCTCGCGGATCAGCCCAGCGGGGCGGTCCGGAACAGGGTGACGCGCAGCCCGCCATGCGGCACCGGCGGGCCGGGCGGCAGGAAGGGCAGGCCGGTGGCGTGCGCCAGCCGCGGCTCGTCGGTCACGAGGCCGACGCGCCAGCCGGCGAAGCGGTCGCGCAGCACCTGCCCGAGCGCCCGGTGCAGCGGCACCAGCGCCTGCCGGTCGCCGAGGCGGACCCCGTAGGGCGGGTTGACGATCACCAGCCCCGGCGCGCCCCCCGATGGCCCGCCAGGCGGCTGCAGCTCGCTGATCGTGGCGCGGTGGAATTCCGTGTGCGCGGCGACGCCCGCGCGCGCGGCGTTGGCCAGGCTCATGGCGATCGCGCCGGCGTCGCGGTCGCTGCCGTGGCAGGTCGCGGCGGGGGGGCGTTCGCTGCGCACCGCGCGCATGCGCGCCCAGGCCTCGGCGTCGAAGGTGGCGAGCTGCTCGAAGGCGAAGCGGCGGGCGCGCCCGGGGTTGAGCCGGGCCGCGATCTCGGCCGCCTCGATCACGAAGGTGCCGGAGCCGCACATCGGGTCCAGCACCGGCTCGCCGCCGTCGTAGCCGCATTGCCGCAGGAACAGCGAGGCCATGGTCTCGCGCATCGGCGCGGCGTTGACGGCCTCCTTGTAGCCGCGCCGGTGCAGCGCCTCGCCCGAGGTGTCGACGCTGACGGTGCACACGTCGTGCTCCAGGCGCGCCATCACCGCGATGCCCGCCTCGGGCGAGTACGGCGCCCCGAGCGTCTCGCGGACCGCGGTCGCGATGCGCTCGGCCACGGCGCCGGAGTGGTAGAGGCGCGAGCCGGCGCAGGCGGCCTCGACGCGGAACGGCACGTCGGGGCGCAGCACCGCGGCCCACGGCACGCGGCGCGCGCGGCCGTCGAGCTGGGCGAGGTGGACGGCGCGGAAGCGGTCGATCCGCGCCAGCACGCGCCCGGCGCCGCGCACCCAGAGGTTGGCGCGCCAGACCTCCGGCCAGCCGCCCTCGATCACCACGCCGCCGGGAACCGCGCGCGGCCGCCGGAAGCCCTTGCCGCGCACCTCGTCGTGCAGCACCGCCTCCAGCCCCGGCGGGGCCGCGAGGAAGATCTCGAACGTCCCGTCCGCCGCCATCCTCCCGCGCCCCCGGCTGTCGTGCTCCTGGCCGCCTTGCCCCCGCATCACCGCCAGTCCAGCGCCTCGGCGTAGCGCGAGAACAGGAAGCACAGCCCCTCGGCCGGCGCGGTCTGCCCGGCGCGGGTGCGGTCCCGCCCCTCCAGCACCGCGCGCGGCCAGGAGACCGGCCGCCGCCCCTGCCCCACCGCCAGCAGCGTGCCCACTATGTTGCGCACCTGGTGGTGCAGGAAGGAGCGCGCCTCGGTGCGTATCTCCACCAGCTCGCCGTGCCGGGAGACGTCCAGCCGGTCCAGCGTGCGCAGCGCGTCGCGCGCCTGGCAGGCGGCGGCGCGGTAGGCGGAGAAGTCGTGCCGCCCGAGCAGCCCCTGCGCCGCCGCGTGCATCGCCGCGACGTCGAGCGGGCGCGGCACGTGCCAGGCGTGGCCGAGCATCAGCGCCGGCCGCGCCGGGCGGTTGAGGATGGTGTATCGGTAGCCGCGCCCGAGCGAGGAGAAGCGCGGGTTCCAGCCCTCGGGCGCCCGCGCCGCGCCGAGCACCGAGACGGGATGCGGGCGGGAATGGAAGTTCAGCGCCTCGCGCAGCCGCTCCGGCGGCAGGTCGGCGGCGAGCTCGATCAGCACCACCTGCCCCTCGGCGTGCACGCCGGCATCGGTGCGGCCGGCGGCGGTGGTGGCGGGCGTGGCGCCGCCGTTCAGCGGCGCCGCCGCCTCCTCCAGCACCTGCTGCACGGAAAGCCCGTTCTCCTGCCGCTGCCAGCCGACGAACGGGGTGCCGTCATACTCGACCAGCAGCGCGTAGCGCGGCATCGGCCCGCCCCCTCCCTTCCGGCACGGCCCGGTCCGGCTCAGCCCAGCACCGTGCCCGGGGGCAGCTTCGTGCCCCGCAGGAAGGCATCGGCGTCGAGCGGCGCGCGGCCGGGGCGTTGCAGGCGCAGCAGCCGCAGCGCGCCCTCGCCGGTCGCGACCAGCCCGGCCGCGTCGAGCACGGTGCCGGGCACGGGCGGCGCGGTGCCGGCGGGCAGGGTCGCGGGCGCGGCGGCGAGCACGCGCAGGGCCTCGCCATCCAGCGCGCAGTAGGTGCCCGGCCAGGGGTTCAGGGCCCGCACGCGACGGTCGAGCGCCACGGCGGAATCGGTCCAGTCCAGCTTCCCGTCGGCCTTGGCGAGGCGCGCCGCGTAAGTGATGCCCTCGACCGGCTGCGGCTCGGGATCGGGCCATTCCGCCAGCGCGCGCAGGATCAGTCGGGCGCCGAGCGCGGCCAGCGCGTCGTGCAACCCGGGCGTGGTGGCGCGCGGGCCGAGCGGCACCGCCTCGCGCAGCAGCATCGGGCCGGTGTCGAGCCCTTCCTCCATCCGCATGATGGTGATGCCGCTCTCGGCGTCGCCGTGCAGGATCGCGGCCTGGATCGGCGCGGCGCCGCGCCAGCGCGGCAGCAGCGAGGCGTGGATGTTGAGGCAGCCGCGGCGCGGCGCGTCGAGCATGGCGGGCGGCAGGATCAGCCCGTAGGCGGCGACCACGGCGACGTCGAGGTCGAGGGCGGCGAAGGCGGCGTGCTCGGCCGCGTCGCGCCGCAGCCGGGCGGGGGTGCGCACCGGCAGGCCGAGTTCCAGCGCCGCGCGGTGGACCGGGCATGGCGTCTCGCGCTGGCCCCGCCCGGCGGGCCGGGGCGGCTGGGCGTAGACGGCAGCGATCTCGTGCCCCGCCGCGTGCAGCGCGCGCAGCGCCGGCACGGCGAAGTCGGGGCTGCCCATGAAGGCGAGCCTCATCGGCGGGCCCGCCTGCCCGGGAACGGCCGACCGCCCGCCCGGCTCATTCGCGGGCCTTCGCCTTCAGCTCCTTGGCCAGCTTGCGCAGGATCATGTTGCGCTTCAGCGCGCTGAGGTGGTCGACGAACAGCACGCCGTCGAGATGGTCCAGCTCGTGCTGCACGCAGGCGGAGAGCAGGCCGTCGGCCTCGATCTCGCGCCGCGCGCCCTCCAGGTCCCGGTACCGCACCTTGACCCGCGCGGGGCGGACGATGTCGGCGTACTGGCCGGGCAGGGACAGGCAGCCCTCCTCGCGCGTCGCCAGCTCCTCGCTGGCGGCGACGATCTCGGGGTTCACCAGCACCATCGGCTCGCGCCGCTCCTCCGGCTGGAGGTCGATCACCGCGAGGCGCAGCCCCACGCCCACCTGCGGCGCGGCGAGCCCGATGCCCGGGGCGGCGTACATGGCGACCAGCATGCGCGGCACCAGCCCGCGCACGGCATTGGCGTCGCCCTCCCCCACCGCGCGGGCCTTGGCGCGCAGGCGGGGATCGGGGACGAGCAGGATCGGGATCGGCGTGGCGTCGGACATCGGGCGGCAGGGACGATCATGATGCGGCCGGGACGGCCGGCGGGTCGCCCCGGCATGTAGACGTGGGGGCGGCGCTAGGCAACCGCCGTGCCGGCCGGCGCGGCGGCGGCCGGGGGCGCGGCCTTCCCGCGCCCGGCGGCCGGAGCGACCGGCCGTGCCGGACCGGCTGCGGGGGCCGGATGTGGCGGCAACCTTGCAGCAACCTTGCAACGGCGCGGCAGGCGCGCCACATCGGGAGGCGGCGGGATGCTTCGGGTCCCGCCCGCCGCGCGCTTCCCTCTCCCACCAACGGGGCCAAGGACGGCGCGGCGACCGCTTCGCTCGGACGAGGAGGCCCCCATGTCGCGCCAGCCGCTGTTCGGCTCGCCGTTGTTCCTCGGCTTCGACCACCTCGAGCAGATGCTCGACCGGGTGGCCAAGAACGCCGACGGGTATCCGCCCTACAACATCGAGCAGGTCAGCGAGAACGGCCTGCGCATCACGCTGGCCGTCGCCGGCTTCGCGATGGACGACCTGCAGATCACGCAGGAGGACAACCAGCTCGTGATACGCGGCAAGCAGAAGGACGACAGCGAGGGGCGCATCTTCCTCCACCGCGGCATCGCCGCCCGGCAGTTCCAGCGCGCCTTCGTGCTGGCCGAGGGCATCGAGGTGGAGGGCGCCTGGCTCGACAACGGCCTGCTGCATGTGGACCTGAAGCGTCCGCAGCCGGAGACGCGGGTGCGGACGATCCGCATCGTGACGAAGGGAAACGGCGTGACCCGCCAGGTCGTTGAGGGTCGGACGGACCATGGCTCCTGAGGTCGGGAGCCGTGGGAGGCCGAGCGGGGCGCCACGGGCTTGAACCGGCCGTGCCTCGCGAGGGCGGCCACAGGGATCCGCGGGCCAGCGTGCCGCGGAACGAGGAGAAGGTCATGAACAGTGATACGCACGGGGTGACGGGGCAGACGGAAACCCCCGAAGGCGCGCAGCGCCTCGCCCTCAAGTCCCTCTCGCCGCAGGATTTCGCGCGGCTCGGGGTGCAGCAGATCGCCTATATCCGCCCCGTCGTGGTGGACGGCAACCGGGCGATCGCGATCCACGCCGCCGATGGCACGCCGATCGGCGCGGCGCCGAACGCGGAACTCGCGGTGGCGGCGATCATCCAGCACGAGCTGGCGCCGGTCCTGGTGCACTGACTCCGTCCGGCCCGGTGCCGCCGTGGCATCGGGCCGGGGATCCGGCGATCGTGAAGACCGGGTGCCCGTGAAGACCGGGCGTCCCCGCGTGGCGGATCGCCGCGTGCCGCCCGACCCATACCGGCGGGCGATGCCCCGCCCCGTCGTACCGGGACCGTGCACGCCGCAGGACAGGCTTCTGCTCCCGGATGCGAGTGCTCCCGGATGCAAGCCGTTCGGCCCGGATGATGGGGCCGGAGGAAGGACAGCGGGGGAGACAGCCGGGGGGGGGGCAACCGGCCGGCGGGTGCGCCGCCTCCCCCTGGGAACCTGATGGCCCGACTGATGGCCCACCGGCCGCGCCGGCCGGTGGGTGAATTCGACTCGGTCGGGCCCGGTCAGGCCTGCTCGTCGTCCCAGCTGCCGCCGTCGTAGCCGGCATCGTGTTCGCCGCCGCCGCCGAAGGTGTCATCCTGGTACCCGCCCTGACCGGACCAGTCCGACGAGGCCGGGGTGGCGTCGCCGCCCCAGGGGGCCTTCTCCTGCCCGCCCACGGCAGCCGGGTCCGGCTGGCTCCAGCCACCGCCCGCGCCGCCCGGATCGGACCAGGGCGAGGAGACGTTGGTCGCGCTGCCCACGCCGCCCGGGTCCGTCCAGGACGAGGAGGCGAGGTTGGAATCCGCGCCCACGCTGCCGCCGGCACCGAAATTGCCCAGGCCGGCATCGGCCGCCGCGGTCTGGGCGCCGGCGGCGCCATGGCCGCCGTTGAACAGGTTCATCAGGGCATTGCCCGCCACCATGCCGCCGGCGACGCCGGCCGCGGTGGTCAGCGCGGTGCCCAGGAAGCCCATGCCACCCCGCCCTTGCTGCTGCAGCATGCCCGGCGTCACGCCGTTGGGGGGCGCCATGGGCTGCGGCGGCGGACCGCCGTAGCCGCCGGGCTGGCCGTACTGCCCACCGCCATAGCCCTGCTGCGGCGGCGCGGCCGGTCGGGAACCGCCGCCGAACAGGCCGCCCAGGAAGCCGCCGCCACGCTGCTGCGGCTGGGCGGCGGCCTGCTGCGCCTGGGCGCGAGCCTGCTGCACCTCCCACTCCAGCCGCTGGATGCGGTTCTGCGCCTCGGTCAGCGCCGCCTCCTGCACGAAGGCGGTCTGGGTGAGGCGGTAGCGTGCCTCGGGGTAGCGGTTGAACAGATCGGCGATGAAGGCGTCGGCCTCGCGGTCGATCGGCGGCAGCGGCGGGCGCGGCGGCTGGGTGGCCGGCACGCTGCCACCCCATGGCCCGGCCGGCGCGGCGGCCGGCTGGGCGCCGCTGACCCGCTCCACGAAGCCGGCGATGATCCGGCGTTCCTCGTCGGTCATTGTAGATCCTCTCCGTGGCCCGCCCTTCCCGGCGGCCGGCATTCCTCGATGCCGGCACGAGCGCGCCCGACCGCGACGTGGCCCGGATCGCAGCCGGTTTCAAGCGGCCTCCCCGGGACGCGGACGGGGAGCACGGCGGCACGCTCGCCGGGCGGCCGGACGGGAGAAGCAGTCCTGCGGAGGCAGCGCGGGGAGGGAACGCCCTTGGGAGATCGGCAAGCCGGACGCCCCTTGCCCGCCCGCCCCCGGCCGGGCCGGTTCAGGCGCCCAGGGGCAGGCCGAGCCGGCGCCACTCGATCACCGGGCAGCGGTCCATCACCACCTCGACCCCGGCGGCGCGGGCACGCTCGGCCGCCGCCCGATCGATCACGCCGAGCTGCAGCCAGACCGTGCGGGCCCCGAGCCGGATCGCCTCGTCCACCACCTGGCCGGCCTCGGCGGATCGGCGGAACACGTCCACCATGTCGAGCGGCGCCGCCTCCTCCAGCGTCGCGACCGAGGCCACGCCCTGCACGGGGCGCCCGTCGAGCGTCGGGTTCACCGGCGTCACGTCGAAGCCGCGGCCGACCAGGAAGCCGGTGACGCCGAAGCTCGGCCGGCTCGGCCGGTCGGAGGCGCCGACCACGGCGATTCGGCGGGTTTCCAGCAGGATGCGGCGGATCGTCGCGTCGTCGTTCAGCGGGGCGGTGACGGCCATCGTCTCTTGTTCCTTCTTCGCGCGTTGCCCGGATCCGGCGGCGGACCCTGCCGGGGCGTGCGCCCCGGCCTCCGCCGGCGCAGGCGGGCCGGACAGGCGATGAAACCGCGGCGGGGGGCGGCGTTGCATCCAGGAGGCACGGCCGGGATCGCGCGGGCAGGTCAATCCGGCCATCCCGCCAGGGCCCGCACCTCGGCCGGGCTGCGGCCCGCCTCGCGCAGCGCGCGCAGGGCGGGCGCGCCGTGCCGCTTGGCCAGCCGGCGGCCCGACGAATCGGCCAGCAGCCGGTGATGGGCGTAGGCAGGCTCCGGCCAGCCCTGCAACGCCTGGAGAAGCCGGTGCAGGTCGGTCGCCGGGCGCAGGTCCTCGCCGCGGGTGACCAGCGTGACGCCCTGCAGCGCGTCGTCATGCGTCACGCAGAGATGGTAGCTGGCCGGGGCGTCCTTGCGCGCCAGCACCGCGTCGCCGAAGCGGGCCGGGTCGCAGGCCTGCCGTCCGACGCCTGCCTCGTCGAAGGAAAGCGGCCCGGGCACCGCGGCCAGGGCGCGCGCCATGTCGAGGCGCAGCGCGTGCGGCTCGCCACGCGCCAGCCGCGCCGCGCGCGCATCGGGGTCGAGCCGGCGGCAGGTGCCGGGGTAGAGCGGCCCGTCCGGCCCGTGCGGCGCGTGCGCCGAGGCCGCCACCTCGCGCGCGATCGCGGCGCGGGTGCAGAAGCAGGGATAGAGCAGGCCGCGCCGCTCCAGCGCCGCCAGCGCGTCGCGGTACTCCCCGAGATGCGCCGATTGCCGCCGCACCGGCCCATCCCAGTCCAGCCCGAGCCAGTGCAGGTCGTCGAGGATCGCCTCGGCGAATTCCGGGCGGCAGCGGCCCGGATCGATGTCCTCCAGCCGCAGGAGGAAGCGCCCGCCCGCCTCCCGCGCCGCGCGCCACCCGGACAGCGCCGAATGGGCGTGGCCGAGATGCAGGAGGCCGGTTGGGCTGGGGGCGAAGCGGGTGACGGTTGCGTGCAGCATCCTCTGGCACGGAAAGTAGGTCGCGTCGCCGCGCGGCGGAACACCCTCCGCCCGCCGGAACGCGGCCGGCGCCGGCACGGCGGGTGGACGACGGCGCCCGGCCGCGGGCGCGTACCGGATCATGGCACCGGCGGGCCGGATCGTGCGACAGGTCGGGCCGGGCGGGATGCCGCCGGATGGCGCGGGAGACGGGCGATGGCGATCATTCAACTGGACGGGCCGCGCCGGGGCCCCAGGGGGGGCGGCGTGCCGGATTCGCTGGTGCTGCTGCTGCACGGCGTGGGGGCCGACGGCCGCGACCTCATCGACCTCGCGTCGCGCTGGGCGGACGCCCTGCCCGGGGCGCTTTTCGTGGCGCCCGACGCGCCCTTCCCGCACGACCAGGCGCCGCCGGGCTGGCCCGGGCGCCAGTGGTTCAGCCTGGCCGAGTGGTTCGCCCGCCCCGACCGCGACCCGGCGGTGCTGGTGCCCGGCCTGCGCCGCGCCGCCGACCTCCTGGATGGCTTCCTGGACGCGGAGATGGCGCGGCTGGCCCTGGCACCCGGCCGCTGCGCCCTGATGGGCTTCAGCCAGGGCGCGATGACGGCGCTGTTCGCCGGGCTGCGCCGGCCGGTGCCGCCCGCCGGCGTGCTGGCCTATTCCGGCGCGCTGGCCGGGGTGGCGGCCACGCCGCGCGCCGCCCCGCCGGTGCTGCTGGTGCACGGAGAGGCCGACGACGTGGTGCCGGTGGCGGCCAGCCGCGCGGCGGAGGCGGCGCTGCGGCGAATCGGCCTGCCGGTGGAGGCCCACTACACGCCGGGCCTCGGCCACGGCATCGACGAGGCGGGGCTGCTGGCCGGGGCGCGCTTCCTGCGCCGGGTGCTGGGGTGACGCAGGGCTGCCCGGGGCAGTCCTGTAACATGCAAATAATGCGACGCCGGGTTGCCCTGAACGCCCGGCGATGGCAAATAGGCGGCGGTCAATGCGGCGGCGCCACAGCATCTGGGGCCTATTCGTTGATAGCAGGCCCAGGATTTGTGTGGCACGTCGCTGAAGGGAGCGGCGCTTGCCTGACGGCGGTCAATCCTTCGGGGCTCATTTCCCCGCCCTGGTGCTGAACGCCGATTTCCGGCCGCTCTCCTACTTTCCCCTTTCGGTATGGAGCTGGCAGGACGCGGTGAAGGCCGTATTCCTCGACCGCGTCTCGGTGCTGTCCGAGTACGATGCCGCCGTCCATTCGCCGACCCTGACGCTGCGCCTGCCGAGCGTGATCGCGCTCAAGGAGTACATCCCGGCGGCGCGGCGGCCGGCCTTCACCCGGTTCAACGTCTTCCTGCGCGACAGCTTCGACTGCCAGTACTGCGGCAGGGGCTTCCCGGCGCCGGAGCTGACCTTCGACCACGTGATTCCGCGCAGCCGCGGCGGCCGCACCACCTGGGAGAACGTCGTCACCGCCTGCGGCCCCTGCAACCTGCGCAAGGGTTCGAAGCTGCCGCGCGAGTGCCAGATGATGCCGCGCCAGACGCCGCGCCAGCCGACGAGCTGGGAGCTGCAGGAGAACGGCCGCAGCTTCCCGCCCAACTACCTGCACGAGAGCTGGCGCGACTACCTGTACTGGGACATCGAGCTGGAGAGCTGAAGGCGGCCGGCGGCGGCACGGCCCGTCGGGAAGGCTCACGCCGACCAGCCGAACTGGGCGAGCAGGTTGGTGCCGCTGTCCGTGCCCGACTGGTTCTGCGCCGCGTGCATGACGTAGCGCTCGGCGAGCCGCTTCACCGCGGCGCTGTCCGAGAAGGTGGCGAGGTTCAGGCGCGAGGTGACGGCCGTCGCCTGCGTCTCGATCGGCTGCACGGCGATCTGGTCCGGCAGGCCCAGCGCGCCGGTCACCACCCGCCGCAGCACCGCGTTGCCGAGCACGTTGTAGACGTTGGTGTTGTCGGCCGCGTTCTCGGAGAAGTAGAGCGCATCCGAGATGCCCGGGCTCTCCTTGTCCAGGCTCTGCCGGTACTGGTAGCGGACGAAATTCTCCTCGATCGTCGTCAGCGTGGACGATTTCTGCAGACCGGCCAGGCCGCTGCCGGCGAGGCCGAGCGTCTTGGTGGCCTCGGTCCAGGTCGAGTTCGCGAGCTTCGAGACGGTGCTGTTCTCGTCGGATGGATCCGAGGCCAGCACCTTCGCCGCCAGCGCCGGGTACTTCACCTGGTCGGCGAGGCCGAGCGAGGGCAGCAGCACGGCCAGCACCCGCGGGTCCTTCAGCGCCGCGTCGAGGCTCTTGGCGCTCGCGACGGCGGTGCGGAACTGCGCGATCTGGCGGATCGTGGCCGGATCCTTGCCCTGCCGCGCCATGCCCTTGGTCTCGGCGCCGTCGGCCGTGGCGCGGCGCAGGGCGGCGACCGCCGTGGCCGGGTTGCTCGCGGCGCTGCCCGTGCCGCTGCTGCTGCTCCCGAACAGCGCGGTCACCATGGAGGCGCTCAGGATCGCGCTCATGCGGGGGCTGCCGTCACGGCATGCCGCCCTACCGGCCGCTCCGGCAACGGAAGGTCGAGCACCGCCGCCTCGTGCGCCACGACGCGGCGGATCAGCTTCAGGGCGCCGTAGCAGTCGTCCGATTCGGCCATGGCGAGCGCCCGGTCCAGCGCTTCCTGCACCAGGGCGGAGGTGGTCGCGGCGGCGAACTCGCCGATCAGCGCGCGCGCCTGGGCGAGGCCCTGCTCGCGCTCGTCCTCCTCGCCGATATAGGCGGTCTGGAGGGCGAAGTAGATGCGCCGGGCGGGGGTGGAGGCATCCTCGGGCGGCATGATCTGCTTGCCGAAGAGGAAGCGGGCCTTGGCGGCCAGCTCGATCCGCACCCGGTTGCGGAAGCGGATCGGGGCGCCGTTGATGATCATCAGGTCGCCCTGGCGCAATTCGAGGACGAGGGTGGACATGGCGGATCTTCCTGGTTCCGCGGCGGCCGTTTGTGGCGCCGACTGTTTCCGTCCGCCGCGGGGACGCGCTTGCGACGGACGGGCATGATGCCGGGGCAGGCTTTAACGGGGGCTGAAAGGCGGCCCGACACCGCGCGCCCCGCTACAGGAAGGAGGCGAGGGTCAGGCCCGACACCTTGGCGATGACCTGGTAGCTGCTCTGGAGCTGGGTCTGCGTGTTCTGCAGCCTGGTCAGCGTCTCGGCCATGTCCACCTCGGTCAGGTCGGAGAGCTGGCTCTTGAGCGTGATCGTCACCGCGGCATGGTCGGTCGTCAGCGTCTTCATCCGGGCCTGGGTGTCGCCCAGCACGCCGGCCTCCACGCCGAGCGCGCCGACGGCGCTGCGGAAGGTGTCGGTCACCGAGCCGACCAGGGTGCTGAAGTCGCTGCTCTCGCCGATCTTGTCGGCGGTCAGGCCGGACAGGGTGGCGAGGCCGCGCAGGAGATCGCGCGACCAGGAACCGGTGGTCTCGCCGTCGGACACGACGGCGGTGTTGCGGTTCGCGAACAGGCCGTAGGGCACCGACTGCCCGTCACCGGTCGGCACGCTGCGCGGCGACTCGCTGCCGCCCGCCGCAGGGTCCGAGAGGAAGGCGGAGAACACCGTGGTGCCCGCCGCGTCGCTCTGCGCCGCCGCCTTGGCCGTGGCCAGCACCGACGCCGCGTTGCCGCCGCCGAGGCCCGCGACCGCCGCCCTGATCTGCGTGACGAGGCCGCTCGAATCGATGTCCGCCGCGTCGGGCACGGGTGGATTCGCGGTGTCCGAGCCGCCGAACACGTAGGTCTCGCCGCTGCGCGTGTTGAGCAGCGCGCCGACCTCCTTCAGCGCCTGCCTCGCCTGCTCGGCCACTGCCTCGACCGCGGTCGCGTCGCCGGGCAGCAGGCTGGTCGACTGGCTCAGGAAATCCTTCGCGATGGTGGCCAGCCGGCCGAGCGCCGTCTGCGTCGTGGTGGCGACGGCGCCGGCACGGGCCAGGTTCGTGGCGTAGGTGTCACGCCGGGCGATCTCGGCGCTGAGGTCGAGGGAGCGGCGGGCGCCGACGGCGATGTCGCCGAAGCGCTCGCCGATCAGGCCGCTCGAACTCTGCGCGGTCAGGGTCTGCAGGCGCGACTGCAACGGCTTCGAGGCGGTGTAGAGCGCCAGCGCCAGTCCGGTGATGGCCATGGCTCAACGCACCGCCGCGAGCAGCGCGTCCCACATGGACTGCACCGTGGTCATCACGCGGGCATTCGCCGCATAGGCGTTCTGGAGCTGCACCATGGTCGCCATCTCCTCGTCCGAATCGACGCCGGAGCGCGTGCTCACCCGGCCCTGCAGGTCGTCGCGCTGCGTCGTGGCGCTCTCCTTCGCCGCGGAGGCGTCGGCGCGGCTCGCGGTCTGCGTCGTGGTGAGCTGCGCCGCGTAGCCCTCCAGCGTGCCGGAGGCGGTGAAGCCGGAGTGCAGGCTGCCGTCGCCGCCGAGGCCCGCGGTGGCGATCGGCGGCCAGGTGACGCCCGCCGCCATGGTCGTGCCGAAGGTGCTGTCGAGCACCCGGTCGATCAGGGCGGTGAAGCCGGCCGGCCCACCGTCCGGATTGGGCGTGAAGCCCGCCGCCACGCCGCTCGTCGCCTGCGTGCCGTCGCGCACCAGGGAAGGCTTCTCCCGCACCGCCGGATTGACCGCGATCGTGGCGGCAAAGCCGCCCTGCCCGCCCGCCGGATAGGGCTGGGTGACGTCGGGCACCGTCACGCCGCCGGCGCCGTCCGAGGCGCCGAACAGGTTCAGCCCCTGCTGGCCGAAGCGATAGGCGGTGTTGGCGGCGACGAGATCGAGTTCCGACTGGTACTGCGGCAGCACCGTGTCGCGCAGCGAGACGTACTCGGCCAGCCTGCCGCCGCGCAGGTTGCCGGTGATGTCCACGCCGCCCAGGGTGACGCCGGGCAGCGTGCCGCCGCTGCCGTGATAGGTGCCGGAAGCGGCGCTGGCGGAACCGGTCGCGAGGGCGTCGCCCGTCTCCTGCAGGGGCAGGACGAGGCCGTTGCGCCCGATCAGGGTGATGCCGCCATCCTCGGCACGCACCGCCTTCACCTCGATCGCCTCGGAGAGGGCGGAGATCGCCTGGTCGCGCTGGTCCTCCAGCTCGGCGGTGGAGGCGCCGCCGGACTGCGCGGTCTGGATCTGCCGCGTCAGCTTCGCGATGCCGTTCAGCCCGCGGTTGATCGCCTCCACCTCGGTGACGATGCCGTCCTGCGCCTGCTGGCGGGCGGAGTCGAGCGCGTCCGAGACCGTGTGCACGCGATCGACGAAATCCTGCGCCGCCTGCACCACCCCGCTCTGGAGCGTCTGGTCCGAAGGGCTGGCGGCGAGGGCGGAGAAGGAATTGCGCAGGGCGGAGACCAGGCTGCCGAGCGAGTTGCCGCCGCCGGTGGTGCCGTGCGCGGCCTCCACGCCGGTCAGGAGCCGCTCGCGCACCGTGGCGGCGGCGACGCCGGCCGACTGCGCGTCGAGCTGGGTCTTGAGGGCATCGTCCACGTCGCGCGTGGCGACCCCGGTGCGCACGCCGGAGCCCAGGGAGCCCGCGACCATGGTCTGCGCGGCGACCTGCTTGCGCGAATACCCCGCCACGTCCGCGTTGGCGACGTTGTTCGAGGTCTGGACGAGCGCGCGCTGCACGTAGGACAGGCCGCTCTGGGCGATCGAGAGGGCTGCGTTCAGGCTCATGGCGGGACCATCCTGCGGCGCCGAAGGTTAATTCCGACTTGCCGCCGGTCGTGGCGGCCCGGCCCCGCCGCCCGGCGCCCCCGTGCGATGCGGCCAGCCTGCCGGGCCGGTTCCGGCCCGCCGGCAGCGCGTGCCTCCGGCGCCGCGCGTCGCCCGCCGCTGCCGCCCGCCCCGGCCGTCCGGGGCGTCGGCGGGCCGCGTCAGCGGCGCATGTTGATGGTGTCCTGCAGCATCTCGTCGGTCGCGGTCACCAGCTTGGTGTTGGCCGTGTAGGCGCGCTGGGCGACGATCAGCTTCGAGAATTCGCTGGCCATGTCGACGTTGGAGCCTTCCACGGAGCCCACCACCAGCTTGCCGGCACCGTTCACCGAGTTGTCGGTCACGCGCGCATCGCCGCTTTCCACCGAGCGCAGGAAGGCCTGGCCGTCGAGGCGCTGCAGCTTGTCCGGGTCGGCGAAGGTCACGATCGGCACGCGGCCGATGATGCGGGACTGGCCGTTGTCGTAGTTGATCGCGATGTCGCCGTTGTCGCGCATCGAGACCGAGGAGAAGGCGCCGGGCGCCGAGCCGTCGGCCGAGACGCTGCGCACGTTGTACTCGGTGCCCGTGGTCTGGGTCAGGCCGGAGCTCTGGGCGAAGCGGCCGAGGTCGAGGGTCAGCGACTGCGTGCCCGCGCCCGAGTAGTCCGCCGCGAAGCTCAGCGTGGCGGGGCTGCCCGCGGTCTGGGTGGTGGTCACGCCGCTGCCCGCGGTCGAGCCGGTCAGGGTGAGCGAGGACAGCGTGCCGTCGGTGCCGAACGTCACGTCGTAGGTGCCGAGCGTGGCGGGCGAGGCGGCCGAGGCGCCGGTGACGTCGCTCGACGTGAGGGAGAGGTGCCAGGTGTTGGCGGCCGACGTATCCTTCACCCAGCTCATGGTCACGTTGTGGCTGTTGCCGAGGCTGTCGTAGATCTGCGCCTGGCCGGTCAGGGGCGAGGTGGCGGTGGCGGTGCTGTCGGTCGGGCTGGTCGGCAGGTTGGCGGCCAGGGTGATGGTGGACGAGGCGACCGGGTTGTACACGCCCTCCTCGATGCGGATCGGCGACAGGTTGGTGCGGTCGATGGTGCCGTCGCCGTTCACGCTCCAGCCCTGCAGGTAGTAGCCGGCGCTGTTCACCAGGTAGCCGTCGGAATTCTGGCTGAAGTCGCCGGCGCGCGTGTACATGTCGCGCGAGTCGAAGGTGGTCTGGCCGTTGCTGGTGTCGACGGCGCGCGAGACGGCGAAGAAGCCCTGCCCGGCGATCGCGGCGGCCAGGGTGTTGTCGGTCTGCGTCACCGTGCCCTGGACGGTGTTGACGTAGTCGGGCCGCGCCACCACGGAGCCGGACAGGTTGTCGCGCTGGTTCGACACCGTCAGGTAGCTGCTGAAGCTGGTATCCGTGCGCTTGTAGCCGACGGTCTGGCTGTTCGCGACGTTCTCGGAGACGTTGCCCAGCGCCTTGCTCTGGGCGGTAAGGCCGCTGATCGCGGTGGTCATGGCGCCGAACAGGGACATGCGGTCCTCTCTGGGGTGGGTGGCGAAGGAAGTGCCGCCCCTTCCGCAACCGCCATGCCAGGACTGCGGCCGGGGATTTCCGTCCGGCCGCGGCAGCTTCTGCCGGTGCCGCGGCCGAAACTGCCTGCGACGGCCGCGTTGCTGCCTGCCGCGCGCCGGCGTGGCGTGGCCCGGCGCTTGCCCTGGGCCTTGGCGCACGAGACCGAATGGAAATCCGCCTCATGGAGTGCTCCGCCGGCGCCGCCCCGACGCTGCCGTCCGCGACCCGGGTCGCCGCGCCGCCCGGCGTCGCCGCCGCGTCGCCCGGCAACGCCTTCGCCGTGCTGATGGCCGGCACCCAGGCGCCCGAGGCCGCCACGCCGGCCGGCGGGCCGCCATCCGCTCCTGGCGCGGCCGGACTGGGCGCGGCCGGACTGGGCGTGATCCGACAGGGAGCGACCGGGCCGGGCGCGGCCGTGGCGGAGGATGCCGCGGGCCCGCGCGGCGACCGGCGCGTGCCGCCTGCCGGCACCGGGATGCCGGACAGCACCACGCCGCGTCGCGATCCCGACGCGAAGCCGGAGACATCGGCAACGCCGCCGCGGCACGAGGCCGGGCGGGAGGCGGCCGCGTCGCCGGGCGGCGGGACGGCGGCGGAGATCGCGGCCATGCCCGATGCGCCGTCGGCATCCCGCCACGGCGGGGCGCGGGCACAGGGCGCGACGCGGCGCTGGCCGGACGGCGCCGCGACCTCGGCCGACGCGGCCGCGCCCGCCGGCAGCGCCGCGATCGCGCCGGCGACGCCGCCCGAGTTGGCCGCCATGGCCGTCATCGCGGCGCCCATCGCCGACGCCGCGCCATCGGCCGCCACCGCGCCGGCGACACCCTGGCGCAGACCCGCCGCGGGCAACGCGGCCGCCGTGCCTTCCGACGCGGCGCGACCGCTTCCGGCGGCGGAAGAAGACATGGCGGCCGCGCCGACGGCGCCCGCGACGACCGGCAGCGGACGGCACATGGCGCGCGCGGCGACGCGGGCCGAGGAGCGATCGGTACCGGAAGCATTCGAGGGCGCAAGCACCGGCTGGCCCACCGGCCGGCCGCAACCGGTGCGCGGGCTGGTGCCCAACGATGCGAAGGCTGGCCCCGGCCTCGCGCCCGCGACGCGGCCGGACGGCGCGAAGGCCGAGTGTGGGGCGGCGTCGGCCCCGTCGGAACCGGCCGCGGCGCCGGCATCGGCGCCGGTTCCGGTCATCCCCGGCGGCAGGCCGCTCGCGGACGCCGCCCGGCCACCGTCGCCCCGCCCCGTCGCGCCGGGCGGCGCATGGCCACCGGCTGCGATCCCGGAACCTGCGCGCGGGTCCGGGGAGGCACGACCTCCCGCTGCCGCCACCGGTATCGGCACGCCGTCCACGGTGCCGACGGCGCTTCCCGCCCGGGGCACGATCCCGGGGCCGGCGGCAGCCGACGCGGCGGGCGCGACGGGCGAGGCGGCCGGCACGGGCACCGCCGCGCGCACCATGTCGGCGACGACGGTCGACGGCCCGGCCATCGCGCCGGAGCCCGGCACCCCATCCGAGACCGCCCCGCCAGCCACCGCCGCCGGAAGGACGGTCCCGTCATCCATGGCCGCGCCGCGACGGGCGGTCGCCGGCGTCGCGGATGTCCCGGCGGCGCCACGGGCGGCGGCCGGTGCGGTTCGTGACCTGCCACGGCAGACCGGCGCCACCATCGCGCCGGAAGACGCGCCCGGGCCGTTGCCCCTGGACGCGCCCGCCGCACCACCCGTTCCCGGTGTCGCAGACGGCGCCGTGCCGGTGGCGGGCATGGCTGCCGGCGTGGCGATCCCGGCCGGCGTGCCGCCGCTGGCCGGCACGATCCCGAACGGGAGGGCCGACATCCGGCATCGCCCGGATGCCCGGGACGGTTCGGCGCCGGCGACGGCATCCATGCCGGACGGCAGCGGGGATCGTCCAGCGACCCTTCCATCGGCCGCCATCGCCGGGCTGCCGGGCGTCGGCACGGCGATGGCACGGCCGGAGGGCACCGCCCCGGGCGACGGCGCGGCAACGTGGCGCATCGTGCCGATGCGGGCCCGGCCCTCCGTCACGGCGGCGGTCGATCCGGCGGCGAGCGACCGGGGCGCGCCGGCCGCGACCGACGCGGCAGGCCCGACCGGGATCGCCGCCCCCGCGACGCCTGCGTCGCCCGACGCCGGACGCCAGGCGACGACCGGGGGCGGCGCGGTCGCCGGCACTCCCTGGCACGCCGGCCCGGCCCGGCCGGCCGCCTCGCCGCTCGGCGCCGCCCTCGTCGCGCAGGAGCAGGCCGACCGGCCCGCCACGACGGCGGACGCGGCCCCCGCGCTGCCGGTGCCGGCCGGCGTCGTGGCGCCGGAAGCCGCCACGCCACGCCCGGTCGATGCGGCCGCGACGGCGACGCGCGCCACCCCGCCCCCGCCGATCGCCCAGCAGGTGGCGCCGATGGCGGTGGCCCTCGCCCTCGGGCCGGGCAGCTCGCCGCGGCTGACCCTGTCGCTCGCGCCCGCCGAGCTGGGCCGGGTCGAGATCAGCATCCACCGCGCCGCCGACGGCAGCAGCGTTGCCGTGCACGTCTCGGCCGAGCGGCCGGAAACCCTCGCCCTGCTGCAGCGCGATGCCCCGGAACTCGACCGGACCCTGCAGCAGGCCGGGCTCGGCGGCGCCGGCGAGCGCAGCCTGAGCTTCTCGCTGGGTGGCCAAGGGGGGGGTGGCCAAGGGGGGGGTGGCCAGGGGTGGGACGGCCCGCCCCCGGATCAGGGCCAGGGGCGCGTCGGCTGGGAAAACCAGGATGGCGTCCGGTCGGGAGCGGGCGGCGACCCCGGCGGCAATTCCGGCGGCGACTCCGCCGGGGGCGGCCAGGGCCAGGGCGCGCGCGCCCCGCGCGGCGGCCCGCCCCGCGCCGCCTTCCCCGCCGCCCGCCCGGCCGCCGCGCCGGAGGCGGCGCTCACCGTCCTCGACCTCTCGATCTGAACAGGGAGTCCCTTCCGATGACCGTCACCTCGGCCACCAGCGCGACCACGACCGCCGGCACCGCCAGCTCCAGCGCGCTGGCCTCGCTCAGCACGAACATGAACACCTTCCTGACGATGCTGACGACGCAGCTCCAGAACCAGGACCCGACCGCGCCGGTCGATTCCAACCAGTTCACGCAGCAGCTCGTGCAGCTCACCTCGGTGGAGCAGCAGATCGCCACCAACACCAACCTGCAGCAGCTCGTGGCGTTGCAGCAGGTGGCGCAGGTCACCTCGGCCTCCGGCCTGGTCGGCAAGGCGGTGGAGGTCGAGTCGGACCAGCTCTCGCTGCAGGACGGAGTCGGCCAGGTGCGGCTGCCGGCGGCCGGCACGGCGACGCAGGCGCAGGTGCAGGTGCTGGGCGCCTCCGGCGAGGTGCTGCGCACGGCCACCGTGGCGCTCGGCTCGGCTTCGACCACCTGGAGCTGGGACGGGCGCGACAGCAGCGGCACCCGGCACGCGGACGGCGCCTACGGCATCAAGGTGACCGGCCTGACCGGCACCGGCAGCACCACGGCGCTGAGCCACACCGTGGTCGCCAACGCCACCGCCGCCGAGCGGGTGAACGGCACCGCGCAGCTCGTGCTCGGCGGCCTCACCGTCGGCTTCGACAAGGTGCGCGGCCTGGCCGGCGGCGGCTGATCCGCCCGGCGCCGTCCCTCCGGGCCATGCCCTCCCCGTGCCGCCGGAGCGTCCGGCGGGGGATGCCGCGGGCAACGCCTCGCGATTAACAGGGCCGAAAGGAGAAGCGGAACAGAGTCCCCTCACCCGCAGGACGCGGGTTGGAGAGATGGACGGATGCGCCTGGCGCACAACCTTCCGGGCCGGCCATGGGCGGCCTGATCGCCCAGATCAGATCGCTCGGCACGCTGCGCCTCGCGGCACTCGGCGGTGTCGGCGCGGCCATGCTGGGCCTCTTCGCATGGCTCGCCCTGCGCGCGGGCGACGCGCCGATGGGCGTGCTCTACGCCGAGCTCGAGGCGCGCGACGCCGCGCAGGTGGTGGCGGCGCTCGACCGCCAGCGGGTGCCCTACCGGCTGACGGCCAACGGCACCCAGATCCTCGCCCCGGAGGACCAGGTGCCGCGCCTGCGCCTGCTGCTGGCGCGGGACGGGCTGCCCGCGGGCGGCGGCGTCGGCTACGAGCTGTTCGACCGCGGCGAGAGCCTGACCACGACGCCCTTCCAGCAGGACCTCAACCGGGTCCGCGCCATGGAAGGCGAGCTGGCGCGCACGATCCGCAGCCTCTCCGGCGTGCGCGCGGCGCGCGTCCATCTCGTGCTGCCGCGCCGCGAGGCCTTCTCGCGCGAGCGCGGCGAGGCGCAGGCCTCGGTGGTGCTGACCATGCAGGGCGCGCAGCGCCTCGACCGCGAGGGGGTGCAGGCGGTGCTGCACCTCGTCGCGACGGCGGTGCCGGGGCTGCGGCCGCAGCACGTCTCGGTGGTGGATTCGCGGGGCGAGCTGCTGGCGCGCGGCGGCGAGGCGCTGAACGGCCCGGTCGCGGCGCAGAGCCAGGAGGAGATGCGCCGCGCCAACGGCCTGCGCATCGCCCGCGCCGTGGAGGAGATGCTGGAGCGCGTGCTCGGCCCCGGCCGGGTGCGCGCCGAGGCGGCGGTGGAGATGGACTTCGACCGCGTCCAGACCACCGAGGAACGCTTCGACCCCGAGAACCAGGTGCCGCGCTCGCAGCAGTCCAACAGCGAGAACAACCGCAACAGCGAGCCGGCCAACGTCTCCGTCGGCAACAACCTGCCTAACGCCGAGGCCGCGAACGGCAACGGCGGCACGCAGGAGAACCGGCAGGAGGAGACCACGAACTACGAGATCGGCCGCACCACGCGCAGCGTGACGCGCGAGCTGCCGGTGGTGCGGCGCATCTCGGTCGCCGTTCTGGTGGACGGCGTCAGCGAGCCCGGCGAGGGGGGCGCCGCGCGCTGGCGGGAGCGCACGCCGGAGGAGCTGCAGCGGCTGACCGCGCTGGTGCGCGGCGCGGTGGGCTACGACGAGCGCCGCGGCGACCAGGTGCAGGTGGTGAGCATGCGCTTCGCCGCCCCCGAGGACGAGGCGGCGGCGCCGGCGGGCGGCCCGTTCGGCCTGCCCCTCGGCCCGGCGACGGTGGCGCGGCTGGCCGAGACCGGGCTGCTGGCGCTGGTGGCGCTGGCCGCGATCCTGCTGGTGGGCCGGCCGATCGCCGGCCGCCTCGCCGCGAGCCTCGCCCCGCCCGTCGCGCTGACCGAGTCGGCGGCGGCCGGCGCCCTGCCCTCGCCCGATGGCGGCCAGTCGGGCACGCCGGCGCTGCCCGGCGCCTCCGGGGGCGAGGACGAGAGCATGGTGAGCCTCGCCATGGTGGAAGGCCAGATGCGGGCCTCCTCGATCAACCGCATCGTGGAAATGGTGGAGAGCCATCCGGAGGAGGCGCTGAGCGTGCTCCGCCGCTGGCTGTCGCCGGAAGGGGCTTCGTGAGGGGCTGCGAGGGTTGGCTTAGGGGATTGGCATGATGATGACGGGCACGACGACGCGCCTGACCGGGCCGCAGAAGGCGGCGACCCTGATGCTGGCGATGGGCGAGGACAACGCCTCCAGGCTGTTCGCGCGGATGCACGAGGACGAGATACGCGACATCTCCGTCGCCATGTCGAACCTCGGCACCGTGACGGCGGCGCAGGTCGAGGCGCTGTGCCAGGAATTCGCGGCCTCCATGGGCCGCGCCGGCGGCCTGACCGGCAGCTTCGAGAGCACCGAGCGGATGCTGCTGAAGTCGTTGCCGCCGGAGCGGGTCGCGCAGATCATGGAGGAGATACGCGGCCCCGCCGGCCGCACCATGTGGGACAAGCTGGGCAACGTGAACGAGACGGTGCTCGCCAACTACCTCAAGAACGAGTACCCGCAGACCGTCGCCGTGGTGCTGAGCAAGATCAGGGCCGAGCACGCCGCCAAGGTGCTGGCGCTGCTGCCCGAGGGCTTCGCCATGGAGGTCGTCATGCGCATGCTGCGCATGGAGACCGTGCAGAAGGAGGCGCTGGAGGGTGTCGAGCGCACCCTGAAGGCCGAGTTCATGAGCAACCTCGCCCGCGCCTCGCGCCGCGACGCGCACGAGATGATGGCCGAGATCTTCAACAGCCTCGACCGCCAGTCGGAGTCGCGCATCCTCTCGGCGCTCGAGGAGCGCAACCGCGAAGCCGCCGAGAAGATACGCGCCCTGATGTTCACCTTCGACGACCTCGCCCGCCTCGATGGGCCGGGGGTGCAGACGCTGCTGCGCAGCGTCGAGCGCGACAAGCTGCCGCTGGCGCTGAAGGGCGCCTCGGACGGGATCCGCGACATGTTCCTGCGCAACATGTCGGAGCGCGCGGGGAAGATGCTGAAGGACGACATCGCGTCGCTCGGGCCGGTCCGGCTGCGCGAGGTGGACGAGGCGCAGGCGGCGATCGTCTCGACCGCCAAGGAGCTGGCGCAGAGCGGCCAGGTGCGGCTGCGCGACGCCCGCGAGGCCGCCGACGAGATGGTGTACTGAGTTGCCCGCCGCCCACCTCGCCGACTTCCGGCCACTGGCGCCGCCGCGGCATCGCGGCGCCCTGGCGATCCTGCTGCCCGACCTGGACGCGCCGCCCGAGGCGCCGCCCGCCGCCGCGCCCGGGCCCGCCCCGGCGGCGCTGGCCGCCGCACTGGCCGCCGAGGAGGCGGCCCGGGAATCGGCGCTGCGCATCGCCGAGCAGGAGGCGGCCGTGCTGGCCGCCCGCCGGGAAGGCGAGGCTTCGGGGCGCGCCGCCGCCCTGGCCGAGGCCGCCGCGGACGCCGCCGCCCGCGCCGCCGAGGCGCTCCGCCACATCGCCGCGGCGCTCGACGGCGCGGCGGAGGCCGGGCGCGAGGCGGCGTCGCGGCAGGCCGAGGCGCTGGCCGGCCTGCTGCTCGCCGCGCTGGAGGCCGCCCTCCCCGGCGCCGCCGCGCGCGATGCCGGCGCCCTCTCGGCGCGCCTCGTGGAATCGCTGCTGCCCGGCCTGGCGTCCGAGCCCGGCCTGCGCGTGCACGTCGCGGCCGGGCTCGAGGCGACGGTCGCGGCGCGCCTGCAGGATCCGCGGATCGAGGTGCTGGCCGACGCCGCGCTGCCGCCGGGCGATGTCCGCGTGGCCTGGCGGCACGGCATGGCCGAGGGACGGCTGGCGGCACGCCTCGCGGCGATGCGCGGGGCGCTGCGCGATGCCGGGCTCGCACCGCCCGGCGAAACCACACGAGACCAGGAGGGCTGAGCATGTCCGCAACCCAGGGCTTCGAGGCGCTCGGCGGCGCCGAGGCGGCCGAGCCACGCGGCGTCGGCACGCTGGCGACGACGATCGGTCCTTCGGGCGGCCCGTCGGGTAGCCCGCCGGGCGGCCCTCCGACCGGCCAGCCCGCCAGCGATCTCGGCGCCGTCTACGACATCCCGGTGCAGGTCAGCGCCGTGCTCGGGCGCACCACCATGCAGGTCAGCCAGCTCCTCAAGCTCGGCCGCGGCGCGGTGGTGGAGCTGGACCGCAAGCTGGGCGAGGCGGTGGACATCTACGTCAACAACCGCCTCGTCGCGCGCGGCGAGGTGGTGATGGTGGACGACAACCGGCTCGGCGTGACCATGACCGAGATCGTGAAGGCGGACCGGAGCGCGTGACATGCGCGTGCTGATCATCGGATCGCTGGAAGGCGAGCTGGGCCAGGCGGCGCGCATCGCCGCCGCGCGCGGCGCGCAGCTCGCGCAGGCGGAGGGTGCGGCGGCCGGGCTCGACCGGCTGCGCCATGCCGGTGCCGAGCTGGTGCTGTGCGACCTGCGCCACGACGTCGCCTGGCTGGTGCAGGCCATGGCGCAGGAGCGCATCAACTGCCCCGTCATCGCCTGTGGCCGCAACGCCGACGCCGCCGCCGCGGTGCGCGCGATCCAGGCGGGCGCCAAGGAATTCCTGCCGCTGCCGCCGGACGCCGCGCTGATCGCGGCGATGCTGGAGGCGGCCTCGGGCGAGCCGGAGGGGCCGATCTGCCGCGACCCCGCCATGGTCGGGCTGCTCGACCGCGCTACGCAGATCGCGCGCTCGGAGGCGAGCGTGCTGATCACCGGCGAGAGCGGCACCGGCAAGGAGGTTCTGGCGCACCACCTGCACCGGCATTCGCGCCGCGCCCGCGGCCCGTTCGTGGCGCTGAACTGCGCCGCCCTGCCGGAATCGCTGCTGGAGAGCGAGCTGTTCGGCCACGAGAAGGGCGCCTTCTCCGGCGCCGTGGCGCAGCGCAAGGGCCGCTTCGAGCAGGCGCAGGGCGGCACGCTGCTGCTCGACGAGATCGGCGAGATGGACCTGCGGCTGCAGGCCAAGCTGCTGCGCGCCATCCAGGAGCGCGAGATCGACCGGCTGGGCGGCAACGCGCCGGTGCGCGTCGACGTGCGCATCCTGGCCGCCACCAACCGCGACCTCGCCGCCGAGGCGCGCGCCGGGCGCTTCCGCGAGGACCTCTACTTCCGCCTCAACGTGGTGCCGCTGCGCATCCCGCCGCTGCGCGAGCGGCGCGGCGACATCCTGCCGCTGGCCGAGCATTTCGCCGCCCGCTTCGCCGATGCCAACGGGCTGCCGCGCCGGCCGCTCTCGGCGCCGGCCGCCGCGGCGCTGCTCGCGCATCCCTGGCCGGGCAATGTGCGCGAGCTGGAGAACGCGCTGCACCGCGCCGTGCTGCTCGCCTCGGGCGACGTGATCGGGGCGGAGGCGGTCGAGCTGTCCCCAACGGCGGCACCCGCACCGGCGGCCCAGCCGGGCGACCACGTCCCCGCCGGCCCCCTCCCGGTGCCCGCCGCCGGCGGCGTCGCCGCGCTGGTCGGGCGGCGCGTCGAGGAGGTGGAGCGCGACCTGATCCTGGAGACGCTGACGCACTGCCTCGGCAACCGCACGCGCGCCGCCGAGATCCTCGGCATCTCCATCCGCACGCTGCGCAACAAGCTGCACGAGTACCGCGCGCTCGGCGTCGCCGTGCCGGCGGTGCCGGGGCAGGTCCCGCCCGGCCCGCTGCCGGCCGGCGCCGCGGCGATGCCCGGCGGGGGCCCGGGCATGTTCCCAGGCGTTGTCCCCGGCGTGGCCCCAGGCGTGGCCCCTCCGGGCGGCCTGCCGCCCGGCGCCCATCCGGCCGGGGGCTGAGCCATGGCCGCCACCGCCCTTCCCGGCTGGGTGAAGTCGGCGCGGCCGGCGCCCGACGTCGCCTTCGCGCTCGGCGTCGCCGCGCTGCTGGTGGTGCTGGTGGTGCCGCTGCCCGTGGCGCTGCTGGATCTCGGCCTCGCCGTGTCCATCACCGCCTCGGTGCTGGTGCTGATGACGGCGCTGTTCCTGCAGCGGCCGCTCGACTTCACCTCCTTCCCCACCGTGCTGCTGCTGACCACGCTGCTGCGCCTCTCGCTCAACGTCGCCACCACGCGCATCATCCTGACGCACGGGCACGAGGGGCCGAACGCGGCTGGGCACGTGGTCGCGGCCTTCGGCGGCTTCCTGATGGGCGGCGACGTCGCGGTCGGGCTGATCGTGTTCGCGATCCTGCTGGTCGTGAATTTCATGGTGGTGACCAAGGGCTCCGGCCGCATCGCCGAGGTGGCGGCGCGCTTCAGCCTCGATGCCATGCCCGGCAAGCAGATGGCGATCGACGCCGACCTTTCCGCCGGGCTGATCGACGAGGCGACGGCGCGGCGGCGGCGGCGCGAGCTGGAGGAGGAGAGCGCCTTCCACGGCGCCATGGACGGCGCCGCGAAATTCGTGCGCGGCGACGCCATCGCCGGCCTCATCATCACGGCGATCAACCTCGTCGGCGGGCTCGCCATCGGCGTGGTGCGCAACGGCCTGCCGCTCTCCGAGGCCGCCACCACCTTCTCCATGCTCACCGTGGGCGACGGGCTGGTCTCGCAGATCCCGGCGCTGCTGGTCTCGGTCGCCGCCGGCATCGTGGTGACCAAGGGCGGCGCCGAGGGCTCGGCGGACAAGGCGCTGATCGGCCAGCTCGCCTCGGGGCCGAAGCCGCTGGCGCTTGTCTCGGGGGCCGCGGTGCTGATGGGTCTGCTGCCCGGCATGCCGCTGCTTCCCTTCCTGTTCCTCGCCGGCGCCGCCGGCACGGCCGCCTGGGCCCGGCGCAAGGCGGAGGCGGCGGCGAGGGAGGAGCCGGCCACCCTGCCCGCCGCCCCCACCGAGGCGCCGATCCACGACGCCATGCGCATCGACCTGCTGCGGCTGGAGCTGGGCTACGGCCTGCTCTCGCTCGCCGCCGGCGACGCGGCGCGGCTGACCGAGCAGATACGCGGGCTGCGCCGCTCCATCGCCCTGGAGGTGGGCTTCGTGCTGCCGAGCGTGCGCATCCAGGACAACCTCCAGCTCGCGCCCGACACCTACGTGATCCGCGTCAAGGAGATCGAGGCCGGTCGCGGCACGCTGCGGCCGCCGCTGCAGCTGGCCATCGATCCCTCCGGCGGCGTGCCGGACCTGCCCGGCGAGCGCACCACCGAGCCCACCTTCGGCCTGCCCGCGCTCTGGATCGAGGAGTCGCGGCGCGAGGAGGCCCTGGCGCGCGGCTGCACCGTGGTGGACGCGGCCGGCGTGATCGCCACCCACCTGACCGAGCTGGTGCGCGACCACATGGCCGAGCTGCTCTCCTTCGCCGAGACGCAGAAGCTGCTCGACGAGCTGCCGCGCGAGCAGCAGAAGCTGGTGGCCGACCTGATCCCGGCGCAGCTCAGCGTCGGCGGCGTGCAGCGCGTGCTGCAGGCGCTGCTGGCCGAGCGCGTCTCGATCCGCGACCTGCCGACCATCCTGGAGGGGCTCCAGGAGGCCTGCGCCGGCGGGGCGCGCACCGTGCCGGGCCTCGTCGCCGTGGTGCGCACGCGGCTCGCGCGCCAGATCAGCGACGCGGCGCGCGGCCCGGGCGGCTACGTGCCGATGATCGTGCTTTCCGGCGAGTGGGAGCTGGCCTTCGCCGAATCGCTGATCGGCCCCGCCGAGGAGAAGCAGCTCGCCATGGCGCCCTCGCGCCTCGGCGAGTTCATGCAGCGCCTGCGCGACGTGTTCGACAACGCCGCCGCCAACGGCGAGGCGGCGGTGCTGGTGACCTCGCCCGCCATGCGCGCGCACGTGCGCGCCATCGTCGAGCGGTTCCGGCCCGCCACCGCGGTCCTGTCCCAGGCCGAGATCCATCCGCGCGCCCGGATCCGGACCGTCGGCAGCATCTGAGCCCGCTCGGCGGGAGCCGGTGCCGCGCGGGGCGGCCGCGGCGACGGCATCCGCCGCCGCGTCGTTCCGGCCGAGGGAGGAACCGCCCCGCCGGCCGATTCGCCCTTAACGAGGCCGACACTCCACGCGGAGCAGGATCCCGTCATGCGTCCCAAGCAGTTTCAGGCGGCCAGCATGGCCGAGGCGATGGCCCTGGTCCGCGCCGAGTTCGGCGCCGACGCGATCATCCTTTCCTGCGAACGGCGCGGCGATCTCGTCGAGCTGGCGGCGGCGGCGGAGCCGGAGATCGAGGATCCGGCACCCCCTTCCCCATCGGCCGCCGGCAGGCCGTCCGCCGAGGCCGTGGCGCTGGCGCTGCGCCGCCACAACCTCCCCGCCGCCCTGGCGGCCCCCCTGGCGGCCCGCTGCGCCGCCCTGCCGCTGGAGGCGGGCCTGGCCGACTCCTTCGCCTTCATGCCGCTGCCGGACGGCATCGGCCGGCCCTTGCTGCTGGCCGGGCCGCACGGCGCCGGCAAGACCCTGAGCTGCGCCAAGCTCGCCACCAGGATGGTGCTGTCGGGCGTGTCGCCGCTCGTGATCTCGGCGGACGGCATGCGCGCCGGCGGCCCCGAGCAGCTCGCCGCCTTCACCCGGCTGCTTGGCCTGGACCTGGCGGTGGTCCGGCATCGGACGATGCTCGCCTCGGTGCTGGCGCAACGGCCGGGCGGTGGCACGCCGGTGCTGATCGACGCCGCCGGCTGCGACCCGGCCGATCCGGAACAGGCGGCGGCCCTGCGCAGCCTGGTCGCCACCGCCGGCGCCTCGGTGCTGCTGGTGCTGCCCGCGGGCCTCGATCCGGACGAGGCCGCCGAGCTAGGCACCGCCTTCGCCGCGCTGGGCGCCACCCACCTGCTGCCCACGCGCCTCGACGCGGCACGCCGCCTCGGCGGCGTGCTGGCCGCCGCCGCGGCGGGCGGGCTGGCCCTGACCGAGGCCGGGATCGGCCCCGGCGCCGCGCATGGCCTGCTGCGGCTGTCCCCGGCGGTGCTGGCGGAGCGCCTGCTCGCCATGCCGGCCCAGGGCGGCGCCGGCGTCGCCCCCCTCGCACCCCGGCCGGCCTTCGCGGCGCCTTCGGTCGAGGAACAACCGCGCTGACCCCGTGGCGCCATCGGTCCGGTTCCGTTCCCCCGGTGCCGGCGATGCGCGCCGGCGTCAGAGCCGTTCCGGCCTGATACAGTCAGGCTGGAACGGCTCTAGCGGCGCAGCACGAACAGCGCCCCGGCCACGTCCCGCCCCTTTTCCCGGCGCAGCACCGCCGCCTCCCGCGCCAGGACGACGAAGCCGGTCGCCGCCGCCAGGGCCTCGACATGGCCCGGGTCGTGCCGGAAGCGCAGCGCCTCGCCGAGCGCGTAGGGGGCCTCCTCCCCCGCCTCCACCGAGAAGGCCGCGATGCCGCCCGGCACCAGCGCCGTCGCCATCGCGCGCAGGGCCGGCCCGAGATCGCCGAGGTAGTTCAGCACGTCCGCCGCCGCGACCAGATCGAAGGCGGCAGGGTGGACCGGCAGCCACTCCAGCAGGTCCGCCTCGTGCAGCGCGTCGTAGAGGCCACGCCGGCGCGCCTGCGCCAGCATGCGCGGGCTGAGGTCCAGCCCCTCCAGCCGCCCGGCGAAGCCGGCCAGCGCCGCCCCGGACAGGCCGGTGCCGCAGCCGAGGTCCAGCACGGTCCGGGCACGGTCCTGCGCCAGCCCCGACCGCTCCAGCAGCGCGGCGAGCAGCGCCGGCGTGCGGTAGCCGAGCGGGCCGGTCAGCTCCGCCTCGAAGCGCGGCGCGAAGCCGTCGAACAGGTCGCGCACGTAGTCGGCCGGCGCCCGGTCCGGCACCGCCTGCGGCCCGCCCAGCGCGGCCAGCAGGAAGCGCGCCTGCGCGGCGAGCGGCGGCGCGATGCCGGCGCAGCGCAGCGCCGCCTCGGCCGCGCCGGCCGCCTCGGCCGCCTCGCCCGCGTCCCGCCAGGCATGCGCCAGGGCCAGCCAGGCCTCGGCGGCGTCCGGTGCCAGCGCCACGGCCCGGCGCAGCGGCGCCAGCGCGTCCACGGCCTGCCCCAGCGCGCACAGCGCCTGGCCGAGGTTGCGCAGCGTCACCGCGTCGTCGGGGCGTGTCGCCAGGGCGTGGCGCAGCGCCGCCACCGCTTCCGGCAGCCGGCCGCACTCGGCCAGGGCGGCGCCGAGATTGGCGTTGAACACCGCCGAGTCCGGCCGCAGCGCCAGGGCCTGCCGGATCGGCGCCAGCGCGGCCTCGGGCTGTCCGCGCTGGCGCGCCACCACGCCGAGCAGGTTGAGCGCGTTGGCCTCCCGCGGCTGCTGCCGGAGCACGCGCCGATAGAGCCGTTCCGCGCCGTCAAGGTCGCCGGCGGCGTGCCGCGCCGTGGCGTCCCGCAACAGATCGGACATGCAGCCTCCTTCCTCGCCCCGCCCCCGCCGCGCCCTCCGCCCGCCGGGTCGGCGCCGCGCCGCGTCCGCGGCCGCCGGGGTCCGATCCGGCCAGGCGACCCACCGGGACGACTCACGGGGCCACCCACCGGGACGGCGCATCAAGGCGCGCGGGACGCCCGGTGTCGATGTCCTCGCCCGCCGCCGGGCCGCGCGTGCCGCCCGGCCACGCGACACGGCGGCCGCCGGGGCCGCGCGCGATCCCGGATCGTTGATGGCGCCGCCGCTTGCGACGGCGGGAGGTAACCGCCTAGGTTCCCGACCATCATGGCGACTGCCCTGCCGCAGCACGCTGCCCTCGGCGCGCTCCTTCCCCGGCTACGCCGCTACGCCCATGCCGCCACCGGCCACGCCGTGATCGGCGATGCCATCGTGCGGGCGGCGGTGCCGGCCCTTCGGGCCGAGCTGGAGCGGCCCGCCTGGCCCACCGCCTGGCCCCTGCGCTGGCGTGCGGTCGCGGTGCTAGTGGGCGCGCTCCGGCAGGAGCGGCTGATCCCGCTGCCGCGGGGTGGCGGATTGGCGGCGGCGGTGGCCCGGCTGCCGCATGCCCAGCGCCACGGGTTGCTGCTGCGCCTGCTGGAGGACATGCCGCCGGCGGCGATCGCCGCCATCCTCGACCTGCCACCCGAGGAGCCGGCGCGGCAGGTGGCGGCGGCCCGCGCGGCGCTGCGCCGCAGCGTGCCGGCGCGGGTGATGATCATCGAGGATGACGAGCTGATCGCGACCCACATCACGCAGGTGGTGGAGGCGCTCGGCCACGCCGTCTGCGCCACCAGCAGCGACGAGACGGCCGCCTGCGCGGCGGCGCGGCGGCTGCGCCCGGAGCTGGTGGTGGCCGATGTCCACCTCAGCGCCGGCGGCAGCGGGCTGGTCGCCGCGCGCCGCATCCTGGCGGAGGCGGAAGGGACCGCGCCGCCGGTGCTGTTCGTCACCGCCTTCCCCGACCTGGTCCGCGCCGAGCCCGATTCCTTCGTGGTCCGGAAGCCGTGGCAGGAGGCGACGCTGCGTGCCGCGATCGGAATCGCCCTGGCGTCCCGGCCCGATGCCAGATCGACCCCATCCTGAGCCTCCCGTGACGGAACCCGAGGGCCGGCCGGACTTTAAGGCGAGCATGATGACCGCCCCTCGCAACCCGACCGATCCACGGTCCGCGACCGATGGGGAAGTCCGCCTGCCGCCCGAGCCCGGCGAGCTCGCCTTCGACCGCTGGGTCCGCGACGAGCTCGGACGCCTCTACGACGCCACCCTCTCGGAGCCCGTGCCGGAGGAGTTGCTGCGCCTGCTCGACCCGGATCCGGAGCGGAACTGACGGCCCTCCCCGGTCGCGCCCCGCCCTGCCGGACGGGGCCGCTCCGTCGCCGGGCGGCGACGTGCCGAGCGCGGCCTTGCATGCGGAAAATGCTTCTCTACCCTGTGCAACGCACAACGCCGCGCGCAGCGGCGCCACACGCAGCGCAGGAGATCCCCGCATGTTCCGCCGTCAGCTGCTGACCGGCGCGGCCGCCGCGACGCTCGCCACGCCCCTGGCGGAACTGGCCGCGCCGCGTCTCGCGCTCGCCCAGGCCCTGCCGAAGATCACCATCGGCATGTCGGGCTGGACCGGCTTCGCGCCGCTGACCCTGGCCGAGCAGGCCGGGCTGTTCCGCGACAACGGCATCGAGGTCGAGACCCGGTTCGTGCCGCAGCGCGAGCGCAACCTCGCCCTCGCCTCCGGGGCGCTGAACTGCGTCGTCACCACGGTGGACACGATGATCCTCTGGGCCAGCGCCGCGCCGCTGGTGCAGGTGCTGGTGCTGGACCGCTCCAAGGGCGGCGACGGCATCGCGGCGCGGCCGCGCATCGGCTCGCTGGCCGACCTCAAGGGCAAGCAGGTGGCGGTGGACGGGGCCGGCACCTCGCCCTACTTCACCCTGGCCTACATGCTGAGGAAGTCGGGCTCGGGCATCACCATGCGCGACCTCACCCTGGCCACGCTGGCGCCGCAGCCCGCCGCGCAGGCCTTCGTCGCCGGCCAGTTCGATGCCTGCGCCACCTACGAGCCCTATCTCTCCCAGGTGCGGGCGATGGGCGCCGACAAGGGGAAGATCCTCGCCACCACCCTCGACTACCCCTGCGTCGTGGACACGCTGGCCTTCAAGCCGGACTTCATCCGCGACCACCCGGAGGCGGTGAAGCGCGTGGTGAAGTCCTGGTTCGACGCCATCGCCCTGATCGGCAAGGAGCCGGACCGCGCCTTCGAGATCATGGGCAGGCGGGTCAACCAGACCGGCGATCAGTTCAAGGCCTCGGCGCAGTTCATCGAATGGCTCGATGCCGGGATGAACCGCGACTACGTGACCAACGGCCTGCCGGCCTTCATGCAGGAGGCGGCCGAGGTGCAGAAGGAGACGGGCGTGATCCGCGCCATCCCCGATCTCGGCCCGCTGCTCGACAAGCGTTTCGTGACCTGAGGGGCGGCGCCCTTGGAACCGCTGCGCCCGGTCCCGCCGGGGCTGCGCCTGGCGTTGGGCCTGGGCTTCTTCGCCCTCTTCATCGGGCTCTGGGCGCTCGCCACGGAGGGCGGCTTCGTGCAGCCGCTCTTCCTCGCCTCGCCCGGGCAGACGCTGCGCTCGGGCTGGTCGCTGCTGACCGAGTTCGGCTTCCTCGGCGACATCGCGGTGACGGTGGGCCGGGTGCTGGGCGGCTTCGCCATCGCGGCGCTGATCGGCGTGCCGCTCGGCCTGCTGATGGGCGCCTTCAAGCCGGTCGAGGCCTTCTTCGAGCCGTTCATCTCCTTCGCCCGCTACCTGCCGGCCTCGGCCTTCATCCCGCTGCTGATCCTCTGGGCCGGCGTCGGCGAGGCGCAGAAGCTCTCGGTGATCGTGATCGGCTCGGTGTTCCAGATCGTCATCATGGTCTCGGTGATCGCCGGCGGCACGCGGCCGGACCTGGTGGAGGCGGCCACCACGCTCGGCGCGCGCCGGGGCGGCATCCTGCGCCGGGTGATCGTGCCGGCGGCCGCGCCCGGCATCGCCGAGGCGCTGCGCCTCGTGCTCGGCTGGGCCTGGACCTACGTGATCGTGGCCGAGCTGATCGGCGCCACCTCGGGCATCGGCCACATGATCATGGACAGCCAGCGCCTGCTCGACACCGGGCAGATGATCTTCGGCATCGTCACCATCGGCGTGATCGGGCTGGTGACGGACTTCCTGTTCAAGGCCGCGAACCGGGCGCTGTTCCCCTGGGCGGCCCTGTGAGGGGCGTGGCCCCGGGAGGCCGCGCGAAGGCGGGACCGCCCGCCGGGTGGCGCCGCCGCCCCCGCCCGGGACGCGGCGCGCGGCATGCCCGGGTGCCGGGGCCGGCGGCCCGCCCGATCCGTGGCGGCCGCTTGCGGGCGAAGGCGGCGCCCGGGGCGCGCCCCGCCGCCACCGCGACCACGGCAGGGTAGGCGATGGACGCGACGAACCCGAGGCTTGCCGTCGAGGCGGTCACCCGTACCTTCCCCGCGCGCGGCCGCGCCGGCCCCACCCTTGCCCTGCAGCCCACCACCCTCTCCGTCGCGCCGGGCGAGTTCGTCGCCATCCTCGGCCCCTCCGGCTGCGGCAAGTCCACGCTGCTGCGCATCGTCGCCGGGCTCGACCGGCCGACCGCCGGCAGCGTCACCCTGGCCGGCCGCCCCGTCACCGGGCCGGGGCCGGAGCGCGGCATGGTGTTCCAGTCCTACACCCTGTTCCCCTGGCTCACCGTGGAGCAGAACATCCGCTTCGGCCCGCGCGAACGCGGCCTGCCGGAGGCGGCGCAGCGGGAGATCGCGGCACGGCTGATCGCCCGCGTCGGGCTCCGCGGCTTCGAGGGGCACTGGCCGCGCCAGCTCTCGGGCGGCATGCAGCAGCGCACCGCCCTGGCCCGCGCCCTGGCCAACGACCCGGCCATCCTGCTGCTCGACGAGCCCTTCGGCGCGCTCGACCACCAGACGCGGGAGCTGATGCAGGAGCTGCTGCTGGAGGTCTGGGCCGCCGATGCCGCCGGGGCGCGCAAGACGGTGCTGTTCGTGACGCACGACATCGACGAGGCGGTGTTCCTGGCCTCGCGCGTGCTGGTGATGTCGGCACGGCCCGGGCGGGTGAAGGCGGACCTGCCGGTCCCCCTGCCCTACCCGCGCGACTGGACGGTGAAGACCACCTCGGCGTTCGGGGCGCTCAAGGCCAGGCTGATGGGCGAGATACGCGAGGAGGTACGCCGGGCCGCGGCGACGGAGGCGTAGGTCCTTCCCAAGGCCGTGCACCGCCCCGTCGCGCCATGGCGGATGCGGGAATGCCGGCGGCCGCGGCGGATCGCCGGCGAGGCGGCCGGCCCCGCACGCCGGAGACGGCACGCGGCGGCGGGCCGGCACGGCGGCGCACGGCGCCGGTTGGCCACCGGAGCGGCTCGCCGGAGGGCGGACAGGCTCGAAGGCGTGCAGCCGCCCTGGAAACCCGAAGGCGTGCGGCCGCCCTGGAAACCAGGCCCCGAGCCGGAACCATCAGCCGGGCGTAAGCCGATCCCGGCAGGCTTGCCGGCTGAAACACCGGTCGAGGCGTTCCCATGGCCCCTCCGCCTCCGATGGCGCCGCCGCTCGCCCTGTTCCCGCCGGCGCCCGGCATCACCTTCACCCGCAACGGCCGGCTGGACGCGGCGGTCAAGGCCGCCGCGGCGGCGCTGCCGGCCGGCGGCAACGGCAAGCCCGTCTCGCTCTGCCTGATCGATCTCGGCGTCCTGGCCGACGACCCGTCGCCGCCCGCCGACCTTCCCTTCGGCGGCGCCGAGGACGGAACGGTCCACTACACGGCCAGCCTCGTGAAGGTCGGCGTGCAGTATTCGCTCTACGCGCTGCGGGACCTCGCGCGCCGCTTCGCCACCCTCCGCTCCCCCGCGAACGGCCCGGCCTTCTTCGCCGCGGCGCGCGCCGAGCTCGACCCCTTCATCGCCAGGGCCTCGCCGGTGATCGCCGGCGCGCCGCTGCGCCGCGAGCACCGCATCCCGAGCTGGGACAAGGTGTTCACGGCCGGCCGCTTCGGCTCCGGACTCGCCGTCGAATTCCAGCCCGGCATGCGCAACAGCCTGGAGAACATGATCGTCTCCAGCGAGAATCCGGAGACCGGCCGCTGCGTGCGCGGCCAGGGCTATGCCTACCTCAACGGCGCGCTGGAGGCGGCCGGGCTGTTCGACAGCCCCACCAAAACGGGCTTCTACGTCGGCGGCGACTTCTCCGGGGGCTCGACCTGGCCCTATGCGCGGATCCCCTCCGCCAATGACGGCGACGTGGCGCAGGCCTCCACCGCCTTCACCGTGGCGAAGCTGATGGCGCTCATCGCCGTCGGCGGCCTGCTGGACAAGCCGAGCTGCGCCGAGATGCGCGGGCGTCTCGGCCGCGCCGCGCGCGGCGAGGCCAAGCCCGGGCACGACGCCGACCAGTCCTGGCTCACCCGCGACCCATCCCCCGTGGGCTTCGACAATTCCCGCCTCGCCCTCGACAAGATCGGCCTCGGCCCGCTGAAGACGGGCCGGGAGGTCATCTCGGAAGGGCTGGTGCTGCGCGGGCCCGGGGGGCGCTCCTACGCCGTGGCCTATCAGAACGGTCTCAACAACGCCGCCACGACGCGGGCGCTGGTGGCAGGCATCCGCGCCGCGATCCTCGCCAACGAGGCGCTGTCGGGCGCCTCGGGCAATGCCGGCGTGCCCGGCACGGGCCGCGGGACCCTGCCCTGATCCGCCTTCCCACCGGCAGGGGGACCGCTGGCGCGCGGCGGACGGCCCGATCCGGGCTTGCGGGATGGCCGGCGGCCTTCCGCGCCGCACCGGCTCGTCGGCGGCCTGCCCGTGCGTCCCGGTCCCGCACCGGTCCGCCTCGGCGCGGATCGGCCTGATTCTTCGGACCGGCGGGCCGCCGCTCCCCGGCCGGATCCGCGCGCGATACCGGTCCGCCCTGGGCCCGACGCGGTCGTTCCGGCGGCGGAGCAGGCGTGGGTGGGCGGCGGCGCGAGGCGGTATCGTGCGCGCGGCGGCACCGGCCGGTCCGCGCGGCCCGCCACCGCACGCACGGTGCCCCCGGCCGCGCATGCCCTTCACGAGGCGGAAGGCCGTGCCCGAGACGGCTGGCGTCCGCCTGCCGAGGCATGCGACACGGGAAGCGGTTGCGTGCCGGAACCCGGCCGCGGGCGACGAGGCAGGAGAGCGCAGGCGATGGAGACCACCGACCTCTTTCCCACGGGCAATGCCCTGGGGGACCTGGAGGCGCGGAACAAGACCGAATTGCTCCATGCCCTTTCCGCCGAGGCCGCCCGTCGCCTCGGCCTGCCCGAGACGGAGGTCTTCGAGGCGTTGCGGTCGCGCGAGGCGCTCGGCTCGACCGGGCTCGGCAAGGGCATCGCGCTGCCGCATGCGCGGCTGCCGGGCGAGCACCAGCCGGTGGCGCTGCTGGCCCGGCTGCGGCGGCCGATCGACTTCGAGGCCAAGGACGACGAGGCGGTCGACCTCGTCCTCGCGGTCCTCTGGCCGGACGAGGAGGCGGAGGGTTTCCTGCCGGCCCTGTCCGGCGTCTGCCGTGCCCTGCGCGACCCGCAGGTGCCGCGCCGGATGCGCCGCGCCGAGACGCCCGAGGCGGCGCTGACGGTGCTGCGCGAGGCCTTGTCCCAGGGAGGTGGGCCGGTGCCGGACCCCGCATGACGGGCCGCGGCGGCGCCCACCCGCCGGGCTGGCCCTGCCCCCGACCGGGGCCGGCACCGTCCGCGTCGGGGCCACGGGCGCGCGCCGGCCGGCGGCGGGGCCATCGGGAGCGCCGCCGGGATAGCCGCCCCTGAAGCCGCCGCCCCCGAAGTCGCCGCTTCTTCCGGGCCGGGTCGCCCGACGGCACCTGCCCTCCTGCCGGAAAGGACGCAGCGGAAACGATGCCTGACGAAGTCCTCCTGCTCGCCGCCATCGCCCTGCCCTGGATCGGCGCCTGCGCGACCGGCCTGCTGCCCACCCATGCGCGCAACGCCGCCGCCTGGATCGCCGGCGGCACCGCGCTCGCCGCCTTCCTGCTGCTCTGGGCCTTCTACCCGACGGTCGCGGCCGGCGGGGTGGCGCGGGCCGACTTCGCCTGGATGCCGCAGCTCGGCCTCGAATTCTCGGTCCGGCTGGACGGGCTCGCCTGGGTCTTCGCGGCGCTGGTGAGCGGCATCGGCGGGCTGGTCGTGCTCTACGCCCGCTACTACATGTCGCGCGAGGACCCGGTGCCGCGCTTCTTCACCTTCCTGCTCGCCTTCATGGGGGCGATGACCGGGATGGTGCTGTCGGGCAACCTCGTGCAGCTCGCCTTCTTCTGGGAGCTGACCAGCCTCTTCTCCTTCCTGCTGATCGGCTACTGGTACCACACGCCGGCCGCGCGCGACGGCGCGCGCATGGCGCTGACCGTGACGGCGACCGGCGGGCTCGCCCTGTTCGCGGGCGTGCTGGTGCTCGGGCACATCGTCGGCGGCTACGACCTCGACCTCGTGCTCTCGGCGGGCGACCGGGTCCGCGAGCACCCGCTCTACCTCGTGGCGCTGGTGCTCATCCTGCTCGGCGCCCTGACCAAGAGCGCGCAATTCCCCTTCCACTTCTGGCTGCCCCACGCCATGGCGGCGCCCACGCCGGTCTCGGCCTACCTCCATTCCGCGACTCTGGTGAAGGCCGGCATCTTCCTGATGATCCGCCTCTGGCCGGTGCTCTCGGGCACGGATGCGTGGTTCTGGCTGGTCGGCTCGGCCGGGCTGACGACGCTGGTGGTCGGCGCCTACATCGCCATCTTCCAGAACGACCTGAAGGGCCTGCTGGCCTACTCCACCATCAGCCATCTCGGGCTGATCACGCTGCTGATCGGCCTCAACAGCAACCTCGCCCTGGTGGCGGCGGTGTTCCACACCATGAACCACGCCACCTTCAAGGCCTCGCTGTTCATGGCCGCCGGCATCATCGACCACGAGACCGGCACGCGCGACATACGCCGCCTCTCCGGCCTCAACGCCTCGATGCCCTTCACCACCCGCCTCGCCGTGGTGGCGGCCTCGGCCATGGCCGGGGTGCCGCTGCTGAACGGCTTCCTCTCCAAGGAGATGTTCTTCGCCGAGTCGCTCTCGGCGACGGTGCCGCTGGAATTCCTGCGCGGCGTGCTGCCGGCGGCGGCGATGCTGGCGAGCGGCTTCAGCGTCGCCTACTCGCTGCGCTTCATCCACGGCGCCTTCTTCGGCCCCCCGGCCACGGACCTGCCGCGCCAGCCGCACGAGCCGCCCGGCTGGATGCGCCTGCCGGTCGAGATCCTGGTGCTGCTCTGCCTCTTCGTCGGCATCCTGCCGGCGGCGACGATCGGGCCGTACCTGCACCTCGCCGTGCGCGCGGTGCTGGGCGACGCGACGCCGGAATACAGCCTCGCCGTCTGGCACGGGGTGAACCAGCCGCTGGTGATGAGCATGATCGCGCTCGCCGCCGGGGTCGGGCTCTACGCGCTGCTGCAGCGCCACTTCCGGCGCGGCATGGAGGGGCCGCCGGTGCTGCGCCACCTCAAGGGCCAGCGCATCTTCGAGCGCACGGTGGTGTTCCTCTCCTGGCGCCTCGCGCGCACGCTGGAGCGGCTGCTCGGCACGCGGCGGCTGCAGCCGCAGCTGCGGCTGGTGGCCGCCGTCACGCTGGTGGCGGGCGCCGCGCCGGCGCTGCTGCGCGGGCTCGGCCTCGCGCCGCCGGCGCTCGCGGGGCTGGACCCGGCGCTCGGGCTGGTCTGGCTGATCGGCGCGGCCTGCGCCGTGGGCGCCGCCTGGCAGGCCAAGTTCCACCGCCTCGCGGCGCTGATCCTGCTCGGCGGCGCCGGCCTCGTCACCTGCATCACCTTCGTCTGGTTCTCGGCGCCCGACCTCGCCCTGACGCAGCTCCTGGTGGAGGTGGTGACCACGGTGCTGCTGCTGCTCGGCCTGCGCTGGCTGCCCAAGCGCCTCCCCGACGACGGCTTCGACGCCGCCGGTCCCGGCCTGCTGCCGCGGCTGCGCCGGCTGCGCGACCTGCTGCTCGCCGTGGCGACCGGCGCGGGACTCGCGGCGCTGGCCTACGCGGTGATGACGCGGCCGCTGCCGGACTCGATCTCGCGGCACTTCCTGGCGCGCGCCTACACCGAGGGCGGCGGCACCAACGTCGTCAACGTCATCCTGGTCGATTTCCGCGGCTTCGACACGATGGGCGAGATCACGGTCCTCGCCGTCGTGGCGCTCGCCGTGTTCGCGCTGCTGCGCCGCTTCCGGCCCGCGCCCGACAGCATCGCGCTGCCGGAGCAGCAGCGCGACCAGACCGCCTACGACGAGGCGCATCCCGGCCGCACGGTGGGCGACACGGTGCAGGACTGGCTGCTGGTGCCGGGCGTCATCATGCGGCTGCTGTTCCCGGTGATCGGCGTCGTCGCGATCTACCTGCTGCTGCGCGGGCACGACCTGCCGGGCGGCGGCTTCGTGGCGGGGCTGACCATGTCGGTCGCGATCATCCTGCAGTACATGGCGGGCGGGGCGCGCTGGGTGGAGGACCACCTGCGCATCCACCCGCTGCGCTGGATGGGCACCGGGCTGCTGCTCGCCGCCGGCACCGGGGCGGCGGCGATCGCCTTCGACCGGCCCTTCCTCACCACCTACTTCGCCTACGAGACGCTGCCGGTGATCGGCAAGGTGCCGGTCGCGAGCGCGCTGCTGTTCGACATCGGCGTCTATTCGCTGGTGCTCGGCGCGACGGTGCTGATCCTCATCGCGCTCGCGCACCAGTCCCTGCGCAGCCACCGCGCCTTGCCGGCCCGGCTCCGGCCGGCGGCGCACGCGGCCGACAGCCTCGCCGAGGCGGCGGTGCCCGGCTCGGCGGCGGCGCTGGCCTCGCCTTCCTCATCGTCCCAGGCCCCTTCCCTGGCCCCCTCCCTGGCCACGACCGGAGACCCGCCCAGGGCCGGGCCGGGCGCGGCCGGCGCCGCCCCTCCCGCCCGCCTGCCGGCCTCCCTGCCGGAGAACCGCTGATGGAACTCCTCGTCGCGCTCGGCATCGGCGTGCTCGGCGGCTCCGGCGCCTGGCTGCTGTTCAGGCCGCGCACCTTCCAGGTGATCATCGGCCTCTCCCTGCTCGCCTACGCCGTCAACCTGTTCATCTTCGGCATGGGGCGGCTGCGCAGCAACGCCGCGCCGATCCTGGCGCCCGGCGGCACCGGCAGCCTGGCGCAGCATGCCGACCCGCTGCCGCAGGCGCTGGTGCTGACCGCGATCGTGATCGGCTTCGCCACCACGGCGCTGTTCCTGGTGGTGCTGCTCGCCGCGCGCGGCCTGACCGGCACCGACCACGTGGACGGGCGGGAGCGGCGCCGATGAGGGACTGGCTCGCGCACCTCGCCATCGCGCCGATCCTGCTGCCGCTGCTCGCCGGGGCGACGATGGTGCTGATCGAGGGCAGGCGGCCGGTGAAGGTCGTCATCGGCCTCGCCTCGACCACGGCGATGCTGGCCATCGCCGTGGCGCTCGCCTTCCTGGCCGACGCGGCGCCCGGCGCGGCGCCCGCCATCGTCTACCGGCTGGGCGACTGGCCGGCCGCCTTCGGCATCGTGCTGGTGGTGGACCGCCTCGCGGCCATGCTGCTGGCGCTGGCGGCGGCGCTGGGGCTGGCGGCGCTGGTCTTCTCGCTGGCGCACTGGCACCGGGTGGGGGCGCATTTCCACCCGATCCTGCAATTCCAGCTCATGGGGCTGAACGGCGCCTTCCTGACCGGCGACCTGTTCAACCTGTTCGTCTTCTTCGAGGTGATGCTGGCCGCCTCCTACGGCCTCGTGCTGCACGGCTCGGGCACGGCGCGGGTGCGCGCCGGGCTGCACTACATCGCGATCAACCTCGCCGCCTCGCTGCTCTTCCTGCTCGGCGCCAGCCTGATCTACGGCGCGGCGGGAACGCTGAACATGGCCGACCTCGCCGCCCGCGTGCCGGGGCTGGCGCCCGACGCGCGCACCCTGCTGGAGACCGGCGCGGCGATCCTGGGCACCGCCTTCCTCATCAAGGCCGGCATGTGGCCGGTCGGCTTCTGGCTGCCCACCACCTACGCCGCCGCCACCGCGCCGGCGGCGGCGCTGCTCTCCATGCTGAGCAAGGTGGGCATCTACGCGCTGCTGCGGCTGTGGCTGCTGCTGTTCGGCGCCCAGGCCGGCGCCTCGGCCGGGTTCGGCGGCGACTGGCTGCTGGTCGGCGGCCTGCTCACCATCGCCTTCGGCACCATCAGCGTGCTGGCGACGCAGGACCTGCCGCGCCTCGCCGGCGCCTGCGTGCTGGTCTCCTCCGGCACGCTGCTGGCCGCGATCGGCAGCGGGCAGGTGGCGGTGACGGCCGGGGCGCTGTTCTACATCGCCAGCGCGGTGCCGGCGATCGGCGCCTTCTTCCTGCTGATCGACATCCTGGAGCGCGGGCGCGAGGTCGGCGCCGACGTGCTGGCGGTCACCGCCGAGGCCTTCGGCGAGGGTGACGAGGAGGAGGCCACCGAGGGCGAGGCGGTCGGCCTCGCCATCCCCGGCACCCTGGCCCTGCTGGGCGCGGCCTTCCTCGCCTGCGCCCTGCTGCTGGCCGGGCTGCCGCCGCTCTCGGGCTTCCTGGCCAAGTTCGCCATGCTCGGGCCGCTCCTCGGGCGTTCGGGGATCGCGGGCGGGCCGGTGCCGCTGCTGTCCTGGCTGGTGCTGGCGGCGCTGGTGCTGTCCGGGCTCGCCACCGTGATCGCCATGACGCGTACCGGCATCAACCTGTTCTGGGGCTCCTTCGAGGACCACCTGCCGCGCATGCGCCTGACGGAGATCGCGCCGGTGGTCGGGCTCCTGCTGCTCTGCGTCGGCCTGACCGTGCTGGCGGGGCCGGCGCTGCGCTATGCCGAGGCCGCGGCGGGGGCGGCGCATGCGCCGCAGGACTATGTCCGCGCCGTGCTGCACGAGGTGCCGCGCCGCGCCGCCCCAGGACGCGCCGCTCCGGGACGCGACGGCGCCCGCGCCGGCCCGGGCCCGGGCGGCGCGGCGCCCGGGATGCCAGACGGGGTGCCAGATGGGGCGCGGTCGGCCGGCCGACTGCCGGAGGGCGGGGCATGAGGCGCCTGCTGCCCTTCCTGCTGCTCTGGGCCTGCCTGTGCGCGATGTGGCTGCTGCTGGTCGGCGGCGTGTCGCCGGGCAGCCTGCTGCTGGGCGCCGCGCTGGCGGCCGGCGCCTGCTGGGGATACGCCCTCCTGGAGCCGGGGCGGGCGCGGCTGCGGCGGCCGCTGGTGGCGGCCCGGCTGTTCCTCGACGTGCTGGCGGACGTGATCCGTTCCAACGTCGCCGTGGCCGGGATCATCCTGCGGCCCGGCCGGGCCGACCGCCGCGCCGGCTTCGTGCGCATCCCGCTGGCGCTGCGCGCCCCCGGCGGGCTGGCGGTGCTGGCCTGCATCCTCACCGCCGCCCCCGGCACCGCCTGGGTGGAGTACGATTCCGCCACCGGCGTGCTCCTGCTGCACATCCTCGATCTCGTGGAGGAGGAGACCTGGGTGCGCACGGTGAAGGACCGCTACGAGAGGCCGCTGCTGGAGATCTTCGCATGAGCGCGACGCTGCTGGCCGGCGCCATCCTGGCGTCCGGCGTCATGATCGCCCTCGCCATGGCCTGCGCGACGCTGCGGCTGCTGCGCGGGCCGCGCGCGCAGGACCGGGTGCTGGCGCTGGACGCGCTCTACGTCAACGGCATGCTGCTGCTGCTGGTCTTCGGCATCCGTTCCGGCACGACGCTCTACTTCGAGGCGGCGCTGGTGATCGCCCTGCTCGGCTTCGTGGCGACGGCGGCGCTGGCGAAGTTCCTGATGCGCGGCGAGGTGATCGAGTGACGCCGCTGGAGCAACTGCCCGCCTGGGCCGCGGTGCCGGCGGCGCTGCTGCTGCTGGCCGGCGCCGCGATGACCCTGCTCGGCTCGATCGGGCTGCTGCGGCTCGGCGGCTTCTACGAGCGCGTGCACGCCCCGACCCTCGGCACCAGCGCCGGCATCGCCTGCGTGCTGCTCGCCTCGATGCTGGTCTTCAGCGTGCTGCAGTCGCGCCCGGTGCTGCACGAGTTGCTGGTCGGCCTGGCCGTGATCGTCACCACCCCGGTCACGCTGATGCTGCTGGCGCGCGCGGCGCTGTACCGCGACCGCCAGGAGGCCGACGCCACCGTGCCGGCCAGGCAGCCCGACGCGCCGGCGGCCGGTCCACCTGCAGCCCCATTGGCCGCCCCGTTGGCCGCCCCGTCGGCCGGCCCGGGAAAAGAGCCACCGGCCGGCGACGCCGCTTCCGCCGCGCCCTGAGCCGCCGCCCCCCGCTCCCTGGCCCCCTGCTCCTGGGCCTTCTCCCCTGGGCCCTCCCCTGGCCCCTCCCCTGGGCCGGCCGCCTCGTGCAGCATGCGCGGGAGGAAACGCCGGGACGGGGTCGGGTGGCATGGCGGCTCACGCATGACGACGGGTGCGACCGGAAGCGCGCCGGAAGGCGCGACCGGGGGCACGATCCCACGTCGCACGGTGCTCTGCCTCGGCCTGTCGCAGCTCATGGCCTGGGGCGTCTCCTACTACCTGATCGGCGGCTTCGCGCCGTTGATCGCGGCCGATCTGGGCTGGAGCCGGGCGGTGGTCCAGGGCGGCTTCTCGACGGCGCTGCTGGTGATGGGCCTCGCCTCGTCCCGCGTCGGGGCCTGGATCGACCGGTACGGCGGGCGGCCGGTGATGGTGGCCGGCTCCTGCCTCGTGGCGCTGGGCTGCCTCGGCCTCGCCGCCGCGCACGGGCTCGCGGCCTACTACGGCGCCTGGGCGGTGCTCGGGCTCGGGATGCGCTGCTGCCTCTACGACGCGGCCTTCGCCACCCTGGCGCGGCTGGGCGGCCCGGCGGCCGGCCGGCCGATCTCGCAGATCACGCTGCTCGGCGGCCTCGCCTCCACCGTGTTCTGGCCGGTGGGCGAGGCGCTGGCCGCGCCTCTCGGCTGGCGCGGCGCGCTGGTGGCCTATGCCGGGATCGCGCTGCTGACCGTGCCGCTGCATCTCGCCATCCCGGCGACGGGCCGACCCGCGCCGGCCGCAGGCCCGGCCGGGGCGGCCCGAATGCGGGCGTCGGCGCGGCCCGCGCTGCGGGGGCGGGAGCTGCGCGTCGCGGCCGCGCTCTACGCGCTGCTCGCCGTGCTGATCAACGTGCTCAACGCCGCCATGTCGGCCCACATGATCGGCCTGCTGATCGGGCTGGGCCTCGGCGGGACGCTGGCGGTGTGGATCGCGACGCTGCGCGGCATCGGCCAGTCCCTGGCACGGCTGTGCGAGGTGGCTTCCGGCAGCCGCCTGCACCCGCTCGACCTCAACCTCGCGGCGACGGCGGCGCTGCCCGCCTGCTTCCTGCTGGCGCTGCTGACCGCCGCCTTCCCGCCGGCCGCGATCGGCTTCGCCTTCCTCTACGGCGCCGGCAACGGGCTGCTCACCATCACCCGCGGCACGCTGCCGCTGGTGCTGTTCGACCCGCAGGCCTACGGCGCGGTGGTCGGGCGGCTGCTGGCCCCGTCCTTCCTGCTTTCCGCCGCGGCGCCGCTCGCCTTCGCGCTGGTGATCGAGCGGTACGGCGAGCGGGCGGCGCTCGGCCTGGCGCTGGCGCTGGCCTCGGCGGCCTTCGGCGCGGCGCTGTACCTGCGCCGCTGCGGCAGGGAGCGGCGGCGGGCGGCGGCCGAACCCGGCCCGCGCCAGTCCTGACCCGGGCAGGCGGACATCGCGCGGGGCCGCCCGCGGCGCCGGCAGCGGCCGCGCGCCGGCACGAGGCGAGGCGACAAGCGGTCCGGGCTGCGCCACACTCGCGCCCATCCGGAGGAAGCCGCCGATGCCGATCGAACTCTATGCCTGGAACACGCCGAACGGCCGCAAGATCAGCGTCGCGCTGGAGGAGATGGGGCTGCCCTACGTCGTGAGGACGGTGAACATCGGCAAGGGCGAGCAGTTCGAGCCCGCCTTCCTGCGCATCAGCCCCAACAACCGCATCCCCGCCATCATCGATCCGGATGGGCCGGGCGGCCAGCCGATCAGCGTGTTCGAGTCCGGCGCCATCCTGCTCTACCTCGGCGAGAGGACCGGCCGCTTCCTGCCGGCCGAGCTGCGCGCCCGGGTGCCGGTGCTGGAGTGGCTGATGTGGCAGATGGGCGGCTTCGGCCCGATGCCGGGCCAGGTGCACCACTTCCTGCAGGTGGAGGACGAGAACGACCGCCGCTACGGCCTCGCCCGGTACGGCAAGGAGACGCGCCGCCTCTACGGCGTGCTGGACCGGCGGCTGGAGGGGCGCGACTTCGTGGCCACGGCCGACGAGCCGAGCGTCGCCGACTTCGCGATCCTCGGCTGGGCCTGGCGGCACGAGCGGCATCAGGTCGACCTCGCCGAGTTCCCGCAGGTGCAGCGCTGGTACGCGGCGATGATGGCGCGACCGGCCACGAAGCGCGGCTTCGAGGTGGCGCTTTTCTGAGGCGGCGGCCGGGTCCGGCGGGCACGCCCCGGCATGGCCGGGGGGGGGGCCCCCGCCGCCCGCCCGTTCACTCCGTCTTTTCGCCGCTCCCGCCATCCTCCTTGCCGGCCGCGAAGGCGGCCTCGGCGACGGTCTCGCCCTGGCCGCCCTGGCCCTGCGGCTCCGCCGGCTGGCTCGGCACCGGCGCGGACTGCTCGTTCAGCCGCAGCAGCGCCCGCGTCGCCCGGCGCAGCGCCACCGAGGCCTCGCCCTCCGGCTCCAGCGCGAAGAGCAGCACGGAACGGCCGGTGACGAGATAGGTGTCGCCGCTGCCGAACCGCTCCACCTCGGGGTTGCCCACCACGTTGGTGTCGAGCAGGCAGTGCCAGATGTTGCCGCCGGCGATCTCGGGCAGGCGGAACTCCACCACGTCGTAGTGCGCGTTCATCACGATCAGCGCCGTGGCGTCGGCGCCGGGGCGGCGGATGCCGGTCGCCTGGGCACGGCCGTCGAGCAGCAGGCCGAAGCAGCGCGCCGTGGGGTCGTTCCACTGCGCCTCGCCCATGTCGTCGCCGGAGGGGGTGAGCCAGCGCGCGTCGCGCACGTCCAGCTCCTCGTTGTACTCGCCGGTGAAGAAGCGCGCGCGGCGCAGGATCGGCAGGGTGTTGCGCAGCGCCACCAGCTTGCGGGTGAACTCGATCAGCTCATGGTCGGCATCGGTGATGCCTTCCCAGTTGATCCAGTTCAGCTCGTTGTCCTGGCAGTAGGTGTTGTTGTTGCCCTTCTGCGTGCGGCCCAGCTCGTCGCCCGCGAGGATCAGCGGCGTCCCCTGCGAGACCAGCAGGGTGGCCAGCAGGTTGCGCTTCTGCCGCTCGCGCAGCGCGCAGACCTCGGGATCGTCGGTCGGGCCCTCGACGCCGCAATTCCAGGACAGGTTGTGCGAATGGCCGTCGTTGTTGTTCTCGCCGTTCGCCTCGTTGTGCTTCTCGTTGTAGGAGACGAGGTCGGTCAGGCAGAAGCCGTCATGCGCGGTGATGAAGTTCACCGAGGCCCAGGGGCGCCGGCCGCGCCGGTCGAACACGTCGCCGGAGCCGGTCAGGCGCTTGGCGAACTCGGCGAGCTTGCCGTCCTCGCCCTTCCAGAAGGCGCGCACCGTGTCGCGGTACTTGTCGTTCCACTCCGCCCAGCCGGGCGCGAAGCCGCCGACCTGGTAGCCGCCGGGGCCGCAGTCCCAGGGCTCGGCGATCAGCTTCACCGAGGAGAGCACCGGGTCCTGCCGGCAGGAATCGAGGAAGCCGCCGCCCTCGTCGAAGCCGTAGGGCTCGCGCGCCAGGATGGTGGCGAGGTCGAAGCGGAAGCCGTCGACGTGCATCTCCTGCGCCCAGTAGCGCAGGCTGTCGGTCACCATCTGCAGCACGCGCGGATGCGAGAGGTTCACCGTGTTCCCGGTGCCGGTCTCGTTGATGTAGTAGCGCTTCTCGTCCGGCATCAGCCGGTAGTAGCTGTTGTTGTCGATGCCCTTGAAGGAGAGGGTCGGCCCCTTCTCGTTGCCCTCGGCGGTGTGGTTGTAGACCACGTCGAGGATGACCTCGAGGTTGGCCGCGTGCAGCCGCGCCACCATCTCCTTGAACTCGCTCGCGGCACCGCGCCGCTCGGTGCGCGTCGCGGCGTAGCGGAGCTCGGGCGCGAAGAAGCCGATCGTGTTGTAGCCCCAGTAGTTGGCGAGGCCCTTCTCGACGAGGTGGCTGTCCTGCACGAAGGCGTGGATCGGCAGCAGCTCGACCGAGGTGACGCCGAGCGAGCGGATGTAGTCCACCACCTCGGGCGTGGTGAGGCCGGCATAGGTGCCGCGCAGCGCCTCCGGCACCGCCGGGTGCAGCCTGGTGAAGCCCTTGACGTGGGTCTCGTAGAAGATGGTGCGGTCCCAGGGGATGGCCGGCTTGCGGTCCTGGCCCCATGTATAGGCGGAGTCGACCACGCGGCACTTCGGCATGTAGGGGCCGCTGTCGCGCTCGTCGAAGGTCAGGTCGTCGCCCGTCTCCATCTTGTAGCCGAAATGGGCGGGGTTCCACCGGATCTCGCCCACCAGCCCCTTGGCGTAGGGATCGAGCAGCAGCTTGTTGGCGTTGAAGCGGTGCCCGGCCTCCGGCTCGTAGGGGCCGTGGACGCGGTAGGCGTAGATGGTGCCGGGGCGGGCATCGGGGACGTAGCCGTGCCACACCTCGTCCGTGTACTCCGGCAGCTCGATCCGCTCCAGCTCCTGCTCGCCGGTCTCGTCGAACAGGCACAGCTCGACCTTGGTGGCGCTGGCGGAGAACAGGGCGAAGTTCACGCCGAGCCCGTCCCAGGTGGCGCCCAGCGGAAAGGGCAGCCCTTCCCGTACCCGGGAGCGCCGCATCACCTGCGGCCCGCCACGCGTTGTCGTACCCATGCAGTCCCCCGTTCGCGATACCGGCCAGAACAGCCGGCGGCGCCGGTCGTTTCCGCCGGCCGGCGGGAATTTTGCACTGCGGCGGAACGACGGGGCCGCCCCGGGTGTTTGCCCCGCGCCCCCCCGGTCCGATCCCGCAGTCCGGTCCGCAGTCCGATCCTCCAGTCCGATCCCGCAGCCCGACCAGGATACGCCATGACGCCGCGCGCCACCTACCGGCTCCAGTTCCACGAGGGCTTCGGCTTCGACCGGGCGGCGGAACTCGCCCCGTACCTGGCGCGGCTGGGCGTCAGCCACGTCTATGCCTCCCCCTACCTGAAGGCGCGGCCGGGCAGCAGCCACGGCTACGATATCGTCGATCACGGCGCGCTCAACCCGGAGCTGGGCGGCGATGCCGGCTTCCGCCGCATGGTCGCGGCGCTGCGGGAGGCCGGGCTCGGCCAGATCCTCGACTTCGTGCCCAACCACATGGGCGTCGGCGGCGCCGACAACCCGTGGTGGAACGACGTGCTGGAATGGGGCCCCGATTCCGCCTTCGCCGGCTGGTTCGACATCGACTGGGACCCGGACCGCCGCTACCTGCAGGGCAAGCTGCTGGTGCCCTTCCTCGGCGACCAGTACGGCGCCGTGCTGGCATCCGGCCAGCTCGCGCTGCGCTTCGACCCGGCGGCGGGCAGCTTCGCGGTCTGGGCCTACGGCGCGCACAAGCTGCCCATCTCGCCGCTGCACTACGGCCGGATCCTGGGCGACGCGCACCCGGCGCTGGAGCGCCTCGGCGACAGCTTCTCCGGCCTGCCCGACTGGCGGCCGCAGGTCGGGCGGCGCGCCGGCACGCTGAAGCGCGCCCTGGCGGACCTCGTGCGCGGGGACGATTCCGTCCGCGAGGCGGTGGACGCGGCGGTGGCGCGGCTGAACGGCCGGGAGGGCGACCTCGCGAGCTGGGCCGGGCTCGACGCGCTGATCCGCGACCAGAGCTGGCGCGCCGCGCATTTCCGGGTCGCCGCCGACGACATCAACTACCGTCGCTTCTTCAACGTCAACGACCTCGCCGGCCTGCGCATGGAGCTGGACGAGCTGTTCGACCATGCCCACGCGCTGGTGTTCCGCCTGCTCGGCGAGGGCGTGCTCGATGGCCTGCGCATCGACCACGTGGACGGGCTGCTCGATCCCGGCGGCTACCTGCGCCATCTGCGCTCGCGCGCGCCCCGCCCCGACTACTACCTCGTGGTCGAGAAGATCCTGGCGCATCACGAGCAGCTGCGCGAGGACTGGCCGGTCGAGGGCACCACGGGCTACGAGTTCACCAACCTCGCGCTCGGCCTGCTGGTCGATCCGGCCGGCGAGGAGGCCTTCTCGCGCCTCTACGTCGAGTTCACCGGCCGCACCGAGGAATTCGAGGAGATCGTGCGCGACTGCAAGATCCGCATCATGGAGAACGAGATGGCCAGCGAGCTGACCGTCCTCTCCCGCGATGCCGGCCGAGTCGCCCGCCAGAACCCGCGCACCGCCGACTTCACGCGCAACATCCTGCACCGTGCGATCAAGGAGGTGGTGGCCTGCTTCCCGGTCTACCGCACCTACGTGGACTACGACGGCACGCCCGCCGAGACCGACCGGCGCGACCTCGACTGGGCGCTGGCGCAGGCGCGCCGCCGGCAGCCCGACCTCGACCCGAGCGTGTTCGACTTCCTGGCGAGGCTGCTTTCCGGCGCGCTGGTGGCGGAGCCGCGCTCCGGCTACTCGCGCGCCGCGGCGCTGCGCGTCGCGATGAAGGTGCAGCAGTACAGCGGCCCGGTGATGGCCAAGGGCCTCGAGGACACCGCCTTCTACCGCTACAACCGCTTCGCCGCGCTGAACGAGGTGGGCGGCCACCCGGACCAGTTCGGCATCGGCCTGCCCGCCTTCCACAAGGCCAACGCGCAGCGCGCGAAGCGCTGGCCGGCCGCCATGCTCGGCACCTCGACGCACGACACCAAGCGCGGCGAGGATGTGCGCGCCCGCCTCGCCGTGCTCTCCGAGATGCCGGAGGAATTCGCGCGGCAGGTGCAGGCCTGGAGCCGCATCCTGCGCGCCCGGCGCGGCGACGTGGAAGGCACCGCCCCGCCCGACCGCAACGACGAGTACCTGCTCTACCAGCTCCTGCTCGGCTCCTGGCCGGCCGAGCTGACCGGCACCGGCGTGCCCGGGGCCGAGGCGCTGGCGGCGTATGCCGAGCGGATCGCCGGCGCGATGATGAAGTCGATGCGCGAGGCCAAGGTGCACTCCACCTGGGCCGCGCCCAACGCCGCCTACGAGGAGGCGACCATGGGCTTCGCGCGCGAGGCGCTGGACCCGTCGCGCTCGGGCGCCTTCCTCGGCGCCTTCCTGCCCTTCCAGGAGCGCGTGGCGCGGCTCGGCATGCGCAACAGCCTGGTGCAGACGGCGCTGAAGCTGACCCTGCCCGGCATGCCCGACATCTACCAGGGCGCCGAGCTGTGGGAACTGTCGCTGGTCGATCCCGACAACCGCCGGCCGGTGGACTACGCCGCGCGCACGGCGCTGCTCGACCGGATCGAGGCGGGGTTCGCGAAGGACCGGCGCGGCACCATGCTGGGGCTGCTGGAGAACTGGCAGGATGGCGGCATCAAGCTCGCCCTCACCGCCACGCTGCTCGGCCTGCGCCGCGAGCACCCGGCGCTGTTCGCCGAGGGCGGCTACGAGCCGCTCAACGCCACCGGCGGGATGGCGGAGCAGATGGTCGCCTTCCTGCGCCGCCACGCCGAGGCGCCGCCGCTGCTGGTGGCGGCCAGCCGCTTCCCGGCGCGGCAGGAAGGGGGCGGCCATGTCGAGGCCCGGATCCCGGTGCCGGAAGGCGTGGCGGCCTGGCGCGACGCGCTGACCGGCGCGGTGCTGAAGCCCGCGGGGGGCACGCTCTCGGCCGGCTCTCTCCTCGCCGACCTGCCGGTGGCGGTGCTGCTGCCGGTCGAAACGGAGGCATGACCCCCATGCGACGCGCGGTGATCTTCGACGTGGACGGCACGCTGGTGGACACGGTGGACATGCACGCCGAGTCCTGGGCCCGCGCCTTCGCGCATTTCGGCTTCGACGTGCCGGCGGCGGCGGTGCGCACCCAGATCGGCAAGGGCGGCGACGAGCTGATGCCGGTCTTCCTGCCGCCCGAGGTGATCGAGCGGCAGGGCGAGGCGATCGAGTCCTGGCGCAAGGACCTGTTCGCGCGGGAATACATGCCGAAGGTGCGCGGCTTCCCGGACGTCCGCGCCCTGTTCGAGCGGGTCCTGGCGGACGGGCTGCAACCGGTGCTCGCCTCCTCGGCCAAGGGCGACGAGCTGGAGGGCTACAAGCGCGCGGCCGGCATCGCGGATCTGGTCGCGGCTGAAACCTCCTCGGACGATGCCGAGCGGTCCAAGCCGCATCCCGACATCTTCCAGGCGGCGCTGGCGCGCGCCGGCGTGGCGCCGGGCGAGGCGCTGGTGGTGGGCGATTCCCCGTACGACGCCGAGGCGGCCGGCAAGGCCGGCATCCCGATGATCGGCCTGCTCTGCGGCGGCTTCCCGGCCGACGACCTGCGCCGCGCCGGCGCCCGGGCCCTGTTCCGCGACCCGGCCGACCTGCTGGCGCACTGGCCGCCGCCGGGCTGAGATCCCGCCCCCCCGGATGGCCTGCGGGCCGGTCCGGCGGGTCCTTCCCGTGCCGGGGGCGCCAGGCCCCCGGCCCGCCACACCGCATCGCGCCGGCGGTCCGTCCCTCGCGGCACGAAGGATCCGTCACCGTCCCCGCCGCCATTCCCGGCCACCATCTCCGGCCACCATCCCTTGCGGCCGGCCACCCCGCCAGGCGCCGCGGGCGCGACCGGATCCGGGCCTGGCGGCACGCCCCCGTCTCAAAGAATATCCTCTCGTCAGCGGCGAAGCGGCACGTCAGTTTTCCGCGCAACGATGAACCATCATCGACCGAGGGCGGGGGACGCGTGCATGGCCGACGGTGACTGGGAGTGGATGACTCCCGGCGAGTGCGCCGACTGGTGGAACGGCCTGTTCCAGTCCAGGGCCCAACGCATCGCCGAGAAGGCGAGCGGCGTGCCCTATGTCGGCTTCTACGTCTCCTGGGCGAGCTACAGCGCGGCCGACGCGGCGGACCTGCTCTTCCTCGACAACCTGCGCCTCGGCCGCGGGCTGCAGGACGCGGTGGACAACCCCGAGGGCAAGGGCCTGTTCGGGCGCGGCCTGTCGGTGGTGGCCGATGTCGGGCGCGCGGCCTTCTTCGTGCCGGTCGGGCGCGTGGCGAAGACCGCCGTGATGGGGCGCGGGGGCGGCAAGGCCGGCACGGTGGCGGTCGAGGAGGCCGCGAGGCTGCCCGGGCCGCACGCACCGGCGCCGAAATCGCCACCGATGCGGGCCGGCGGGGACGCCGTGGCGCGCGGCAACCCGAGCCCCGAGGTCAACGGCCTGTTCCGCAAGATGTTCTATTTCCACGACCCCGCGCCGGGGCGCGGCATCTGCTGGTTCGTCTCGCTCGGCCAGGCGCTGCGCCACACCGGCCGCTACTGGATCAAGCTGGACGACCTGCTGAACCTGTTCCCCAGCATCCGCAACCTCGCCTCGCTGGACGGCAAGCTCGCCAGGCTGGAGACGATCGGCCACTTCGACTTCGGCAACATGGCGCGCTACCTGCACGAGCTGAACGTCAGCTTCCGCCCGCTCGGCAAGGTCGCCAGCCTGCAGGAGCTGATGCGGGTCGTCGGCCCGAAGCCGAACGGCGCCGTGCTGTTCGGCATACGCTGGATCCACCCGGTGGAGGGCGAGTGCGCGCACGCCCTCTACATGGCGCTGCGGCCGAACGGCAGGCTCGCCATCTTCGACCGCTCCGGCATCGTCGTCGAATCCTTCGCCGAATTCGAGCGGCTCGCGATCGCGAAGGGCTGGAAGGGCTATCGCGGCATCGCGCACGCGAACCTGCTCGAACGCGCCGAGCCGATCCTCGTCTACAACGCCCGCGTCGTGGAGACGACCTGGGCCGCCCTCAAGGCGGGCTACGCCTCGGGCCTGTTCGGGGCGCTGGCGCTGGAGATCAAGGTGATCAGCGCGATGTTCGACCCGAACCGGCGGTAGCCGCGCCCGGCCCGGCATCCGGCTCCCGCGCCGGCCGGCGACCGGCCGGCACCGGTGACGGATCGGACCGAACGCGCCGCCCCGCTTTCCCTCCCCCGCACGAGCGCCTAGGTTCCTCCCATGTGCGAACTCCTCGGCATGAGCGCGAATGTGCCGACCGACATCTGCTTCAGCTTCGCCGGGCTGATGCGCCGGGGCGGCCAGACCGGGCCGCACTCGGATGGCTGGGGCATCGCCTTCTACGAGGGCAAGGGCTGCCGCACCTTCCACGACCCCGAGCCCAGCGCCCGCTCCGAGATCGCGGCGTTCCTGCGCCGCCACGCCATCAAGAGCTGCACCGTGATCTCGCACATCCGCCGCGCCAACCGCGGCCGGGTGGCGCTGGAGAACACCCACCCCTTCACGCGCGAGCTGTGGGGCCGGATCTGGTGCTTCGCCCATAACGGCCAGCTTCGCGGCATCAAGCGGCGGCGCCTCTCCCACTACCGCCCGGTCGGCACCACGGACAGCGAGCATGCCTTCTGCTGGATGCTGGACCAGTTGCGCGCCCGCTGGCGCAACCAGCCCTCGGACGCCGCGCTGGAGCGGGCGGTGGGGGAGATGGCGCAGGACCTCGCCGGGCTCGGCGTGTTCAACCTGCTGCTGAGCGACGGGCGCACCCTGTTCTGCCATTGCAGCACCAAGCTCGCCTGGCTGACCCGGCGCGCCCCCTTCGGCCCCGCCACGCTGGTGGACGAGGACCTGACGGTGGACTTCGCGCGCGAGACCACGCCCGACGACGTGGTGACGGTGGTCGCCACCCGCCCCCTCACCCGCGACGAGCGCTGGGAGGTGCTGTCGCCCGGTGCGTTCATCGCCTTCCGCAGCGGCGACCCCGTCGCCCGCCGCGCCGCGCCGCTGCCGCCGGCACAGGGCTTGCAGCGCCGCGCCGCCTGACGGCGGGCGCCGGCGACGCGCCCCGGCGCGCCGCCGTGCCCCGCCTGCTGCCCCATCCACCCGCCATGGCCGAATCCGCCGACGCCGAGGAGCCTGCATGAGCGACCCCGCCCCCGCCGATGACGGCCCCGTGGGCGCCCCCGGCGCCGCACCACTCGCCGGCCGCCACGTGGTGGTGCCGGAGACGCGCGAATTGGAGGTGCTCTCCCGCCTGATGGAGAAGCAGGGCGCGCGGGTGATGCGCTGCCCGATGGTGGCGATCCTCGACCACCCCGACCCCGCCCCGATCGAGGCCTGGCTGCGCCGCTTCGTGGAAACCCCGCCGCAGGACCTGATCCTGCTCACCGGCGAGGGGCTGATGCGCCTGCTCGGCGTCGCCGAGCGGGCCGGGATGCGCGAGCCCTTCCTCGCCACGCTCGCGAAGGTGCGCCGGATCACGCGCGGGCCGAAGCCGGTGAACCGGCTGCGCCAGCTCGGCCTGACCGCCGACCTCTCGCCGCCCAACCCGACCACGGAGGGGGTGATCGAGGGGCTGGCCGGCGAGGACCTCGCCGGGCACCGGATCGGGGTGCAGCTCTACCCGGACAACCCGAACGAGAAGCTGCTCGACTTCCTGCGCGGCAAGGGCGCCGAGCCGGACGCGATCCTGCCCTACGTCTATGCGTCCAAGGCCGAGGATGCGCGGGTGCTGGCGGCGATCGACGCCATGGCGGACGGCTCGGCGGACCTGATCGTGTTCACGAGTTCCCCGCAGGTGCGCCGGCTGCTGGACGTGGCCAAGGCGGCGGGGAAGGAGGCGGCGCTGCGCGAGGGGCTGGCGCGGGTACGGATCGCGGCGGTGGGGCCGGTGGCGGCGGCGGCGGCCGAGGAGGCGGGCGGCACGGTGGCGGTGATGCCGGAGGACAACTTCCACATGCGCCCGATGGTGAACGCGATCGTGGCGGCGCTGGGGTAACCCCTCCGGGACCGCCCCGCCGCCACCGGCGAGGCACCGGCCGGCTTCGGGGCGTGGGTGGATGCCTCGCGCTCCGTCCCGGCCTCAGCGTTGCACGGCCGCCGCGCCATCCTCGTCCCAGCGCCAGCACGGCCCCGAACCGGAGATGGACACCCCACCGACCCATCTGGGCCGTGGCCCCAGCGACAGCCAGTCCACCGTCCCCGCCAGCACGGCGCGGCCGAGCGGCGTGATCGTCAGATGCTCCCGGAACCAGCGCCGGTCCGCATCCTCGTACCGACCGGCGAGGACCGGCCGTTCCACCGCGCGCAGGCCCTCCACCATGTCGTGGCAGATGAGATCCGTCATCCAGGGCAACGGCTCGCGCTCCGTCATCAGCGCGTGGAACACCTGGCCCGCCATCCGTGGCGCCTCCGCGACCAGTTGCAGGATCAGCCGCTGCGTCAGGCCCAGCCCGTCCGTCGTCCAGGGCAGTTCCCGGCAGTGCCGCCGCACCGCCCGGCCGAGCTGCGGGATGCCCGGCGTACCCTCCCGCGCCAGCGCGGCGAGCGGCCGCGGATCGGGCGCCCGCAGCGCGTCCCACACCGCCCCGCCGGCGTGCAGCGCCTCGATGGGCACCGGCGTCCGCTCCGCCCAGAGCAGGCGCAGCGCCTCCGGCGGCAATTGCCCGAGGCCGATGAAGCGCACCGAGCCCGGGTAGCGGGCCGGCGAGACCAGTTCCAGGCGCGGCGGCGCCGTCCTTGCGAAATGCGCGAGGCAGCGCGCCAGGATGAGCTGGTCGTAGGTGTCGTGCTCGAACCAAAGCACGATGCGCTCGTAGCGGGCCGGCGCCGCGAGCAGGCTTTCCTCCGCCAGATGCAGCTTCGCGGTGATCTCCGCCCGGCTCATGCCCGTGCCGGCGCCGTAGGCGTGCGACAGGAAGTCCGCGCGCCGTTCCAGCCAGTCGGGCGCGTCCGGCACCGGCCCCTGGCAGAAGGGATCGGAATATTCGAGGAATTCGCCCACGAACCCGGCCTCGCGCAGCCCGGGGCCGATGTCGCTGCCGCAACGCAGGTGCAGCGTCGTCATGTCCCGGTCGGGCGCCGGGTCGCCGCGCTCGATGCCGGCGAGGCTGCGCGCCGAGGCCGCGACATGCGCCACGAGCCGGGGCCAGCTCGGCAGGCCCAGCTCCCGGGCGATGACAAGCTGCGCCTCGCTCAGCCGTGCCAGCCGCCCGGGCAGCCCCGGGCCGTCCATCCCGCCGACCAGGGGCCCGCCGGCCAGGGGATGATGCAGGCGGAAACGCCGCAGCGCCTGCGGCTCGCCCGCCCGCAGCGCCCGGAGCAGTTCCTTCGCGCGCTTGCGCTGCTGCTCCAGGTTCAGGCGGAACGGCGATGACGGGTTGGGCGCCACGGACGCGGCACGGCCGTGCGAACGATCGGACAAGGCAGGGCCCCTTCCTCGCGTCTGCGTCCGCCGATCAGACAGGAAAGGGTGGGAGGGAAGGCTCGCGCGCACCCGGGGAGAGCGTGGGCGCAGCCCTTCCCGCGGACACGGCGGCTCCGATCAAGCCGTGCCGGGACTGAACAGGCATCCGCCCGGCGGGTCAAGGCGGCGCGGCCGCGTGGCACCGGCCGCCCGCTCCGGCCGTGCCGCCTACCGTGGGGCCGCCGGGGCACCCACCGTTGCGCCGGCATGCCGGCTGCCACGCCCGGCGGGCGCCACGCAACCCCTGCAACCCAGCCCTGGCACATCCCGGGGCGCATCGTGCGCACCAGGGGTCCCAACCGGGGGCTTTCTTGCGCTACACAGGGGGCAGCAAGCAACGAAGTACTGGAAGCTGGCGTCATGACCACCCCCACCATCGAACTGACCCGCACCCAGGCCCCGAAGCCCCGCCCCGACGACGCCGACCTCGTCTTCGGCAAGGTCATGACCGACCACATGTTCCTGATGGACTACGAGGACGGGAAGGGCTGGCACGACCCGCGCATCGTCCCCTACGGCCCGCTCAGCATGGACCCGGCGACCTCGGTGCTGCACTACGGCCAGACCGTGTTCGACGGGCTGAAGGCCTTCCGCGGCCCGGACGGCCATATCCGCCTGTTCCGCGCCCAGCGCCACGCCGAGCGGCTGAACAAATCCTGCGCCGCCCTCTGCATCCCGCCGATGGACACCGACCTCGTCCGCCGCTCCTTCGAGGCGCTGGTCTCCGTGGACAATGCGTGGGTGCCGCACCGCCCCGGCACCTCGCTCTACATCCGCCCCACCGTGGTCGCGACCGAGGTGCAGCTCGGCGTCCATCCGGCGCACAGGCTGACCTACTTCGTGATCTGCTCGCCGGTCGGCGCCTACTACAAGGAGGGCATGAAGCCGGTGAAGATCCTGGCCACGGACAAGTACGTCCGTGCCGTGCGCGGCGGGCTCGGCGAGGCCAAGACGGCCGCCAACTACGCCGCCTCCCTCGCCGCCGCCCAGGACGCCGAGGCGCAGGGCTACACCCAGGTCCTCTGGCTCGACGGCGTGGAGCGCCGCTACCTCGACGAGGTCGGCACCATGAACATCATGGTGAAGATCGGCGACGAGGTGATCACCCCGCCGCTGGCCGGCACCATCCTCGACGGCGTGACGCGCAACTCCATCCTCACCCTGCTGCGCGACTGGGGCATCAAGGCCAGCGAGCGCCCGATCACCATCGACGAGGTGATGCAGGCCGGCCGCGACGGCACCCTGGCCGAGATGTGGGGCACCGGCACCGCCGCCGTGGTCTCGCCGGTCGGGCTGCTCGGCTACAAGGGCGAGAAGCTGACGATCAACAACGGCGAGACCGGCAAGCTGACGCAGAAGCTCTACGACGCGATCGTGGCGATCCAGTACGGCACCGCGCCGGACCCGCATGGCTGGACGAGCGAGGTGAAGGTGCCGGCGGAAGCGGCGTAGGGCGCGGGCTGCCGGCGCCCGGGAAGGGCTCTGCCCTTCCCGGACCCATCCCGCCAAAGGCCACAGGGCCTTTGGAAACCATGATTTTTCGTACCGGGCGGTCGGGCCGCCCCGGACCCCGAAAACCAATGGGAGGTCCAGGAGAGCTTTGCCTGCTGGCGGATGGGGTCCGGGGAAGGCGGCGCCTTCCCCGAGGGGCGGATGGGGTCCGGGGAAGGCAGCGCCTTCCCCGAAAAGCCCCCCGCGCTACTCCGCCGCCACCTTCTGCCCCGGCGCCCCGGGCTTCCTCACCCGCAGCCGCCGGATGCGGCGCGGGTCCGCCTCCAGCACCCGGAATTCCAGCCCCGACGGGTGCGACACCAGCTCGCCCTTCGCCGGCACCCGACCGGCGAGGGAGGAGACCAGCCCGCCCACCGTGTCGATGTCGGCGTGCCGCTCCTCCTCGGTCAGCACCGGGCCGAGCTTCTCCTCGAAGTGCTCGACCGGCGTGCGGGCATCCATCTCCAGCGTGCCGTCCGGCTTCTCGGTGATGTACTGCTCCAGCGGCTCGTCGTGCTCGTCCGCGATGTCGCCGACGATGGTCTCCACCACGTCCTCGATGGTGACCAGCCCGTCGATGCCGCCATACTCGTCCACCACCAGCGCCATGTGGATGTGCGCCTGGCGCATCTGCAGCAGCAGGTCGAGCACCGGGATCGACGGCACCACGAAGAGCGGCTTGCGCAGGATCGCGGCCATCGAGAAGGGCTCGTCGCGGCCGACGCTCGCGAACACGTCCTTGATGTGGACCATGCCCACCACGTCGTCGAGCTGCTCGCGGTAGACCGGGAAGCGCGAATGCCCCTCGCGCTGGATCAGGCGGATCGCCTGCTCCAGCGTCAGCGCCTCGGACATGGCGATGATGTCCGGGCGCGGCACCATCACGTCGGCCGCGGTCTTGCCCCGCAGCTTCAGCACGTTGGTGAGCAGGGCGCGCTCCTGCACGTCGAGGGCGGGCCGGCCGCCCTCGTCGTGCGGCGCCTCCTCGGCCTCCACCAGCGCCTCGACCTGGTCGCGCACGCTCTCCGCCTGGCGCCTGCGGACCAGCCCCTGGAGCATCCAGAGCAGCCCGTCGCGATGCACGGGCTGGCTGCCCGCTATGCCATGGCCGGAGCCGCTCACTGGTGCCTCCAAGGGTTGGGCAGGCGCAGCCGGCGCATGATGCGGGCCTCGGCCCGCTCCATGCGCCGCGCCTCGCCGACGAGGATGTGGTCGTGCCCGGCCAGGTGCAGCGCGCCATGGGCCACGAGATGCGCGAGATGCGCCGCCGGCCGCCGGCCGGCCTGCCGCGCCTCCCGGCGCACCACGCCGAGGGCGAGCACGAGGTCGCCGCCGCCCGCCTCGGCGGGGTCGGGGAAGCTCAGCACGTTGGTAGGCTTGTTGCGGCCGCGATGGCGGTGGTTCAGCCGACGCACCGTGCGGTCGTCGGTGAGGAGGATCGTGACCGGCTCCTCCGGCGCGACGCCGGCCTCGCGCCGCGCCGCCGCCGCCGCGCGGCCAGCCAGCCGCGCCGCCGCCGGCACGGTGGCGCGCCAGCCGGGGGCCCCCGGCGCGGCGTCGATGATCACCTCGATGGCGTCGCGCGGTTTTCGCGCCGCCTCAACCGGCCCGACGGCCTCCCGCCCATCCGGGGCCCCCATCGCGGATGCCGCTGGGGCGCCCCGGGGTCGCGTGCCGCCGGGCGAACTACTTGCCGGTTCCATCCTTCTCCTTCTTGCCGCCGGCGGGGCCGGCGGCACTCCCATCCTCGGGGCGCCGCTCCGGCCCCCTACGGACGCGCCGCTCGTCGGCCGCCCCGTAGGCGGCCACGATCCGCGCCACCAGCGGATGCCTTACCACATCCCGCTCGCCGAATCGCGCGACGGCTATGCCCTCGACGCCCTCCAGCGTTGCGAGGGCGTCCCGGAGCCCGGATTGCTGCCCGGGCGGCAGGTCCACCTGGGTCGGGTCGCCGGTGATGACCATCCGGGTCCCCTCGCCCATGCGGGTGAGGAACATCTTCATCTGGGCGGGGGTGGTGTTCTGCGCCTCGTCCAGGATGGCGAAGGAATGGGCCAGGGTGCGCCCGCGCATGAAGGCGAGCGGCGCGATCTCGATCTCGCCCGAGGTGATGCGCCGCTGCACCTGCTCGGCCGGCAGCATGTCGTGCAGCGCGTCGTAGAGCGGGCGCAGATAGGGATCGACCTTCTCCTTGAGGTCGCCCGGCAGGAAGCCGAGGCGCTCGCCCGCCTCCACCGCCGGGCGGCTCAGCACGATCCGGTCCACCCGCCCCGCCTGGAGCAGCGCGACGCCCTGCGCCACGGCGAGGTAGGTCTTGCCGGTGCCGGCGGGCCCGACGCCGAACACCATCTCGTGCCGCGCCAGCATCTCGATATAGGCCGCCTGCGCCGGGGAGCGGGGGGCGATGGCGGACTTGCGGGTGCGTATCTCCGGGAAGTCGGCCAGCGGCAGGCGCGGGTCGCCCTCGCGCGGGCCGCCACCGGTGCCGCCGCCCTGGTAGCCACCTTGTGCCATGCGCAGCGCCGCCTCCACCTCGGCCGTGCCGACCGGCTGGCCGCGCTCCAGCCGCTTCCAGAGCGACCGCAGCGTGCCCTCCGCCACCTCGGTCCGCTCCGGCGGGCCGCTGATCGACAATCGGTTGCCGCGCGAGGCGAGGCGCACGCCGAGCTGCTGCTCGATGCGCGCGAGGTGCCGGTCGTGCTCGCCGTAGAGCACCGGCAGGAGGCCGTTATCGTCGAATTGCAGCGTGACCGTGCGGGGCGCGGGGCCGCCGCCCGAGGCGGACCGCGCCGTGGCGCGGTCCTCGAACAGCTTGGTTGGAAGCACGATGGCGGTTTGGCTCAAGCGCAGGCTACCTCCGTCTCCTCCGGTTGCCCCATGCCCGCACCCGGCGCCGCATCGGCGTCGATCAGGGCGGCGGACAGGGAATTGGGATGCGCGGCCAGGATGCGCACCGGCACCACCCGGCCGACGAGAGCCTCCGGCGCCACCCCGTCCGGCCCGCGCAGATGCACGGGCTGCAGCCAGGGGGAGCGGGCGGCGAGCTGGCCGGGATGCCGGCCCGGGCCGGTCAGCAGCACGTCGCAGGCGAGGCCGACGCGGGAGCGGTTGAACGCGTCCTGCTGCGCCCGCAGCAGCGCCTGGATCTCGGCCAGGCGTGCATCCTTCACCGCCTCGGGGATCTGGAGGGCGGTGCCGGCCGCCGGGGTACCGGGGCGGGGCGAGTACTTGAAGGAGAAGGCCTGGGCGAAGCCCACCTCGCGGATCAGCGCCATGGTGGCGGCGTGGTCGGCGTCGCTCTCGCCCGGATGGCCGGCGATGAAGTCGGAGGAGAGGGCGAGGTCGGGCCGCGCCGCCCGCAGCTTCTCCACGATGCGCAGGAAGTCCGCCGCCGCGTGGCCGCGGTTCATCGCCCGCAGCATGCGGTCCGAGCCCGACTGCACCGGCAGGTGCAGGAAGGGCATGAGCTGCGGCAGCTCGCCATGGGCGGCGATCAGGTCGTCGTCCATGTCGCGCGGATGGGAGGTGGTGTAGCGCAGCCGCGCGAGGCCGGGGATCGCCGCCAGCGCCCGCAGCAGCCGGCCGAGGCCCCAGGGGGAGCCGTCCGGGCCCTCCCCGTGCCAGGCGTTCACGTTCTGCCCGAGCAGCGCGATCTCCCGCGCGCCGGCGGCGACGAGGCGGCGCGCCTCGGCCAGCACGGCGGCGGCCGGGCGGGAGAATTCGGCGCCGCGCGTGTAGGGCACCACGCAGAAGGAGCAGAATTTGTCGCAGCCCTCCTGGATGGTCAGGAAGGCGATCGGGCCGGGCGCGGCCGCGGCGTCCGGCAGGTGGTCGAATTTCGGCTCCACCGGGAATTCGGTGTCGATCACGGCGCCGCCGGCGCGGGCGGCGCGCGCCACCATCTCCGGCAGGCGGTGATAGGTCTGCGGCCCGAGCACCAGATCGACCCAGGGGGCGCGGCGCAGGATCTCCTCGCCCTCGGCCTGGGCGACGCAGCCGGCCACGGCCACCACCATGCGCCCGCCCTCGGCCTCCCGCGCCTGCTTGGCCGGGCGCAGCCGGCCGAGCTCGGAGAACAGCTTCTCCGCCGCCTTCTCCCGGATGTGGCAGGTGTTGAGGATCACCATGTCGGCCGATTCCGCCTCGTCGGACGGGGCGTAGCCGAGCGGGGCCAGGACATCGGCCATGCGGCCGCTGTCGTACACGTTCATCTGGCAACCCCAGGTGCGTACGAACAGGCGCTTGCGGCGCCCCTCCGCGCCGGGGGCCACCGGCTGGGGTGCCCTGGGGGATGCCCCGGCGGGCACCGTCGGGGCCACAGAACCGTCATTCATGCCGGGACCAACTCCGCCGATCCGCCGCGCGGATCGCGGCAGGCGGGGAGCAGATGCGAAACGCTGGGGGCGAGGTCAAGCGACTCGCCGGCCGTCGGGGTCCGCCATGAAGGGGAAGGTCGTGCGCCGGGGGTGCCGGGTCAAGGCAATCCCGCACCGACCCGCCGCATGGCCACGCCCGGCGGTGCCGCCGTGCACGGGCGGCGCGCCGGCGCTTCCTGCCGCCCACCGGGCGAGACGATGGCATGAAGAATGGCCGCCCGGTGGTGGCGCCATGCCGCAACAATCGGTATCATCCGGCACAGCCGGCCGCCCGCCGAGCCAGGATCCTGTCCTCCGGCCCGCACGAATCCCTCCCCCGGAATGGCGCACGACATCTTCATCAGCTACTCGCATCGCGACGAGGGCGCCGCCCACGCGCTCTACGACGCGCTGGTCGGCCGCGGCGTGCGCTGCTGGCTGGACAAGCGCGACATCCGCCCCGGCGAGCACTGGGACGACGCCATCGTCCGCGGCCTGCAGGGGGCGCAGGCGGTGGTGCTGGTCTTCTCGCGCCACGCCGACAGCTCCGTCCACGTCAGGAACGAGATCCGCAACGCGGTGGAGCGCCACAAGGCGATCCTGCCGGTACGCGTCGAGGACGCGGTGCCGACCGGCTCGCTGCAATTCCACCTCGGCGCGCTGCATTGGCTCGACCTCTTTCCCGGCCCGCTGGAGCAGCACCTGCCGGCGCTGATGCGCAGCCTGGGCGAGGTGCTGGACCGCACCGTGATGCTGCGGCCGGAGCCGGCGCGCGTCGTCCGGGCCCCGCCCCCGGGCGCGCCCGGCACACGGGGCCCGGCCCCGGCTGCCCACGCCGCCCCGGGCGAACCCCTGGCTGCCGCACCCCTGGCCGCCGCTCCCCTGGCCGCCACACCCATGGCCGCCACGCCCATGGGCGGCCCGGCGAGCCTCCTGGCGGGCGGCCATCCGGACGGCATGGCGGCCTTCGCGTCCAGGCCGCCTGCCGGGCCGGCCGCGGTCCTGCCGCTGGCCGCCGGCCTGCCGGCCGCGCGGCAGGCCGGCCGGCCCGGCCCGGCGCTCGCGCCCGCCACCCTGTCGCGCGGCTGGAGCTTCTGGCTCGCCGTCGCCCTCTACGTCCTGGCGGCCGCCGGCCTGACCGGCGCCTGGGTGCTCAACCGCGACCGGCTGCTCGGCATGCTGTCCTCCGCCTCGGCCACCGGCCTCGCCGCCCGGCCGCTGCCGGCCGGCCCCGCCCCCACACCAGGGCCGGGGACGGGGACGCCGGGGCCGGCCTCGCTCGCCGCGATCGAGCCTCCCGCCGCGCCTCCCGGTGCCGCCGCGGACGTCCCGCGTGCCGCCCCCGCGACCGCCTCCCCGCGAGACGCCGAGAGCGGGACGCCGCCCGCCGACTTCGCGGTGGTCAATGCCGGCCCGTCCGGGATGTACGAGCTGCAGATCTCGCCCGTCTGGCAGCGCGACTGGGGCCGCAACCTGCTCGGCATCCTGGAGATCCCGCCCGGCAGCCGGCTGGTCTGGCGCCGTCCGGCCGGCGGCGACTGCGCCTACGACCTGCGCGCCCGCTTCCGCGACGGCACCGTGATCGAGAACCGGCGGCAGGATCTCTGCGCCCTGTCGGAGCTGCGGATCGGCCCGGCCGGCACGATGCAGGCCGGTACGGCGCGATGAGCGGCGGCCGCCGGGCGGGGCGGCCGGCCCCGGACCGCCCCGCCCGGCGCCGTCGCCCGGCACCGTTCCTCGCCCTCGCCGCGTCCTGCTGCCTCGCCGCGAGCCCCGCCGCCGCGGCCAAGCCCGAGCCGCCGACGCCGGCCCTGCCCCTCAAGGGCCCGCCCCCTGCCGCTGCGCCCGCGCCGGGCCAGACCCAGGCCCAGGCCCCGCTCGGCGGCGGCAGCCGGTTCCGCCTGTACAACGACAGCACCCAGCCCATCGACGCGCTGCACCTTTCCACCGACATGGCGCGCGGCTGGAGCGAGAACCTGCTCGGCCAGCTCCGCCTGCCGCCGGGCGCCGTGGTCGCGGTGACGCCGGCCGAGCGCGACCACTGCACCTTCGACCTGCGGCTGGTCTACGCCGACCGTCGCGTCGAGGTGCGCCGCCGCGCCGATGTCTGCCAGCCGCCGCACGAGCTGCACCTCGACGGCAGCGGCGCCGAGCCCGCCGCCCCCGGCGGCCGCCGCTGAGCACGCGGCCCCGTGCCGCCGCCATCGCACCGCCAGGGCGCGCAGCCGGGGCGCGCCGCCAGGGCGCACGGCCCGGGTCCGGCCCCGCCGCGTTCCCCCGCATGACGCGGGCGACATCTCCGCGACGGGGCTGGTGCCATCTCCGGTCGCCACTATGGTGCCGCCGACCATGACGACACCCGATCCCGATGCCGATGCGCTCCCCGACCGGACCGACCCCGGGCCCGGACGGCCGGAGCCCGCGCGCGCCGGCACCCCGCGCCCGGCCTCTCCCCGGCCCCCGTCCCCCGGGGTGCTGCGGGACGAGATCCTGCGCCAGACCGCCGCGCGCGGCCCGCAGCACTCCATTTGCCCGAGCGAGGTGGCGCGCGCACTCGACCCCGATGGCTGGCGCAGCCTGCTCGGTCCGGTGCGCGCCGAGGCGGCGGCCCTGGCGCGCGAGGGCTGCATCGAGGTGCTGCGCAAGGGCAAGCCCGTCCAGCCCGAGGCGATGCGCGGGGTGCTGCGCCTGCGGGCGCGCTGAGGCCGCCGCTTCCCCGCCCGTCCCGCCAGGCGACCGCCGCCGCATGCCCTGACCCGCCGCCCGGGCCCCCTCGGCCCGGGCTCCCCCCCGGCCGCTCCCGCGGCCATCCTTCCCGACGCCAACCACGCCCGGAGCGCCACGATGCGCCGCATCGTTTCCTTCCTGCACGACGCCTGGGCGCTCGCGCGCCCCTACTGGACCTCCGAGGAACGCTGGCGCGCGCGCGGCATGCTGGCGCTGCTGGTGGTGCTGAACCTCAGCCTGGTCGGGCTCAACGTGCTGCTCACCTTCTGGCAGCGCGCCTTCTACAACGCGCTGGAGGCGCGCGACTGGGACGGCTTCCAGTCGCTGCTGCTCACCTGGCGCGTCAACGAGGAAGGCTTCCTGCCCGGCTTCTGCGGCATCGCCGCCGTGTTCATCCTGATCGCCGTCTACCAGCTCTACCTGCGCCAGGCGCTGCAGATACGCTGGCGCCGCTGGATGACCGTCGTCTACCTGGAGCGCTGGCTGGCGGACCGCGCCTACTACCGCCTCGCCCTGTCGGAGGGCGGCCGGGGGAGCCGGGGACAGGCGGAAGAGGGCACCGACAACCCCGACCAGCGCATCGCCGAGGATGTCCGCCTCTACGTGGACAACACGCTGGCGCTCGGCCTGGACCTGATGAGCACGGTGGTGACGCTGTTCAGCTTCGTCGCCGTGCTGTGGTCGCTCTCCGGGCCGCTCACCCTCTTCGGGCTCGACATCCCGGGCTACATGGTCTGGGTGGCGATGATCTACGCGGTGTTCGGCACCGTCGTGACGCACCTCATCGGCCGCCGGCTGATCGGGCTGAACTTCGACCGCCAGCGCGTCGAGGCGGATTTCCGCTTCGCGCTGATGCGCCTGCGCGAGAACGCCGAGGGCATCGCCCTCTACGGCGGCGAGCGGGACGAGCATCGCGGCCTCGCCGAGCGGTTCCGCGCGCTGATGGAGAATTTCTGGTCGATCATGGTCACCACCAAGCGGGTGACCTTCTTCACCGCCTCCTACAGCCAGGTGGCGATCATCTTCCCCTTCGTGGTGGCGGCGCCGGCCTTCTTCGCGGGCAAGGTGACGCTGGGCGGGCTGTTCCAGATCAGCTCCGCCTTCGGGCAGGTGCAGGGCTCGCTCTCCTGGTTCGTCACCTCCTACCGCGACCTCGCTGACTGGCGCGCGACGGTGCGGCGGCTGACCGGCTTCGACGCGGCGCTCGCCGCCGCCCGCGCCGCCGCGGCCGAAGGCCCGGCGCTGCGCGAGGGGCCGGCGCTCGGCGTGGAGGGCCTCGGCCTCGACCTGCCCGACGGGCGGCGGCTGCTGGCGGATGCCGCCCTCACCGTGCGCCCCGGCGAGTCGGTGGTGATCACCGGCGCCTCGGGCAGCGGCAAGTCGACGCTGCTGCGCGCCATCGCCGGCATCTGGCCCTTCGGCCGCGGCACGGTCACCCGGCCGCTGGCGCGCGCCGGCGAGGACCAGGCGGGCGAGGACCCGGCGGGCGGGGCGCCCGCGCAGCCGGTGGGGACGGCGACGGCCGGGGGCACGGCGCTGTTCCTGCCGCAGCGCCCCTACCTGCCGCTCGGCACGCTGCGCCGCGCCGTCTGCTACCCGGCCGACGCCGCCCGCTACACCGATGCCGAGATCGGCGCAGCGCTGGAGAAGGCGGGGCTCGGCGCGCTGCGCGACCGGCTCGACGAGGTCTCGGCCTGGGACCGGCGCCTCTCCGGCGGCGAGCAGCAGCGCGTGGCGCTGGCGCGGGCGCTGCTGCTGCGGCCCGACTGGCTGTTCCTCGACGAGGCGACGGCGAGCCTCGACCCGGCCGCCGAGCAGCACCTCTACCGCGTGCTGAAGCAGGAGCTGCCGGGCACCGCGCTGGTCTCGGTGGCGCACCGGCCGGCCGTCGCGGAATTCCACGACCGGCGGGTGCAGGTGAAGGATGGCGGGCTGGTCGAGGCGGCCGCGGCGCCGGCATAGGGCAGCCTCAAGCCGGGCGTACTCGCCCGGCGCCCCGGAGAATGCGCCGGATCACAGACCGGCGCCACGACCGCGGCCGCGGCCGGAGGGAGCGCGGTCACGCGCGACGTCCCGGCCGACAGGCGGAGCGGCTCCGCCTCGGTGACCGCCATCGACGCCAGCGTCAACCGGATCACCGACGGCGTGCGGCAGGTGGAGCGGCTCCTCGCCGGCACCGGCGAGGCGGCGCGCGGCTCGTGCGCGGAAGGCCCGGCGCTGAAGGCCCGGCGCGACGGCGGGAATGCCTGCCCGGACGGGGGGCGGCGCCCTGCGGCGGCACCTTGGGCCGGGACCATGGGTCGGGGCGGGATGGAAGGCAGGGCGGAGGCAGGCGGAGAGGCGCCGGCGCGGCAAGCCGGCGGCGCGACCGATCCCCGGCGCGCCGGGGCGGCGATTGGTTGTACCATGCCGTCATGTTCGCCCCCCGCCCACGCCTCACGCCGCAGATCGGCCCCCATGTCTGGCAGGCCGACACGCTCTCGCCGGCCGACTGGATGATCCCGGTCGGCCAGGAGGACGCGGCCGAGCTGGCCGCCACCGTCGCCGCCCTCGACGGCCACCGCCCCGCCGCGCGCGGGGAGGTGCCGCTGCCGCGCCTCGCCCCGACCCTCGCCGCCCTGGCCGAGCGGCTGGAGACCGGGCACGGCTTCGCCCTGCTGCGCGGCTTCCCCGTGGACCGGGCGCAGCCGGAGCACGCGGAGCTGGCGCTGCTGATCCTGGCGCTGCAGCTCGGCGCGGTGCTGCCGCAGGAAGGCGCGCCGGTCGGGCGGCTCGCCGCCGCCGGCGCGGACAGGGGTGGGAGCGGCGGCCGCTTCCATGCCGATCCGTGCGACGTGGTCGGGCTGCTCTGCCTGCGCCAGCCGCCGGCCGGCAGCTCCACCCTGGTGGCGGCGGGGGCCGCGCACAACGCGCTGATGCGGCTCGACCGCGCGGCGCTGGAGACCCTCTACCAGCCGCTGCCGCAGCGCCTTGGCGGGATGGTGATGCGGCGCGCCGTGTTCGGCGCCGCCGGCGGCGCCTTCGTCGGCCGCTACGAGCGCGACGCGATCGAGGACGCGGTCGCGGAGCACCCGCTCACCCCCGCGCAGCGCGCGGCACTCGACCGGCTCGACGCCGCCTGCGAGGAGCCGGCGCTGCCGCTGACGCTGGAGACGCGCGCCGGCGACGTGCTGTTCTACAACCCGCACCTCGTCTGGAAGCGGCAGGCGGCGGACGGGCCGGAGGCGGGCGCGGCGCTGCCGCGCGAGATGCTGCGGCTCTGCCTCGCCGCGCCGAGCCCGCGCCGGCTGCCGGTCGAGGCGCCGGAAGCACCGCCCGGCGCCTGACGGCGGAAAGGCCCGGCCCGCCGGGTCAGGGCTGCGGGTATCGCACCGCCCGCGCGCGGACGGCATCCGCGTCGAAGGCGTTCACCGCCGGGACGAACCGGTTGGTGTAGGCGGCGGCGAGGTCGGGATCCGCCGGCAGCCGCCCCGCCGCGCGCATCATGCCGGCCACGCGCTCCCACTGCGCCGGCCGGCTCTCGCCGAAGCGCGCCCCCGGCTCCAGCGCGTAGAGCACGAAGCGCGACATGAAGACGTGCTTCGCGTCCTGCAGCAGCTTCGCCTCGTCGCCGCCCTGCGGGCGCGACTGCGGGTAGGCCTGCCAGTGGATGCGGATCGCCGCCTCCGGGTTGGCCATGCCGAAGGTGACTCCCTCGGCGATGCCGCGGCACATCCCCACCACCAGATCGGGCCGCTTCTCCACCACCTCGTCGCGCGTCGCGACGCAGAGGCCGAACAGCTCGTCGTAGTAGCTCGGCCTGAATTCGGTGAACCTCATCCCCCGCACCTCGAGGCCCGCGACCGCCGTGTCCCAGGCGAGGTAGCCCGCCACGTCGCCGCGCCGCAGCGCCAGCAGCGCCGGCGCGCCCGTGCCGACCGCGACGCGGGTCACGTCCTTCTCCAGGTCGAGCCCGGCCTCGGCGAAGGCGCCCGTCGCGTAGGGGTCGGGGCCGAGCACCGGCACGCCGAGCGTCTTCCCCCGCAGCTGCGCGATCGCGGTGATGCCGGAATCGGCCGGCACGACGATTCGCGAGATGGGCTGGCGCGCGTGCAGGTAGACCGAGCGGATCGGAATGCCGCGCGCCCGCGCGGCCAGGATGTCCTCGCCGCTCAGCCCGACGAAGTCCACATGCCCCGCGCTGAGCAGCTGCACGCCCATGGTGGAGCCGGCGATGCCGAACACGTTCACGTCCAGCCCCTCGTTGCGCCAGTAGCCGAGGGTCGCGGGCAGCGAGGTGTGGCCGGCATGGCCGGTGGAGATGTCGGTGGTGGTCGGCCCGTAGCTGGTGCGCACCAGCGCCTGCGCCGAGACGCGGCCGCCCGCGAGCAGGGCGGGCGCGGCCAGGGGCGGAACGAGAGCGGCCGCCGGCAGGGCGGCGAAGCGGCGCCGGGAAATCATGTCTGCATCCCCCTTCCCGCGCGCTCCGGTCACGCGGCCTGACTCGTGGCGGAGCAGCAATCGCCGTGCCAGCGGCGCGGGGCGATGGCGCGGGAATTGCGTGGTGCCCGCCACCGGATCGCGGAACGGGAGGGATGGCGGTGGAGCGGATCGAGGGCGGCGCGGAGACGGTGGCGGAAGCTTGGCTGCTGCTGCTGAAGGCGCGCGGCGTGGACTACCTGTTCGGCAATGCCGGCACCGACTTCCCCTCGGTGATCGAGGCGCTGGCGCGCGGCCGCGCCACCGGCGCCGCCATGCCGCGGCCGATCCTGGCGCCGCACGAGAACGCCGCCGTCTGCATGGCGCACGGCTACGCCATGGTCACCGGCCGCGCGCAGGCGGCGATGGTGCATGTCAACGTCGGCACCGCGAACGCGCTGGCCGGGCTGATGAACGCCTCGCGCGAGCAGGTGCCGCTGCTGCTGGCGGCCGGCCGCACGCCGATCCTGGAGGAGGGCGCGCCCGGGGCGCGCTCGCTCTCGATCCACTGGGCGCAGGAGATGTTCGACCAGGCCGGCATCGTGCGCGAGATGGTGCGCTGGGACTACGAGCTGCGCGAGCCGCGCCAGCTCGCGACGGTGGTGGACCGCGCCCTGGCGATCGCCCACAGCACGCCGCCCGGCCCGGTCTACCTGTCGCTGCCGCGCGAGGTGCTGGCGCGCCCGCCCGAGGGTTTCGCCGGCGCCGTGCCGGCGCGGATCGCCCCGGCCAGCCCGCCGGCGCCCGACCCAGCGGCGATCGCGCGCGCCGCCGCCCTGCTCGCCGCGGCGCGCTGCCCGGTCGTCATCACCAGCCGGCTCGGCTGCGACACGGGCGCGGTGGCGGCGCTGGCCGAATTCGCGGAACGGCACGCCGTGCCGGTGGTGGACCATAAGCCGCGCTACATGAACCTGCCGGACGACCATCCGCTGCACGGGGGCGTCGAGCCGGGGCCGTGGCTGGACGAGGCCGACTGCCTGCTGGTGCTCGACAGCGACGTGCCCTGGCTGCCCGGCGGCGAGCGCCCGCGCGAGGGCACGCCGGTGATCCAGGTCGGGCTCGACCCGCTGCACGCACGCTACCCGATCCGCGGCTTCCCCTCCGACCCCACCATCCTGGCCGCCCCCGGCGCGGCGCTGCGCGCGCTGGACGCGGCGCTCGCGGCCGACCCGGCCGCCCTCGCCGCCGCCGGGGCGCGTCGCGCGGCGATGCTGGCGCGCTGCGCCGCGCTGCGCGCGGCGGCCGAGGAACGCGTCGCGGCGGCGCGCGACGCGGGCGCCCGGATGGGCCGCGCCTGGGTCAGCCGCTGCATCGCCGAGGCGGCGGGCGACGAGGCCGTGCTGGTCAACGAGTACCCGCTGAGCCGCGAGGGCGCGCGCCGCGTCCTGCCGGGAAGCTACTTCGGCGCCAGCTCGGTGAGCGGCCTCGGCTGGGGGCTGCCGGCGGCGCTCGGCGCGCAGCTCGCCCTGCCGGGGCGGACCGTGGTCGCGACGCTGGGCGACGGTGCCTACCTCTTCGCCAACCCGCTCGCCTGCCACCAGATCGCCGCCGCCTACGGCCTGCCCGTGCTGACGGTGGTGTTCAACAACGGTGCCTGGGGCGCGGTGGAGGGGGCGACGCGCGCCATGTACCCGCAGGGCCACGCGGTGCGCGACAACGCCATGCCGCTGGTCGCGCTGGAGCCGGCGCCCGATTACGAGGCCGTGGTGCGCGCCTGCGGCGGCCATGGCGAGCGGGTGGAGACGGCCGAGGCGCTGCCGGCGGCGCTGCGGCGGGCGCTGCGGGTGGTGCGCGAGGAAGGGCGCCAGGCGCTGCTGAACGTGCTCTGCACCTGAGGCGCCGGGGAGCCGGGCCCTTTCCGGATCCCTTTCGCCCGGCGGAGGCAGCCAGGGCCTTCCCCGCCGGGACCCCGGGGCGGCAACCTCGCCGGCCCCTCGCCGCCCCCTGGCATATGGCTTGCTGCCACGCGGCAAACCGTCCCGTGGCCGCCCCGCGCCCCGATCCGCCGCCCGCTTCCCGCGCAACGGCTGCCCGGCGAAGCGGCGCGCTGCCGACAGGATGATCGGACCGGGGATCTGAGCCACTGCGTGTCCTGCTGATCGACGGCGATGCCGGGCGCGCCGCCGCCGTGAAGGCGGGCCTGGAGGCGAGCGGCTGCACCGTGGCGCTCGTCGCCTCGGATGCCGCCGACCTGACCGCCCGCGTGCGCGAGATCGACGCCGAGGTGGTCGTGTGCGACCTCGACGATCCCTCGCGCGACGCGCTGGAGAGCATGCGCGCCCTGCATCGCGACGCGCCGCGCCCGGTGGTGGTGTTCGCCGCGCGCGGCGAGCCGGACCAGATCGAGGCGGCGCTGGAGGCCGGCGTCGCCGCCTACGTGGTGGAGGGGCTGGCGCCGGCGCGGGTGCGGCCGGTGATCGAGGTGGCGATCCGCCGCTTCCGCGCCCATCAGGCGATGCGCGACGAGTTGGCCCGTGCCCGCGCCACCCTGGCCGACCGCACCGTGGTCGAGCGCGCCAAGGGCGTGCTGATGCGCCGCCGCCGGCTGAGCGAGGCGGAGGCGCACCGTGCCCTGCAACGCATGGCGATGGATCGCGGCAAGCGGCTGAGCGACATGGCCGAGATGCTTCTGCACGAAGAAGAGGCAGGAAAGGCACGTTCCTAAGCAAAATACGCGCAAAAGACGCTGAGAAGCCTTTATTTAGGGCGAATTCGACGTTGACGCGGGTGGGCCGCTTTTGATTTAAGCACCGCCGCCGGAGCGCAATGGCGCGCAGCGGCGACGCGAGCCTCCCTCTCAGTCCGGCGGTCCAATGGCGGTCCGCTTCGGGAATCCCGCAGGGGAATTCCCGGGAGTGCGCCGCGCGTGTCCGGACCCTTCCCTTCCCCCGCCGCCCCCGCGATCCTCGATCCGGATCCCGGCCTGCGCATCGGCTTCATCCCGCTGACCGACGCGGCACCGCTGCTCGTCGCCGAGGCGCTCGGCCTGTTCCGCGCGCACGGGGCCAAGGTCACCCTCGCGGCCGAGCATTCCTGGGCCACGCTGCGCGACAAGCTGGCCTTCGGGGCGCTGGACGGGGCGCACCTCCTCTATCCGATGCCGATCGCCATGGCGCTCGGCCTGGGCGGCGTCCGCGCCGGCCTCGCCGTCGTGGCCGGGCTCGGCATCAACGGCAACACCCTCACCCTCTCGCCCGGGCTCGCCGCCGAGGTGCTGGACTCCGGCCTGCCCGCCGCCGTCGGCTTCGCCCGCGCGGTGCGCCGCCGCGCGCGCGAGGGGCTGCCGCCGCTGCGCCTCGCCGTGGTGTTCGCCTACTCCTCGCACCATTACCTGGTGCGCTACTGGCTGGCCTCCGCCGGGCTCGACCCGGACCGCGACGTGGAACTCACCGTGGTGCCGCCGCCGCTGATGCCGCGCCGGCTCGCCGAGGGCGCGATCGACGGCTTCTGCGCCGGCGAGCCCTGGGGCAGCCAGGCGGTGCTGCTCGGTGCCGGGCGGATCACGCTGACCAGCGGCGAGATCTGGCCCAACCATCCCGAGAAGGTGCTGGCCGTCACCGCCGCCACGGCGCGCGCGGCGCGCCCGGCCGTGGTCGGCGCCACCGCCGCCGTGATCGAGGCGGCGCGCTGGCTCGACGATCCCGCCAACACCGCCGCCGCCGCCGCGCTGCTGCGCGAGCGCGCCTTCCCCGATCTGCCGGAGGATGCCGTCGCCTGCGCGCTCACCGGCCGAATCCCGCTGGCCGACGGGGTGCGCCGGCTCGCCTACCCGCTCCGCTTCCGCCCCGCCACCCTGCCGCAGCGCGCGCACGCCGCCTGGTATCTCGGCCGCATGCGCCGCTGGGGGCACGTGCCCGAGGGCGCGGACGAGGCCGTGGCGCTCGCCGCCTGGAACGGCGCGGCAGCCACGCCCGCCGCGACGCCGCCTTCCTCCAGCCGGGCCGCCTCCATCTGGCCCTCCTCCATCTGGCCCTCTTCCATCTGGCCCTCTTCCATCTGGAACGAGGCCGCCGCGCTGATCGGCGAGCCCGTGCCCGGCGCCACGCCGGTGCCCGTCACCCCGCCCCCCCTCGTTCCCGTCCCTTCCCTGCCCGCCCTTTCCCTGCCCGCCCTTTCCCTGCCCGCCCTTTCCCTGCCGGAGACCGACCGATGAGCCTCACCCGCCGCCAGGCGATCACCCGCACCGCGGCACTGCTCGCCGCCGCCCGCGCCGCCCTGCCGCACGGCGCGCCGGCGCAGTCCACGGCGCCCGAGGTGCGCGGCGCCAAGCTCGGCTACATCGCGCTGACCGACGCGGCGCCGCTGATCATCGCCAAGGAGAAGGGCTTCTTCGCCAAGCACGGCCTGCCCGAGGTGGAGGTGCTGAAGCAGGCGAGCTGGGGCGCCACGCGCGACAACATCGTGCTCGGCTCGGGCTCGGGCGGCATCGACGGCGCGCACATCCTCTCGCCGCTGCCCTACCTGATCCACACCGGCCGCGTGGTGCAGAACGGCCAGGGCGTGCCGATGGCGATCCTGGCGCGGCTCAACACCAACGGCCAGGCGATCTCGGTCGCGAAGTCGCACATGCCGCGCGGCGCGAAGCTGGACGCGGCGCCGCTCAAGGGCGTGGTGAACCAGAACAGCAAGTTCGCCATGACCTTCCGCGGCGGCACGCACGACCTGTGGATCCGCTACTGGCTCGCGGCGGCCGGCATCAACCCCGACACCGACGTGCAGACCATCGTGGTGCCGCCGCCGCAGATGGTGGCGAACATGAAGGTCGGCACCATGGACGCCTTCTGCGTCGGCGAGCCCTGGGGCGACCAGCTCGTCAACCAGCAGCTCGGCTACTCCGCCTGCATCACCGGCGAGATCTGGCATGACCATCCGGAGAAGGCGCTCGGCATGCGCGCCGACTGGGTGAAGGCGAACCCGAAGGCCGCCGAGGCGCTGACCGCCGCCGTGATCGAGGCGCAGCGCTGGTGCGACGCCGACGCCAACAAGCAGGAGATGTGCACGATCATCGGCAAGCGCGCCTGGTTCAACGTGCCCGTCGCCGACATCCTCAACCGCTCGCGCGGCAACATCGACTTCGGCGACGGCCGCAAGGTGGAGAATTCGCCGCTGCTGATGAAGTTCTTCCGCGACCACGCCTCCTATCCCTTCCGCAGCCACGACCTGTGGTTCCTGACCGAGGACATACGCTGGGGCGTGCTGCCGGAGAACACGGACACGCGGGCGCTGGTCGCGCAGGTGAACCGCGAGGAGATCTGGCGCGCCGCCGCCGAGCGCGCCGGCGTGCCGGCCGCCGAGACGCCCAACGGCACCAGCCGCGGCACCGAGACCTTCTTCGACGGCAAGACCTTCGACCCCGCCAACCCCGCCGCCTACCTCGCCTCGCAGCCCATCAAGAAGCTGGCCGGAGCCTGATCCGATGACCGCCATCGAGCGCAAGCCCGTCGCCGTGGCCCCGGCCACGACCTCATCCCCCGGCCCTTCGATGATGCCGAAGGCGAACCGGCTGAAGCCGTTCCTCGACGCGGTGGTGCCGCCCGCCGTGGTGGTGCTGCTGCTCCTGGTGGTGTGGCAGATCGCCTTCTCCGGGCCGAACGCCACCCTGCCGCCGCCCTCCAAGGTGTGGGCGGACAGCTCGGAGCTGATCCTCAACCCGTTCTTCGACAATGGCGGCCTCGACAAGGGGCTCGGCCTGCACCTGTTCGCCTCGCTGCAGCGCGTGGCGCTCGGCTTCCTGCTCGCCGCCGTCGCCGGCATCGCGCTCGGCCTGCTGATCGGCACCTCCGAGCTCGCCATGCGCGGCCTGGACCCGGTGTTCCAGGTGCTGCGCACCGTGCCGCCGCTCGCCTGGCTGCCGATCAGCCTCGCCGCCTTCCGCGACGCGCAGCCCTCGGCGATCTTCGTGATCTTCATCACCTCGATCTGGCCGATCATCATCAACACCGCCGTCGGCGTGCGCAACGTGCCGCAGGACTACCGCAACGTGGCGCGCGTCATCCGCCTGCGCGGTCCGAAGTACTTCCTGAAGATCGTGCTGCCCGCCGCCGCCCCCTACATCTTCACCGGCCTGCGCATCGGCGTCGGCCTCTCCTGGCTCGCCATCGTCGCGGCCGAGATGCTGATCGGCGGCGTCGGCATCGGCTTCTTCATCTGGGACGCCTGGAACAGCTCCAACCTCTCCGACATCGTCGTGGCGCTGGTCTATGTCGGCGTCGTCGGCTTCGTCCTCGACCGCCTCGTGGCCTTCGTCGGCCGCCTCGCCACCCGCGGCACCGCCACCGCCTGACCGGGAGAACCAGAGCCATGTCCGCCTTCCTCGAGATCTCCCGCCTCGGCATCGCCTTCAACCGCGCCGCCCCGCCCGTGCTGCGCGAGGTCGACCTCAAGATCGACAAGGGCGAGTACATCGCCGTGATCGGCCATTCCGGCTGCGGCAAGTCCACCATGCTCAACGTGGTGGCCGGGCTGCTGCCGGCGACGGTCGGCGGCGTGGTGCTGGACGGCGCCGAGGTGCGCGAGCCCGGCCCGGACCGCGCCGTGGTGTTCCAGAACCACTCGCTGCTGCCCTGGCTGACCTGCTACGAGAACATCCGCCTCGCGGTGGACCAGGTGTTCGGCCGCGCCATGTCGAAGGCCGAGCGCCACGACTGGACGATGAAGAACCTGGAGCGCGTGCACATGACGCACGCCAGGGACCGGCGCCCGGGCGAGGTCTCGGGCGGCATGAAGCAGCGCATCGGCATCGGCCGCGCGCTCGCCATGAAGCCCAAGGTGCTGCTGCTCGACGAGCCCTTCGGCGCGCTCGACGCCCTCACCCGCGCCCACCTGCAGGACGAGGTGATGCAGATCCACGCCGAGCTCGGCACCACCGTGATGATGATCACCCACGACGTGGACGAGGCGGTGCTGCTCTCGGACCGCATCGTGATGCTCACCAACGGCCCCAACGCCACGGTGGGCGAGGTGCTGACGGTGCCGCTGCCGCGCCCGCGCGACCGGCTGGCGCTGGCCACCGACCCGCGCTTCCTGGAGGCGCGGCAGGCGGTGCTGAGCTTCCTGCACGAGCGCCACAAGAACCCGGCGCTCAAGGCCGCCTGAGCGGAACCTGCCGCCATGCATGTCCTCGTCATCGGCGCGGGGCCCTCGGGCACGCGCTGCGCGGAGCGGATCGCCGGGCACGGCGGCGCCCGCGTCACCCTGGTCGGCGCCGAGCCGGCGCTGCCCTACGACCGGGTCTCGCTCTCGAAGCTGCTGCTCGGCGCCGCGCCCGGCGCGCTGGTGACGCACGACATGCCGGCGCTGGAGCGGCTCGGCATACGCTACCTCAGCGGCACGGCGATCGCCTCGATCGACCGTGCCGCCAGGGCCGCCTTCACCGCCGCGGGCGAGCGCCTCGCCTACGACCGGCTGGTGCTCGCCACCGGCAGCCAGGCGGTGCGGCTGCCGCTGCCCGGCGCGCACCTGCACGGCGTGGTGCCGTACCGCGACCTCGCCGATATCGGCGTGATGCGCCGCGCCTGCCGGCTTGGCGGCCCGGCGGTGGTGATCGGCGGCGGGCTGCTCGGGCTGGAGGTGGCGGTGGCGCTGGCCGGGCTCGGCATGGAGGTCACCGTGCTGCACGCCGTCGGCTGGCCGATGGAGCGGCAGCTCGACCGCGAGGCCGGGCTGCTGCTGACGCGCTATCTCGAATCGCGCGGCGTGCGCTTCGTGATGCCGGCGAAGACCGCCGCCGTCCTCGGCGACGGCGCGGCCGAGGCGGTGCTGCTGGGCGACGGCACCAAGCTGCCGGCGCGCCTCGTCGTGATGTCGGTGGGCGTGCGGCCCGAGGTGTCGCTGGCGCGCGCCGCCGGGCTGCCGGTCAACCGCGGCATCCTGGTGGACGACGCGATGCGCACCGAGGACCCGGCCGTCTACGCCGTGGGCGAGTGCGCCGAGCACCGCGGCGCGGTGTGCGGCCTCGTCGCCCCCGCCTTCGCGCAGGCGGAGGCGGCGGCGGCCGCCATCCGCGGCGAGGCGGCCGCCTACGTGCCGCGCACCGACGCGGCGGCGCTGAAGGTCTCCGGCGTCTCCGTCTGGTCGGCCGGCGAGATCGCCGCCACCGACGCCGAGAGCATCGTGCGCCGAGACGAAGGCCTCGGCCACTACCGCCGGCTGCTGCTGCGCGACGGCCGGCTGGTCGGCGCCGTGCTCTACGGCGACACGGCCGATGCCGGCCTCTACTTCGACCTGATCATCTCCGGCCGCCCCGTCTCGGCGTTCCGCGGCGCGCTCGCGCTCGGCGGCGCCTTCCTGCCCGGGAACGGCATGGCCGACGACCTCAAGGATGCCGCGTGATGGATGGCGACGCGTTCAGCCCCGAGCAGCAGGAATACCTCAAGGGCTTCATGGCCGGCGTCGAGGCGCGCCGCGGCCTGCTGCCCGCCGCCGCCTCCCCCGCCGCCGGTGGCGCCCCGCCCGACGCGCAGCGCGCGGCGCAGGACGCGGTGCTGGCGCGCGGCGGCCGGCTGACGGCCGAGGAGAAGGCCAAGCGCGAGCGCCACCCGCTCGACCGCTGGGACGAGGTGGTGGCCCGCGCCGCGCTGAACAAGTTCCCGACCGGCGTGGACAACCTGCTCACCCGCTGGCACGGGCTGTTCTTCGTCGGGCCCGCGCAGGACGCCTTCATGTGCCGGCTGCGCATCCCGGGCGGCATCCTCAGCAGCCACCAGATGCGCGGCATCGCCGCGATCTCGGAGGAATGCGCCGACGGCAACGCGGACGCCACCACGCGCTGCAACCTGCAGATCCGCCACATCCCCGCGAACCGCGGCCCGGAGCTGATCGAGCGCCTCGGCGAGATCGGCATCCTGCCCAGGGGCACGGGCGCCGACAACATCCGCAACATCACCGCCTCGGCCACCGCCGGCATCGACCCGGCCGAGATCGTCGACACGCGCCCGATCGTGCGCGCGCTGCACTTCCACATCCTGCACAGCCGCGACCTCTACGGCCTGCCGCGCAAGTTCAACATCGCCCTCGACGGCGGCGGCCGCATCCCCGTGCTGGAGGACACCAACGACATCGCCCTCACCGCCGTGCGGGTCGACGGCGCGCCGATGTTCCGCCTCGGTCTCGGCGGCATCACCGGCCACCGGGACTTCGCGCGCGACACCGGCGTGGTGGTGCCGCCCGGCGACGTGGTGAAGGTCTGCGACGCCATCCTGCGCGTCTTCCTGGAGCACGGCGACCGCACCGACCGTCGCCGCGCGCGGCTGAAATACGTGCTCGACGCCTGGGGCTTCCCGCGCTTCCTGGAGGCGGTGGAGGCGAAGCTCGGCGCCCCGCTGCGCCGCGCCGCGACCGCCGAGCCCGCGCCGCCGCAGGGCAGGCACGCGCATCTCGGCGTGCACGACCAGCGCCAGGCCGGGTTGCAGTATCTCGGCGTGCTGCTGCCGGTCGGGCGGATGACGGCCGAGCAGATGCGCGGCCTCGCCGGCATCGCCGACCGCCTCGGCTCCGGCACGCTGCGCCTCACCGTCTGGCAGAACCTGCTGATCTCCGACATCCCGCGCGAGCGCATGGACGAGGCGAAGCAGGCGGTGGCCGCGCTCGGCCTCGGCTGGGAGGCGAGCCACGTGCGCGGCGGGCTGATCGCCTGCACGGGTGCGGCCGGCTGCAAGTTCGCGGCGGCCCACACCAAGCAGCACGCGGCGGCGCTGGCCGACTTCCTGGAGCCGCGCATCGCGCTCGACGCCCCGGTGAACATCCACCTCACCGGCTGCCACCATTCCTGCGCGCAGCACTTCATCGCCGATATCGGCCTGATCGGCGCGAAGGTCGAACGCGGCGAGGAGATGGTCGAGGGCTACGACCTGCATCTCGGCGGCGGCGCCGGCGAGGAACGCGCCATCGCCCGGCTGATCCGGCCGAAGGTCGCGCAGGACGAGCTCAACGGCATCGTGCTGAACCTGCTGCGCGCCTGGCGGGCCGGCCGCGCCGCCGGCGAGAGCTTCCAGTCCTTCACCGCGCGCCATTCCGACGAGGCGCTGAACGCCATGGCCGACGACGCCATCGAGGTGGCCGCATGAACGCGATCGTTCCCTCCGGCGCTCCCGCCAAGCCCCCGGTCATCCCGATGATCCCGGAGAGCGCCCCCTTCTCGCCGGCGCAGCGCGCCTGGCTGAACGGCTTCCTCGCCGGGCTGTACGGCGAGGCGCAGGCCGGCGCCGCCGGCATGTCCACTGCCACCGCCCTGGCCGCGCCCGAGGAGGAGGAATTCCCCTGGCACGACCCGGCGGTCGAGCTGCCCGAGCGACTCAAGCTCGCCGAGGGCCGGCCGATGTCGCGCCGCCTGATGGCCTGCATGGCGCAGCTCGACTGCGGCCAGTGCGGCTATCTCTGCCAGAGCTACGCGGAGGCGATCGCGGAGGGCAGGGAGACCTCCCTCTCCCTCTGCGTCCCCGGCGCCAAGGCGACCAGCAAGGCGCTCAAGGCGCTGGTGGCGGAGGCCCCCGCCGCGAAGCCCGCCGCCGCCCCCGCCACGAAGCCCGCGCGTCCGCTCGGCGAGCCGGTCTCGCTGCTCTCGGCGGCGCGCCTGACCGCCGCGGCCTCCGCCAAGGACGTGCGCCACGTCGTGATCGACCTCACGGCCAGCGGCCTGCGCTACGAGCCCGGCGACAGCATCGGCGTGCAGGCGGACAACGACCCCGCCCTCGCCGCCGCCTGCCTTGCGGCGCTCGGCGCCACCGGCGACGAATCCGTGCCCGGCATCGAACCCGGCACCGTGCCCCTGCGCGCCGCCTTCCTGTCCGAGCGCGACATCGCCCGGCCGCTGGACCGCACGCTGGACCTGCTCGCCGGCACCGCGAAGGACCCGGCCGAGGCGAAGGCCCTGCGCGCCCTCGCCGACGGCGACGACGGCGCCGAGCCCGATGCCGCGGACCTGCTCGACCTGCTGGAAGCCTTCCCCTCCGCCCGCCCGCCGCTCGACCAGCTCGTCGCCTCGCTGCCGGTGCTCAAGCCGCGCCTCTACTCCATCGCCTCCTCGCCGCTCGCCGTGCCGGGCCGGGTCGAGCTGTGCATGTCCGTGGTGCGGGCCGAGCGGCGCGGCCGCGTGCGGGACGGCGTCGCCTCCTGCCATCTCGGCCACCGCTGCGACGCCGGGACGCCGCTGCGCGCCTACATCCAGGGCAGCCATTTCCGCCTGCCGGCCAACCCGGAGGCACCCGTCATCATGTGCGGCCCGGGCACCGGCATCGCCCCCTTCCGCGCCTTCCTCCAGCACCGCGCCGCCCTGGGGCTCAAGGGGGGCCTCAGGGGACGCACCTGGCTGTTCTTCGGCGACCAGCGCGAGGCCGCCGACTTCCTGTTCCGCGACGAGCTGGAGGCGTGGCAGGCGGACGGCACCCTCGCCCGCCTCTCCCTCGCCTGGTCGCGCGACGGCGCGCGCAAGGTCTACGTGCAGGACCGCATGCGCGAGTCGGGCGCCGAGCTGTGGCGCTGGTTCCAGGACGGCGCGCACTTCTACGTCTGCGGCGACGCCAGCCGCATGGCGAAGGACGTGGACGCGGCGCTGCGCGAGATCGCGATGCGGGAGGGACAGCTTTCCGCCGACCAGGCGCGGGACTGGCTCGGCGCGCTCGGGCGGCAGGGGCGGTACCAGCGGGACGTGTACTAGAGCATTTTCAAGCTGAGCGTCCTCGCTCAGCGGCTCGGAAAATGCGGAAAATCAAAAGGTTAGAACCGTTCCGGCCTGATACAGTCAGGCTGGATCGGCTCTAGAGCGGATCGCCGGAGGGCGGCTGCGCCCGGCCGCGCCGGCGGAGATCCAGGAAACCGAGCTTCCCGGCGGGAGAGTGCGGAGAGGGAAGCCCCCTCCCTGCCGGGGTCCGGGGGCGGCGCCCCGCCCCCGCGCGGCACAACTCCTGCTTGCCGATGCCCAACCCGAAGGAGAGTCCGCCAAGATGGACGGATCGCAGCCCGTTGCCGCCGCCACCCGCACCACCTGCCCCTATTGCGGCGTCGGCTGCGGCGTCCTGGCGCGCCCGGCCAACGGCGCGGATTTCCGCGACGGCACGCTGATCGCGGGCGACCCGGCGCACCCGGCCAATGGCGGCCGGCTCTGCTCGAAGGGCACGGCGCTGGGCGAGACGGTGGGGCTGGAGGGCCGGCTGCTGCACCCCGAGGTACGCGGCCGCCGCGCCTCCTGGGCCGCGGCGCTCGACGCCGTGGCCGAGGGCTTCCGCCGCGCGCGGGCGGAACGCGGCCCGGAGGGCGTGGCGCTCTACGTCTCGGGCCAGCTCCTCACCGAGGACTACTACGCGGCCAACAAGTTCGCGAAGGGCTTCCTCGGCACCGCCAACATCGACAGCAATTCCCGCCTCTGCATGGCCAGCGCCGTGGCCGGCCACCGCCGCGCCTTCGGCGAGGACATCGTGCCCGGCATCTACGAGGACCTGGAGCAGGCCGACCTCGTCGTGCTGGTGGGCAGCAACCTCGCCTGGTGCCACCCGGTGGTGTTCCAGCGCCTGGTGGCGGCGAAGGCGGCGCGGCCGGGGATGCGCGTGGTGGTGATCGACCCGCGCCGCACCGCCACCTGCGAGGGCGCCGACCTGCACCTGCCGCTGCGCCCCGGCAGCGACGTGGCGCTGTTCAACGCCCTGCTCCTGCACCTGCACGATTCCGGCCGCGCCGACCCGGCCTGGGTCGCCGCCAACACCACCGGGCTCGACGCCGCCCTCGCCGCCGCCCGCGCGGACGCCGCCGGCGCGGCGCCGACCGGGCTCGACCCCGCCGACCTCGCCACCTTCCTCGACTGGTTCGCCGCCACCCCGCGCACCGTGACGCTGTGGAGCCAGGGCACCAACCAGTCCTCGGCCGGCGCCGACAAGGTCAACGCGATCATCAACTGCCATTTGCTGACCGGCCGCATCGGCCGCCCCGGCATGGGCCCGTTCAGCATCACCGGCCAGCCCAACGCGATGGGCGGGCGCGAGGTGGGGGCGCTCGCCAACATGCTCGCCGGCCATCTGGAATGGGACCGGCCGGACGAGGCGGCGCTGCTGCGCGGCTACTGGGGCGCGCCCAACCTCGCCACGACGCCGGGCATGAAGGCGGTGGAGATGTTCCGCGCCCTCGCCGCCGGGAAGCTCGGCGCGCTCTGGGTGATGGCCACCAACCCCGCCGTCTCGCTGCCCGAGGCCGAGGGCGTGCGCGAGGCCCTCGCCCGCGCGCCCTTCCTCGTCGTCTCCGACTGCACCCGCGAATCCGACACGGCCGACCTCGCCCATGTCCGCCTCCCCGCCCTCGCCTGGGGCGAGAAGAGCGGCACGGTGACCAACAGCGAACGCGTCATCAGCCGCCAGCGCGGCTTCCTGCCCTGGCCGGGCGACGCCCGCCCCGACTGGTGGATCGTGGCGCAGGTGGCGCGCCGCCTCGGCTGGGGCGAGGCCTTCGCCTGGACCGGCCCGGCCGACCTGTTCCGCGAGCACGCCGCGCTGACCGGCCTCGGCCGCGCGGCCGGCCCCCATGGCGGCGGCGCGGCGCACCGCCTGTTCGACATCTCCGGCCTCGCCGCCCTCTCGGATGCCGGCTACGACGCCATGCCGCCCACGCGCTGGCCCTGCCCGGCCGGCACCGGCGGCGGCCTCGCCGGCGACCCGCTCGCCGGCACCGTGGCCGAGGTCGCACCGGCCGCGCGCGCCGTGCCCGCCGGCCCGGTGCTGCCCGCCGCCACCGGCACCTCGCTCGACGGGGTGGTGGCCGTCTCGGTGCTCGCCGCCCCGGCGGCTTCCGCGACTGCCCCCCGGGCCGTTCCGCTGGCCGTTCCCCTGGCCACCACCCCTGGCGGCCGTCGCGCCCCCACGCCGCGCTCCGCCGCCGCCGCCGCGCCCACGGCCCCCTTCGGCGCGCCCGCGGCACCCGGCGGCGGCCGCCTGCTCGCCCAGGGCCCGGCGCGCTTCGTGCCGACCCCCTTCCGTGCCCCCCGCAACGCCACCTCGGCCGAATACCCGCTCGCCCTGCTCACCGGCCGCGTGCGCGACCAGTGGCACACCATGACCCGCACCGGCCTCGCGCCACGCCTCATGGCCCACATCCCCGAGCCCTTCCTGGCCATCCACCCGGAGGGCGCCGCCGCCATCCCCGGCGGCCTCGCCGAGGGCAGCCTCGCCCGCCTCGCCAGCCGCTTCGGCGAGGGCGTGCTGCGCGTGCGACTCGATCCCGGCCAGGGGCGCGGCTCGGTCTTCGTGCCGATGCACTGGACCGACCGCTTCGCCCCGCGCGGCCGCGTCAACCCGGCCGTCAACGCCGAGGTCGATCCGGTCAGCGGCCAGCCGGAGCTGAAGCACACCCCGGTGCGGGTCGAGCCCTGGCGGGCGCGCTGGCACGGCTTCCTGCTCGCCCGCACCAGGCTCGGCACCGACCTCGCCGACTGGACCGCCGCCCTGCCCGTGGCGGCGCCGCCCTCGGCCGATTGCGTCTGGCGGCACGAGCTGGCGGGCGAGGACGCGCCGGAAGCCGCCTTCGAACGCCTGCGCGCTCCCCTCGCCGTGCCCGGATCGTGCTGGCTGACGCTGGAGGATCCGGCCGGCGGCCTGTTCCGCGCCGTGCTGCTGCGCGAAGCGCGGCTGGAGGCGGTGCTGTTCCTCGGCACGGAGCCCGCCCTGCCGCCGCGCGAATGGCTGGCCGGCCTGTTCGCCGCGGCCGCGATCGACGGCCCCACCCGCGCCGCGCTGCTGGCCGGCCGGCTGGCCGACGGGCCGCCGCCCTCGCCGCTGGTCTGCGTCTGCAACGGCGTCTCCGTCGCCGCCATCGAGGCGGCCTGCGCGAAGGGGGCGCGCAGCGTGGACGCGGTGGGCGCCGCGACCCGCGCCGGGACGAGCTGCGGCTCCTGCCGGCCGGAGATCAGCCGCATGCTGGCGGCGATGGCGGTGCCCGCCTGAAGCCCGGGTGAGGGCGAGGCCTTCCCCGGCCGGCACCCATCCGCCGGGGAGGGGTTCGGGCACCCGCCGGGAAGAAGGCTACGCCCCCATGGCCCGACCTCCGCGGCTACGGCGAACCGCAGTCCGGTCGGGACTGCGGTTCGCCGTAGCGCGTTGTTCTCGGCGCGGATTCACGCCTCCGGGCGTAGCCGCCCTCCGGCGATCCGCTCTAGGGCCCGGCCGGACCGGCGGATTCCGGGTCCGGCGGGGCGCGGACGCCCCGCCCGGGACGCTCAGCCGCCCCGCGCCTCCAGGAACCGCACCGGCGCCCCGCGCGGCGTCCCCAGCACCTCGTCGTCGCGCATCGCGACGTGGCCGCGCACCACCGTCATCACCGGCCACCCCGTGCAGACCTGCCCGGCGAAGGGCGTCCAGCCGCAGGGCGAGACGATCCAGCGATCCTCGATCATGCGCTGCCTGCGCAGGTCCACCACCGTGAAGTCCGCGTCGTAGCCGGCCGCCAGCCGTCCCTTGCCGACCGCCCCGTACACGCGCGCCGGCCCGGCGCTCATCAGGTCCACGAGGCGGGCGAGGGAAAGCCGGCCCGAGGTGACGTGGTCCAGCATCAGCGGCACCAGCGTCTGCACGCCGGTCAGCCCGGCCGAGCACTCGGGCCAGGGCTTCTCCTTGTTGGCGCGGCTGTGCGGCGCGTGGTCGGAGCCGATGCAGTCCACCGTGCCGTCCGCCACGGCCGCCCAGGCGGCATCGACGTGGCGCTGGTCGCGGATCGGCGGGTTCATCACCGCGTAGCCGCCGAGCCGGTCGTAGGCCTCCGGCCCCACCTGGCAGAGATGGTTGACCAGCACCTCGCAGGTCGCGACGTCGCGGAAGTCCTTCAGGTACTCCAGCTCCTCGGCGGTGGAGGTATGCAGGATGTGGGCCGGCCGGCCGGTCCTGCGCGCCAGCGCCATCAGCCGCCGCGTGCCGAGGAAGGCGCACTCCACGTCGCGCCACTCCATGTGCGTGCGGTAGGGCATGCCGCCGTGGAACAGCTTCCGCCGCTCCTGGAGGCGGTACTCGTCCTCCGAGTGGTAGGCGATGCGGCGGCGGCCGGCGCGCATCACCGCCTCCAGGCTGGCATCGTCCTCCACCAGCAGGTCGCCCGTGGAGGAGCCCGCGAACACCTTCACCGCGCAGACGTTGGGCTGCAGCTCCAGCATCGCCAGCTCGGGGATGTTCGACTTGGTGGCGCCGACGTAGAGGCCGACGTCGCACCAGGCGCGCCCCTCCAGCCCCGCCCGCTTCTCGTCCAGCCGCTCCAGATCCACCGTGGAGCGCGCGGTGTTGGGCATGTCGAACACCGCCGTCAGCCCGCCGAGCAGCGCCGCCTTCGTGCCGTCCGGGATGGTCTCCACCGCCGGGTCCCCGGGGTCGCGCAGATGCACGTGCGGGTCGATCAGGCCGGGCAGGACGTGCAGCCCCGCGCAGTGCAGCACCTCGGCCGCCGCCGCGTGCCGCAGGTCGCCGATCGCCGCGATGCGGCCCGCGCGCACGCCGACATCCGCCGCTTCGATGCCCCAGGGAAGGACGCACTCGCCGCCCCGCAGCACGAGGTCATAGGTCGCCATGCCAGCCGCTTCTCCGCGCCGTTGCCGAGGGCGCGATGCATCGCACGGATCGCGCCACCCGGCGCGCGAATTCCGTATCGCGCTCCCCGCCCGCCGGCGGGGCACTGTAATTTCAATTTCGCAACATAATTCGAGCTTACATTCTCTTGTTGCGCATGAAACCGAAAGCGCGAAGCATTAGGATCTCGTATACGCCGACCGAAAAAATATAATTGCGCATATAATGCCGGAGTACGGCGCATGGACGGATCCTTCGACCTTCCTCCCGCCCAGCCTCCCGGCGGACCCACCGCCGGCCCGAACGGGGGACGCCTGCGCGACGCGCTGCTGGACGTCACGACGCGGCTGCGGCCCGGCTGGAGCATCGTCGAGGACTGCGCCTTCGGCCCGCCGCCGACGCGCGTCGCCTTCGCCCTGCTGCATCCCAACCACGGCATCGCCCTGATCGACATCGCGCCGCAGTCCACGCCGGACGCGGCCGAACGGCTGCGGCGCGCGCTCGACCGGGCGGACTTCGCCGCGCGCTTCGGCGGGCTGCCGCCGATCGCCTACCACGGGATCGAGGCGGACCGGCTCGCCACGCTGCACGAGGCGATCGAGCGCGACCTCGCCGCCGCCACCGAGCCGACGCCGCCGCAGGCCCGCGCCTGGTCCGCCGCGGCGCGCTACGTGCTGACGCCGCTGCCGCCGCCCCCGCCCGTGCTCCTCGACGAGGCATGGGCCGCGACCCCGCCGCCACGGCGCGGCCTGCGACTGCTCGTCGGCGCCTGCGGCCTCGCCGTGGCCGCGCTCGGCGCGCTGGCGCTGCTGCGCCCCGCCGCGCCGACCATGGCGGAGCGCCCCGCCTACCCCGCCCCGTCGGCGGGCGCCGCGCCGCGGCCCGCCACGGCCCGGCCAGCGACGGCCTCCCGCCCGACGGCACCTGCCCCGACCGACCGGCGTCTCGCCTCGCTCGGCGCGCCGGCGGCGGTCGACCCGATGCCGACCGGCCGGCCATCGCCGCAACCCGCGGGCAGTCCCCCAGCCAGCCCCTCGGTCGGCCCCTTGGCCAGCCCCTTGGCCAGTCTGGCGCCGGCGACGCCCGACGCACCACCGGCATCGGATGCCCTCGACGCGGCCGTCGCCCTGCTGCTGGGCCTGCCGGCCCCCGCCGGCCGCCGGGTCGCGGCCGCCGAGGGCGCGGCGGCGACCGGGCTGCCGGCCGATCCGCCCATGGCCGCCACGCCGGCCCCGCCCGACGCCGAACCGGCACCGCAGCCTTCCCCCACCGCCTCGGCTGCCGATTCCCCGGCGCCCGCCTCCCGGGCCGCCGCCGCGCCCGGGGACGATCCCGGCAACGGGCCCGGCGACGGGCCCGGCAACCGGCCCGGCGACGCCGCCCCGGACACGCCACCCGATACGTCGCCGGGCGCCACGGCCGGTGCGCCCGCGGAGCCGCCCGCCGCGATCCCGGCCGCGCCCGCCCCGGCCGCCGGGGCGCCTCAGCCGCCGTCCGCCGGCGACCGCGCCGACGGCCACGCCGAGCCCTCCCCGCCCCCTGCGGCCGCCGCGCCGCCCCACCCCGCCGTCACGGCGGAAACCCCGCCCGCGCCTCCGTCCGACGGCCCGGCCCGGCCGCCCGCGCCCGCCGAGGCCGCGTCGGACGGGATTCCGCCCTCCCCGCCGCCCACCGCCTCGGCCGGGCCGGCGGATCCCGCGCCGGCGACCGCCGCGACGCCGCCGTTGCCCGCGCCCCCGATGGTGACCCTGCCCGCCGACATCCCGGCCACCGCGCCGCAGGCCAGCAAGCCGCCCGCCCGGAACGCCAATGCCGGCGCCGCCCCCGGCGGGAGCACCGGCGGCGCGGCCAGCCCCGCAGCCAGCGCCGGGACCAGCGCCGGAAGCCTGGCGCCGCTGATCCGGCGCGGCGACGCGGCGCTGGCGCTCGGCGACGTGTCGGCGGCGCGGCTGCTCTACCGCCGCGCCGCC
>NZ_JALPRX010000059.1 GCF_023223525.1 Roseomonas acroporae | reverse complement strand
ACGCCCGGCGGCGTGAATCCGCGCCGAGAACAACGAGCGACAGCGGGAGGCGTGCAGCCGCTCCGAAGGCAGGGATCCGTGGCGAAGCGCCGTCCCGGCCGGATCGGGTTTCGCCATGGGGCGGCTTGCGCCTGACATGGCCGGGCGGAAGCCGCCGGCCATCGCCCGCACGCATTTCCCGGGCCGCCGGGGGCGCCCACCCGGCTTGAAAACGCTCCGACGTTCGGAGCGGGGTTCCGGATTCTCCGCCCCGGACCCCGCCCTCGCCGGCATCGGGCAGCGCCTCGACCACGGAGCCGGCGCCGCCGGCATGATCCGGCGCCTCGGGCCGGGCAGTCAGGAACCTCCTCAAGCCTGCCGGCGCTCGATCAGGCTCCGCCGGATCTTCCGCCCGCGCCGGATGCGGTCCTCGATGAAGTCCGCCTGCCCCCAGCGTACCGCCCGCCCCAGCGCGTGCGCGTCCTCCGAGAAGCGCGCCAGCATCTCGAGCAGCGCCTCGCGGTTGTTGAGGAACACGTCGCGCCACATGTCCACGTCGCTCGACGCGATGCGGGTGAAGTCGCGGAAGCCGGAAGCCGCGAATTTCAGCACCGCCTCGCGCGTCTCGGCCGCGAGGTCGTCGGCCGTGCCGCAGATGGTGAAGGCGATCAGGTGCGGCAGGTGGGAGACGATCGCCACCACCTTGTCGTGCGTCGCCGCGTCCATGCTCTCCACCATGGAGCCGCAGCGGCGCCAGAACTCCCGCACCTTCTCCACCGCCGCCGGATCCGCGCCGGGCGGCGGGGTGAGGATGCAGTAGCGCCCCTCGAACAGCGTCGCGAAGCCGGCATCGGGGCCGGAGAACTCGGTGCCGGCCATCGGGTGCGCGGGCACGAAGTGCACGTCCCCGGGCAGCAGCGGCTGCACGTCGCGCAGCACGCTGCCCTTGGTCGAGCCGACGTCCGACAGGATGCAGCCCGGCGCGAGGTGCGGCGCGATCCGCCGCATCAGCGCGGCATTGGCGCCGACCGGCGCGCAGAGGATCACGCAGTCCGCGCCGCGCACCGCCTCGGCCGGGTCGGCCTCGACCACGTCGGCGATGCCGAGCTCGCGCACCCGCGCCAGCGTCGCCTCGGTGCGGGAGGAGACGACCACGGTGCGCGCCAGGCCCCCATGCTCCCTGGCGCGCCGCGCGAGGGAGGAGCCGATCAGCCCGATGCCGAGCAGGCAGAGCCGCTCGAACAGCGGCGCGCCGGAAGGTTCGCCCGAATCAGACACCCTGCCTGCCTTCCCGCATGAAGGCGCCGAGCGCCTCGACGACCATCCCGCACTCCTCGCCGGTGCCCACGGTGATGCGCAGGCAGGCGGGCAGGCCGTAGCCGCCCATGGCGCGCACGATCAGCCCGCGCTGGCGCAGCCAGGCATCGGCCGCCCTGGCCGTGGCCGGGGCGCCGAAGTCGGCGAGCACGAAATTGCCCTCGCTCGGCCACACCCTGATCCCCGCCGCCTCCAGCCCCGCCGTCAGCGTCGCGCGCCACTCCGTGTTATGCGCGACGGACTGCGCGATCCAGTCCGCCTCGCCCAGCGCGGCGACGCCGGCCACCATCGCCGCCTCGTTGATGTTGAAGGGCGAGCGGATGCGGTTCAGCACGTCCACCACGGCGGGCGGCGCGTAGCACCAGCCGAGCCGCAGCCCGCCGAGGCCGTAGATCTTCGAGAAGGTGCGCGTCATCACCACGTTGTCGCCGCGGCCGAGGCTGGCATCGACCAGCGCCGCGCCCGGCTCGTAGTCGGGGCGGGTGACGTACTCGGCGTAGGCGGCATCGAGCACCAGCAGCACCTCGGGCGGCAGGCCGGCCCGCAGCCGCTCCACCTCGGCGCGCGGCAGCAGGCTGCCGGTCGGGTTGTTCGGGTTGGCCAGGAAGAGCAGCCGCGTGCGCGGGCCGACCGCGGCGAGCAGCGCGTCCACGTCGGCGGTCAGGTTGCGCTCCGGCACCTTGACCACCTGGCTGCCGGCGTAGCGCGCGCTCAGCTCGTACATCGAGAAGCCGTGCGCCGACATCACGATGTCCGCGCCCTCGCCGCCATAGGCGAGCTGGAGCATGGTCAGGATCTCGTCCGAACCCGCGCCGCAGACGATGCGCGCGGGATCGAGCCCGAAGCGCTCGCCGAGGGCCTTGCGCAGCACGGTGGCGCCGCCGTCCGGGTAGCGGTGCAGCTCGCCGGCGGCGCGGCGATACGCCTCCTGCGCCGCCGGCGGCGGCCCGAACGCGCCCTCGTTGGAGGAGAGCTTCACGATCCGGTTCACGCCGGGCAGGCTGGATTCGCCGCCGACATAGGGCTCGATGGTCAGGATGGAGGGGCGCGGCTGCACGCGGGTGGCGGTCATGTCGTGGGTTCCTGCGGCGTCAGCGCGCGCCGGCGGGGGCGCCTTCCGGCACGCCCTCCGGCACGGCGTAGGCGCCGATCGGCTGGATGCGGGCGAAGGTGGCGGCGGCGAGGCGCGGGTCGTCGGCGGCGACGAAGCCGTCCACCTCGGCCAGGGCGCGCGGCGGGACGGCAGCGCCGGGCGGGCCGCGATGCAGCAGCAGGCGGCGCGGCGCGAGGCCGGCGGCGGCGAGGGCCTGGGCGATGTGGGCGCGGCTGTGCTCGCCCATCGCCTCGACCGAGAGCAGGGAGCGGTCGCGGCCGGTCGGCTCGGCGGTGCCGGCGGTGACGGCGAAGGCCGCCGCGCCCCGCTCCTCGCCGCGCGGCAGCCAGAAGGGCAGGCACGCCACCACCTGCAGGCGCAGGCTGTCGAGCCGGGTCCACCAGTCGGCCTCCGGCGCGCCCTCGTCGGGCACCGGCAGCACGGCGACCTGCGCCTCGCCGGCGGTGACGGCGCCGAGCGCCCGCGCGGCGGTCGGATGGTGGCGCAGCGGAGTCGAGACGCCGAAATGCTCGCGCGCGAGGCGGAGCTGGTCCTCGCCCTGGGAGAAGACGGCGACCGCGAAGGGCGCCTGCATCGCCGTGGTGGCCGCGAAGATCTCCCGCCACAGCCGCACCAGCGCGGCGGCGGGCAGCGGGCCGGCATGGCGGGCGAGCAGCCGGCGCAGGATCTTGGCCTCGCGCGCCGGGCGCAGCGCCGGGCCGCCCGCCTTGGCGCGGCTTTCGGCGAGGCGTGCCACGGCCTCGGCGCGCCGGCGCAGCAGGTCCTGCAGCGCATCGTCGAGCGCGTCGATCTCGGTCCGCAGCGCGGCGAGCGCGTCGCCGGCGGGTTCCTGCGGCGCGGGCGCATGGAGGGTGGCCGGAACGGGGTCCGGTCCGGCGGGCATGTTGTTCAGGGTCATCGGGGGCAAGGTCCATGTCAGGAATAGACGCGGGGCGGCCCGGCGCCAAGGGTCGCGGCGCCGCCGTCTCTCCCCCGCGCCCCGTTTCCCGCGCGGCCCGCCACGCCGCCCCCGTCGGGGGCGGGCCCCGCGCCAGGCCCAGCGCCGGGCCCCGCGCCGGGCCCCGTGCTGGGCCGGTGCGCCGCTCTCCGCGCCCGGCGCATTCCTGTCCCGCCGCCGCCCCGCCGCGGTTGAAGGCGGCGCGCCCGGCGCCTAATCCTGCCGCAGCGCGGCGCCCGGCCTCGGCCGGGCCGCGCGGGGAACGACAGGACAGCCAGGACAGGACGTGTCGGGACGGATCGCCAGGGGCGGGAGGCATCGGGGAGGCGGCGCGGTGCCGCCCGGCCCGCCGACCGCCGCGCGCCGACGGCCGGGAGGCGACGCATGAGCCAGGATATCGCCGCCTACACCGCCCCCTTCGCCGAGGTCGCGCACCAGCGCACCGTCTTCCCGGAGGGGCTGGCGCTGGACTGCGGCGCCACGGTGGCGCCGCTGGCCGTCGCCTGGCGCGCCTACGGCACGCTGAACGCCGCGCGCAGCAACGCCATCCTGGTCTGCCACGCCCTGACCGGCGACCAGTACGTGGCCGAGACGCATCCGCTGACCGGCAAGCCCGGCTGGTGGGGCAACGTGGTCGGCCCCGGCCTGCCGATCGACACGGAACGCTACTTCGTCGTCTGCTCGAACGTGCTCGGCGGCTGCATGGGCACGACCGGCCCGCGCGAGCCGAGGGCGGAGGGGGAGGAGCCCTGGGGCACGGACTTCCCGCAGGTGACGATCCGCGACATGGTGCGCGCGCAGCACCGGCTGATGGAGCATCTCGGCATCGGACGCTGGCTCGCCGTGGTGGGCGGCTCGATGGGCGGGATGCAGGTGCTCGAATGGGCCGCGACCTACCCGGAGGCGGTGGGCGCCGCCGCCCCGATCGCGACCGCCGTGCATCACAGCGCGCAGAACATCGCCTTCGACGAGGTGGGCCGCGCCGCCATCCACAACGACCCGGACTGGCGCGGCGGCCGCTACTGGGAGGATGGCAGCCTGCCGGCCCGGGGCCTCTCGGTCGCGCGCATGGTGGCGCACATCACCTACCTCTCGGAACAGGCGCTGACGCGCAAGTTCGGCCGCCGCCTGCGCGGCGCCAGCGCGCTGACCTTCCTCGAGGACGTGTTCGAGGTGGAGAGCTACCTGCGCCACCAGGGCAGCACCTTCGTGCGCCGGTTCGACGCCAACGCCTACCTCACCATCACCCGCGCGATGGACTTCTTCGACCTCGCGGCCGAGCACGGCGGCGAACTGGCGGCGGCCTTCCGCGGCGCCTCGGCGGCCGGCACGCGCTTCTGCGTCGTCTCCTTCTCCTCGGACTGGCTGTTCCCGACCGAGGAGAGCCGCACCCTGGTGCGGGCGCTGAACGCCGCCGCCGCCAACGTCTCCTTCGTGGAGATCCGCTCGGACAAGGGCCACGACGCCTTCCTGCTGGACGAGCCGGACTTCCACCGCACGCTGGGCGGCTTCCTGGCCGGCTGCGCCGAGCGCCTCGGAGTCTAGGGCGATGCGGGCCACCGACACGACCGACCGCGCCGCCGCGCCGGCACAGGGCCGCCTCCGGGACCGTCCTGCCGGACGCCTGCCGGGCGGGGCGGAGTCGCGCCCGGCGGGGCATCCGCCGGTGCGCTTCGTCGCCAAGAACATGCGCCTGGACCTGCGGCTGATCGCCGGCATGATCCCGCATGGCGCGCGCGTGCTCGACATCGGCTGCGGCGACGGCGCGCTGCTCGACCACCTGACGCGCGAGAAGGGTGCCGATGCGCGCGGCATCGAGATCGACATGGAGGAGGCGACGCGCGCCGTGGCGCAGGGGCTGGCGGTGATCCACGGCGACGCCGACCAGGACCTCGCCTTCTATCCGGACGATGCCTTCGACTACGTGGTGCTCTCGCGCACGCTGCAGGCGGTGGAGCATCCGCGCGAGGTGCTGGCGCAGATGCTGCGCATCGGCCGGCACGCCATCGTCTCCTTCCCGAATTTCGGGCACTGGCAGATGCGCTGGCGCCTGCTGGTCACCGGCCGCATGCCGGACACCGAGACCTGGAACCGTCCCTGGTACGAGACGCCCAACATCCACCCCTGCACGATCCAGGACTTCTTCGACCTGTGCGCGAAGGACGGCTACGAGGTGGAGCAGTGGCTGGCCGTGGACGAGCGGGGGCTGCGTTCGCCCTGGCGCCGCTTCGTCAGCCTGGCCAACCTGTTCGGCGAGCAGGCGCTGTTCCTGCTGCGCCGGGCCGACGGGATCCCGCCACGCGCCGCGCCGGCGACGCCGGGCTGAAGCCCGGCCGTGGGCCGGGGCAGGTCGCGCGGGCGGGGATGCCGGCGCGGCCCGCCCGGTTCAGCGGCCCGCGCGGAGCGGCGTTCCGCTCAGTGCAGGTGCGGGCCGGGGGACGCCATGACCTCGCCGACCAGCGGGTCCAGCGTCAGCAGCGCCATGGCCACGGCCAGGTGACGGGCGGCCTCCCAGGCACCCAGGCGGCGCAGTTCCTCCTCCAGGTAGGACAGCATCAGTCGCAGCGCACTCATGTCCGTGGCGTCCTGGTCAGGGTGCGACGCATTACTTGTGCGGGCCATTCTGGCGGCTCTCGAAATCGTGACTGTCGTGTGGTCGCATACAATTACGGCAAATTCCAGCAGATGTCAGGGAGGCGAATACGGCCGGAGAACGGTATCGCGGCGGACGATACTGGAATGACTACAACCGGCGCGGCAGGGGGTGCGTGGCAAGTCCTTGAGTCGACAACCATGAACAGGCCGTTCATGCCCACGGGGACCGGAAGGTGGACCGGACCGGACCATTCCCGTCACGGCGACATGCGTTGAAGGCAAGTCTGCATTGCGCCAAGCGCGGCAAATCCGCTTCGTCGGGTAGGCCACCGGGTTCGGTCCGATCCGCCCCGATACGGCGGATGCCGATGGGATGATGACTCGTGGCCCCGATCTCCGGCGGGGGATCCGGAGCCGGCCCCGCATCCCGGGGTCGGGGGCGCGCCTGCGGGTGCGCCCCCTGCCTGCCGACCCGCCTGCTGGGCGACCCGCCTACTGGGCGAGTTCGATGATGACGCCGGCCGGCGCCAGCGTCACCCGCGCGCCGCGCGAGGTCGAGAGCACCTCGATCGTCACGCCGTTCTGGTTGCGCAGGGTGGTCGCACCGCCGCCGCCGGCCACCGTGGCCCCGACCGCCGCCGCGACGTAATTGCCGTTGAAGTCGGCCACGTTGTTCAGGTTGCGCACGCGTCCGGTGCCGGTGTTCTGGCTGATGCCGACATCGACGACCGACAGGCCACGGATGGTGAAGGGGTATTCCCGGCCGCGGAAGGTCAGGACGCCGTTGCCCCGCTGCATGCCGACGCCGAGCGCCACGCCGCCGGTGCTGAAGGTGACGGTGCCCTCGGTCGACGCCGAGGGGCCGGCCGCCGCGGGAGGGGGCGTGGGAGTCGGCTGCGAGGCGCAGCCGGCCAGCAGGCCGAAGGCGGCGCCGAACGCCAGCAAGGCGCGGCGCGAGGACCGGCGATACGGGTACTGATTCCGGGTGGACATGCGTTTCCCTTCCTTGCCGTCCCGGCCGGGGCATGGCGATCCCGGCTTGGCGACACATTGTTCCCCGGTCGCAGCATCGGCAAGCCCGCCCGCTTTCGCCTCGGCGCATGCCGGCGGGGAGGCCGGTCGCCGGCATGCCGCGACCACCGTTGAAGAATCCGCACGAAACCTGCCCGCGGCCTCGCTACGGGCTTGATGCTGCGCCGCACTCCGCGCTGATCTAGCCGGGCAGTCCGGAGGTAAGCAGTTCCATGGCCAGAGTCGCATTGGTGACGGGCGGGCAGCGCGGTATCGGCGCCGCGATCAGCGAGGCGCTGAAGGCCGCCGGCCGCACGGTGGTGGCGAATTTCGCCGGCAACGAGGCCGCCGCCGCGGCCTTCACCGAGCGCACGGGCATCCCGTGCTACAAGTTCGACGTGTCCGACTACGACGCCAGCGCCGCGGCGCTGCAGAAGATCGAGGCCGAGGTCGGTCCGATCGAGATCCTCGTCAACAATGCCGGCATCACGCGCGACGGCACCATGAAGCGCATGGACCGGAAGATGTGGGACGACGTGATCGATACCAATCTCGGCTCCTGCTACAACCTGTGCAAGCTGGCCTGGGACGGGATGTCGAAGCGGAAGTTCGGCCGGATCGTCAACATCGGCTCGATCAACGGCCAGGCCGGCCAGTACGGCCAGGTCAACTACGCCGCCGCGAAGTCGGGCATCCACGGCTTCACCAAGGCACTGGCGCAGGAAGGCGCCCGCAGCAACATCACCGTCAACGCCATCGCGCCGGGCTACGTCGACACCGAGATGGTGCGCGCCGTGCCCGAGGACGTGCTGCAGAAGATCATCGCCAAGATCCCGGTCGGGCGCCTCGGCCACGCCGAGGACATCGCGCGCGGCGTGATCTTCCTGACGGCCGACGACGCGGACTTCATCACCGGCTCGACGCTGTCGATCAACGGCGGCCAGCACATGTACTGACCCTTCCCGGTGCCGGGACGTCCCGGCACCGGGAAGCATCGGCTTACCCCACCCTGGCGGGCCGGGGTGCGCCCTCGACAAACTGACCGCCCGATACCTGACCGCCCCGTCGCCGAGCCGCCGGGCCGGTGCGGGACCCGGCCTGGACCGATTCGGCCTGGACCCGATCCGGGCCGGGGCGCCGGCGGCCCGGAAGGGGCCGCGCCGGGTTCAGGAAGCGCCGTCCTGGGTCCAGACCCGCGCGGCGCCGCATTCCCGCAGCAGCTGCTCGGCCCTGGCCTGCTTCTCCGGCGTGTCCGCGTGCACCATCAGGATGGCGCCGCCGGCCTCCGCGTCCTGGTGCATCGGCGCATCGCCGTCGGGCGCCGCGGCCTGTCCGATCGCCGTCCCCGCCGCCGCCGTGCCGATGCCGCCCGCCGCGGCGGCCGCCACCGCCGGCAGCGCCGCACCGCCGGTCGCGATCACCGCCCCGGCCGCGGCCATGCCGGCTGCCGCCGAGGCGATGCCGGTGCCGAGCTGGCGCAGGTTGCGCACGTCGTCATGGCGCGTCGGCTCCTCCGCCTCGGCCGACTCGCCGGCCGTCGGCGCGGCCGTCCCGCCATGGCGCACCGAGAGGTCGGCGCGCTGGAACAGCGAGCCTTCGAGGCGGGACAGCGCGCCGTCGAGCTTCTCCTGGTCGTGGAATTCGCCGCAGACCTGGGTGGCGGCCGCTGTCGCGTCGTTCCCGGTCCACTGGTCGCTGCGCACCTCGATCATGCGACGGCCCTCCGCTGGCTTCCCATCCGGAGGGCAACGTGCCGCCGGCGCGGTCGTTCCGCCGCACCGCCGGGGCGTGCGTCGATGGGAGACGCGCCCCGGGTCGGCGGCGCGGCCGACGGAGCCTCGCGCGGCGGCGCGGCGTGCGGTGGCGGCGTCGGCCGAGCGCCGGAGGTGCCGCCCGGAAGCCATGCCCGGACCCCGCGCCCGGCGGACGAGGCCGCCCTCCGGACCCGCCTCTCCCGCGGGACGGGCCGGGCAGCCCCGCCCCGCGTATCAGGCGAACACCACCGTCTTGCGTCCGTTCAGCAGCAGCCGGTCCTGGAGGTGCCAGGCCACCGCCCGCGCCAGCACGCGCCGCTCGATGTCGCGGCCCTTGCGCACCAGGTCCTCGGCCGTGTCGGCATGGGTGATGCGCTCCACGTCCTGCTCGATGATCGGCCCCTCGTCGAGGTCGCCGGTGACGTAGTGCGCGGTGGCGCCGATCAGCTTCACGCCGCGGTCGTGCGCCTGGTGGTAGGGCTTCGCGCCCTTGAAGCCGGGCAGGAAGGAGTGGTGGATGTTGATGCAGCGCCCGCGCAGCTTGGCCGAGAGCCCTTCCGACAGCACCTGCATGTAGCGGGCGAGCACGACCAGCTCGGTGTCGGTGGAGCGGATCAGCTCCCACAGCGCCGCCTCCTGCTCCATCTTGGTCTCGCGGGTCACCGGCAGGTGGTGGAACGGGATGTCGCCCAGCGGCAGGTTCGGATAGATGTCGCGCGGATGGTTGGAGACCACCGCCGTGACCTGCATCGGCAGCTCGCCGCTGCTGTGGCGGTAGAGCAGGTCGCGCAGGCAGTGGTCGGGGCGCGAGGCGAGGATGAGCACGCGGCGCGGCACGCCGGCGTCGCGCAGCGTCCAGTGCATGCGGAAGCGTTCGGCGAGCGGCCCGAGCGCGGCGCGCAGCGCCTCCGGGGTCAGGGGGCCGCCGGGCGGCGCCGCGGCCGGGTTGAAGACCACGCGCATGAAGAACTGGCCGGTGGCCTGGTCGTCGTACTGCTGCGCCTCCAGGATGTTGCCGCCCTGCTCGAAGATCAGCGTGGCCACGGCCGCGACGATGCCGGGCCGGTTCGGGCAGGACAGGGTGAGGACGAAGTGCGGTTCCGGCATGGCGGCGCCTGTTCGGACGGTTGGTGCGGGGAAAGCCACGGCATTGCCGGAATCGCCGCGCGGCGCAACCGCCCGGCGGGGCCGGAATCGCCGCGCGGCGCAACTGCCCGGCGGGACCGGAGTCGCCGCGCGGCGTAACCGCCCGGCGGGGCCGGAATGCCGCGCGGCGCGGCCGCCCGGCGGGCGGACGGGAGGCGCGCGTGCCGGAAGCCCCCTATGGTGCGGCCTCGCCCGTCCGCGGATAAGGGGGCGGGAACGGAGGGCGGGATGAGGGGCGGGTGAAGCGGAGCAAGTCCACCGGCGCGGGGGCCTACGAGCTGCTGCTGGCCGCGATCGACGAGGGCACGCTGCCGGCCGGCACGCGGCTGCGCGAGGAGGACCTGGCCGAGCGCTTCCGGATCAGCCGCACCCCGATCCGCGAGGCGCTGCGCCGCCTGGAGACGATCGGCCTCGTCACGCACGAGCCGCATCACGGCGCGGTGGTGGCGACGCTGGACCATGGCCGCACCGTCGAGCTGTACCACATGCGCGAGGTGCTGGAGGGCACGGCGGCGCAGCTCGCCGCCATCCACGCCACGCCGGCCGAGGTCGAGATCCTGCACGAGATGGTGGAGCGGGACCGCGCCCTGGTGGAGGACCCGCCGGCCCTCGCCGCCAGCAACCGGCGTTTCCACCGGCAGCTCCACCTCGCCGCGCGCAACCGCTACCTCGACGTGATGCTGGAGAACCTGCGCCTCTCGCTGGCGCTGCTGCGCGGCACCACCCTGGCGCGGCCGATGCGCGGCCTCGCCTCGGTGGAGGAGCACGCGGCGATCGTGGCCGCGATCGACGCGCGCGATCCCGCCGGCGCCGAGACGGCGGCGCGGCGGCACATCCACAACGCCTTCAAGGCGCGCATCCAGCTCGACGGTGCCGCGGGCGGGCGGGACGGCGAGGGGGCCTGACCGGCCGGCGCGGCCGGCGGCGGCCGCGGCATGCGGCGGGGCGCGGGGCGGGAAGGCCGGTCCCGGTTCGGGCCGGCCGGAACGGGTCCCGGACGCGGGGCCCGGACGACACGGGGGAAAGGCGTTGCGTGAGGGAAATCCTGCGGGCGCGCCGGCGGGCGGTCCTCCGCGCCGGGCGTTGCCGGTCGTGGCCGGGCCCGGGCCGAGCCGCCGGGCCTGACGCCCGACGGCGGCACCTCGCCGGCCGCCTTCGAGGCCTTCCCGTGTTCGGAGATCGCCCGGCGGGCGGAGGTGGTCCGGCGCTCCGGGGCCAGGGCGGACTGACGGTATCGGGGCGGTGTCGGGGCGGTGCCGGGGCGGCAGCGGTGGCGGTCGGCCCGGGGCGGATGGGGAACGGGCTGGACAGGGTGTCGGGCGGGCTGGAACGATCCCGGCGCGGATCGCTGGCGGCCAGACATGCCCGGAAGCGCGAATCCGCTTCGGAAACAACGCGCTACGGCGAGCCGCGATCCCAGCCGGACTGCGCTTCGCCGCAGCCTCGACGAGGAGCGGCGGCCAATGCGCGACAGGAACCGGGGTGGCGCGGATCGGGGGCGGGGTGCCGCATCGGCGGTGCGGGACCGGCGACGATGATCAAGTATCTCGGCTCCAAGCGCACGCTGCTGCCGCACATCCTGCGCGCGGTCGGTGTCGGCGCGGCGCCGGGGGCCCTGGTGGCCGACCTGTTCTCCGGCACCTCGCGCGTCGGCCATGCGCTGAAGGGCGCGGGCTACCGCGTCGTCGCCAACGACCACAACCGCTACGCCCATGCGCTCGCCACCTGCTACGTGCAGGCCGACGCGGAACGCTGGGCCGGGCGCGCCGCCGCCATCCTGGCCGATCTCGAACGGCTGCCCGGCCGCCCCGGCTACTTCACCGCCACCTTCTGCGAGGCCGCGCGCTTCCTGCATCCGGAGAACGGCGAGCGGGTGGACGCGATCCGCGAGGCGATCGCCACGATGGGCGCCGAGCCGGAGCTTGAGGCGATCCTGCTCGTCGCGCTGATGGAGGCGGCGGACCGGGTGGATTCCACGGCCGGGCTGCAGATGGCCTACATGAAGCGGTGGGCGCCGCGGGCGCTGAAGCCGCTGCGCCTGCGCCTGCCCGCGCTGCTGCCGCGCCCCGCCGCCGGCCCCTGCCGCGCGCATTGCGCGGACGCCGAGGCGCTGGCGCCCGACATCGAGGCCGAGCTCGCCTATCTCGACCCGCCGTACAACCAGCACTCCTATCTCGGGAACTACCATGTGTGGGAGACGCTGGTCCGCTGGGACAAGCCGGAGACCTATGGCGTGGCGAGGAAGCGGGTCGATGTCCGCACGCGGCGGAGCGCCTTCAACGGGCGGCGCAGCATCGGCCCCGCGCTGGCGCGAATCGTCGGGGCGCTGCGCTGCCCGACCCTGGTCGTCTCCTTCAACGACGAGGGCTGGGTGGAGCGGGCCGAGCTGGAGGCGATGCTGCGTGCCCGGCGGCCGCATCTAGAGGTGATCGAGATCCCCTACGACCGTTACGTCGGCGCGCGCATCGGCATCCACAACCCGCGCGGCGAGAAGGTCGGCACGGTCGGGCGGCTGCGCAACGTCGAGTACCTTTACGTGTCGAGCGAGCGCCGTCTGTCCCTGTCGGCGGCGGTGCCGGTGGAGGCGGTGCCGTGACGCGGCCGGCGCGGGCGGCCACGGGGCCGGCCATGACCGGGCCGGGGAGCGCGGCGCCCGGGGATGCCTCGCGGCCGACCGCCGGCACCGGCGCGCCGGCCCCGGCGGCCGGCGCGCTGGTGCCGGTGGCGTCGGCGGGGCGCCCGTCGCTGAAGCGGAAGCTGGCCGGCTGGTCGCTGCTGGTGCTCGGCGTGCTGGGCTGCGTGCTGCCCTTCCTGCAGGGCTTCCTGTTCCTGGCGCTCGGCGTCTTCGTGCTCCGGCACCAGTATGGCTGGGCATCGAACGGCATGCGCTGGCTGGAGCGGCGCTTCCCGAGGCAGGTCCAGGGCATCGAGGGGATGGAGGCGCGCCTCGCGGAACGCCTGAAGGGCTGGGGACGGCGGGTGAAGCGAGCCTTCGGCCGCGCCTGACGAATCCGGGCCCCGGGAGGTCCGCGCCGTGTGCCGCTCGCCTGCGATGGAACCAGGGGGCGGGGCGCTGCCGGCGCGCAGGAGCCTTCGGCGGAAGGACCCGCCGATCCGCCCCCGCGCGGCCCGGCATGGCCCGGTCGGGTGCCGGCCGGAAGGCCGCCCGGCGGTGACGATCCGGCGATGGTCAGCAACCCGCCGCGCGCGCCCGCCGTTGGATCGGGAAACCGAAACGGAGAACCCCGCCGATGCGCAAGACGCTCGCCCTGACCGCCAGCCTCGTCCTCGCGGTCCCAGTCCTGGCTCCCGTGCTCGCGCCGGCCCCGGCACAGGCCCAGGTGCAGCAGGGGATTCCCGACCGGCCGGTGCAGCTCGTGCCGCCCCGGCCGTCGCAGCGTGTCTTCACCAACCCCTTCACCGGTCAGGTGAGCGCCAACACCTTCGTGGCCAACGCGTCGCAGATCGACCAGTTCGAGATCAACGCCGCCCGGCTCGCGCTCGACCGTTCGCGCCACCCGCAGATCCGTGCCCTGGCCGAGGTCACGCTGCGCGACCATCTCGGCACCAGCGCGCAGCTCCGTGCCATGCCGGATGCGGCGACGCGCCTGCGCCCCGGCATGGACGAGGAGCAGACCGCGCTGATGGAACGCCTGCAGCGTGCCCAGGGCATCGACTTCGACGCCCTCTACCTGCAGGCGCAGGTGGACGGGCATGAGCGGGCGCTGTCGCTGTTCCGAAGCTACAGCGAGAGCGGCGACATCGCCGTGCTGCGCGCCTTCGCCGCGAGCACGGTGCCGAAGCTGGAGGAGCATCTGGCCATGGCGCGCGCGTTGCAGGCACCGACGCCGCCGCGGGCGGGCTGAGGGCAGGCCGGGGCGCGTCCTCCCTCCGCCGGCGGGCCCGGCCCGGCGTCGAGGCGGGCCTTCCGGCGCGGCCGGCGTGCCGGCTGCCGCCTCCGACGGAGCGGACCGACGCCGGGCGTCTCCGCCCGACCGTGTCAGGCGGGAACCGCACTAGGGCAGGCCGGCGTCGCCTGCCCGACGGCCGGATCCCGGCGCGGGCGGATTACGCCGGTCCGCATGGCCCTCCGGTCATGCGCGAACCTCCGGAGTTCCG
>NZ_JALPRX010000058.1 GCF_023223525.1 Roseomonas acroporae | reverse complement strand
TCAGGCGGGAACCGCACTAGGGCAGGCCGGCGTCGCCTGCCCGACGGCCGGATCCCGGCGCGGGCGGATTACGCCGGTCCGCATGGCCCTCCGGTCATGCGCGAACCTCCGGAGTTCCGCTTAGAGCCGATCCAGCCTGACTGTATCAGGCCGGAACGGCTCTAGCCTTTTGATTTTTCGCATTTTCCGAGCCGCTGAGCGAGGACGCTCAGCTTGAAAATGCTCTAGCCGCCACCCGACGGCTTCTCCGAACGGCCTTTTCCGTCCGCCCGCGGATGCGCCGCCTGCCAGGTCGCGAGCAGCCGCGCCGCGTCCACCGCGGTGTAGCGCTGCGTCGTCGACAGGCTGGCATGGCCCAGTAATTCCTGGATGGCGCGCAGGTCGGCGCCGCCGCCCAGCAGATGGGTGGCGAAGGAATGGCGCAGCGCGTGCGGGGTGGCCGATTCCGGCAGCCCCTCGCGGCGCCGGAATTCGCGCAGCACCTTCTGCGCCACGGCCGGATCGAGGCGCCCGCCGCGCGCGCCGAGGAAGAGGGGCGAATCCGGGGTGGCCCCGGCGCGGTGACGCAGCAGCGCCGAGAGCGCCGCGCGGACCGCGGGCAGCAGCGGCACCAGCCGCTCGCGCCCGCCCTTGCCGCGGACGCGCAGCGCCGAGTCGCTGCCGGCGGGCGGCAGGTCCCGCAGGTCGAGCGCCAGCGCCTCGCCGATCCGCAGCCCGCCGCCGTAGAGCAGGGTGAACAGCGCCGCGTCGCGTGCGGCGAGGGCCGGGTCGTCCTGCGTCTCGCCCACCGAATGCGTCACGGCGATGGCCTGGTCCGGCGTCAGGGCGCGGGGCATGGGCGGCTTCGGGCGCGGGCCGCGCAGGCCGGCCAGCGCCAGCGGCGGGAAGCCGTGCCGGCGCGCGAGGTGGCGCAGGAAGCCGCGGGCCGCGGCCAGCTTGCGTGCCCGGGTCGCGGCGCCGTCGTTCCGGTCGGCGCGGTGGGCCAGGAAGGCGCGCAGGTCCTGCGGCCGCAGCGCGGCCAGCGCCGCGAGGTCCGGCTCGCCGCCGAGATGGTGCGTCAGGAAGCCGAGCAGGTCGGCGAGGTCGCGGCCATAGGCCTCGACCGTGTTGGCGGCAGCCCGGCGCTCACCGGCCAGCCAGTCGAGATAGGCGGCGCGGCAGGCGAGGCCGCTGATCGCGTCCCCGTCGGTCATGGCGGCCGGTACGGCCGGGGCGGCCATGTCGGCCGGCACGGCCGGGGCAGCGAGGTCGGCCGGCACGGCCGGGGCGGCGAGGGCGTTGCCGTCGGCCGGGCGTCGCCGGGCGCGCCCCGTCACGGGCGTGCCGCCGACCGGACCCGCGATGCCCCGTGGGGCCCGTCGCCGTGGCGGCCGACGGGACGACCCGGGTCGCCCGGCCGGCGGCTCTCCGGGCGGGGCGGGCGTCGGCTCAACGCGCCAGGGCGGCGGCGACGGCGCGGCCGAGGAAGGCCAGCGTCGCGGTGGACTGGCGTGGCGGCAGCGAGACGAGGTCGCGCGCGCCGAGCACCAGCAGGGTGGGGATGCCGGAGGAGTCGGGCACCCGCACCAGCGCGTCGCGCTGCACCAGCGAGGCGGCCTCGGCGTGGAGCATCTCGAGGTCCTCGGGGCGGGTGCGGACCACCGCGTCGCGGCCCGGGCCGAGCAGCCGCGCCACCGCGCCGCGCGGCAGCGGCAGGAAGCCCGGCCGGGCCCAGGCGACCGTGCTCTCGGGCAGCAGGGCGAGGCGCGGCCGCGCCCGCTCCGGCGCCTCGCGGCGGCTGGGCTCGGCGGCCAGGGTGCAGCTCGCGAGCCCGAGCAGCGCCGGGATCTCCTCCCGCACCACCTCGTGCACGTCCTGCGCGCGCATCAGCGCCAGCACGGCGAGGCGGACGCGGATGGCGAGGCCGGCGGTGGCGCGCCCGGTGGCCAGGGCGCTGTCCATCTCCGCCTCCAGCGCCCGGACGCGCTGCCGTTCGGCGTTGAGCATCGCCGCCATGTGGTCGGTGACGCGCTCGCCGTGCACGCGGCGTGGCGGGGCCAGCACCCGGTACAGCTCGGGCCGCTCGGCCAGGAAGTTCGGGTTCGAGCGCAACCAGGCGGCAACGGCGTCCGCGTCGGTTTCTTGGCCCGCGTACTGGACAGCAGCGCTCATGGGCGCGCCTCCGGCGTGAAGGGGATCCGGCGGGATTGCCGTGGAGAAGGGGAGGATCTGCAATCCGGGCGCCTCGGTCCGCCGGAGGGCACAGCTTGCGGCAGGCGGCGCCACCCTGTCTGTGCGATAGCGCACCGTTCAGGCCGGCCCCGGCGGGCGCGCCCGCCGGGGCCGGTGGGCGATCCCGGGATCAGAGGATGCTCTGGCCGGTCTTCTTCCAGTCCGCGAGGAAGGCCTCGAGGCCCTTGTCGGTCAGCGGGTGCTTGAACAGGGCGCGGATCACGGACGGGGGCAGGGTGGCGACATGGGCGCCGAGCTTGGCGGCGCGGACGATGTGCAGCGGGTTGCGCACCGAGGCCACCAGCACTTCCGTCTCGAAGTCGTAGTGGCTGTAGATCTGCATGATGTCGTCGATCAGCGTCATCCCGTCCTGGCCGATGTCGTCGAGCCGGCCGATGAAGGGCGAGATGAAGGTGGCGCGCGCCTTGGCGGCCAGCAGCGCCTGCTGCGGCGTGAAGCAGAGGGTGACGTTGACCATGGTGCCCTCGTCGCGCAGCGTGCGGCAGGCGCGCAGCCCGGCCTCGGTCAGCGGCACCTTCACGGCGACGTTGTCGGCGATCTTGGCCAGGTAGCGGCCTTCGGACAGCATGCCCTCCAGGTCGGTCGCCGTGACCTCGGCCGAGACCGGGCCGGGGGTTACGTCGCAGATCTCGGCGATCACCTCGGCGATCTTGCGACCGGACTTGGCGACCAGGCTCGGGTTGGTCGTGACCCCGTCAACCAGACCAGCCTCGGCGAGGGAGCGGATCTCGGATACGTCGGCGGTATCGACGAAGAACTTCATGGCGGGGGGACCTTCGCACTATATCAGGAACATCGTTTAGGTTTTGTTCCAGATAGAGCATACCCGATGGCATACGGCCGGCGGAAGCAAAGAGACATGAACGACACAATCCTTGTGGCAATTTCGCCACGGGTGCGTGTCCTGCTGCCGTTGCCCCTGGCCGGCGCCTACGACTACCGGGTGCCGCCCGGCATGCGGCTGCAACCGGGGGACTTCGTGGCGGTGCCGCTGAACGGGCGCGAGACGCTCGGCGTGGTGTGGGATGGCGAGGCCGACCCGGACCTGCCCGAGCGGAAGCTGCGCGACGTGCTGCACGCCTACGACGTGCCGCCGATGACGGCGAGCCTGCGCCGCTTCGTCGAATGGGTGGCGCAGTACACGCTGAGCCCGCCGGGCGCGGTGCTGCGCATGGCGATGAGCGCCCCCGCCGCGCTGGAGCCGCCGGCGCCGCAGGCCGGCTGGACGCTCGCCACCGGCCCGGGCAGCAACGCGCCGCCGCCCACCGGGCGCGTCACGCCCGAGCGGCAGCGCGTGCTGGACGCGCTGCGGCCCGGCGAGGTGCTGCCGGGCAACCTGATCGCCGAGCGCGCCGGGGTGAAGCCCGGCGTGCTGCGCGGCATGGCCGATGGCGGCTGGCTGCGCCCGGCGCTGCTGCCGCGGCCGCTGGAATTCGCCCCCCCCGACCCGGACCACGCGCAGCCGCGCCTGGGCACGGAGCAGCGCGCGGCGGCGGCGGCGCTGGAGGCGGCGGTGGCGGCGCGGCAGTACGGCGTGACGCTGCTGACCGGCGTCACCGGCTCGGGCAAGACGGAGGTGTATCTCGACGCCGTCGCCGAATGCCTGCGGCAGAAGCGGCAGGCGCTGGTGCTGCTGCCGGAGATCGCGCTCTCGGCGCAGTGGCTGGACCGCTTCCGCGCCCGCTTCGGGGTGAACCCGGCGCTGTGGCACTCGGAGCTGACCTCGCGCACGCGGCGGCGCACCTGGCGCGCCGTGGCCGAGGGCGAGGCGCCGGTGCTGGTGGGCGCCCGCTCGGCGCTGTTCCTGCCCTATCCCGATCTCGGCCTGGTCGTGGTGGACGAGGAGCACGAGACGGCGTTCAAGCAGGAGGAGGGCGTGGTCTACCACGCGCGCGACATGGCGGTGGTGCGCGCCCGCCTCTCCGACGCCGCCTGCGTGCTGGTCTCGGCCACGCCGAGCCTGGAGACGCTGACCAACGCCGAGACCGGCCGCTACGCGCACCGCCACCTCAGCGAGCGGCATGGCGGCGCGACCCTGCCGGCGATCTCGCTGGTCGACCTGCGCCGCGACCCGCCGGAGCGCGGCCGCTTCATCAGCCCGAAGCTGGTGGAGGCGGTCGGCGGGACGCTGGCGCGCGGCGAGCAGGCGATGCTGTTCCTCAACCGTCGCGGCTACGCGCCGCTGACGCTGTGCCGCGCCTGCGGCCACCGGCTGCGCTGCCCGAACTGCACCGCCTGGCTGGTGGAGCACCGCGCGCAGAAGCGGCTGCAATGCCACCATTGCGGCCATGCCGAGCCGGTGCCGCAGCACTGCCCGGAATGCGGCGCCGAAGGCTTCCTGGCCGCCGTCGGACCCGGCGTGGAGCGGGTGCTGGAGGAGGCGGGCACGCTCTGGCCGGAGGCGCGGCGCCTCGTCATGGCCTCCGACACCATCCCCGGTCCCGCCGCCGCCGCCGAGGCGGCGCGCGCCATCGCCGAGCGCGAGGTCGATCTCATCATCGGCACCCAGATCGTCGCCAAGGGCTGGCACTTCCCGCACCTGACGCTGGTGGGCGTGGTGGATGCCGATCTCGGCCTCGCCGGCGGCGACCTGCGCGCGGCGGAGCGCACGGTGCAGCTGCTGCATCAGGTGGCCGGCCGCGCCGGGCGCGCCGAGATGCCGGGGCGGGTGCTGCTGCAGACCTTCAGCCCGGAGCACCCAGTGATGCAGGCGCTGCTTTCCGGCGACCTCGACGCCTTCATGGCGGCCGAGGCGGAGACGCGCCGGCCCGGCCACTGGCCGCCCTTCGGCCGGCTCGCCGCGCTGATCGTGTCCGCCGAGGAGGAGCGGGACGCGGACCGCACGGCGCGCGACCTCGGGCTGGCGGCGCCGGGCGGGGAGGGGGTGCAGGTGCTGGGGCCGGCCCCGGCGCCGCTGGCGCTGCTGCGCGGGCGGCACCGGCGGCGGCTGCTGCTGAAGACCCGGCGCGACATCGCGGTGCAGCCGATCCTGCGCGAGTGGCTGGCGCGGGTGGAGGTGCCGGGAAACGTGAAGGTGCAGGTGGACGTGGACCCGGTGGGGTTCCTGTAGCCGCAGGGCGGGAACCGCCGTGCCGGCAGGCATCGTCGCGGGCCTCGTCAAGGGACCGGCGACAGGGCGGGCGCGCCCTTCTCCGCGCGTGCGGTCAGAACGACACCAGCTGCCCCGCGCCCACCGCCGACAGGAAGGTCGCCACGCCGGCCAGCTCCACCCCGGGTGCCAGCGCCGCAGCCTCCAGCCCCACCGCGCGCAGCCCCGCCTCGCAGGCGATCCGGCGGATGCCCAGCTCGGCGGCCGCCTCCAGCAGCGTGCCGATCGTGGCCACGCCGCGCGCGGCGAGCAGCGCCTCGCGCGGATCGTCCAGCAGCGGCGGGTCGCGCCGCAGCAGGTGGCAGCCGGCATCGGTGGCGAACAGCACCACCTCGCGTCCCAGCGCCGCGGCGCCGGTGGCCATCACCAGCGCGTAGTGCGCGCGCACATGGTCGCCGGCCAGCAGCAGCACCCCGAGCGGCGTGCTCATGCCGGACGCATCTCGGCGCCGGCCGTCGGCCGCTCGTCGCGATGCGCGTCGAGGTCGCGGATGGTGGCGTCCGGGCCGCACAGCGCGCAGCCCGGATCGGGCGGCAGGCGCACGGTGCGGAAGCGCGCGTCGAGCGCGTTCCAGAGCAGCAGCCGCCCGGCGAGCGATTCCCCGATCCCGAGGATCTCCTTCAGCACCTCCGTGGCCTGCAGCGTGCCCATCACGCCGGTCACGGCGCCCAGCACGCCGGCCTCGGAGCAGGTGGGCACCAGCCCCTCCGGCGGCGGCTCGGGATGCAGGCAGCGGTGGCAGGGGAAGGTGCGGCGGCCTTCCGGCCGGTCATGCGAGCGGAAGGTGGCGAGCTGGCCCTCGAAGCGCAGCACCGCCGCCGAGACCAGCGTGCGGCCGTGCAGGTGGCAGGCATCGCCGAGCAGGAAGCGGGTGGGGAAGTTGTCGGTGCCGTCGCAGACGATGTCGTAGCCCTCGATCAGCGCCGGGACGGTGTCGGCGTCGAGCCGGTGCGGGTGGATCTCCACCCGGACGTCGGGATTCAGCCGGCGCAGCGTCTCGGCGGCGCTCTCGGCCTTGTTCCAGCCGAGCCGCCCGGTGTCGTGGACGACCTGGCGCTGCAGGTTCGACAGTTCGAGCCTGTCGTGGTCGACGAGGCCGACCGTGCCGATGCCCGCCGCGACCAGGTAGAGGGCGAGCGGCGAGCCGAGGCCGCCGGCGCCGACCACCAGCACGCGGGCCTGTCGCAGCCGCGCCTGCCCGACGGCGCCAACCTCCTCCAGCAGGATATGGCGGGAGTAGCGCGACAGCTCTTCGTCGGAGAAGTCGAGGTTCATGGCGCCGATATGGGCGGTGCCGGTGCCTCGCCGCAAGCGGGGCCCGGCCGTGGCGGCGCCGGCGTGGGAGTGGTCCGGGTGGAGGCCGGGTCGGGTGCCGCCGCACGGGCGGGCCCGTTCGCGGCTCCCCGCCCCGCGACGGCCCCAGGGTCCCGGCGCGGCCCCCAGGGGCGGCCCCCAGGGAAAGCTTGGCCCTCAGAGGAGAAGCAGGAGCAGGAGCCAGAAGGGAGCGGAGAGGGCGAGGCCGAACACGATGCCGCGGGACGGCAGGAGGCCGCTCCGGCCCTCCGGCGAATCCTTGGGCGCGGCGAACCCCCGCAGCAGGGCAGACCGGTCCAGGGCCGGTTCGAGCGCATGGTAAGGCGCGATGTACATGTCGTTTCCCCCGGGCGTCGCGCCTTCGTTCAAGGCTCCCCGCAACGTCGCGACGCCGTCATGCGTCCGGCAAGCTGAGCTATGGCGAGTCGCGTGAAACGGAAAGGGATGAACGAAACAAAGATCTGTGATGTTGCGTCAGCGAACCGGGCCCGGCCCGCGACATCCCGGCCGGAGCGGCGGGTTCCGCCTCCGGCGCGCCCCAGGCATGCGGGTGGTTCAGGACCCGGAGCCACCCCAGAGCAGGGCCTCGATCGCTTCGTCGGGCAGCATGTCCACGCCGGGGATCAGGTCGAGGCCGAGGGCCCGCTTGACCGAGTAGGCGACGACCAGCAGCGAGAGCAGCGTGGTGCTGCAGAGCGCCAGCATCAGCAGGTTCAGCAGCAGTCGGCCGACGCGCCGGGCCGAGCGGCGCAGCCGGCCTTCCCAGGAGGGGCGTGCCCCTGGCCCTTGCCGCCAGTCCGCGAGCGGACCCGCGATCACACCCTGGATCTGAGCCACCATCATCCGCGCCGATTTCCGATCCGTGTCTCTCCCGTTGAGATCTAGTCTCGGAGAATGACCCGTTCGTTAACGCCGGCCGGCCTCCTCCGCTCCCGGCCGCCACGTTGCGCCGCCGCGCCGACTGCCCCAGCATGGGCGGATGTCGGACGGCCCGCTTCCGCAGGCGACGGAGGCCGCGTCGCGGGCCCATCGCCTCGGCCTGATCCTCGGTCTCGGCGGCTTCGCCGGCTCCCTCGCCTCCCGTTCCACCGATCCGCTGGTCGGGGTGCTGTCGCACGACCTCGGCGTGACGCCGGAGGCGGCGGCGCTGCTGAGCAGCGCCTTCGCCCTGCCGTTCGCCGGCGTCCAGCCGGTGCTCGGGCCGGTGGGCGAGGCGGCGGGCAAGCTGCGGGTGATCGTCGGCTGCCTGCTGCTGCTGGGTCTGGCGCTGGCAGCCTGCGCCCTGGCGCCGGGCTTCGAGTCGCTCCTCGCCGGACGATTCCTGGCGGGGATGGCGGCGGGCGGCGTCACGCCGCTGGCGCTGGCGGCGCTCGGCGACCGGACGCCGCTGACGGAGCGGCAATTGGTGATCAGCCGCTTCCTGGCGCTGGCGATCGGCGGGCAGGTGCTGGGCGGCGCCATGTCGGGGGTGCTGGAGCCGTGGGTCGGCTGGCGCGGGGTGATGCTGATCTGCGCCGCCTCGGCGCTGGTGGCGGCATGGCTGATCCGCGCCTCGCTGCGCGGCGAGCCGCCGGAGGCGCGTCACCGCTTCGACCTCGCCCTGGCGCTGCGCCGCTACCGCGCCCTGCTGGCCAGCCCCGCGGCGCGCCTGCTGTTCGGCGCGGTGTTCACCGAGGGGCTGCTGGTCTTCGGCCTGTTCCCCTATCTCGCGCCGCTGCTGGCGAGGCGGGGCCTGGGCGGACCGCCCGAGGCCGGCCTGGTGGTGGGCGCCTTCGGCATCGGCGGGCTGGGCTACGCGATGCTGGCGCGGCCCCTGCTCGCCCGGGTGGGGCAGCGGCGGATGGTGATGCTGGGCGGGGCCGGCGCGGGGCTGGCGCTGCTCGGCTACGGGCTGGCGACGGGCTGGCCCGGCTTCGTCGCCGCCTCGCTGCTGCTCGGCTTCAGCTTCTACATGCTGCACAACTCGATCCAAGCGCGTGCCACCGAGCTGGCGCCGCAGGCGCGCGGCTCCGCCATGGCCCTGCATGCCAGCTCCTTCTTCCTGGGCCAGACGCTGGGTCCCGTGCTGTTCGGCCTCGGCCTCGCCGGCCCCGGGCTGCTGCCGACGCTGATCCTCGCCGCGCTCGGCCTCGCGACGCTGGGCGTCCGCCTCGGCCGCCGCTGAGCCGGCGCGCCGGACGCGGCCCGTCGCCGCGGACCTCCGCGACCGGCCACCCGGGCCGGACGCCGCCGGACGCTCCCGGAACGGGGAGGGGAGCCGGCCACCGCCAGCGCTGGCCGCGTCCGGGCGGCGCATCGCTCCGACGCATCGTGTCCCGCAGCCGGTGGGTCGGGGAGCCCGCGCGGCGGATGGCCGGGCGGCACCGCGCTTCCTGCCCGCTTCAGCAGCCCGCTTCGCGCAGCAGCGGGAGCGGCGGCGCCGGTACGGCATCCGGGGCGTCGCAGCGGGGTGGGCGGCCGAGGCGGAACAGCTCGTGCAGCGCCGCCATGTCCCGCTCGCGCCCGCAGGCGACGGCGGCCCGCACCGTGTCGCCGACGATCAGGTAGGCGATGAACTCGCCGCCGTGCGACACGGCCTCCGGCGACAGGTCGCCATCGACGACGACCCGGTCGGGCTTCCCGGCATGGCCGACATAGCCGAAGCGCAGGCCGCACTGCGCCGTCCAGAAGAACGGCACGGCGTCGAAGGCGGTCGCGCGCCCGGCCATGTTCAGGGCGGCGACGCGCCCCTGCTGCATGGCGACGCGCCAGTGCTCGACGCGCAGCCGCTCGCCGGTACGGGCATCGGGGAACAGGGCGATGTCGCCCGCCGCGTACACGTCGGGGAGGGCGGTGCGCAGGAAGCGGTCCACCGGCACCGCGCCGTGCTCCGTGGCCAGACCCGACAGCAGGCCGGTGGCCGGCTCGATGCCGGCGCCGATCAGGAACAGATCCGCCGCGACGCGGGCGCCGTCCTCCAGCACGAGCTCGGCGGCCCGGCCGCCGGCACCCGGCTCGATGCGGAATGCCCGCGCGCCGAGATGCAGCGTGGTGCCGTGCCGTCGGTGCAGCGAGGCCAGCAGCCGCGCCACCGGCTCGCCCAGCCGGTCCGCGAGCGGCAGCGCCTCCGGCGACACCACCGTCACCGCGAGGCCGCGCTGGCGCAGGGCCCAGGCGGCCTCGAGCCCGATGAAGCCGCCGCCCAGCACCGCCGCGTGGCGTGCCCCCGTCGCCGCGGCGATGAGCGCGGCGGCATCGCCGCGCCCGCGCAGCAGATGCACGCCGGGCAGCGTCGCGCCCGGGATGCGCGGGCGGCGCGGCACGCCACCCGTCGCCAGCAGCAGCGCGTCGCAGTCCAGCGTCCCGCCATCCGCGAAACGCAGCCGGCGCGCCGGCGCCTCGACGTCGACGACCTCGCGCGTCAGGGTGTCGATGCCGAGGCGCCGGTAATGGTCCGCGTCGCGCAACGGCAGCTTCCCGGCCGGGAAGCTGCCGGCCAGATGGTCCTTGCTGAGCTGCGTGCGGTCGTAGGGCAGGTAGGGCTCCGCCGAGATCAGCAGCACGCGGCCGCCGAACCCCGCCTCGCGCAGCGCCTCGGCCGCCGCCGCGCCGGCCGCCCCGGCGCCGAGCACGATGAAGACGCGCGGGTCGTTGCCCGCCGTCGCCCGCGCGGCCGGCGCGGCCTCCGGCAGGTCGCCGGCCGGCAGCAGGGCACGGATCGTGCCGTCCTCGACACGCACCTCGTAGCGTGGCAGCCCGTCCAGCGGCGGCGGGTCGAGCATCGCGCCGTCGGAAACCCGGAACACGCCCTGGTGCCAGGGGCAGAGCAGCCGGTCGCCGCACAGCAGGCCGTCGGCGAGCTTCGCGCCGGCATGCGGGCAGCGCGCGCCGAGCGCGTGCACGCTTCCATCCGTGCGGCGGAGCAGCAGCACCGGACCACCCGGCGTGCCGACCTCGCGCATCGTGCCGGGCGGCAGCGAGTCCAGCGTGCCGAGCGCGACCCCGGCCGGTGCCGGCACGGCCTCAGTCCAGGAGCTTGTCGATGGTGATCGGCAGCTCGCGGACCCGCTTGCCGGTGGCGTGGAAGATGGCGTTGGCGATCGCCGCCGGCGTGCCGACGATGCCGATCTCGCCCAGCCCCTTCACGCCGAGCGGGCTCACCTCCTCGTCCGGCTCGTCCACGAAGATCACGTCGATGCCCTGGACGTCGGCATGGGCGGCGACATGGTACTCGGCGAGATTGTGGTTCATGAAGCGGCCGAACCGGTGGTCGGGCATGGTCTCCTCGTACAGCGCCATGCCCATGCCCATCACCACGCCGCCGAGGATCTGGCTGCGCGCCGTCTTGGGGTTGAGGATGCGCCCCGCCGCCACCGCGTTCACGATGCGCGTCACGCGGACCACCTTGAGCTGCGCATCCACCCGCACCTCCGCGAAGACGGCGGAATGGGTGTAGCGGGAGTAGCGCATGCTGCTGATCATGCTGGGGCTCGCCGCGCCCTCCTCCTCCACCAGCGAGAGGTGGTGCGCGGTCAGCACGTCGGTCAGCGCGACGGCGCGCGCCTCGTCGTCGGCGAGGCGGATGGCGCCGCCGTCGAACACCACGCGGTCCAGGCTGGCATTGGCGAGCGGCGAATCGTCCATGCCGCGCGCCAGCTTGAACAGCGACTTGCGCAGCGCCTGGCAGGCCGCGTCCACGGCGGCGCCGGCCGAGGCGGCGGTCCAGGAGCCGCCCGACACCGGCGACTTCGGCAGGTCGGAATCCCCGATGCGCACGGTGACGCGCGCGAGGTCCACGCCCAGCGCCTCGGCGGCGATCTGGGCCAGGATGGTGTAGGTGCCGGTGCCGATGTCGGAGGTGGCGCAGGCGACCTCGACGCGGCCATCGGCGTGCAGCACGGCGTTGGCGGCGGTCTTCATCATCATCGCCTCCCACACGCCGGTCGCCATGCCCCAGCCGATCAGCTCGCCGCCCTCGCGCATGGAGCCCGGCGCCATGCTCCGCCGGCCCCAGCCGAAGCGCTCCGCGCCGATGTGGTAGGCTTCGCGCAGCGCCTTGCTGGTGTACTTCCTGTTGTTGTCCTGATCGATCTCGGAGTAGTTGCGCAGCCTGAATTCGAGCGGGTCGAGCTTCGCCGCGTAGGCGAGCTCGTCCATCGCGCACTCGATGCCGATCAGGCCGGTGGCGGCGCCCGGCGCGCGCATGTCGCCCGGGGTCGGCAGGTCGAGCTGCGCCAGCCTGTAGTCGAACAGCGTGTTGTCGCACTTGTAGAGCAGGCCAGCCCAGTTGACGACGGCTTCCTGGTAGTCCTCGAAGCGCGAGGTGTTCTGCACCGCCTCGTGCCGGAAGGCGGTCAGCTTCCCGTCGGCGTCCGCCGCCAGGGCCATCTTCTGGATGGTGTCCGGGCGGTGGGTGAAGGTGAACATCTGCTGGCGCGTCAGCACCACGCGCACCGAGCGTTCGAGCTGCGTCGCCGCCATCACCGCGAGGAAGAGCTGGTAGTGCGGCCGCAGGCCGGAGCCGAAGGCGCCGCCCACATAGGCGTTCACCACCCGCACCTGGTCCGACGGGATGCCGAACACGTTGTGGATGTAGCTCTGGCAGTTCTGCGAGCCCTGCGTCTTGTCGTAGACGGTGATCCGGCCGTCGCCCTCCCACACCACGGTGGCGGCGTGCATCTCCATCGGGTTGTGGTGCTCGAAGCCGTGGCGGTACTCGGCCTCCAGCTTCACCGCGCCGGCCTCGTACCCCGCCTGCGCGTCGCCGCGCGGCTTGGCGGGCGGCGGGATGCCGGAACGCTTCTTGCGCGGCTCGTAGGCCTCCTCGCGCGCCGCGCCGAGGTCGGTGGCGTGCGGCAGCGTCTCGTACTCGATGCGCAGCAGCGTGGCGGCGTGGCGCGCCGCCTCGAACTCCTCGGCCACCACCAGCGCGACGGGCTGGCCGCTGTAGTGGATCTCCTTGTCGTAGAGCGGCCGGAAGGGCGAGCCGGGCGGCGCCACCTCGTCCTGCCAGGAGCGGCTGAACCAGGCCAGGCTCGGCCGGTTCTCGTGGGTGAAGACCTGCACCACGCCCGGCACCGCGAGCGCCGCCGAGGCGTCGATCGCGCGGATCTTCCCGCGTGCCACCGGGCTCGACACGACGACGCCGTAGGCGAGGTCGGGGGCCACGTACTCCGCCGCGTACCTCGCCGTGCCCGTGACCTTGGCGCGGCCGTCGACGCGGGAGGTGGGGGTTCCGATATGGCCCATGGTCACTGCACCCGCTTGTCGGTCTGCGATTGCGGCGTGCCGGCCGCCGCCTGGGAGAGGGCGCGGCGGATCGCCTGCCGCGCCAGCCCGATTTTGAAGTCGTTGCCGCCGAAGCCGCGCGCGTCGCGCAGGGTGGCGTCGGACACCCTGGCGAACAGCTCGGGCGAGGGCGCCTGTCCGCGCAGCAGCGCCTCCGCCTCGCGGTCGCGCCAGGGCTTGTGCGCGACGCCGCCGAGGGCGAGGCGCGCCTCCCGGATCGTGCCGCCGTCCAGTTCCATCGCCACCGCCACCGAGACCAGCGCGAAGGCGTAGGAAAGCCGGTCGCGCAGCTTGAGGTAGGTGTAGTGGGTGGGGAAGGATTCCGCCGGCAGGTCCACCGCCGTCACCAGCTCGTCGCGGCCGAGATTGGTGTCGATCTCGGGCGTGTCGCCGGGCAGGCGGTGGAATTCGGCGAAGGGGATGGCGCGCTCGCCGCCCTCGCCCGTCACCCGCACCGTGGCGTCGAGCGCCGCCATCGCCACGCACATGTCGGAGGGATGCACGGCGATGCAGTGCTCGCTGGTGCCGAGGATGGCGTGGATGCGGTTGACGCCCTCCCGCGCCGGGCAGCCCGAGCCGGGCTCTCGCTTGTTGCAGGGCGTGGCCGTGTCGTAGAAGTAGTAGCAGCGCGTTCGTTGCAGCAGGTTGCCGCCGGTGGTGGCGGCGTTGCGCAATTGCGGCGAGGCGCCGGCCAGGATCGCGCTGGAGAGCAGCGGGTAGCGCGCCCGCACCCGCTCGTCGTAGGCGACCTCGGCATTGGTGGCGAGGGCGCCGAGGCGCAGCCCGCCCTCGCGCTCCTCGATGCCGCGCAAGGGCAGGCGGGTCACGTCGATCAGCCGCTCCGGCCGCGCGACGTTCTCCTTCATCAGGTCGACCAGGTTGGTGCCGCCGGCGATGAAGGCGGCGGCCCCGTTCGCGGCGCGCTCGCGCACCGCGCCCGCCACGTCGCCGGCGCGGCTGTAGCCGAAGCGGTTCATCGGCCGTCTCCCCGCGCCGCGGGCTGCTCGCCCATCGCCTGCTCGCCCATCGCCTGCTCTATCGCCGCCACGATGTTGGTGTAGGCGCCGCAGCGACAGAGATTGCCGCTCATCAGCTCGCGTATCTCCTCGGCCGTGTGGGCATGACCCTCCCGGATCAGCCCCACCGCCGAGCAGATCTGTCCCGGCGTGCAGTAGCCGCACTGGAAGGCGTCCTGCTCGATGAAGGCCTCCTGCACCGGGTGCAGGCGGCCGCCCTCCGCCAGCCCCTCGACCGTGGTGATCTCGCACCCGTCGCGCATCACGGCGAGTTGCAGGCAGGAATTCATCCGTACGCCATCGACCAGCACGGTGCAGGCACCGCACTGGCCATGGTCGCAGCCCTTCTTGGTGCCGGTCAGGTGCAGCCGCTCGCGCAGCAGGTCCAGCAGCGTCACCCAGGGCGCGAGGCGCAGCGCGTGGCGTTCCCCGTTCACGGTCAGGGTCACGCTCTCGCCATCGGCGTCGGCCGTGGATAGGCGTGTCAGCGTTTCGGTGTCGCTCATGCGCGGCGTTCTCCGGCCCGGGGGCGGCGCGTCGCGGCCGCCTCGCATCCCATGTCCCGGCGCGGCAGCCGGTCCGCCGGCACGGGGCCACAGGTTGGCGGAGAGGGTGACGGCGGCGGGATCTGCGTGGCTTAACCGGTGCCGGGCGCCCGCGTTCCCCGGCGCCGGTGCAACATGGCCGGTGACACCGGGCCGCTCAGCGCCGCTCGCGCGCCCGCACCCGCTCGCGATGCGCGGTGTAGAGGCCGCTCGCGATGATGACGGCCGAGCCCAGCAGCATCGCGCTGCCCGGCACCGAGCCGAAGACGAGGAAGCCCACGAGGCCCGAGGTGACGATCTGCCCGTAGGAGAAGGGGGCGAGCACCGAGGCGCCGGCATGGCGGTAGGCCTGCACCACCAGCATCTGCCCGACCGAGCCCAGCACGCCGTGCGCCAGGGCGAGGCCCAGCTCGAAGGCGGTGGGCATCCGGAAGGAGAAGGGCAGCATCAGGGTGAGCACCGCGAGGCCGGTGCCGGCGGTCCAGAACATGGTGGTTACCGCCCGGTCGGCGGTGCCGATGCGGCGGGTGATGACGACGGCGCCGGCCCAGGCGATGGCGGTGAGCAGCGGGAAGACGGCCGCCGGCTGGAAGGCGCTGCTGCCCGGCTGCACCACGATCAGCACGCCCGCGAAGCCGACCAGCAGCGCGGCCCAGCGGCGTATGCCCACCACCTCGCCCAGCACCGGGATGGAGAGCAGGGTGATGAAGGTGGGGGCGACGTAGTTGATCGCCGTCGCCTCGGCGAGCGGCAGGTAGCCGAGGCCGACGACGAAGAACAGGGCCGAGCCGACCACGCAGAGGCCGCGCATCACCTGCAGCCCGCGCCGCTGCGCGCGCATGCCGCGGAAGCGGCCGCGGCCGAGCAGCAGCAGCGTGATCGCCACGAACACGGCGTAGCGGATCCAGACGATCTCGACCACCGGCAGCGTGGCGCGCAGGTACTTCGACAGCGCGTCGGAGCAGGAGAAGAGCGAGATCGAGGCGAGGATCAGCAGGATGCCGCGCAGCACGTTCTCGCGCGGCGTCTCGGGCGGCACGGGGCGGGAGGCCGCCGCGGCGGAGGGGGCGGCCGGGTCGGCGGCGTCCGGTGCCCCGGCCGATGTCCGGCCGGCGCCGCCCATGGTCACGCGAAGGCCTCGCGCCAGCGTTCCAGGAAGCGCCCGGCCACCGCCGGGTTCTGCAGGCGCGGCGGCAGCCGGCCGGCGGCGGCCTCGACGAAGCCGGCCACCGCCATGCGGACGACGCGCTCGCGGCTCTCCTGCGTGACGCCCGCCGTGTGCGGGCTCGCGATCACCAGCGGGTGGGCGAGCAGCGGCGCGTCGGGCCGCGGCGGCTCGGGGTCCCAGACATCGAGTCCGGCGCCGCCGAGATGGCCGGCCTCCAGCGCCGCCAGCAGCGCCGCCTCGTCGTGGATGCCGCCGCGCGCGGTGGTGACGAAGATGGCGCCCGGGCGCATCGCGGCGAAGGCGGCGGCGCCGAACAGGCCGCGCGTCGCCGCGTCGCGCGGGCAGTGCAGGCTGACGACGTCGCAGGCGGCGAGCAGCTCGGGCAGCTCGACCTTCGTGGCGCCGCGCGCGGCGCATTCGGCGGCGTCGAGATACGGGTCGCAGGCCATCACCCGGGCGCCGAGGGCGTTCAGGATCGCCGCCGTGCGCGCCCCGACATGGCCGAGCCCGACCAGCCCGACCGGGCGGCCGACGATCTCGCGGCCGAGGAAGGCGCCGCGGTCGGCGGCCCGGCCGGCCCGCATCGCGGCATGCGATTCCGGCACGCGCTTGAGCAGCAGCAGCATCATGCCGACGGCGTGCTCGGCGACGCCCTCGGCGTTGCCGCCGGACTGGTTGGAGAGGGCGACGCCGGCCGCGGTGCAGGCGTCCCGGTCCACCGGGTCGTAGCCCGCGCCGTAGGAGGAGACCATCAGCAGGCGCGGCAGCGTGGCGAGCAGGGCGGTGGTGACGTGCCAGGGCGCGGGCAGCTCGTCGCGCGCGGCCATGACGTAGTAGCCGTGGCACCCGGCGAGGGCGGCGTGGATCGCGGCCTCGGGCTGGTCGAGCGGGATGCGCCGGATCTCGAGCGAGGGCTCGGCCGCGGCCGCCTCCAGGAAGGCCGGGTGCGGCACGTGCTGCAGGTAGCCGACGCGAAAGCGGTTCTCGGTCATCGTTCCCTCTTGGGTTCCTCTCGCACCCGGCCCGGCGACCCCGCCTGTCCGACGGATTGCCCGTGTCGCTGGGAGGTGTCCGGAAGGGCCATGGGCATGGCGGCGCACGGCTCCGGCGGCTTACGCCACGGCGCAGGGTTTGGCGAGACGGCGACGGCACCTTGACCGGCGTGGCATCGGCTTGGCATGCCGCTGCCGTGATGCGCTCCCCTTCCGCCCGCCTGCCGTCGTCCCGACTCGCTCGCGTGCTGCTCGCCGGCGCGCTGGCCACCGGTGGCCTGCCAGCCGCCGGGGCACGGGCGCAGACGAGTCTCGGCGCGCCGCCCAGCCTGCCGGCGCCGGCCGCCCCTGCCCGCCCAGCGGCGCCGGCCGCCCCTTCCCAGCCGGCGGCGCCGGCCCGTCCCGCACGGCCGGCCGCTCCCGCCCAGCCGGCCCCGCCCCGCCCCGCCCCGCCCCGCCCCGCGACGACCGCCGCGCCGGCCCGGTCGGCTGAGACGCCGCGCCCGCCCGCGTCGCGCGCGGCGCCGTCCGCCACCCCGGCGCCCGACCAGTCCCGCGGGCAGTCGGCCGGACGGCCGGGCGCCGCTCCCGCCGGCCGGCCCGCGGCGACGTCCCAGCCCGCGCGGCCGGGCGCGGCCACCCCGCCGGGCAGCCGCCCGGCCGCCGGTGCGCCGCCGGGGCAGCCATCGGGGCCGCGGAGGCCGGACGCCGCCCGGCCGCGGCCGGGGGCGCGCCCCGCCGCGCCGCCCGTCGCCGCGCCGGTGCCGGTGCCGGCCGTGCCGGCGCGCCCCGCCGCGCCGCCGGAGCCGCAGGTGGGCAGCAACACCGGCCTGCCGCTGCCGCGCTTCGCCTCGCTGCGTTCCGACGCGGTGAACCTGCGCGCCGGGCCCGGCATGCAGTACCCGATCGAGTGGACCTACCAGCGGCGCGAATTGCCCGTCTCGATCATCCGCGAGTTCGACGTCTGGCGGCGCATCCGCGACCCGGACGGCACCGAGGGCTGGGTGCGGCAATCCAACCTGACGGGCCGGCGCACCTTCGTCGTGCGCGAGGAGCGCGCGCTGCGCCGACGGCCGGAGGACGGCGCGCCGGTGGTGGCGCGGCTCCGTCCCGGCGTGGTCGGCCTGCTGCTGGCCTGCGAGGCCGGCAATGCCTGGTGCGAGGCCTCGGTGCGCAACGAGGCGCGCGGCTGGATCCGGCGCGCCGAGCTGTGGGGCGTCGGCCCGGAGGAGGAGGTCAAGCAGTCGCGCTGACCGGCCGCGGCGCGCGGCGGCGCTGGACGCGGGTGCGCCGGCGGTCCTAGCCTGGGCGTCATGAGCCTTGATCCCGAGCCTGCGGGAGGGGTTCCCGAGGAACCCGTCCCCGCCGCCCATCACGACATGGGCGGCGTGCAGCGCTTCCGCTGCACGCCCGTCGAACGCGACGAGGAGCCGCCCGACGAGTTCGGCCGCCGGGTGGATGCGCTGCGCCAGCACCTCGCGGCGCGCCGGCTGATGACCGTGGACGAGCTGCGCCGCGGCATCGAGGCCATCCCCGAGGCCGAGTACCTCGCCATGACCTACTACGAACGCTGGCTGCGCTCGATCACCACGCTGATGCTGGAGAAGGGCGTGGTGCTGCCGGAGGAGCTGGCGTGACGGACCGGCCGCCGATCCCGCCCGGCACCGCGGTGCGGGTACGAGACGACTGGCCGGAGCGGCGCGGCCCCTGCCACATCCGCACGCCGCACTACCTGCGCGGGCGGGCCGGGGTGGTGGAGCGGGACCTCGGCGCCTATCCCAACCCCGAGGACCTGGCCTTCGACCGCCCGGCGCCGCTGCGCCGGCTCTACCACGTCGCCTTCGCGCAGGATGCCCTCTGGCCGGATGGCCGTGGCGGCGACGGGCTGCTGGTGGAGCTGTACGAGCACTGGCTGGAGCCCCTCGCCCCCACGCCGGCCGGGCAGGGCGCCGCGTCCGCTCCGGCCGCCCCGGAGTCCGCCGCATGAGCGCCCCCGCCCGACCCGAGAGCATCGCCCATCTGGAGAAGCTGATCGCCGCCCTGGCCGCGCGCGGCATCGTCTCGGAGGCCGAGCTGGCCGCGCAGCGCGCGCGCACCGACGCCGCCAGCCCCGAGAACGGCGCGCGCATGGTGGCGCGCGCCTGGACCGATCCCGCCTACCGCGCCCTGATGCTGCGCGACGGCACCGCCGCCGCGGAGGCGGCGGGCGTCTCCATGGCCGGCGCGCCGCCGCTCGGCGTGCTGGAGGACACGGCGACGCGGCATCACCTCGTCGTCTGCACGCTCTGCTCCTGCTACCCGCGCGCGCTGCTGGGCTACCCGCCGCACTGGTACAAGTCGGCCGCCTACCGTGCCCGCGCCGTGCGGGAGCCGCGCGCGGTGCTGGCGGAATGGGGCACGCATCTGCCCGACAGCGTGGAGATCCGCGTGGTGGACAGCACCGCCGACTTCCGCTGGATGGTGCTGCCGGTTCAGCCGGCGCACACGGCGGGCTGGCCGGCGGAGCGGCTGGCCGGGCTGGTGACGCGGGACGTGCTGGTGGGGGTGGCGCTGCCCTGACGGGGCAGAGCACCCCGCCCGACCCCCGCCAGCGGAAGATGGCCAGGGGCAGGCGGCCCCTGGAACTCGCCGTCCGGCCTCCGGGCTTCGCCCGCCCCGGCCCCCGCCCGCAAACGCGGAGAGGGCAGGCGCCGCGGGGATTCCCGGCGGGCGGAAGCCGGAGGAGGGCAGGGCCTTCCTGGCGGAAGACGCGCGGCGGGGGCCTTGCCCTCCCCCGCCGCCCTAGAGCGTTTTCAAGCTGGGTGTACTCACC
>NZ_JALPRX010000057.1 GCF_023223525.1 Roseomonas acroporae | reverse complement strand
TCCGCCTGACCCTGGGCAAGACGCTGGACCGCAAGGGCAACCCGATGACCATGAAGTTCCAGGGCACGGTGGAACCCTATTTCCGCGACGACCAGGGCTAGAGCATTTTCAAGCTGGGTGTACTCACCCAGCGACCCGGAAAATGCGAAAAACCAAAAGGTTGGAGCCGTTCCGGCCTGATACAGTCAGGCCGGAACGGCTCTAACGCGACGTCGCCGCGGCCAGGAAGTTCGCCAGCGGGTCCTCCGCCGCGCGGAACCACTGGATCTGCTCCAGCCGGTAACGGTCCCAGTTCTGCCAGATCTCCTTGAAGCGCGGGTTGCGCGCCGCCGTGTCGGTGTAGAGCTCCTGCCCGGCGCGATAGAGCGCCGCGAGCACCTCGCGCGGGAAGCTGCGCAGCTGCGTGCCGCCCGCCACCAGCCGGCGCAGCGCCTGCGGGTTGAGGAAGTCGTAGCGTGCCGTGGACCAGTGCCAGGCGTCGGTGCAGGCCATCTCCAGCACGGCCCGGTACGGCGCCGGCAGCGCCTCCCAGGCGGCCGGGTTGACCAGGAAGTCGTTGGAGGACGAGTATTCCTGCCAGCCCGGATAGTAGTAGTACGGCGCGATGCGGCCGAAGCCGAGCTTCTCGTCGTCGTAGGGCGCGATGTACTCGGCGGCGTCGATCACGCCGCGCTCCAGCGACGGGTAGATGTCGGAGGGCGCGATCTGCTGCGCCACCACGCCGATGCGCTGCGCCACCGCGCCGCCGAGGCCGGCGATGCGGAATTTCAGCCCCTGCAGGTCCTCGACGCTGCGGATCTCCTTGCGGAACCAGCCGCCCATCTGCGCGCCGGTGTTGCCGGCCGGGATGGCGCGCACGCCGAGGTCCCGGTACACCGGCGCCAGCATCTCGCGTCCGCCGGCCTGGTTCAGCCAGGACCAGACGTGGCGCGTGCTCATGCCGAAGGGCAGGTTGCAGCCGAAGGCGAGCGCCGGGTCCTTGCCGGTGTAGAACAGGCTGGAGGTGAAGCCGCACTCGACCGAGCCGGCGGCCACCGCGTCCATCACCTGCAGCGCCGGCACCAGCTCGCCGGGGCCGAAATTCTGGATCTGGAAGGCGCCGTCGGTGGCTTCCGAGACGCGGCGGGCCACCACCTCCTGCGCGCCGAACAGCGTGTCGATGCTCTTGGGATAGGCGCTGGGGCAGCGCCAGCGGATGCGCGGCTGCGCGCTGGCGAGACGCGGCGCGGCAAGCGCCGCGGCGCCGCCGGCGACGGCCGCGACGAGGTGACGACGGTCCATGGACATTCCTCTTCCCAGGGGCGGCCTTTGCGGCCTTGCGGGAAGAGTAGCGGCATGCCTGGTGGGGCTGGCAACGGCCGCGTCGGGACCGGGGCGCACCCCGCGACGAATTCCCGGCCGCCGGCATTCCCGGGCCGCGCGGCGCGGGCCGGCAGGCCGGCGCCGCGCGGCGGAGGCGGTCCGGGGCGGTGCCCGCCCGACCGCGTCGGGGGGCACCGCTCCCGTGCGCCCGGGATCAGTGCGCGATGCGCTCCACGCACATCGCGACGCCCATGCCGCCGCCGATGCACAGCGTGGCGAGACCGCGCTTCGCGCCGCGCTCCTGCATGCCGTAGAGCAGCGTGGTCAGCACGCGCGCGCCGGAGGCGCCGATGGGATGGCCGAGGGCGATGGCGCCGCCATGCACGTTCACCTTGGCCGGATCCCAGCCGAGATCCTTGTTCACCGCGCAGGCCTGCGCCGCGAAGGCCTCGTTCGCCTCGATCAGGTCGAGGGTCGAGACGTCCCAGCCCGCCTTCTGCAGCGCCTTGCGGCTGGCCGGGATCGGGCCGGTGCCCATGATGGCGGGATCGACGCCGGCCGTCGCCCAGGAGACGATGCGCGCGAGCGGCGCGACGCCGCGCTTCGCGGCCTCCTCGGCGCTCATCACCACGATGGCGGCGGCGCCGTCGTTGATGCCGCTGGCGTTGCCCGCCGTGACCGTGCCGGTCTTGGAGAAGGCCGGGCGCAGCTTCTGCAGCACCTCGATCGTGGTCTCGGGCTTCGGGTACTCGTCGTTCTCGACGACGACGTCGCCCTTGCGGCCCTTCACCGTGACGGGGGCGATCTCGGCCTTGAACTTGCCGGCCTTCATCGCCTCGCCCGCCTTGCGCTGGCTGGCGGCGGCGAACTCGTCCTGCTGCTCGCGGGTGATCTGGTACTTCTCGGCCACGTTCTCGGCGGTGTTGCCCATGTGGTAGCCGTTGAAGGCGTCCCACAGCCCGTCCTTGATCATGGTGTCGATCATGGCGAGGTCGCCCATCTTCTGGCCGGCGCGCAGGTTCGCCGCGTGCGGCGCCTGCGTCATGCTCTCCTGGCCGCCGGCGACCATGATCGCGGCGTCGCCGTTGGCGATCTGCTGCGCGGCCAGCGCCACGGCGCGCAGGCCGGAGCCGCAGAGCTGGTTGATGCCGAAGGCGGTGGCGCCGACCGGGATGCCGGCGGCGATGGCGGCCTGGCGGGCCGGGTTCTGGCCGGCGCCGGCGGTCAGGATCTGGCCGAGGATCACCTCGTCCACCTCCTCGGCCTTCACGCCCGCGCGCTCCAGCGCCGCCTTGATGGCGACCGTGCCCAGCGCGTGGGCGGGCAGCGACGCGAAGGCCCCGTTGAAGCTGCCGACCGGCGTGCGCGCGGCGGAGGCGATGACGATCTCGGTCATTGACGGGTTTCCCCAGTGCCCGATTGGCGCGGGCCTTATGGTGGCGGGAACGCTCGGGGCGGGAGTTTAGGCGCGGGCGTCGGGGATACAAGCCCCGCGCCCTGGCGGCCGACTCGGCCGGGGGCGGCCGGCGCCGCCGGTGGGCGGGCCGCCGGCGGCGGCTGCCTTTATCATTGACCCAACACAATCCGCTGTTGGCAGGCCGGGGCTATGGTCAGCCCCGCGCAGGACGCGCGACCATCGCGCCGTCGGCGCGCGACCATCGTGCCGTCGGCGCGCGTCCATCGTGCCAACCGAACAGGCCAACAGGACAATCGAGGACCGAACGCCGTGAGCGCCCCGCCGTCCGACGCCACCACCGCCTCCGTCATTCCCGGCCGGCAGCCGCCGGCCGGCCAGCCCATCGGCTCGCCGGAAGCCCCCTCCTCCAACCGCAAGCTCGCCTTCCTCGGCCTCGCCATCGCGCTCTACCTCGTGGTGCTGCTGCTGCCGACGCCGGCCGGACTCTCGCCGGCGGGGCAGGTCTCGCTCGGCCTGCTGGTGCTGGTCGTCACGCTCTGGATCAGCGAGTGCGTCTCGCCGGCCAACAGCGCCGTCATCCTCACCGGCGCCGCCGTGCTCGGCCTGATGGGCAAGCCGCTCGTCGCGAACGGGCCGCCGCTCACCTCGGCCGGGGCGCTCAACACCATGCTGGTGGGCTTCTCCTCCTCGGCGGTGCTGCTGGTGGCGGCGGCGCTGTTCCTGGCGGTGGCATTGAAGCTGACCGGCCTCGACCGCCGGCTCGCCCTGCTGGTGATGCGCCGGATCGGCGTCTCGCCCTCGCGCCTGATCCTGGGTTCGATCCTGGTCGGGCTGGTGCTGGCGCTGTTCATCCCCTCGGCCACGGCGCGCGTCGGCGCGGTGATCCCGATCATGGTCGGCATCGTCACGGCGCTCGGCCTGCCCGTCGCGAGCAGCCTCGGCGCCACGCTGATGATCGTCACCGCCGCCGCCTGCTCGATCTTCAACATCGGCATCAAGACCGGCGCGGCGCAGAACCTGATCAGCCTGAACTTCATGCAGCAGGCCTTCGGCGCCCCCGTCACCTGGGGCGGCTGGTTCGTCGCGGCGCTGCCCTTCACCGTGCTGATGTGCGTCGTGCTGTTCCTCGCCGCGCGCTTCATGCTGCGCCCCGAGGTGCCGGCCCCGGCGGAGGCGGTGCGGCGCCTCGACGCGGAGCTGGCGCAGCTCGGCCCGATCAGCGCCGCCGAGAAGCGGCTGATCCTGGTCGCCGGCGTGCTGCTGGTGATGTGGTCCACCGAGGGCCTGCTGCACCCGTTCGACACCACCACGGTGACGCAGATCGGCATCGCCGCGCTGCTGATGCCGCGCTTCGGCGTGATGCACTGGGCGCAGGCGGAGAAGCTGGTGCCCTGGGGCACGGTGGTGCTGTTCGCCGCCTCGATCTCGCTCGGCACGCTGCTCCAGCGCACCGGCGCCGCCGACTGGCTGGCCGGCGTCACGCTCGGGCAGCTCGGCCTCGCCGCCATGCCGCTGGTGCTGGTGATCGGCGCGCTGTCGCTGTTCAACATCGTGCTGCACCTCGGCTTCGCCTCGGCCACGGGGCTGGCCAGCACGCTGATCCCGATCATGATCGCCTTCGCCAAGACGCTGCCCTACGGGCCGCAGACCGCGGCGGGCATCGTGCTGATCCAGGCCTTCGTCGTCTCCTTCGGCTTCATCCTGCCCACCAACGCGCCGCAGAACATGCTGTGCTACGGCACCGGCGCCTTCACCATGGGGCAGTTCATGCGCATCGGCATCGTGCTGACGGTGGCCGGCTTCGCGCTGATCCTGCTGCTTTCCGCCACCTGGTGGCCGATGATCGGGGTGCTGTGACATGCCGGGAAAGATCGGGATCGTCGGCGTCGGGCAGGTCGGGGCCGCCGCCGCCTACATGCTCTCGCGCACGCCGGGCATCCGCGAGGTGGTGCTGGTCGACCTCGACCGTGCCCGTGCCGAGGGCGAGGCGGCCGACATCGCCCATGCCGCGGCCTTCGGCGGCGTGGCCGAGGTGCGGGCGGGCGACTATGCCGACCTCGCCGGCGCGGATGCGGTGGTGATCTCGGCCGGCGCCAGCCTCAAGCCGGGCCAGACCCGGCTGGAGCTGCTGACGCGCAACGTCCGAATCACCGCCGCCATCATCCCCGAGGTGCGGCGCGCGGCGCCGGACGCGATCCAGCTCTTCGCCACCAACCCGGTGGACGTGATGCCGGCGATCGCGGTGAAGCGCTTCGGCATCGATCCGCGCCGCGCCATCGCCACGGGCTGCGCGCTCGATTCCGTGCGCTTCCGCGACCGCCTGGCACGGCATTTCGACGTCGCGCCGACCGCGCTGCACGCCTACGTGCTCGGCGAGCACGGCGATTCGGAGGTGCTGCACTGGAGCGGCGCGCACGCGGCGAGCATGCCGCTGGAACGCTTCGCCGTGCTGACCGGGCGGCCGCTCCCGCCGGAATTGCGCGCCGGGATCGCCGAGGAGGTGCGCACCTCGGCCTACCGCATCAAGCAGGGCAAGGGCGTGTCGAATTACGGCATCGGCGGCTGCGTCGCACGGCTGGCGCAGGCGGTGGCGGGCGACGAGCACACCATCTTCAGCGTGGCCACCTTCATGCCCGAGCTGCTCGGCGTGCGCGACACCTGCGTCTCGCTGCCGCACGTGCTGGGGCGGCAGGGCAGCTCGGCGCCGCTGCTGCCGCCGCTCGATGCCGGGGAGGAGGAGGCGCTGCGGCGCAGCGCCGCGATCCTGGCCGAGGCGATCGACCGGGGGCTCGCGTCGCTGGATTGACGCCGGGCGGCTCCGGCCTCCCGCCGCGTCCCTTCGGATCGTGGGGCGTGGCGCACCGACCGCGGATGCTGCTCCCGCCGTCGTGGTCGGGAGGGCGCCGGGAGCATCCTCAATGCCGAGCGCGCGCGCCCTGGCGGCGCGGATGCACGCCGCCGGGCATGTCCGCCCGCCGGCGATCCGCTCTAGGCCGCGTCGGCCCGCGCGCCGCGCCGTGGCCGGCCGAGGCGCCGCAGCCAGCCGAGCAGCGGCCGCCACAGCGCCGCTTCCGCGCCGCTGCCCGCCACCATCCCGACATGCCCGGCCGCCGCCACGTGCGTCTCCGCCGCCGGCAGCCGCGCCGCCAGGGCGCGCGCCGAGGCCGGCGGCACGATCCGGTCGCGGTCGGGCAGCGCCACGAAGGCGGGCCGGCGCAGCGCCGCCGGGTCCACCGCCATGCCGCCGATCCGCCAGTCGCCCCGCGTCGGCCGGTTCTCGTCGTACCAGCCGCCGATGGTCTCGCGCGCGACGGGGGCGGCCAGCGGCACGCCGTCGTTCAGCCAGTCCTCCAGCGCCACGAACAGCCTGGCCCGCTCCGATTCCGGAGGCAGCGCCGCGAAGGCGCGGAACTTGCGCGCGACGCCCCAGGGATCGGCCGCGGCGAAGGCGGCCTGGAGGGCATCCACCGGCAGCACGCCATCCTGCAGCAACGGCGCGAATCGGGGCAGCAGCGCCGGCGGCGGCGAGGGGCGGCCGGCGCCGAAGTCCCAGGGCGTCGCGAGCAGGGCGAGCGCGCGCACCCGGTCCGGCCGGCGCAGCGCCGCCGCCAGCGCCAGGAGCCCGCCCATGCAGTAGCCGGCCAGCACCAGCGGGGTGCGGCGGAGCGCGCGCGAATCCAGCGCCCGCTCCAGGCGGGCGACGTGCTCGGCGAGGCCGAAGCGGCGCTCGACCGCGCCGGGGCTGCCCCAGTCCAGCAGCAGCGGCCGGGCGCCGTTGGCGGCGAGGTGGCGCAGCATGGAATGCCCGGGGGCGAGATCGAGCACGTAGGCGCGGTTCACCAGGGAGGGCACGAACAGCACCGCCGGGCCCGTCCCGCCATGGTCCAGCAGCCGCGTGGCGCCCTCTTCCCAGACCACGGGCGGATCGGGCAGGGCGCGCCGGTAGGGGTGGCGCCGATAGGCGGCGATGCCGGCCAGCATCTCCCGCTCCTCGCGCCCGAGGCGCGCGAGGACGGCGTCGCGCAGCGCCTCAGCCGACAGGCCGGCGCTGGCGAGGGCGTCGGCGATCCGGCCCGCCTCCCGCCGCCCCGCCGGCGAGGGCGTCCACGCGCCGCTCAAGCTCGGCGATCCGGTCGAGCAGGCGCTGCCGGTCCAGGGCGTCGCCGACAGTCGCAGCAGCGTCGCCATCGCGAGGTGCAGCGGCAGCGGGCGCGGCCCCTGCCTGGGCGCCGGCGGAGTCATCGCCGGCGGTGCCGGGCCGCGCCTTGGGAGAGGGGAACGGCCCCGGGAACAGGCTGGCGAAGGGCCAGGCCGGCGCGTCGGGTGCCCCTGCCGGGGCGGCCGGGGGAAACGGTCCAGGGAAAGAGCCTGGGAAAGGATTGGGGAAAGGGTTCGGGAACTGCCAGGCCGCCGCCGTCCCGTCCGGCGCGTCGGCGGGCCTCGCCGCCGTGGCGGCACGCCGCCAGGCCTCCTGCAGGGTCAGCGCCGCGGTGCCGGCGCCGTCCAGCCAGTGGGCCAGCGCCGCCTGCATGCCCTCCTGGCCGGCCATGGCGCGCCGCATCGCCTCGGGATCGCTCAGGAGGGCGGCCAGCTCGGTCTGCCAAAGCGTGATCCAGTCCTGCGCAAGGCGTTCGAGGTCGCTCGCGTCGTTCATCGTCCAGCCACCCGTCCGGTTCGCCACGATGCGGGCGCGCAGGGGAGAACGGAACGGGAAGGCGGGTCAAGTCCGACCGTTTCGGCCATCTTTGGCGCGCTGCACCAAAATCGTGATAGGGTGCTCGGGTATCACGCGGTTGGGGATGGCGGTTGCATGGCCGAGACAGTGTCGGAACAAGGTGGCGAGCCGGGCAGCGAGCCGCAGCGCCCGCCGGTCGTCGTCAAGAAGTATGCCAACCGCCGCCTCTACAACACCGAGGCGTCGAGCTACGTCACGCTGGAGGACCTGGCCGGCATGGTCCGGCAGGGGCGGGACTTCGTCGTCTACGATGCGAAGTCGGGCGAGGACATCACCCGCTCCGTCCTGACCCAGATCATCGTGGAGGAGGAGGCCAAGGGGCGCTCGCTGCTGCCGACCTCCTTCCTGCGCCAGCTCATCGGCTTCTACGGCGACAGCCTGGGCAGCGTGGTGCCGCGCTACCTCGAATTCGCCATGGGCAGCTTCGCGCGGCAGCAGGAGCAGATGCGGGTGGCCATGCAGAAGAGCATGGAGGGCTTCCACATGCCCTTCGGGTTTGAAGAAATGAGTAAGCAGAACATGGCCATGATGGAGCGCGCCATGAGCCTGTTCACGCCTTTCCGGCCTGCCGCCACGGATGCGACCAAGGAGCCGCCCCGCCCGGCCGGAACGGGCGGCGCGGAGACCATGGAGAGCCTCCAGGCGGAAGTGGCCTCGCTGAAGCGCCAGCTCGAGGAGCTGCGCCAGCCGGCGAAGGTGACCGGGCTGAGCCGCAAGAGCTGAAACGGGGTCCGCACCTCACCGGTTTGTCAACACGCCCGCCATCGCTTGCGTGTTGACCGGTCCGGGCAGGGCGACGGAGAGGGTAAGACCATGTCCAACACCGCCGCCGCCGCCACCCTTCCGAACGAGGACGCGCTCGCCCAGGACGAGCCCCAGGGCGAGAAGGCCTCCCAGCGGGCCAGCGTCGCCGACCATCACGTGGGGGCCCGAATCCGCGAGCGCCGGATCATGATGGGACTGTCGCAGCAGCAGCTCGCGCGGCTGATCGGCGTCACCTACCAGCAGGCGCACAAGTACGAGCGGGGCCTGAACCGCATCTCCGCCGGCCGGCTGTTCGAGATCGCCCAGGTGCTCGGCGTGCCCGTCTCCTGGTTCTTCGAGGGGCTCAGCACCGCCACGGAAGCGCAGGAGGTTTCGCCGCGCCAGCGCATGTGCCTGGAACTGGCCCGCAACTTCGCGCTGATCGACAACGAGAAGCACCAGGAGGCGCTGAGCCAGATGGCGCGCGCCCTGGCGGCGCAGTCCCAGCTCGACGACCCGGAGGTGAAGAGCGGCGAGCCGCACTGACCGGAAGGCCCCGGGGGCTTTCCGGGGCGGCCCGGGCGGCATGGGGGCGGGCCTCGCGGCGGCTCCGGCAAGGCGCCGCCTCTCGGTAAGTCGGGGGCGCCAGACATCCGGCCGCGTGCGCGATGCGCGACGATCGGCCGGCCGGCCGCGCGAGGGCCGTCGATAGCCCGCGTCGATCAGCCCGCGTCGATCAGCCCTCCGTGCCGAAGCAGCGGTCGCCGGCATCGCCCAGCCCCGGCACGATGTAGCCGCGCGCGTCCAGGCCGCTGTCGAGCGAGGCCGCCAGCACCGGCACGTCCGGGTGCGCCGCGAGCAGCCGGGCGACGCCTTCCGGCGCCGCCACCACGCACACGAAGCGCACCCAGGCGGGCCCGGCCGCCTTCACCCGCGCCACCGCCGCCACGGCGCTGCCGCCGGTCGCCAGCATCGGGTCCAGCACGATCGCACCGCGCCGCGCGAGGCCCGGCGGCAGCCGCACCACGTATTCGCTGGGCTGGAGCGTCCGCTCGTCGCGCACCAGGCCGATATGCCCGACCGGCGCCTCCGGCAGCACGCTGCGCGCGCCTTCGAGCAGGCCGAGCCCGGCGCGCAGCACGGCGACGAGGCAGGGCTCGGCCGGCAGCACCCGCGCCTGTGCCTCGGCGAGCGGGGTCGCGACCCGCACGGCCTCCTGCGGCAGGTCGCGCGTCGCCTCCGCGGTCAGCAGCGCGCCCAGCTCGGCCAGCAGGCGCCGGAAGGCGGCCGAGGGCGTCTCCCGGTCGCGCAGCGCCGCCAGCTTGTGCCGCAGCAGCGCGTGATCCGGGACGACGAGGCCCGGGAAGGCGCCCGGCGCAGGGGCCCCGGCGGAAGGGACGGCGGCGGGACCGGAGGAGGAGCCGGGAGGCGGTTGCATCGGCGGAGTCACCGGTCGGTCAGCCGCAGCTCGATGCGGCGGTTGCGGGCATAGGCCTCCGGCGTGTCGCCGGGATCGAGGGGCTGGTTGTCGCCGAAGGCGACGGCGGCCACGCGGTTCGGCGGCAGTCCCTCCTGGATCAGCAATTGCGCCACCGCGATCGCGCGCGCCGCCGACAGCTCCCAGTTCGAGGCGAAGCGCGGCGAGCGGATCGGCGCGCGGTCCGCGTGGCCGTCCACCCGCAGCACCCAGGGCACGTCGGTGGGGATGCGGGCGGCGATGTCCTTCAGCACCGTGCCGAGCTCGCGGAGCTGCTGCTGCCCGCGCTCGGAAAGCTCGGCGCTGGCGGCGGGGAACAGCACCTCGGACTGGAACACGAAGCGGTCGCCGACGATGCGCACCTCCGGCCGGTCGCCCAGCACCTGCCGCAGCCTGCCGAAGAAGTCGGAGCGGTAGCGCTGCAGCTCCTCCACCCGCGCCGCCAGCGCCGCGTTCAGCCGCTGGCCGAGGTTGACGATCTGGGCGTCGCGGTCGCGCGTCGCCGTCTCGGAGGCATCGAGTGCCGCCGCGACGCGCGCCATCTGGCCGCGCAGCTCCTCGAGCTGCCGGGTCAGCAGCGCCACCTGGGCGCGGGCGCTCTCCGAGAGCCGGGTCTGCTCGGCCGCGGTGGCCTCCAGCTCGGCCCGCCGGCGCGCCTCGGAATCGGCGCGGCCGCCGGCCTCGGCGGCGCGGGCCTCGGCGGCGCGCCGGCCCGCCTCCTCCTCGCCGGCGCGCCGCAGCGCCTCCTGCGCCTGCCGCTCCAGCTGCTCGCGCAGCGCGGTGAGCGAGCGGACCTGTTCGGAGAGCCGGGCGAGGTCGGCGAGGCGCGCCTCGATGGTCTCGCGGTCGGCGCGCACCGTCCGGTCCAGCTCGGCCGACTGCCGGCGCAGCGCCTCCAGCGCGGCCTGCTCGGCGGCGAGCTGCCGGCGGGCCTCGGCGAGGTCGCGCAGCGTGCGGGCCGTGTCGCCGCCCGCCGCCTCGGCACGCTGCAGCGCCTCGGCGAGCTGCGCCTGCAACCCCTCCAGCCGCTCCGCCCCGCCGCGCCCGGCCAGCTCCAGGTCGGCCAGCCGCGCCTGCAGGCGGTCGCGCTCGCCGCGGATCGCATCGCGCTCCGTGCCCGCGCGGTCGCGCTCGTCGCGCAGCGCGCCGAGCTGGGCGGCCAGCGCGTCGCGCGCGGCGGCGGCGGCGCGCATCTCGGTGCCGGTGCGCCCCAGCGCGCCGCGCAGCTCCTCGGCCTGCCCGCGCTCCAGCGCCAGCAGCTCGGAAAGCTCGGCCACCTGCCGGTTCAGCCGGTCCAGTGCCCGGTCGCGCGAGGAGAGCGCGACCGACAGGAAGCCCTGCGCCAGCACGAAGACCAGCAGCACGAAGATGATGACCATGAGCAGCGTGGAGAGCGCGTCCACGTAGCCCGGCCAGGCGTCCAGCCCGCCGCGGTCGCGCCGCCTGCCGCCCGCCGCCATCGCTCAGGCCGCCACGGCGGGACCGGGCGCGGCCGCCGCGAGGCGGACGTCGCGCCGGCGGCCGCCACTCAACGCGGCTGCTCCTCGGTGAGGGCGGCGATGGTGCGCGCGATCACCTTGATCTCGGAGCGTATCTCCTGCGTCGCCTGCTGCCGGCCCTGGCTGACCTCCTCGATCAGCCGCGCCAGCAGCAGCTCGGTGTTGCGGATGTGGGTGCGGGTCTGCTCGTCGATGCCGCCCGCGGCGTGGCCGTCGGCCAGCCGTTGCAGGGCGGGGCCGAGGCTCGCCTGGTTCTCGGCCATGCGCAGCACCACCTGCTGGTTCGCACGCATCTGGTCGGTGAGTGCGGCGAGGCGCTCGCCCAGCGTCGCCAGCGCCTGGGACGAGGCGGCGCGTCCCTCCTCGCCGCGCGCGATGATGCGCTGCAGCCCTTCGAGGTTCTCCGCCGTCTGCTCCAGCAGCGCCTGGACGTAGGCGGGGACGGAGCCGCCCTCGCCGGTCGTGTCGCCCAACACGCCGGAGGAGAGGCGGGTCATGCCGGCCAGCCATTCCTCCAGCTCGTTGTAGAAGCGGTTCTGCGCCTGCCCCGCGGTGAGGTCGAGGAAGCCCAGCGCCAGCGCGCCGGCGAGGCCCAGCATCGAGGAGGAGAAGGCCGTGCCCATGCCGCGCAGCGGCTCGGCGAGGCCGGCCTTGAGCTGGTTGAAGAGCTGGTTGAGGTCCCCGGCCCCCACCGACATGCCCGAGATCACCGCCGAGACCGAGCCGATGGTCAGCAGCAGGCCCCAGAAGGTGCCGAGCAGGCCGAGGAAGATCAGCAGCCCGGTCATGTAGCGCGACAGCTCCCGCCCCTCGTCGAGGCGCGAGGCGATGCCGTCGAGCAGGGAGCGCATGGCCGGGCCGGAGAGGCTGAGCCGGTCGCCGCGGCGCGAGGCGAGCATCGAGGCCATCGGCGCGAGCAGGCGCGGCGGCGGGGCGAGGTCCGCACTGCCGGCCTGCCGGAAATGCTCCAGCCAGGCCACCTCGGCGCGCAGCCCGAGCACCTGGCGCAGGTTCCAGCCGATGCCGATCAGCAGCACGGCCACGATCACGGCGTTCAGCACCGGGTTGGCCGCGAAGGCGTGGGCGAGCTCGGGCGAGAGCACGATCACCAGCGCGGCCACGGCCACCAGGAAGGCGGCCATGCGCCACAGATAGACCGCGGGACGGGTCATCGCGCGACGGCCGGCGGCGTGACGGGCGCGGGCTCGGGCGCGGGCTCGGCGGATGTGGCCGCGGGCATGCCGCTGGCCGCCGAGGCGGCGGGCCGCTGCGTGCCGACGGGGGCGGCGCCGGGCGGCAGGATGTCCACCTGGTCGGCGGCGTCGGCGGTACGTCCGAGGGCGCGGACGTCGATGCGGGTGGAGGGCAGCCCGCCCTCGATCAGGGCCTGGCGCACCTCCAGCGCCCGGGCCAGCGAGAGGCGCCGGGCGGCGGAGACGTCGGTGGTCGGGCCCGAGGCCTGCGCCGCCACCACGATGCGCCCGGGCACGGCGAGGTAGTGGCGGCCGAGCAGGGCGAGGCCCGCCTTCGTCGCGGCCGGCAACGTCTCCTCGGAGAAGGCGAAGCGGTAGCCGCCGCCCTCGCGCGGCCGGAGCGCGTCCGGCAGGCCGGGCGGTGGCGGCAGGCTGGCCGCTGCCGGTGCCGGGGCGGGCGGCGGGGTGTCGGGCAGCGCCACGGGCGGCGGCGGCGCCGCGGCGGGCGGGGCGGGGGCGTCGGCCGGGGCCGGGGCCGGGGCCGGGGCGGCAAGGGCACCGGCCGCCGCGCCGGCGGCCGCTCCGGCCGCCACCCCCGTCGCCGCGCGTGGAACGGATGGCCGCGCGGACCGTTCCGTCCGTCGTTGCGTCGGCCGCGGCGCCGCGCGGTCGGCGGGCCGGGCGGTGTCGCGCCTCGTCGTCTCGCGGCTGCCGGGCCGGGCCTCGGCCGCCGATGCCGGGAGGACGGTTGGGCACGTCGCGAGAAGCGCCGCGGCCAGCAGGAGACGGGCGGCGGCGGCCGCCTTGGTGTTGGTCGGGATGCGCATCGCGCGGGAGTCTAGAGCGGATCGCCGGAGGGCGGAACGCCCGGAGGCGTGAATCCGCTCCGGCAAGAGGGTCGCGGATCGCCGGATGGTGGAACATCCGGCGGGCGCGTCGCGGCAAGGCCCCTTGTGGCAGGCCGGGCTTGTGCCTATCCGTCCTGCGCGACAGCCGATCGTCCCCGGCGGGCCCGTCATGGGAAGCGGGTGCGGAATGTTCCCGGGGGATGGAGGCACACCTTGCGACGCAGCCTGGCGATCTTCACGATCTGCTCGAACAACTACGTCCGCATGGCGGACATCCTGCTCCGCAGCGCCAAGGCCCGGCATCCCGACGCGACGACCTATCTCTGCCTCGCCGATGGCAGGCTCCGGGAGCCGGACTTCTACCCGGCGGGCGTCGAGGTGGTCACCGCCTCGGAACTCGGCATCCGCGACTTCGAGGACTTCGCCTTCCGCTACGACATCATGGAGCTGAACACGGCGGTCAAGCCGTTCATGTTCCTGCATCTGCTCGCACGCGGCCACGACGCGGTGCTCTACTTCGATCCCGACATCGAGATCTTCTCGCCCCTGCACCCCGTCCTCGACGCGATCGAGGACGGCGCCTCCTTCGTGCTGACGCCGCATCTCTGCCATCCGGAGGAGGGCGAGCATTATCCCGGCGACATCGGGGTGATGCAGGCGGGCGTCTTCAACCTCGGCTTCCTCGGCATCGGCGCGTGCGGGGAATCCGAGCGCCTGCTGCAGTGGTGGGCGCGGCGCCTGCGCTACCAGTGCGTCAACGACCAGCCCGGCGGCGTGTTCGTGGACCAGAAGTTCATGGACCTGATCCCGGCCTACGCCGCCCGCATGCGGGTGCTGCGCGACCCCACCCTCAACGTCGCCTACTGGAACCTGCAGCAGCGCGACTTGTCGCGCGACGCCGACGGCACGTGGCGCGTGGACGGCGCGCCGCTCGGCTTCTTCCACTTCTCCGGCTTCAATCCGCGCGACCTGACGCGGCTGTCGAAGTACACCACGGCCTTCTCGGGCGCGGCGATGGAAGGCCCGCTGCTGGCGCTGTGCCGCGCCTATGCCGATCGGCTGGTGGCGAGCGGCCACGGCACGCTGCCCGACGGCCTCTACGCCTATGGCCGCTTCGCCTCGGGCACGCCGATCCCGGAGGCGGTGCGGCGCATGTACCGGGAGCGCCACCTCGTCTGGGCCGGCGGCGATCCGTTCGAGACCTACGAGTCCTTCCTGGACCTGCCGGCACCCGACACGTGGCGCGGCGCCGTCGGCCGCGTCGTCACCAACCTGATGGCCTGGGTGCATGAGCGCGAGCCGGGGCTGCGGCAATGCTTCGACCTGCGCACGCGCGAGGGCGTGAACGGCTATTTCGGCTGGTACGGCAGGCACGCGCTGAACCTGCTGCGCGACCGGCGGCTGCTGGAGCCGGTGATGGAGCGCCTCGGCGACGCGGCACCCCCGACGCGCCAGCCGCCGGCCCAGGCGGCCGACGAGCCCGCGATCAGCGTGGTCGGCGATTTCCACGCGGCCTCCCACGGGCCGCCGGGCGAGTCGCACGAGACCGGGTGGCGCGCCCTGCGCGGGCTGGTGGCGGGCGGAATCCGGGTCGAGGGCGTCGACGCGGGATCGGGCCCGGAAGCGGAACCGGGGACGGCACTGGGGGCGGCATCGGGGGCGGCATCGGGCGCCGGACCGGACGTTGCCGCCGCCCCCGGCGCGGCCCATCCCGACGACCACCGCATCGTCGGGCGGGCGACGGCGCCGGTGGCCCTGTTCCGCGTCGATGCCGAAGGCCTGCCGGCCGTCGTCGCGCGGCTCGGCGGCGCGCTGCGGCCCGATGCCTACCGCATCGCCATGCCGCTCTGGGCGCTGCCGGAATTCCCCGCCGCCCTGCTGCCGGCCTGCGACCTCGTGGACGAGATCTGGGCGCCGACGCGCTTCGTCCAGGCCACGCTGGTGCGCGCCCTGCCGGGGCGGCCGGTGCCGCGTATGCCGCTGCCGCTGGAATTCGACCCGGTGACGCCCCTCCCGCGCGCCGCGCTCGGGCTGCCCGAGGACGGCTTCCTGTTCCTCTGCGTCCTCGGCCGCGATGGCCTGGCGCGCCGGAATCCCGGCGCCGCCATCGCCGCCTTCCGGCGGGCCTTCCGGGACGGGCGGCGCCACGATCCGCGCCGGCACCTCGTGCTGGGGGTACCCGCCGGAAGCCTGCCCGAGGCCGACCTCGCCGCGCTGCGCGAGTCCATGGGCGACGATCCCGGCCTGCATCTGGTGGAGGCCGGTGCGGCGGGCGGCGGGCTGCCGGGACTGGTCGCGGCCTGCGACGCGCTGCTGTCGACGCACCGCAGCGAGGCGCTCGGCCTGCCGGTTGCGGCGGCCCTGTCGCTCGGGCGGCCGGCGATCGCCACCGACTATTCGGCGACCACGGAGCTCGTCTCGCCGGCCACCGGCTATCCGGTCGACTTCCGTCTCGTGCCGGTACGGGAGGGCGAACATCCCTTCCACGCGGGCCAGGTCTGGGCCGAGGCCGACCCGGAGCATGCGGCCTGGCAGATGCGCCGCATGGTCGATGACGAGGCCGGCAGGCGGGTGCGGGTCGCGGCGGCGGCCGCGCATATCCGCGGCGAGTACGGCTTCGACGCCGTGGGCCGGCGGCAGGCGGAGCGCCTGCGGCGCATCCGGCAGCTCTGATACCGCCCCGCGCAAGCCCTGACTCGTGCGGACCCGTGCGAGCCGTCGGTCCGGCCAGGAAACAGGATGAGGGATGTCAACGCCGTGAACGAATTCCCCCAGGCCGCCGGTGCCGCGTCCGGGTCGCCCGCCGACGTTCCGGCCGGCGCCCCTGCCGTTGCCGCCCCTCCGGAGCCGGATCGTGCCGGCCCTGCCCGGGACGGGACGGACACCCCGGAGGCGCTCCGCCACGCGCTGGAGATGACGCGGCAGGAGAACAGGCGCCTGCGCGGCGCGGCCGAGCAGATGCGCGCCGAGATGCTGGCGCTGAACCGCTCGCTGGCGCCCTGGCCGCAGGAGGAGATGGAGGCGAGGCTGCGGCGCGCGAAGGAGCGGATCGCGGCGCTGGAGCAGGAACTCGCCGCCGTCACCGGCTCCAGCTCCTGGAAGCTGACCGGGCCGTACCGGCGTCTCGGCGAGCGGCTCAAGCACCTGCGCCGCTGAGCGCGCCGGCACGCCGCCGGCGACGTCGGCGTCGAAGGGGCCGCCGGGCGTCGCGCGGCCGGCGTCAGGCCGCCGGCGTGTCGCTCCCTGCCGGCGTGCCACCCGACGGGGCCTCAGGGCGGGCCTCGCCCCGCGTCTGGTGGCGGCGCGCATAGGCCACGCCCTCGGCCACCAGCTCGCGCAGCTTCGGCTGCAGCACCTGGTTGCCGCAGACCACGCTGCCCGCGGCGTAGGGGTCGCCGCCCTCGGGATCGGCGGCGAAGCCGCCCGCCTCGCGCAGGATCACGAGGCCCGCCGCGATGTCCCAGGGCTTCAGGCTCAGCTCCCAGTAGCCGTCGTAGCGGCCGGCCGCGGTCCAGGCGAGGTCGAGCGCGGCCGAGCCGAAGCGGCGCACGCCGGCCACCTGCGGCATCACCCGCGCCAGCACCTGCGAGAATTCCGCCTTGCCCGGCGTGCCCGCGAAGGGGATGCCGGTGGCGAACACCGCGTCGCGCAGCTCCTTGCGCGCCGAGACGCGCAGGCGGCGGTCGTTGAGGAAGGCGCCCATGCCGCGCTCGGCCCAGAACAGCTCGTCGGAGGCGGGGTTGTAGACCACGCCCGCCACCAGCTCGGTGCGGTCCGGCGCCATGCGCCGCTCGACGCCGACCGAGATCGCCCAGTGCGGGATGCCGTGCAGGAAGTTGGTGGTGCCGTCCAGCGGATCGACCACCCAGCGGTGCTCCCAGTCGTCATCGCCCGAGGCGCCGCTCTCCTCCATCAGGAAGGCGAAGTTCGGGCGGGCGCGGGAGAGCTCCTGGCGCAGCGTCTCCTCGGCGCGCAGGTCGGCCGAGGAGACGAAGTCGGAAGGGCCCTTCACGCTGACCTGGAGCTGCTCCACCTCGCCGAAGTCGCGCAGCAGGCGCTTGCCGGCCTTGCGGACGGCGGCGACCACGACCGAGAGCTGCGGGGAGAGACGGGGGGAGAGGGCCATGGGAATTCCTTAGAGCATTTTCAAGCTGAGCGTCCTCGCTCAGCGGCTCGGAAAATGCGAAAAATCAAAAGGCTAGAGCCGTTCCGGCCTGATCCAGTCAGGCTGGATCGGCTCTAGCTCGGCGTGGCCCCGCAAGCTCGGCGTGGCCCTGCACGGTCCGTTGCCCGGCCGCCCGGCGCGAGGCCGTCATGGGGTGGGGCCCGGGGCCGGGGCGGCCGGCTTCCGGGGCAGTCGCGCCCGTCGGGGCGCGGGATCGGCATGGGCGGCGCGCCGGGTGACGCGATGCCCGTTCCGGGCGAGCGGGGCGCCGGGCGCGGTCGGGGGCGCGGCGCAGGTTCCCGCGTCGCGGGCCTCGGCGGGGGGCGGCGCGGCGGCCCCGGCGGCGATCCGCGGCGTTCCCGGCACCCCGCCCCACGCGGCCGGCCCGGCTGCCGACGCGGGGAACGGCGGCCACGGGAACCGTCGCAGGCCGGCCGGGGACCGGGGCGGCGGGGCGGTGCCCGCCCGACCCCGCCGGGACTCAGCCCTTGGCGCGCTCGACGTAGGAGGCGTCGGCGGTCTTGACCACGATCTTCTCGCCCGCGGTGATGAAGGGCGGCACCATGGTCTTGACGCCGTTCGAGAGCACGGCCGGCTTGTAGGAGGAGGAGGCGGTCTGGCCCTTCACCACCGGGTCGGCCTCGGTCACCTCCAGCGTCACCTGGTCGGGCAGGTCCATCGACACCGCCTCGCCCTCGATCAGCTTGACGTTGACGACCATGTTCTCGACCAGGAAGGGCAGCCGGTCGCCCAGGATGTCCTTGGAGACGGTGGTCTGCTCGAAGGTCTCGGGATCCATCAGCACGAGGTGGTCGCCCTCGGCGTAGGAGAAGGTGAACTCCTTGTCCTCGGTGGTCAGGCGCTCGACGGTGTCGGCGGTGCGCCAGCGCTGGTCCTTCTTGGCGCCGGTCTTGATGTTGCGCATGTCCACCTGGATCACCGCGGCGCCCTTGCCGGGGATCATGATGTTCTGCCGGAGGATGGTGTAGCGCTGGCCTTCGAACTCGATGACCATGCCGGCGCGCATCTGGTTGGCCTGCATCTTCGCCATGGGGCACCTGCCGTCGTCAATGCGGCCGTCGGGAGAGGGAGGCCGTCGTGAAACCGGGGGATGGCGGGACGGGTGCGGCGCCATGGGCAGGGGCAACGCCGCCCGCCCCGGCCGTCTCCTGTGACGCCATGATGTCGGGCCTCTACACGGGCGAAGCGGCCGAGGCAACCGCCGGGAAGACGTGGCGGCCCATGCGCCGCGGCGGGCGGCGGCCGGCCCGGCGGGGCGTCGCGCGCCATCGGGCGCCGGGGCCGGCACGCGGGGAAAGACGGGGGCCGCCGGCGGTCCCGGGCCGCGGTGGCCGCCCCGCCTTTTCCGCAGGGCCGCCCGGCGTTCCCTGCGTTCCGGCCATGATGCCGCTGCCTTTACCCCATCCGGCATGGGACGTCCGCTCGCTGCCGCCTCGCCCTTGCCCGGCCTCGCCGCCCGGCGGCCCGATCTCGTCGGGCTCGCCCTGCTGCTCTGCACCGTGCTCGGCTGGGGGCTGAGCTGGCCGGTCAACAAGCTGCTGCTCGGGCTGTGGCCGCCCCTCTCGCTGCGCGGCATGAACGGGACGCTGGGCGGGATGGCGCTGATGCTGCTCGCCCTGGCACGCGGCGAGGCGTTGGGGGTGCCGCTCGGGCAATGGGGCCGGCTGCTGCTGATCGCGGTGCTCAACGTCACCTGCTGGATCGGCTTCACCACCTACTCGATGCTCTGGCTGACGGCGGGCGAGGCGGCGATCGCGGCCTACACCATGCCGCTCTGGACCGTGCTGCTGGCCTGGCCGCTGCTGGGCGAGCGGCCGACCGTGCGCCGCGTGGCCGGGCTCGCCACCGGACTCGCCGGGGTGGCGGTGCTGGTGGGCGGCGGGCCCAGCCTGGACCTGTCGCGCCTGCCCGGCGTCGTGATGTCGATGCTGGCGGCGGTGACCTTCGCGCTGGGGACGGTGGTGACCAAGCGCGCGCCGCTGACGCTGCCGCCGGTGGCCGGCGCCGCCTGGCAGGTGCTGCTCGGCGCCCTGCCGCTGGCGCTGGCCGGCCTGCTGCTGGAGCGGGCGGACCCGGCCGCCATGCCGGCCCATGGCTGGGCGCTGGTGGCGGTGGTGGCGGCCTACCCGCTCGGCGTCTGCTACCTCTCCTGGTTCGCGGCGCTGCGCCGCCTGCCGGCCGGGCTGGCGGCGACGGGGACGCTGCTGACGCCGGTGATCGGCGTGCTCGGCGGGACGCTGCTGCTGGGCGAGCCGCTCGGGCTGCGCCAGGGGCTGGCGCTGCTGCTGACGGTGGCCGGCGTGCTGCTGGCGCTGCGTGGCTGAGCTGGGCTTCGGCCAATCCGCGAAGGAAGAGAAGCAATCCCAGAAGCTTGGCTCGGTCACCTCTTCAGGAGCCAAGCTGCTGAGATTGCCAGCCTTTTCCTGGAATCGGCCAAAGTCGAGCCGAGGGCGCGGCCGGTAGCGCCATCCACCGGCCGCCACCCGTGGGCCGACCCTTTCCCGCCCGCCGTCAGCCGCCCGGCTCGATGCCCGCCTCGCGCGCCAGCCGCCGCTCCTGCCGCCGCGTGAACCAGAGCGTGCCGGCGAAGGCCAGCACCGCCACGGCGCCGATCGCCACCGTGGCCCAGCCCTTCGCCTGCTCCAGCCGGTCGCCGAGGAAGTAGGCCGCGTAGCCGTACAGGGCGCACCACAGGATGCCGCCCGTCGCGTTGGCGAGCAGGAAGTGGGGCCAGGGCATGCGCGTCACGCCCGCCATCAGGGCCGCCACCGTGCGCAGCAGCACCACGAAGCGGCCGAACAGCACCACCTTGCCGCCATGCCGGCGGAACAGGTTGCGCGCGATGGCCAGGCGCTGCTCCGTCAGGCCGATCCGGCCGCCCCAGCGCAGCAGCGCCGGTTCGCCCACGAAGCGGCCGATCGCGTAGCCCAGGTTGTCGCCCAGGATCGCCGCGGCGGCCGCCACCGCCACCACCAGGTTGATGTCGAGATGGCCGGTGGTGCCGGCATAGAGCGCCGCCGCGATCAGCAGGCTCTCGCCGGGCAGCGGCAGGCCGGTCGCCTCCAGCAGGATCACGGCGGCGATCAGCGCGTAGCCGTAGGTTTCCAGCAGGTGGGTGACGGCGGGGCCGGACAGGAAGGACAAGGGCGGGGTCTCCCGGGGCGTGGGCGGAGCGCTCGGCGGGCTGGGGCGCGCTTCCCGCCGCGTGCGGCGGCACGATGCTGCCCCGGCTGACCATGGCACGCCACCGGCGCCACCGGGCGGGACGGGCCCGGCCCACGCCTCGGCCCGGCCACGCGACGCCACAACGCCGTGACCCGTGCGCCGGCTGCCGTCGCACGGTTCCGCGCCGGCTGCTGCGCCGTTCCGTCACCGCCCGCCGGCATCGCCCGCCGCCGGCCCGGCATGCAGGATCCGCCGACGGCGTGACGCGGACCGGCGGGGGTGGCCTTGCGCGCCGGGGTCGCGTAGGGCGTGCGGACGCCCGTCACGGATCACCCTCCCAACAAGATGCCGCAACGACCCGGCCCCGACCCGATCCCCCGCCCGGCTTCACGCCCGGCCCCCCGCCCGGCACATCCTTGGCGGCGCCGCGCCGTCCGGGCGGGCGTGGCGCTCCTGCTCCTGGCGGGCCTGGCCGGCTGGGCCGCGCAACCGCCGGCCGAGGCGCCTGCCATGCGCGCCGAGCGCCTGGCCTGCGAGGCCGCCCCCGGCGTCCCGACCTGCCCGCCCGAGCCGACCCCCGATGCCGGGCTGCTGCTCGCCGCCGGCGGGCTCGGCCTGCTGGGCATCGCGTCGCTCGCCGCCGCGGCGCTGCCCCGGCGGCGCGTCCCCGCATGAGGACCGCCCCGGCGGACGTCGCGCTCGGCGGCCTGTTCGTGCTGATCTGGGCCTCGGCCTTCTCCTCGGCCAAGCTGCTGCTGCAGGAATGGCCGCCGCTCTGGGCGCTGGCGATCCGCTTCGCCCTCACCTCGGCGGTGATGCTGCCGGTCTTCCTCTGGCAGTTCTCCGCCGGCCGCGCCGTGCTGCCCTCGCCCGCCGACCGGCTGCGGCTGCTGGCGATGGGCTCGGTCGGCGTCGGCGGCTACCTGGCGCTGAGCTGGGAATCGATGGCCCGCATCCCCTCGGGCCTGACCGCGCTGCTGGCCGCGACCGCGCCGCTCTTCGTCGCGGCGGGCGAGGTGCTGCTGTTCGGCCGGCGCCTGCCGGGGCTGGCCTGGGCCGGGCTGGCGCTGGGCTGGAGCGGCGTCGCGATCCTCGGCGGGGCGCGTGCCGTGGCCGGCATGCACGGGGCGGAGGCCTCCGGCGTGCTGTTCGCCATCGGCGGCGCGCTGGCGCAGGCGACGGGCATCCTGCTCTACGCCCCGGCGCGCGGGCGGATCGGGCCGTGGACGGCCAATCTCGGTCAGTGCCTCGCCTCGGCGGCGATGACCCTGTCGCTGGCCCTGCTGCTGGAGGGTTCGCCGCCCGGCATGGCCAGCACGCCGGCGCTGCTGAGCCTCGCCTACACCATCCTCGTCGTGGGGATCGCGGGCTACGGGCTGTACTTCGTGATGCTGCGCCGGCTGCCGCCCTCCACCGCGGCGGCGCTGCAGCTCACGGCGCCGCCGCTCGCGGCGCTGTTCGGCTGGGCGCTGCTCGGGGAGCGGCTGGGGTGGACGGACATCATGGGCGGGATGGTGACGCTGGCGGGGCTGGCCGTGCTGTTCCGGGCGCGGCGGGACTGAGGAGGCGCGCCGGCAGGGGAGGGCGTCGCCCTCCCCCGCGCCCCCTCCCACCAAAGGGCGCAGCCCCTTTGGAAACCCCGTTCGGAAAGACGGCCCGACCGCTGCAACGTCCCGGACTGAAACGAAGAGAGGTGCAGGAGGGCCTCGCCCTCCTGCCGGATGGGGTCCGGGGAAGGCGGCGCCTTCCCCGGTTCGCCGTAGCTCGTCGTTCCCGGCGCGGATTCACGCCGCCGGGCGTGTCCGCCCGCCGGCGATCCGCTCTATCCCGCCCGTTCCCGCCGCCGGTCCAGCGCCAGCCGCAGTAGGCAGAATTCCGTGAACAGCACCTGTCCCGCCGCCTGCACGGTGTTGGTGGTGCCGTCGTATTGCGGCGCCACCTCCACGAGGTCCGCGCCCACGAAGTCCAGCCCCGCGAGGCCGCGCAGCAGGGCCAGCGCCTCGCGCGTCGTCAGGCCGCCCACCTCCGGCGTGCCGGTGCCGGGGGCGAAGGCGGGGTCGAGCGCGTCGATGTCGAAGGAGAGGTAGGTGGGCCCGTCGCCCACCACGGCGCGGGCCTGCGCGATCACCTCGGCGACGCCGCGCGCGGCGAATTCCTCGGCGTGGATCACGGTCATGCCGCTGTCGGCCGAGAATTCCCACAGGTACTCGCCGGGGCCGCGTATGCCGATCTGCACGGTGCGCTCGGGGTCCAGCACCCCGTCCAGCACCGCCATGCGGAACGGCCCGCCATGGTGGAAACGCGAGCCCTCGAAGGGACCCGAGGTGTCGCAATGCGCGTCGATGTGGATCAGCCCGACCGGCCGGTCGCGGCCCACGGCGCGCAGGATGGCATGGCTGATCGAGTGGTCGCCGCCGACCGAGAGCGGCACCGTGCCCGCCTCCACCCAGCCGCGGATCGCGGCCTCGATGTCGGCGTGGCAGGCGGCGAGGTCGTAGCGGGAGGAGAGCGGCACGTCGCCCACGTCGGCCACCTTGCAGCCATCGGCGGGGGCCAGGCGGAGCACGTGCTCGTAGGGGCCGATGCGCTCGGCGCCGCGCACCGCACGCGGGCCGAAGCGCGTGCCGGGGCGGTTGGTGACGCCGAGATCCATCGGCACGCCGATCAGCGCCACGTCCAGCCCCGCCGTCGCCGGGTCCGCGCCGGGCAGGAAGGGGGCGGAGAGCAGGGTGGCGGGCGAGGAGTAGGGCAGGGCGCGCCGGTCGCCGCTGAACACGGATTCGGCGACGCGGCGGTAGTGCGGGTCGAGCATCGCGCCGCCGCTGTTGCCGGCGTAGCGCTCGCGCAGGGCGCGCAGGCGTTCCGGGTCCATGACCGCCTCCTTTTCCGTGGCCCCGGCACGGTTCCCGGGCGGGGCGCGTCCCGTGGCCGGATGGGCGACGGGGCGGCCGGCCGGCACGGGGCGCCGGGATCGCGGGCCGCGCCGGCGGGGCTCGTGGTGCCACCCTTCGGGGGTGGCGCACAAGCCCGGCGGCGGTGCCTGCCGCCGGGCGGTCCGCCCGGACCTCAGCGCGTGCCGACGATGCGGCCCTGGGCGTCACGGACAGTGACGGCGCCGTTCGGTCCGCGCTCCTCGGTGCCGGTGATGCGGCCGCTGGAGTCGCGGATGGTCACGCGCCCACCCAGTCCCTCCTCGCGCGTGCCGGTGATCCGGCCGGAGGCGTCGCGCAGCGTGGTCTGGCCGCCCGCGCCGCGGCTTTCCGTGCCGGTGATGCGGCCCGAACCGTCGCGCAGCGTGGCGCCGCCGGGGGCGGCATCGCGCGTGCCGGTGATGCGGCCGGCGGCGTCGCGGTAGGTGGTGCGGCCGCCCGGCCCCCGGTCGGTGGTGCCGACGATCCGGCCCGAGCCGTCGCGCCAGACCTGCTGCGCCGGCGCGATGCCCGGCAGCAGCGCCAACGGCAGTGCCAGTGCCGGAACGGCCACCACGCTCCAAGGCCTCATCTGTCCCTCCCGCCGGATGCCCGGCATCATCGGGTCGAGGGCAGGGTAGTCGAGTTGCCTGTCGGACCGCCAACGTCGGACCGCCAACGTCGGACCGCCAATGTCGGACCGCCAATGTCGGGCCGCCAACGGTGAACCGCCGGCATGGGGCGGCCGGGGCCGGATCGCCGGCACTGCTTCGGATGCGCCGGGATGCCGGCCGCGGCAGGCCGGGCGGGACACGGCGCCCGCCGCACCCCGGTTATCCGCCGCGCCGAATCCGCCTATCCTCCCGCGGATGAGCGACACCGCCCCGACGCCCGCCGAGTCCGAGACCGATTTCGGCTACCGCCGCGTTCCGCGCGCCGAGAAGGCCGGGCTGGTGCGCGAGGTGTTCGAGAGCGTCGCCCCGCGCTACGACCTGATGAACGACCTGATGTCGCTCGGCCTGCACCGGGTCTGGAAGCGCCTCTTCCTGGCGGCCGTGAACGCCGGCCCGCGCGACACGCTGCTCGACCTGGCCGGCGGCACCGGCGACATCAGCTTCGGCGCGCTGGAGCGCGGCGCCGGGCGGGTGATCCTCTCCGACATCAACCCGGCGATGCTCGGCGTGGCGCAGGGACGGGCGCTGGAGCGCGGCCTCGCCGCCGGCCTCTCCTTCCTCTGCTGCGACGCGGAGCGGCTGCCGCTGCCGGACCGCGCCGTGAACAGGGTCACCATGGCCTTCGGCCTGCGCAACTGCACCGACAAGGACGCGGTGCTGCGCGAGGTGCGCCGCGTGCTGCGGCCGGGCGGGCGCTTCCACTGCCTGGAATTCTCCCGCCTGGAGATCGACCCGCTGGTGCCGCTCTACGACGCCTGGAGCTTCAAGGTCCTGCCCCGCCTCGGCGCCCGCTTCGCCCGGGATGCCGACAGCTACCAGTACCTCGCCGAGAGCATCCGGCAGTTCCCGGACCAGGAGACTCTGGCCGGCATGATGCGCAAGGCGGGGCTGGAGCGCGTCGCCTACCGCAACCTCTCGGGCGGCATCGTCGCGATCCACACGGGCTGGCGGCTGTAGCGGCCGCGCGATCCTCCTCGTCGCCCCGGCCCGGGCCCCGGCCCCCGCCCCAGTCGCCCCGGCCTCCGCCGCGCCCGGCCTCGTTGCCCGGCTGATGCGTGCATTGCCCGGCCGCGCGGCCGGCGGCAGCATGATGCCCCTGCGGGACCCGCCGTGCCGGGGCGGGTCCCGCCAACCGGCCCGCCCCGGGCGGGCCGCGCAGAGGAAGCCACCCATGAATCTTCGCCGCCGCGATGCGCTCACGCTGGGCGCGGCCGCCACGACGCTGCTCGCCGCCCCCCGCGCCCGCGCCCAGGCAACACCCACCATCCGCATCGGCGTGCTGACCGACCTTTCCGGCCCCTACCGCGACGCGACCGGCCCCGGCTCCGTGCTCTGCGCGCAGGTCGCGGCCGAGCAGTTCGGCACCGGCCACGGCTTCAAGGTCGAGGTCGTCAGCGCCGACCACCAGAACAAGCCCGATGTCGGCGCCGCCATCGCGCGGCAGTGGTTCGACCGCGACGGCGTGGACATGATCGTGGACGTGCCGACCTCCTCCGTCGCCCTCGCGGTGAACGAGATCGCGAAGGAGAAGAACAAGGCCTACGTCAACACCGGCGCCGGCACGACCGACCTCACCGGGCCGCAGTGCACGCCCAACACCATCCACTGGTCCTACGACGTCTACATGCTGTCGAAGGCCACGGCGACGCAGCTCGCGAGGCTCGGCGGCAAGAAGTGGTACTTCATCACCGCCGACTACGTGTTCGGCCAGCAGCTCGAGCGCGACGCCTCGGCCTTCGTGAAGCAGGCCGGCGGGCAGGTGCTCGGCGCCGCGCGCTATCCCTTTCCCGCCACGACGGACTTCTCCTCCTTCCTGCTGCAGGCGCAGGCGGCGCGGGCGGACGTGCTCGGCCTCGCCAATGCCGGCGCCGACACCATCAACTGCGTCAAGCAGGCGCACGAATTCGGCCTGACCCGGCGGATGAAGGTCGCGACGCTGCTGTTCCAGATCACCGACCTCGCCTCGGTGGGGCTGGAGCAGGGGCAGGGCCTCTACTCCGCCCAGTCCTTCTACTGGGACCTCAACGACGACACGCGCCGCTTCACCGGCCTGGTGCAGCCGCGCATGCCGAACCGCGCCGCGCCCACCATGATCCATGCCGGCGTCTATGCCGGCACGCTGCACTACCTCAAGGCCGTGGCGGCGCTGGGCGCGGCCCAGGCCAGGGCGGACGGGGCGGCCACGGTGGCGCGCATGAAGGCGATGCCGACCGAGGACCTCGCCTTCGGCAAGGCGAGCATCCGGGCCGACGGGCTGTGCATGCTCCCGGCCCATCTGTTCCAGGCCAAGACGCCGGCCGAGAGCAAGGGCACGTGGGACCTGCAGAAGCTGGTCTCCACCAGCCCGGCCGAGGAGAGCTGGAAGCCGCTGGCCGAGGGGGGCTGCCCGCTCGCGCGCGGCTGAGCAGACGGAGAGCCGCGCCGCCGCCCTGGCGCCGCAGGGCTGCCCGCTCGCGCGCGGCTGAGCGGCGGGGCGGCGCGGCGGAGCGGCGCGGCGCCGGCAATGCGCGGGCCGGTCGGCCCGCCCGGTTGTCGCCGGTCGGGCCGAGCCGGATCGGGCGCCCGGATCAGGCAAGGGTCTGGTCCGTCGCCTGCCAGGCCCGCGGCCGGCCGGCCGCGTCGATCGCCACGAAGGTGAACTCGGCCTGGGTCACCTTGAACCGCCCCGCCTGGCGCTGGCGCAGCACCCAGGCCTCGACGTGCAGCCGCAGCGAGGTGCGGCCGCGATGCACCGGCTCCGTGTAGCAGCACACGATGTCGCCGACCTGCACGGGGCGGTGGAAGGTCATGTCGGTCACCGCCACCGTTACCACCCGGCCGCGTGCGAGCTGGGAGGCCGCCATGCCGCCGGCGATGTCCATCTGCGACATGATCCAGCCGCCGAAGATGTCGCCGGCCGGGTTGGCGTCGGCCGGCATGGCCAGGGTGCGGACGGCGAGCTCGCCGCGCGGGGCGGCGTCCCCGCCCGCGGACCCGTTCCTGGCCCCGTTCGCGTTGTCGTCGTCGGGCATGGTCGCGGGCTCCGATGCGTCGGGGAGGGATGTGCTGCACCGCAGCATAGTGGCGGGGCGAGGCGCGGTGCCATGCCTTCGTGACATCGCCGCATTTCCCGCCGCCGGGCGATTCCGCACGCCGGTGAACTGCTCTACCCTGCCGCCATGCTCACGGGGAAACGCATCCTGCTGGTCGTCTCCGGCAGCGTCGCCGCCTACAAGGCGCTGGAGTTGGTCCGGTTGCTGCGCAAGGCCGGCGCCGGCGTCACCGGCATCCTGACAGAGGGCGGCGCCCGCTTCGTCACGCCGCACGCCCTGCAGGCCATCACCGGCGAGCGCGTCCACCGCGACCTGTGGTCGCTGGAGGGCGAGGCCGAGGTCGGCCATATCCGACTCGCGCGGATGCCGGACCTCGTGGTGGCGGCGCCCGCCTCGGCCGACCTGATCGCGCGGATGGCGCACGGGCTGTGCGACGACCTCGCCGCCACCGTGCTGCTGGCCACCGAGCGCCCGATCCTGCTCGCCCCGGCGATGAACCCCACCATGTGGAACCACCCCGCCACCCGCGCCAACGTGGCGGCGCTGCAGGGGCGCGGCGTGCGCCTGGTCGGCCCCGACAGCGGGGCCATGGCCGAGCCGGAGAGCGGCCCCGGCCGCCTCGCCGAGCCGGAGGCGATCCTCGCCGCCGTCGCCGCGCTGCTGGGGGCGGCGGGCGTGGCGGCGCCCCCCGGTGCCGGGGAGGCGATCGTCGGCGGCGCCGGTGCCGCCGCGACGGCGGGGCCGCCGCCCGATCCCGCCGCCGGGCCGCCGCCGGGCCGGGCATCGGCGCCCCCCGGCCCGCTCGCCGGCCGTCACCTGCTCGTCACCGCCGGGCCGACGCACGAGCCGATCGACCCGGTGCGCTACATCGCCAACCGCTCCTCCGGCCGGCAGGGCTACGCCATCGCCGCGGCGCTCGCGGCACTGGGCGCGCGGGTGACGCTGGTCTCCGGCCCGGTCGGCCTGCCGGACCCGCCCGGCGTCGCCGTGCGCCGCGTCGAGACCGCGCGCGAGATGCTGGCCGCCTGCGAGGTGGCGCTGCCCGCCGACGCCGCCGTCTGCGCCGCCGCCGTGGCCGACTGGCGCGTGGCGCGCGAGGCCGGGCACAAGCTGAAGAAGGTGCCCGGCCAGCCGCCGCCGCCGCTGCCGCTCGCCCTCAACCCGGACATCCTGGCCACCCTCGCCGCGCCCGGGCCGCGCCGGCCCCGCCTCGTGGTCGGCTTCGCCGCCGAGACCGAGCACGTCGTCGAGCACGCGCGGGAAAAGCGCGCCCGCAAGGGTTGCGACTGGATCGTCGCCAACGATGTCTCCGGCGACGTGATGGGCGGCGAGGAGAACACCGTGCACCTGGTGACCGAGGCGGGGGTCGAGGACTGGCCGCGCCTGCACAAGTCGGCGGTGGCCGAGCGCCTCGCGTCGCGCATCGCCGCGGCGATGCCGCCCGGCATGGCCGGCGCGCCGGGCCCCGTGTCCGCCGCGGCTTCATGAGGGCGTCCCGCCCGGGCGGGGCGGCCGCCGGCGGCCGCTCCCGGCGCCGCGTCGCGCGGCCGGGCGTGTCGTCGGGTGGGATCGCCGCGGGTGGGCGCAACCCGGCCGCGGACCGGCGGCGCGGGACCCGCGGGGGCGGTCATGCCGCGGGCCGGCGCCGATGAACGCCATCGTGCCGCCGCGCGACACGGCGCTGGGCCCGCCCGGTCGGCCCGGCCGGGACCCGCCCTCGCCGGTCGCGCTGCGCTCGCCGCTCTGGTTCGGCTTCTTCCGCCTCGTCTTCCTCCGCTTCTTCCGCCGCCACATGCGGGCCCTGCGCCTCGCGCGCTGGGGGTGGCCGGAAGCGCCGGACGGCGTGCCGCTGGTGGTCTTCGCCAACCATCCCTCCTGGTGGGACGGCATGGCCTTCATGCTGCTCTCGACCCGGCTCTTTCCCGGCCGGCCGATGTTCATCCCGATGGCCGCCACGGCGCTCGGGCGCTACGGCTTCATGCGTCGGCTCGGCGTGTTCGGCGTGGAGCCCGGCGCGCGCGGCGCCGTGCGCTTCCTGCAGGTGAGCGCCGAGGTGCTCGCCGCGCCCGCGCACATGCTCTGGCTGAACGCGCCCGGCCGCTTCTGCGACGCGCGCGAGCGGCCGGTGCCGATCGCCCCGGGCCTGGTGCGCCTCGCCGAGGTGGCGCCCGAGGCGCACTTCCTGCCGCTCGCCATGGAATACCCGTTCTGGAGCGAGCGCGCGGCCGAGATGCTGGCCGCCTTCGGCCCGCCGATCACGGGGGCTGTTCTGCACGGCATGGACCGGCAGACGCGCGCCGCGTATCTCGCCGGGGCGCTGGAGGATGCGATGGACCGTCTGGCCGAGGACGCGATCAGCCGCGACGCGGCGCGCTTCGACACGGTGCTGGCGGGGCGGGAAGGGATGGGCGGCATCTACCAGGGCTGGCGCCGGCTGCGAGCCTGGCTCGGCGGGGAGCGCTTCGATCCGAGGCACGACCCCGGGGCGGATCGGTGACGCGCCCGGCCTTCGCCGTGCGTCCCGGCCTCACCCGCACCGGCCCGGTGGGCGAGGCCGGGGCCGTCGCGACGGGGGGCGTGAGGGGGCGGGCATGAGGGGGGGCGGCATGAGGGAGCGGGCATGGGCCTGATCGCGCTGGCGCTGGTCGCCCTGCCGGTGGTGCTCGGCATCGCCAACCTGCTGCTGCAGCGCCGCGCCCATGGCCCGGCGCCGGCAGGGGCGCTGGTCTCGATCCTGATCCCCGCCCGCGACGAGGCGGCGCGGATCGGCCCCTGCCTCGCCGCCGCCCTCGCCTCCAGGGGCGTCGCGGTCGAGGTGCTGGTGATGGATGACGGCTCCACCGACGGCACCGGCGAGGTGGTGCGCCGCCTCGCCGAGGGCGAGCCGCGCCTGCGGCTGCTGCGCGCCCCGCCGTTGCCGCCGGGCTGGTCGGGCAAGGTGCATGCCTGCTGGCGGCTGGCCGAGGCGGCGCGCGGCACGCACCTGCTGTTCATCGACGCCGACGTGGCGCTGGCGCCCGGCGCCGCGGCCGCCCTGGCCGGCCACGCGGCGCGACGCGGCATCGCCCTGGTGAGCGGCGTGCCGCGCCAGGTGATCGGCAGCCTCGGCGAGGCGCTGACGGTGCCGGCGATCAACCTGCTGCTGCTCGGCTACCTGCCGGGCGTGGGCGGTGCCTTCACGCGCCTGCCCGGCCTCGGCGCCGCCTGCGGCCAGCTGCTGCTGTTCGACCGCGCGGCCTATTTCGGATCCGGCGGCCACGCGGCGCTGCGCGGCACGCTGCATGACGGTCTGGCCCTGCCGCGCCACCTGCGCGCCGGCGGCTGGCGCACGGAGATGGTGGACGGCGCCCCGCTGGCCCGCTGCCGCATGTATGGCGGCTTCCGCGAGGCGTGGCGCGGCTTCGTCAAGAACGCGCACGAGGGCATGGCGACGCCGCTCGGCCTGCCGGTCTGGACCGTGCTGCTGGCCGGCGGCCACCTGCTGCCCTGGCTGGTGCTGGAGGACCCGGCGGGGCTCGCGGCGGCGCTGCTCGGGCTCGGGCTGCGCGCGGCGGTGACCCGCCGGGCGCGCGAGCCGTGGTGGACCGTGCCGCTGCACCCGGCGACGGTCGCGGTGGCGCTGGCCATCCAGTGGAACGCGCTGCTGCGCACGGCACTCGGCCGGCCGGCGGCGTGGAAGGGAAGGGCGTATCCGGCGGCCCCCTGAAGGGCGATATCGCAGGAGCGAGTCCCGGGGGCGGCATGCGGGCGACGACGTTGCGGGCGGCCGCGTTCTCCGGCGGATCGCCGTCCCGGTCGGCCGGGGCGCCGCCGGGAGCCTTCAGAGCGGCCGGATCGGGACCGGCGGCGGCAGCGAGCCCGGCCGGGCCGGGGCGGCGGCGGGCGGCAGCGGCTCCTCGCGCACCGGCGGAACCGAAGGCGGAACCGATGCCGGCCCCGATGAAGGCCCGGGCGCCCCCTCGGCCGGTCCGGCCTGGAGCCAGTCGCGCAGGGAGCGGCGCACCTGGTACTCGAACTCCACGTTCAGGTCGTCCATCGTCTGGCGCAGCAGCAGGTCGGCGGCCTCGACGGTCATGTAGCCCGGCAGGGTCTGGGTGCGCAGCGCCTGGGCCTCGGCGAAGCCGACTCGGGCACCCTCGGGCGAGATGACCTCCAGGCGGCAGCGCAGCGTGCAGGTCAGCCGGTCCTGGCTGCCGAGTCGCTCGCTCAGCAGGCTCGCCGCCTGGATGACGAAGCGCCCCTGGCCGCCCTGGCCCACCGCGACCAGCCGGTCGCGCGCCATGATCGCCATGGCCTCGGCGGGGGCGACCGGGACGGGAATGGAGGCGACCGGCGCGCCCTGGTCCACCTCGATCGAGGCGACGTTGAGCCGCAGCGGCGTCAGGTAGCGGTAGCCGATCGGGCCGGGCATCACCGCCGGCAGGGGCGGCGCGGGCGGCGGCCCGCCGCAGGCGACGAGGGGGCTCAAGGGCAGCAGCAGGGCGAGTCGCCGGTTCAGCTCCATGAGGCCGATTCTCTCCGCGGCCCCGGCCGCTCGTCCAGAGCCGATCCGGTCCGGGCCCGCACCGGCCGGCGGCCCGGCGCGATGCGCGCGCGCCACGGCAGCGTTGCCCCCATGCCGCGGTCGGCGGCGGCGCGCCGTCGTCGCGGCCGGCCGCGATGGACGGACTCGGGCGGGAGAGGCATGACAGGCGGGAACGCCCACCGAATCGTGGCACGGCCCACCCGCCGGCGCCGCCCGCCGATCCGCGGCAGCCCGCCGCCTGCCGGAGCCGACCCGCCATGAGACGCCGCACGCTGCTCGCCCTGCCGCTGACCGCGCCCGCCGTGTCGTCGGCCCTTGCCGGCCAGACGGCGGTGCCGGCGGCAGGCGCCACGGACGCCATGGCGACGGAGTACCCGGCGAACGCCATGCCGGGCGAGGGCGTCGCGCACTTCACGGCGGCGCTGACCCGGCTCAGCGGCGGCGCCCTGACGCTCACGCCGAGCTTCGACGCGGCGCTCGGGATCCGCTCGGCCGGCATGCTGGCGGCGGTGCGGGAGGGCCGGCTGCCGGCCGCCGACGCCTTCGCCGGCTCGATGGCCGCGGACGATCCGCTGTTCCTGCTCTCCTCGCTGCCCTTCCTCACCGCCTCCTTCGCCGATGCCCGCCGGCTCTACGACGCGGCGCGGCCGGCCTACGCGGAAGCCCTCGCCGGGCGCGGCGCCCGGCTGCTCTACGCGACGCCCTGGCCGCCCTCCGGCCTGTGGACGCGGACGCCGCTGCGCCAGGCGTCGCAGCTCGACGGGCTGCGCGTGCGCACCTACGACGCCACCGGCACCGAGGTGCTGCGCGCGGCGGGCGCGCAGGCCGAGGTGCTCTCCTTCGCCGACGTGATGACCCGGCTGCGCACCGGCACGCTGGACGCGGTGCTGAGCTCCGGCGACGGCGGCGCCGGGCGGCGCCTCTGGGAGCAGCTGCCGAGCTTCACGGTGCTGAACTACGCCTGGCCGCTCAGCCTCGCCTTCTTCTCCGAGGCACGCTGGCAGTCGCTCTCCCCGACGCTGCGCGAGGCGGTGGCGGCGGCGGCCCTGGAGACCGAGGCGCGGCAATGGGCGGCGATCGGCACGCGCATCGAGGCCAACCGGGCGACCATGCGCGCCAACGGAGTCACGCTGGTGGCGGACCCGGAGCCGGCGCTGGGCGAGCGCCTGACGCAGGCGGCGCGGCGGACGGTGGAGGACTGGACGGCGCGTGTCGGCGAGCGCGGGGCGGCGGTGCTGCGCCGCTATGGCGGCCCGCAGCCCCGCTGACCGCGGGGGCGTCGCCGCCCGGCGCGCCCGGAGCAGGCGCCCGACGCACGCGTCCGGCGCGCTCCCGGGGCGGGTTTCCGCCTCCCCCGGACGCGTCCGCCGGGGCCGGCGTGCCGGCTTCCTGGCCGTGAGGCGGGCCAGGACGCGCGGCGCCGTGGCGCGTCAGGCGGCCGGCCCGCGCGGTGGCCGGCGGACCGCGTTCATTCGACCGTGGCGCGCAACCATTGCTCGCCTTCCGCCGGCAGGCCGCACCAGGCCGCGTTGTCGGAAACGCGGGTCACCAGCATCAGGCCGGGCGTGCCGCCCGCCCGTCCGAGCGCACGGACCAGGACGTCGCGCAGGTAGGTGGGCGAGACGGAGGTGTTGAGCAGCACCGAGCAGGACGAGACGTGCCAATGGGTCGGGGCCAATTCCCAGATCGCGTCATGGAAGGCGCGCAGCGCGTCCGGGCTGGTTGCCGTGCCGGGCATGTCGAGGTCGTGGACGACGAGGGTGAGCGGCATTCCATCTGCTCTCCTTGCGCGGCCGCCGGCCCCGGCAGGGGCCGGCCCGGCTGGCTCTGTCGATCCTGTCGGGATCCGGCGCTCAACGTCCGGGGCTGGAAGATGTTCTGCCGGGGCACCGCCTGCGCGCCTGTCGCAATAATGCGCCCGATCGCGGCCAAGGCAAAGCGGACACAATCGACGGGCGAGCAGGCTGTGCGAAAACGCACGAAGGATGTGGCCGGGGGGCATCCCACGCCCGTCCCTCTCCGTCCTGGCCCCCTCCGCCCTGGCCCCGGAGAGGTGGGCTTCCGGGGGCAGGGCGTCCCGGCCCGGGGCGGGGAAGGGGCATCGGGGGAGATCCGGCCCGGGCCCGCCTCCGGGCCTCGAGGGGCCGTCCCTGCCGGGCTCCCGCCACCGGTGGATCCGGTGACGGCAGGCCCGGCCCGTCGGCTCAGCGATGCACCGCCGCGTGGGCGGCGAGGCAGGCCATGTCGAGGATCTGGTTCACGCCCGCCTCCATCGGCACGATCTGCACCGGGTGCGACAGGCCGACCACCAGCGGCCCGATCACGGTCGCGCTGGTCAGCCGCGGCACCGCGCGCGTCAGGATGTGCGCGGCGTGCAGGCCGGGGCAGATCAGCACGTTGGCCGGGCCGGTGAGGCGGCAGAACGGGTAGAGCGCGCGCAGCGCCGGGTCGAGCGCCACGTCCGCCGCCATCTCGCCGTCGAACTCGAAGTCGACGCCGCGCTCCTCCAGCAGCCGCACCGCCTCGCGCACGCTGCCGGGGATCGACCCCTTCGGGTCGCCGAAGGTGGAGAAGGAGAGGAAGGCGACGCGCGGCTCGTGCCCCATGCGCCGCGCCACGGCGGCGCTGCGGATGGCGATGGAGGCGAGCGTCGCGGCGTCCGGCCGCTCGTGGACCGCGGTGTCGGCCACGAAGACGGTGCCGGAGCGGCGGCTCATCAGCAGGGTCAGGCCGAAGAGCGGGCTCGCCGCGCCCTCGGTCTCCGGCGTCTCCTCCGGATCCACCGCCATGCTGATGCCCTCGAGCGCCACGGAGTAGGATCGCGTCAGCCCCGTCACCATCGCGTCCGCGTCGCCGAGCGCCACCATGCAGGCGCCGAACACGTTGCGGTCCAGGTTGACCAGGCGCTGGCAGTCGCGGAACAGGAAGCCCTGGCGCTGGCGGCGCTCGTAGAGGTAGTCGGCGTAGCGGCGGTTGCTATCGGAGAGGCGGGCGTTGTGGATCTCGATGCCGTCCGGCAGCGGGATGCCGAGCGCCGCCACGGTGGACATGATGCGGTCCTCGCGCCCGACCAGCACCGGCGTGCCGTAGCCCGCGTTGCGGAAGGCGATGGCGGCGCGCACCACCTTCTCCTCCTCGCCCTCGGCGAACACCACGCGCTGCGGGTTGGCGCGCACGCGCTCGGTGATGGTCTCCAGCGCCATCGCCGTGGCGTCGAGCCGGCCGGCCAGCTCGCGCGCGTAGCGGGCGAGGTCGATCATCGGCCGGCGCGCCACGCCGCTCTCCATCGCCGCCTTCGCGACGGCGGGCGGCACGCGGGCGATCAGGCGCGGGTCGAAGGCGTTGGGGATGATGTACTCGGGCCCGAAGCGCAGGGCGGGGCCGGCGCCGGCGCTGCCCACCTCCTCCGGCACGTCCTCGCGCGCCAGCATGGCGAGCGATTCGGCCGCCGCGATCTTCATCGCCTCGTTGATGGTCGAGGCGCGGACGTCCAGCGCGCCGCGGAAGATGTAGGGGAAGCCGAGGACGTTGTTGACCTGGTTCGGGTAGTCCGAGCGGCCGGTCGCGATGATGCAGTCCGGCCGCGCCGCGCGCGCCTCCTCGGGCGTGATCTCGGGGTCGGGGTTGGCCATGGCGAAGATGATCGGGCGCTCGCCCATGGCGCGCACCATGTCCTGCGTCAGCGCGCCCTTCACCGAGAGGCCGAAGAAGGCGTCGGCGCCGACCAGCGCCTCGGCCAGCGTGCGGGCTTCGGTCTCCACCGCGTGCGCGGACTTCCACTGGTTCATGCCGGCGGTGCGGCCGCGGTAGACCACGCCCTTGGTGTCGCACAGGATCACGTTGTTCGGGCGCACGCCCATCGCCTTGAGCAGCTCGACGCAGGCGATCGAGGCGGCGCCGGCGCCGTTCACCACGAGCTTGAGGTCGGCCAGCGCGCGCCCGGTCAGGTGGCAAGCGTTGATCATGCCGGCGGCGGCGACGATGGCGGTGCCGTGCTGGTCGTCGTGGAAGACCGGGATGTCCATCAGCTCGCGCAGCCGCTGCTCGATCACGAAGCACTCGGGCGCCTTGATGTCCTCGAGGTTGATGCCGCCGAAGGAGGGGCCGAGGAAGCGCACGGCGTTGACGAACTCGTCCACGTCCTCGGTGTTCACGCACAGGTCCATGCCGTCCACGTCGGCGAAGCGCTTGAACAGCGCGACCTTGCCCTCCATCACCGGCTTGGAGGCCAGCGCGCCGAGGTTGCCCAGGCCGAGCACGGCGGTGCCGTTCGAGACCACCGCCACGAAGTTCCCCTTGCTCGTGTAGTCGTAGGCCAGCGCCGGGTTGCGCGCGATGTGCAGGCAGGGCTCGGCGACGCCGGGCGAGTAGGCGAGGGAGAGGTCGCGCGCCGTGGTCAGCGGCTTGGTCAGCCGGATCTCCAGCTTGCCGGGCCGGCCCTCGGCATGCATCGCCAGCGCCTCCTCGGCGGTGATCCGGGCGGTGCGGCGATCCTGGGCCGGGGTGCTGTCCATTGGCATGGCTGGTTCCTTTCGTGCGCCGAGCCTGGGGTCCGGCAGAATTGTTTTGCGTTCTCTGGCGCAACTTTGGTCGAAAGTCACTATGGCCGGGGAAGGCCGACGCCGGAAGCGGCCGGGTGTGCGGTTGCGAAGCGCGGCCGGGCGGAGGGCCCGCCCGGCCCATGCGCGGCGGCGGGGAGGCAGCGGATGGACGGTGGCGGGCCGGCCGCGCGGCCGGAACCGACGCGGGAAGCATGGCGCCCATGAGCGCGCGGAGCGCAGCTTCGGCTTTCGCGGTGCGCCGAGGCCCGCTAGCGTGCCGCATCCCGATGAGCAGCACGACCCTTTCCGCTGTCGCGGCGCGCGGCAGGCCGTCCGCCTCCGCGAGGCGCCGGCCCGAGACGGGCGGCGAGGCCGAGGCGGCGCCCGGCCCCGGCGCCGCGGACGGGCATGCCCCGGCCGGTCGGACGGCGGACGGCCGGTCCGGCGACGGACCGGCGCGCCCCGCCTTTCCCTTCCCGCCCGCCGAGGGCGCCACCCCGGCCATGGCGCAATGGTTCGCGGCCAAGGCGCGCCACCCGGACGCCCTGCTGTTCTTCCGCATGGGCGACTTCTACGAGATGTTCTTCGGCGATGCCGAGGCGGCGGCGGCGGCGCTCGGCCTGCTGCTCAGCCATCGCGGCGAGCATCGCGGCGCGCCGGTGCCGATGTGCGGCGTGCCGGCGCACAGCCACGAGGGCTACCTCGCCCGGCTGATCCGGCAGGGATTCCGCGTCGCCATCTGCGAGCAGATGGAGACGCCCGAGGAGGCCAAGCGCCGCCGCGCCACCGCCGTCCGGCGCGAGGTGGTGCGGCTGGTGACGCCCGCCACCGTCACCGAGGACGCGCTGCTGGAGGCCGGCCGTCCGGCCTGGCTGCTGGCCCTCGCCCCGGCCGCCCCCGTCGCCGAGGGCGCCGCGCCGGACGAGGCGGCCGCGCTCGGCGCCGCTTGGCTCGACGTCTCGACAGGCGCCTTCGAGACCGAGGCCACCACCCTGGCCGAGCTGCCCGCCCTGCTGGCGCGGCTGGAGCCGGCCGAGGTGCTCGCCCCCGCCGGCCTGCGCGACGCGCCGGCGCTGCGCCCGGTCTGCGGCCGGCTGGTCGAGGTGCCGCCGCCGCGCGACCCGGCCCGCCGCGTCGCCGCGCAATTCGCGGTGGCGACGCTGGACGGCTTCGGCCGCTTCGCCGCCGCCGAGATCGCCGCCGCCGCCATGGCGCTCGACTATCTCGGCGCCAGCCAGGGCTCCGGCCCGGATGCCGCCGGCCTGCCGGGCGCGGCGCCGACCCTTTCGCCCCCGTGCCCGCGCGGCGGCCAGGGCGTGCTGCAGATGGACGCGGCGACGCGCCGCTCGCTGGAGATCACCCGGCCGCTCGGCGCCGAATCGACCGAGGCGGGCGGCCACGCCGGTGCTCCCCTGAGTGGTGCCCTTGGTGGCCCACTGGGCGGCCGGCGCGCCAACGGCACGCTGCTCGGCGCGGTGGACTGCACCGTCACCGCCGCCGGCGGGCGGGAGCTGGCCTCGCGCCTCGCCTGCCCGCTGGCCGAACTGGCGCCGGTGGCGGCCAGGCACGACGCGGTGGCCTGGCTGCTCGCCGCCGGGCCGCTGCGCGCGGCGGTGCGCGAGACGCTGCGCGGCACCCCCGACCTCGCCCGCGCGCTGGGCCGGCTTTCCTTCGACCGCTTCGCCCCGCGCGATCTCGCCGCGGTGCGCGACGGGCTGGCGCGCGCCGGGCGGATCGCCGGGGCGCTCGCGGCCTGTCCCGCGCTGCCGCCTCTGCTGCACGAGGCCGTCGTCGCGCTGCGTCCCGAGCCGAGCCCGGAAGCCGAGCTGGCCTGCGCCCTGGCGGAGAACCTGCCGGCCCGGCTGGAGGAGGGCGGCGTGGTCGCCGCCGGCTACGATGGCGAGCTGGACGCGCTGCGGCGCCTGCGGGACGGCGCCCGCGAGGCGATCGCGGCGCTGCAGCTCGATCTCGCCCAGGCCTGGGGCGTCGCGGCGCTGAAGATCCGCCACCACCAGCAATTCGGCTTCCTGGCCGAGCTGCCCTCGGCCGCCGGCGAGCGGCTGCTGCGCGAGGCGCCGCGCGGGCTCCGCCCCGAGCACGCGCCGGTGCACCGCCAGACCATGGCGAATGCCCACCGCTTCACCTGCCCGGCGCTGGCCGAGCTCGACCGGCGCGTGGCCGAGGCGGGCGAGCAGGCGGGGAAGCGCGAGCGCCGCGTGGTGGCGCATCTGCGCCAGCGCTGCCTCGACGCCGCCGCCGGGCTGCGCGCCGCCGCCGCCGCGCTGGCCGAGATCGACGTCCACGCCGCCGCCGCCGAGCTGGCCGCGGGCGCGGGCTGGTGTCGGCCGGAGCTGACCGAGCGGCCGGAATTCCGCATCCGGGGCGGCCGCCACCCGGCGGTGGAGGCGGCGCTGGCCATGGCGCGCGGCCCGGCCTTCGTGCCCAACGACTGCGACCTCTCGCCCGGCCGCCGCCTCTGCCTGCTCACCGGCCCGAACATGGCCGGCAAGTCCACCTATCTCCGGCAGAACGCGCACCTCGCCATCCTGGCCCAGGCCGGGCTGTTCGTGCCGGCGGCGAGCGCCCGCATCGGCATCGTCGACCGGCTGTTCTCGCGCGTCGGCGCCTCGGACGACCTCGCCGGCGGGCGCTCCACCTTCATGGTGGAGATGACCGAGACGGCGGCGATCCTGAACCAGGCGACGCCGCGCAGCCTCGTCGTGCTGGACGAGGTGGGGCGCGGCACCGCCACCTGGGACGGGCTCGCCATCGCCTGGGCGGTGCTGGAGGCGCTGCACGACCGCCTCCGCTGCCGCACCGTCTTCGCCACCCATTTCCACGAGCTGGTCTCGCTCGCCGGCAAGCTGCCGGAGCTGCGCCTGGCCACCATGCGGGTGCGCGAGTGGCGCGGCGAGGTGGTGTTCCTGCACAGCATCGGCGAGGGGGCGGCGGAACGCTCCTGGGGCCTGCACGTCGCGCGCCTGGCCGGCGTGCCGCGCCCGGTGCTGGCCCGCGCCGAGGCGGTGCTGCACTCGCTGGAGGGGCGCGCCAGGGCGCTGGCGCCGCTCGCCGAGGAGATGCCGCTCTTCGCGCGCGCCGGCGACGGGGGCGTGGAGGCGCCCGGCACGGCGCGCGCGGGGCCGCCATCGGTCGCCGGCGTGGAACCGGCGCCGCCGCCCGCGACTTCTGGCAGCACGCCGGCGATGCCGCCACGGGCCACGCCGCCGCCCCATCCCGCGCTGGCGGCGCTGGCCGCGCTCGATCCCGATGCGCTGACGCCGCGCGCGGCACAGGACATGCTCTATCGTCTGCGCGCCATGCTCGACGCGGCGGCGCAGGACGCGGAAGGCTCGCAGGAATGAACCGGATGGATGCAGTCGAGGGCCCGACCGGAAGCATCCCTGCCCCGCGCGAGCCGCAGCGTGGCGCCGGGGAGACCGCCATGGCCACCAATGCGCCGCAGGTCATCCCCGACCTGATCGCCAATCTGGTGAAGGGGGAGGGCGGCGAGCCGGTGCGGCGCGACGCCGGGCTGGGCCTGCTGCGCCGCCAGCTCGGCCGCATCCAGGGCGAGGTGCAGCGTGCCTTCGAGGCGCAGCAGCTCACCGGCCTCGCCGCCGCGCGCTGGCTGGCCGCGCTGAACGACGGCCTGCTGCACGCCATCCTCGCCTACGCCCAGGCGCTGAATCCGCCGAAGAGCGCCGCCGAGGCGGCCGAGCCGCCCTTCGCCCTGGTCGCGACCGGCGGCTACGGCCGCGGCGTGCTCGCGCCCTTCTCCGACATCGACCTGCTGTTCCTGAGCGACAGGCCGCTCGGCGCGCGCGGCCGGCGGGTGGTGGAGGCGATGCTCTACCTGCTCTGGGACATCGGCCAGAAGGTCGGCCACGCCACGCGCTCGATCGACGAGTGCCTGGAGGATGCCGCCGGCGACGTCACCGTGCAGACCGCGCTGCTCGATGCCCGCTTCCTGTTCGGCGAGCGCGCCATCTTCGAGCGCTTCGACGCCCGCTTCGCCGAATGGCGCAAGGGGACGGGGTTCGACCCGTTCCTGCACGCCAAGCGCGCCGAGCGCCAGGCGCGCCACCAGCGCTACGGCGACAGCCCCTTCCTGGTCGAGCCGCACATCAAGGAGGGGCGCGGCGGCCTGCGCGACATCCAGACGCTGCACTGGCTGGCGCGCTACGCCTTCGGCATCAGGCGCCTGGGCGAGCTGGTGGGCCCCGCCTCGCCCGGCGGCGGGCTGCTGACCGTGCACGAGGAGCGGGCGATCCACCGCGCCTGGGACTTCCTCTGGACCGTCCGCTTCCACCTGCACTACGGCGCCGGCCGCGCCGAGGAGCGGCTGACCTTCGACATGCAGCCCGTGATCGGCGCGCGCATGGGCTATACGCGACACGGCCGCCAGGACGGCGTCGAGCGCTTCATGAAGCACCTGTTCCTGACGGTGCGCGACGTGGTGCGGCTGTACCGGCTGCTGGAGCCGGCCATCGTGCGCGCGGCGCTCGGCCCCGTCGCGGTGGTGCCGCCCTCCGACCCGGCGCTGGCGGCCGCCGGCTTCGCGCTGGCCGACGGCAAGCTGATCCTCGCCCCGAACCGCTCCTTCTCGGACGAGCCGGTGCTGATGCTGCGGATCATCCGCGCCGCGCGGGACCGCGGGCTGGAGCTGCACCCGCTGGCGCTGCGCGCGCTGATCCGCTCCACCCGTTACGCCAACCGGCTGCGCGGACAGGCGGAGGCCAACGCGGCGTTCCTCGACATCCTGCTGGGCAAGGATCCGGCGCGCTGGCTGCGCGTGCTGAACGAGGCGGGGTTCCTCTCGCGCTTCATGCCGGACTGGGCCCGCATCACCGGGCTGATGCAGTTCGACACCTACCACGTCTTCACCGTGGACGAGCACACGATCGAGGCGATCAGCGTGCTGCGCCAGCTTGAGAACGGCGAGCTGAACGAGGTGGCGCCGGTGGCGAGCGAGATCGCGCCGCAGCTCGATTCCCGGCGCGCCCTGCATGTCGCGACGCTGCTGCACGACATCGCCAAGGGGCGCGGCGGCGACCACTCGGAGCTGGGCGCGCGGATCGCGCAGGACCTCTGCCCGACGCTCGGCCTGACCGCCGAGGAGACGGAGACGGTCTCCTGGCTGGTGCTGCACCACCTGCTGATCAGCCAGACCGCCTTCAAGCGCGACATCGAGGACCCCAAGACCATCCTCGACATCGCCGACCTCGTGCAGTCGCCCGAGCGGCTCAAGCTGCTGATGGTGCTGACCGTCTCCGACATGCGCGCCGTCGGCCCCAAGGTGTGGAACGGCTGGAAGGCGACGCTGCTGCGCGAGCTGTACTGGCGCGTGGCCGAGGTGCTGGCCGGCGGCCTCTCCGTGCCCGAGCGCGACGTGCGCGTGCGCCGCGCGCGCCAGGCCGTGGCGGCGCTGCTGGCGGACCGGCCGCAGGAGGAGGTGGACCGCTTCCTCGGCCTCGGCTACCCCGGCTACTGGCTCTCCTTCGACGCCGAGACGCATGCCCGCCATGCCGCGCTGATCCGCGAGGCGCAGCTCAACAAGGCGCCGCTCACCGTCCGCACCCGCGTGCTGGAGAGCCGCGCCGTGACCGAGGTGCTGGTCTACGCCGCCGACCACCCCGGCGTGTTCAGCCGCATCGCCGGGGCGCTCGCGGTCGCCGGCGCCAGCATCGTCGACGCGCGCATCCACACCATGACCGACGGCATGGCGCTCGACACCTTCTGGGTGCAGGACGCCTCGGGCCGCGTCTTCGAGCAGCCGCACCGCCTGGCGCGGCTTTCCGTGCTGATCGAGCAGGCGCTTTCCGGCCGGCTGAAGCTGGAGCAGGAGATCGCCAAGGTGCGGCGCGAGCCGGCGCGGCTGCGCGCCGTGACGGTGCCGCCGCGCGTGGTGATCGACAACCACGCGAGCAGCAGCCACACCGTGATCGAGGTGAACGGCCGCGACCGGCCCGGCCTGCTGCACGACGTCACCGCCGCGATCAGCGAGCAGGGCGTGCAGATCGCCTCCGCCCACATCACCACCTACGGCGTGCGCGCGGTGGACGTGTTCTACGTCAAGGACCTGTTCGGGCTGAAGATCGAGAACGAGCGCCGCCTCGCCTCGCTGCGTGCCCGGCTGCTGGCGGCGCTGGCGCCGCCGGAGCCCGAGGGCGGCGTCGCGGTGCCGGTGCGGCGGCAGAAGAACGCGGCGTAGAAGCCTTCCTGCGGCGCGCGTGCCGGGGAAGGCGCCGCCTTCCCCGAACCCCATCCGCCCCTCGGAGCAGGCTCCGCCTTCCCCGAACCCCATCCGCCAGGAGGGCGAGGCCCTCCTGGACCTCTGTTCGTTTGCGTCCGGGAGGTTGAAACGCTCCGGATATCCTTATCCGAATGGGGTTTCCAAAGGGGCTTCGCCCTTTGGCGGGAGGGTTCCAGGGAGGGCAGCGCCCTCCCGCGGGAGGGTTCCAGGGAGGGCTGCGCCCTCCCTGGGCGCCGGGGCCGAAGCCCGGCGCCTCAGGCCGCCAGCCTCGCCTGCGCCAGCGCCTTCCACACCGTCTCCGGCGTCGCCGGCATGTCGAGATGCGTCACGCCGGTCCCGGCCAGCGCGTCCACCAGCGCGTTCATCAGCGCCGGCGGCGAGCCCACCGCCCCCGCCTCGCCGGCGCCCTTCACCCCGAGCGGGTTGGTCTCGCAGGGGATCTCGACGAACTCCACCTCGATGTCCGGCAGGTCCTCGGCGCGCGGCAGGGCGTAGTCCATGAAGCTCGCGGAGAGGAGCTGGCCGCTCTCCGGGTCGTAGGCGGTGCGCTCGTGCACCGCCTGGCCGATGCCCTGCGCCACGCCGCCATGCACCTGCCCGCGCACGATCATCGGGTTGATCGGGTGGCCCACATCGTCCACCACCACGTAGCGCTCGACGGCGACCAGCCCGGTCTCGGGGTCGATCTCCACCTCGGCCATGTGGCAGCCGTTCGGGAAGGTGTGCGATCTGATCTCCGCCACCTCGGCGGCGTCGAGCAGCGTCGCGTCCTCGCCGCGCGCCACCTTCTCGCGCTGGGTGCGGGCGAGCGTCAGTATGTCGATGGCGCGGTCGGTGCCGGCGACGGCGAAGCGGCCGGAACCGGCCCCCGCCCCGTGCCCGGCGTCGAACTCGATGTCCACCACGGCGGCTTCCAGCGCCTCGGCGGCGGCCTGCTTCCCCTTCTCGATCACCGTCGCCGTGGTCGCCATGATGGCGATGCCCTCGGAGTAGAGCGAGCGGGCGCCGCCGGTGCCGCCGCCGGTCGGGATCTCGTCGGAATCGCCCTGCAGCACGCGGATCTTCTCGATCGGCACGCCGAGCTGGTGGCTGGTCAGCATGGCGTAGGCGGTCTCGTGCCCCTGGCCGGTGGACTGCGTGCCGACCAGCACCTCCACCCAGCCATCGGCGGCGAAGCGCACCTCGGCGCGCTCGCTCGGCGCGCCGCCCGTGGCCTCCAGGTAGTAGGCCATGCCGATGCCGCGCCGCCTGCCGGCGGCCTCCGAGGCGGCGCGGCGGGCCGGGAAGCCGGCCCAGTCCATCCGGTCGAGCGCGATGTCGAGCACGCGCGCGAACTCGCCGGAATCGTAGGGCTGGCCCATCGCCGAGCGGTAGGGCATGGCCGAGGGCGGCACCATGTTGAGCTTGCGCAGCGCCACGCGGTCGCGCCCCGTCTCGCGCGCCGCGGCGTCGATCAGGCGCTCCACCAGGTAGTTGCTCTCCGGCCGGCCGGCGCCGCGATAGGCGTCCACCGGCACGGTGTTGGTCAGCACGCCGATCACGTTGGCGTAGATCGCCTGGAAGCCGTAGACGCTGGCCAGCACCTTGGTGCCGGCCATGGTCGGGATCATCGGCGCGTAGTTGGAGAGGTAGGCGCCCATGCCGGCGAGGTTGCGGGTGCGCAGCGCCAGGAACCTCCCGTCCGCGTCCAGCGCCAGCTCGCCGTCGGTGACGTTGTCGCGGCCATGCGTGTCGGAGAGGAAGGCCTCGGTGCGGGCGCTGGTCCACTTCACCGGGCGGCCCAGCTTGCGCGCGGCGTAGCAGACCAGCGCGTGCTCGGCGTAGAGGAACAGCTTCATGCCGAAGCCGCCGCCGACATCGCCGGTGACGACGTGGAAGCGGTCCTCCGGCAGGTCGAACACGGCCTGCGCCAGCATCTGCCGCACCTGCCACGACCCCTGGGTGTTGGTGGTCAGCTTCCAGCGGCCGGTGGCGGCGTCGTAGGCGGCGTTGGCGGCGCGGGCCTCCATGCTGTTGACCACGACGCGGTTGTTGACCACGCGCAGCTTCGTGACGTGCGCCGCCCGGGCGAACAGCGCCTCGACCTTCGCCCGGTCGCCCACCTCCCAGTCGAAGCAGACGTTGTTCGCGGCGCCCGGCCAGGCCAGCGGCTGCCCTGGCTCGGTGGCCGTGGCGAGGTCGGTGACGGCGGGCAGCAGCTCGTACTCGACCGCGATCGCCTCCGCGCCGTCGCGCGCCGCCTCGGCCGTCTCCGCCACCACGAAGGCGATCGGGTCGCCGACATGGCGCACCGTGCCGTCGGCCAGCACCGGGTGCGGCGTCTCGGCACGCGAGGAGCCGTCGCGGTTCTTCATCGGGATGACGCAGGGAATCTCGCCGATGCCGTCCGCCTTCAGCTCGGCCGCGGTGTAGGCGGCGAGCACGCCGGGCAGGGCGAGGGCCGGCGCGACGTCCAGCGCGGTGATGCGGGCATGGGCGTGGGGCGAGCGCAGCAGCACGCCGTGCGCCTGCCCGGGCAGGCTGACATCGTCCGTGTAGCGACCCTCGCCGCGCAGCAGCCGCGGGTCCTCGATGCGGCGCACCGCCTGGCTGAGACCGAACTTCGCCATGGTCGTCCCCCGATCCGATGTGTTTGGCCACATCATCGGGGAGAATGGGGCGGCGGGGAAGGTGGGCAAGGGCAGGGGCGCCGCCACCGCCCCCGGCGGCCCGCGCCGGCCGCGGGGGGCCGCCGGGGGCGGTGGAGAGGGGGCGGGAAGGGCGCTTCCCGCCCCGGCGGGTGCTACTCTGCCGCCTCGTGCACCTTCTTGTGCGGTGTCCTGCGCCGGAACAGGCGCTTGCCGCGCTCGCGCACCGCCTGGAACACCACGTAGAGCATCGGGATCATGAAGATGCCGACGATCGAGGCGGCGAGCATGCCGCCGGCCACCGGCGTGCCCACGGCGCGGCGCGAGAGGCTCGCCGCGCCGCTGGCGAAGACCAGCGGCAGCAGGCCGAGCACGAAGGCGATCGAGGTCATCATCACGGCGCGGAACCGCAGGCGGGAGCCCTCGATCGCCGCCTCGCGGATGCCCATGCCGCGCTCGCGCGCATCCTTGGCGAACTCGATGATCAGGATGCCGTTCTTGGCGGCCAGCGCGATCAGCACGACGAGGCCGATCTGCGCGTAGACGTCGAGCGACAGGCCGAACAGCTTGATCGCGAGGAAGGAGCCGAGGCCGCCCACCGCCACGGAGAGCAGCACGGGCACCGGGATCATCCAGCTCTCGTACAGCGCCACCAGGAACAGGTAGGCGAACAGCACGGCGAGGGCGACGACGTAGATGGTCTGCCCGGCCGCGAGCTTCTCCTGGTAGGCGGTGCCGGTCCACTCGAAGCTGAAGCCCTGCGGCAGGGCGCGCTGCGAGAGCTGCTCCATGGCGGCCAGCGCGTCGCCCGAGGAGACGCCCGCGCGCGGCGAGCCGTTGATCAGCACGGCGCGGTAGTTGTTGTACCGGCTGATGGTCTGGGGGCCCAGGACCACGCGGATGTCGGCGAGCGCGCGCAGCGGCACCATGTCGCCGCGGCTGCTGCGCACCCGCAGGCGCCAGATGTCGTCGATCTGCCGCCGGTCGTTCGCCTCGGCCTGGATGTTCACCTGCCAGGTGCGGCCGAACAGGTTGAAGTCGTTGACGTAGAGCTGCCCCATCGAGGCCTGGAGCGCGGTGAAGATCGAGGAGATCGGCACGCCGAGCGCCTGCGCCTTGTCGCGGTCCACGTCGAGGAAGTAGCTCGGGTTGTTGGCCGAGAAGGTGGAGAAGACCTGCTGCAGCCGCGGGTCCTGGTTGGCCTGCACGACGAGGCCGAGCATGGCGCTGCCGAGCTCCGCCGGGTCGCGGCCCTGCAGGTCCTGGAGCTGGTACTCGAAGCCGCCGCCGGTGCCGAGGCCGATGATGGGCGGCAGGTTGAAGGCCACCACCGTCGCGGTGCGCACCTGCGCGCCGGCGCCGAACACCCGCCCGATCGCCGCCTGCACCGAATCGGCCGCCGTGGTGCGGTCCTCGAAGGGCTTGAGGCGGACCACCATGAAGGCGGTGTTAGGCTGCGCGCCGCCGTCGATCAGGCTGAAGCCGACGATCGACAGCACGTTCTGCACCGACTGGATGCCCTTGGCGATCCCCTCCACCTGCTGCACCGCCTCGCGCGTGCGCGAGAGCGAGGCGCCGGGCGGGAGCTGCACCTGGATGAAGAAGGCGCCCTGGTCCTCCTGCGGCAGGAAGCCCTGCGGCGTGTCGCGGCCGATCACGAAGATGGCGAAGGCGAAGCCCGCCGTGATCAGCAGCGAGACCACGGCGAAGCGCACCAGCCGCTGCACCACGGCGGCGTAGCCGTCGCGGGTCTTGTCGATCGCCTTCAGCACGTACTTGATCGGGCCGCGCTTCGGCCCGGTGTGGCGCAGGATCACGGCGCAGAGCGCGGGCGAGAGCGTCAGCGCGTTGATGGCCGAGATCACCATGGCGGCCGAGATGGTCACCGCGAACTGGCGGAACAGCACGCCGGAGAGGCCGGGGATGAAGGCGATCGGCACGAACACCGAGAGCAGGACCAGGGTGATGGCGATGATCGGCGCGGTGATCTCGCGCATCGCCTGCTTGGTCGCCTCGGCCGGCGTCAGGTCGGGGTGCTCCTCCAGCACGCGCTCGACGTTCTCCACCACCACGATGGCGTCGTCCACCACGATGCCGATCGCCAGCACCATGGCGAGCAGCGAGACGGTGTTGGCGCTGTAGCCCATCACCAGCAGCACCGCGAAGGCGCCGATCAGGCTGACCGGCACGGCGATGGTGGGGATCAGCGTCGCCCGGCCGGAGCCGAGGAACAGGTAGACCACCACCACCACGATGGCGAAGGCCTCCAGCAGGGTGCGGATCACCTCGTGGATCGTGTCGGTGACGAAGGTGGAGCTGTCGTAGAAGACCAGGGCGTGCATGCCCGGCGGGAACCGGGTGGCGAGCTGGTCCATCGTCTTCTGCATGGCGGCGGCGACGTTCACCGCGTTGGCGCCGGGCTGGAGGTAGACGCCGACCGTCACCGCCGGGCGGCCGTTCAGCCGGCTCTGCGTGTCCATGCTCTGCGCGCCGAGGTCGACGCGCGCCACGTCCCGCACCCGCAGCACCGAGCCGTCCGGGTTGGCGCGGATGATGATGTTGCCGAACTGCTCGGGCGTGATCAGGCGCCCGAGCGTCTGGATGTTCATCTGCACCTGCTGGTCGTCCGGCATCGGCTGGGCGCCGATGCGGCCGACCGCGGCCTGCACGTTCTGGCTCTGAATCGCCGCCACGATGTCCTGCGGCGTCATGTTGAGCTGGGTCAGCCGGTCGATCTCGAACCAGATCCGCATCGAGTAGTTCATCAGGCCGAACTGGTTCACCTGGCCCACGCCCGGCACGCGCGCCATGGTGTCGATCATGTTGATCGTGGCGTAGTTGCTCAGGAACAGCGGGTCGTGGTCCGGGTTGTCCGAGTAGATGGCGATGAACTGCAGCACCGAGGAGGACTGCTTGCGCACGGTGAGGCCGGCGCGCTGCACCTCGGTCGGCAGGCGCGCGAGGTTGGCCTGGATGCGGTTGTTGACGTTGACGGTGTTGATGTCGGGGTTGGAGCCGAGCAGGAAGGAGACGCTGAGCGAGTAGGAGCCGTCGTTGCCGCTGTTCGAACGCATGTAGATCATGTTCTCGACGCCGTTGACGGCGCTTTCGATGATCTGCCCGACCGTCGCCTCCACCACCGCCGCCGAGGCGCCGGGGTAGTTGGCCGTCACCGAGACCTGCGGCGGCACGATGTCCGGGAACTGCGCCACGGGGATGCGCAGCATGGCGAGGGCGCCCGCCAGCGTCATCACGATGGCGATGACGATAGCGAGCCTGGGACGGTCGACGAAGACGGCGGAGATCATCGGCTCAGTTCCGTCCCTGGCTGCCGCCCGTGCCCTGCTGCTGGGTGGCGCCGCCGGCCGCGGGCTGCTGGCCGGAACCTCCCTGCCCTGGGCCGCCCTGGCCTGGGCCGGCGCCCTGGGGCGGGGCAGACGCGCCGCCGGCCGGCGTCGCGCCCCCCGTCCCCCCTCCCGGCGTCCCGCCGGGCGCTCCACCGGGTCCCCCACCGGGCCCCCCACCGGGCGCCGCGCCGGGCACGCGGGCCGCGGCCACGGGCTGGGCGTTCACCGGCTGGCCGGGGCGGACGCGCTGCACGCCTTCGGTGATGACCCGCTCGCCGCCGCGCAGCCCGTCATCGACCACCACCATCTCGGCGATGTTGCGACCGAGCCGCACGCCGGCGCGCTGCGCCTTGCCCTCCTGGTCCACCACGAAGACGTAGGAGCCCTGCTGGTCCTGCAGCACGGCGGCGCGCGGGATCAGCACCGCCTGCACCGGCTCCGCCCCCTCCACCAGCACGGTGACGAACTGGCCGTCGATCAGCTCGCGGTCGGCGGTCTGGCCGTTGCCGAGCTGGCGGCGGGGGTTCGGGATCAGGGCGCGGATCAGCAGCGTGTCCATGCTGCGGTCGATCTGCGTGTCGATGAACTCGATCCGCCCCGACTGGCCGTAGATCCGCCCGTCGGTCAGCCGGATCCGGATCACCACGGCGTTGACGCCGCCGCGGTTCTCGTAGCGGTTGCGCAGCTCCAGGGCCTGCCGCTGGCTGACCGTGAACACCACGCGCATCGGGTCCTGGCTGACGATGGTCGCGATGGTGCCGGCGTTCGGGCCGACCACGTTGCCGGGGGTGATCACGGCCTGGCCGATGCGGCCGTCCACCGGCGCCACGATGTCGGTGTAGGCGAGGTTGATCTCGGCCACCCGCACCTGCGCCTGGGCGCCGAGCACGTTGGCCGCCGCGGTGCGCTCCTGCGCCACGGCATTGTCCACGTTCACCTGCGTGCCGGCCGAGGTCTGCACGAGCTGGCGGGCGCGGGCGAGCGTCACCTGGGCGTTGGCGGCCTGCGCCTGGGCCGAGGCGAGGGTGGCCTGGGCCTGGGCGAGCTGCGCCTCGAAGGGCGGCCGCTCCAGCCGGAACAGCACCTCGCCGGCCTTCACCTCCTGGCCTTCCTGGAACAGGCGCTGCTGCAGGAAGCCGGTGACGCGCGCGACCAGCGCCACGCGGTTCACCGCCTCGATGCGGCCGGTGAACTCCGTGCTCTCGGTGATCGGCCGGCGCGCGGCGGTGATGACGCCGACCGCGGGGGGGCCGCCCGCGCCCGGCATCTGCGCCAGCGCCGCGCGCGGCGCGACGGGGCCGAGCAACGACAGCACGAGCAGCAGGGAGGCCACCGACCCCCGGGGCAAGCGCGTGACAGCAGGACGCATGCAGCGAATTCTCCAGAAGGCCGGATGGCCACCACGCACTGGTGCCGCGCCGGCACGGCGCGGCCGGGAAGGACGCCATGCATTCATGGTCGACCACCGGTCAGGCCGCTGCTGCCTGGGCACGATCTGGCGCGCGACTCCGCGCCACGCCACCTCCCCCGATCCGTCGGCATGCTGGCGGCATCGGGAGTTGGATCACGGGAGCGTCGTTGCAGGCAAGTGGCCCTGCGGTGCCCGGCTGGTCAAGCGCCGGCGTGCCCGCCCCGCCCCGGCCCTCGGCGGCGGGGAGAGCCTGCTCCGCCGCAGGCGCGGCCGGTCCCCGGCCGGGCAGGGTCGTTCCGCCGGTGCCGTCTAACCCGTAATGGCGGGGGGTAGTCCATATATAATCAACGATTGTCTCATTGGGAAAACCGTGCCATAAAATCGTACTTAATTGTCACCGTATCAGTTTTTAGGGTGGACCGGCTCATGGCAGGTCCATCCGCGGCATGGTGATGGTCGAATTGCAACCAGGACACGAGGGGGCCGCCGCGAGGCGGCGCGCAGCCGTGCGATCGTCCCTTTCCCCTTGCCTGCTCCTGCTGTCCTTCCTGGCCCTGCCGGCTGCGGCCGGCAGGGCCGGAGCGGCGTGCGACGCCGCGACGGCGTCCTGCCAGGTCTCGTCGTCCTGGGCCTGGGGGGGCGTGCTGGCCATGCTCGCGCTCTCCCTTCTGGTGTGCCTGGGCCTGTGGCGGATGCTGGGGCGCAGCCGGCAGCGTGGCCGGGTCCTGGCGGAGCGCGCCCGCCGCGCGCACCGCGAGGCGAGGCAGCGGGAGGAGTGGGTCGCCATGGTGAGCCACGACCTGCGTACCCTGCTGCAGGGCCTGCTCGGCTGCACGGAGCTGCTCGCCCGCTCCACCCTGACGCCGCAGCAGCGCCACTGGGTGGAGGAGCAGGCGCGCACCGGCCGCGCGCTCAACACGCTGCTCGGCGACCTGCTGGACCACGCCCGGCTGCAGGAAGGCCGCCTCGTGCTGGCGCCGGTCGACCTCGACCTGCCGGCCCTGCTGCGGGACGCCGTCGGCCCGGTGCGGCCGCTGGCCGAGAAGAAGGGGCTGTGGCTGCAGACGGTCGAGGCGCCCGACCTGCCGCGCTGGGTGCGCGGAGACCCCGTCCGGCTGCGGCAGGTGCTCGACAACCTGCTGGCCAACGCCGTCTCGTTCACCGAGGAGGGCATGGTCACGCTGCGCGCCTCCCATCGCCTGCAGAGCGGCGGCCTCGAGCTGATCCTGGAGGTCGAGGACACCGGCCCGGGCATCGAGCCGGAGCAGCTGGGGCGGGTGTTCGACCGTTTCGTGCAGGGCAGGGGCCGCACGGCGCGCCAGCACGGCGGCACGGGCCTCGGCCTGTCGATCTGCCAGATGCTGGTCGGGCTGATGGGGGGCACCATCGCGGTGGAGAGCGCGCCCGGCCGGGGCAGCCTGTTCCGGGTCTGCCTTCCGCTCGACCTGCCGGCCGGCGCCCGTCCCCTGGCCGTGGTGCCGCGGACCGACGAGGCCCATCCATCGCAGGCCCCGGTCCTCGCCAGGGCACTTTCAAGCTGAGCGCACGCGCCCGGCGGCTCGGAAACTGCGCCGAATCAGCAGGTTGTAGCCGTTTTCGCCTGATGCGGTCAGGCCGGAACGGCTCCGGGCGCCGGCCGGCTCGGCGCGGCTGGCGCCACGGGTCGTGACGCCGGCTCGATGGGCCGGGGACCGTGGCCGCCGCCACGACGTCCGCCCCAGGCACGGCGCGGTCCCGGCACCCGCGCACCTCCCCGGCCGCCGCCTCCCCGATCCGGCCTACCCGGCGGCGGGCCCTTCGGGCGGCCGGTACAGCGCATGCAGCTGCAGCCGCAGGATGGCGTTGCGGGCCAGCGCCTCCACCTCCCGCCGTTCCGTGGTTTCCGGGTCCACCGCGAGCCAGGCGGCGGCCACGCGCTGCCAGAAGCTCGCCAGTTCGAGCAGCCTGCCGCGCAGCGTTTCCTGCTCGGCCAGCAGGCTTCCGAAGTCATCGTCCGCGCCGGCCGACCGGTGCCGGCCCGGTCCGGCCTGCAGGGCGCCGCCGGCAGCCGCCTCGCGCAGCGCCGTCACGGCACGCTGGCGCAGCGCCTCGGCGGCACGGCGCGGCCGGTCGATGCTGCCGGCCAGCGTGTCCAGCGCGCGCAGCAGCAGGCCGTCCGGGCGGTGCCGGCTGTCCCGCATCGCGTCCCGGGTGGTGACCAGCATGCGTTCCATCGCGCGGTAGTCGGGCTGGGTCGCCACCGCCGCCATCACACGGGCATTCGCCTCGGCCAGGCGCTGGACCCGGCGGGCCAGCGGGCCGACCAGATCGATGTCGAGGTCGCCACGCATGAAGCGGGCGGCCAGGGCGCGCTCCATCAGCCCGGCCCCTGGCGGCAGCCGCCGCAGCGCCTCGCCCAGGGCCCGCGCCTGCGGGCCCATCCGGTCGCCGAGGGCCGCCACGGCGTCGAGGAGCAGCAGCGTCGCGTCGCGCAGATGCCGCCCGTTCGGCGGCAGCGATTCGTCGAGGGTCAGGACACGCGGCACCGGATCGCCGGCGGCCACCGTCTCGGTGAAGCGCAGGGCCGCCGGCACGAGGCGCAGCAGCCGGAAGTCACGGCTGCCGACCGGCACGTCCAGGGCGAGGTGCGCGGCTTCGAAGTCCACCACCAGCCGCAGATGCTCGCACCGGCGGACGGCGCAGATGCCGCCGGCGGCGTCGCGCTCGAAGCGCAGGAGATGGGCGCCGAGCCAGGGCAGGGTGAAGTCGAAGCGGCGCGGCGGCCAGGCCTCCCGGCCCTGGCCGGGGAAGCGCACCGGGTCGAAGCCGCGCGGATCGGGCAGGGGGGCGGGCGATGCCGCCGCCCCGTCCGCCTCCGATCGATCCCCGGCCACCGCTTGCAAGGCTGTGCGCTCCGCCCGTCCGCCGGCGCCGCCACGGCGCGTCGAAGGGACGATCCTGGCAGCCAATGATGAAGGAAGGCTGGAGGCGGCCCGGGCCGTTGCCGTTCCGGCACCGATATCCTTTTCCGGCGCGCATGCCCTGGCCTCGCGCCGTCGCGGCTGCCATATCCCCGTCTTCCATCTCGCGCCGCAACATGAACGATGGAGGGAACATGCCTCTCTCCGCCCCCGCCCCGCGGGAGCCGCTCCACCGCCGCCTCATCGACATCCACGGCTACCAGCGTGCCGACGGGCTGTTCGACATCGAGGCGCAACTCGCCGACACCAAGTCCTACGGCTTCGCCACCCCCGATCGCCCCCACGTGGCGCCCGGGGAGCCCCTGCACGGCATGTGGCTGCGCCTGACGGTGGACGAGCGCCTGACCGTGATCGCCTGCGAGGCCGCCACCGACCACTCCCCCTATGCCATCTGTCCCGAGGCGGCGCCGAACTTCGCCCGCCTCGCGGGGCTGCGCATCGGTCCCGGCTTCAACCGTGCCGTGGGGGAGCGGGTCGGCGGCGTCCAGGGCTGCACCCATCTGCGCGAGGTGCTGGCGCAGATGGCGACGGTGGCCTTCCAGACCCTCTACCCGGTCCGGCTGGAGCGCGAGGCGGGGAACCCGGCGGCCGCGGCGGCCGGCCGCAACGCCCTGCTCGGCACCTGCCACGCCTATGCGCCGGACAGTCCGGTGGTGCGCCGCCGCTGGCCCGGGGAGGCGGCGGGGGAGGGGTCGCCGGCAGCCGCCCCCGCCTCCGTCCCCGGCGGCGCTCCCGGGGCCGTCGCCGAGGCTTCTCCCGGGATCCCCGCGGTGCCGCAGGCGGCGGACTGACGCCGGCCGGCATCGGTCCCGGCCAGCCCCGGCCGGCATCGCGTGCGGCGTCGGCCGGCGCGCGGGGAAGGGATCGCCGGTCTTCGCCCCCCCTGGCACCCCCGCTGGCACCCCCGCTGGCACCCCCGCCGGTCGTCTGGCCGCCGCGCGGCCGCCGGCGCCTCAGCCCCGGCGCGCCGCCTCCGCCGGCGTCAGCAGCCGCAGCGACAGCGCGTGCAGGCCGCTGCCGAACTCCCGTTCCAGCGCCGCATGCACGGCGCGCGACCGTGCCACGCGGGTCTGGCCGTCGAAGGCCGGCGAGACCACCTGGACGGTGTAGTGCGTCTCTCCCGCCGCCGCCGGCCCGCGCGCCGCGTGCCGCACCCCGGCATGCCCCGCGTGGCGGGCGCTGTCGTCGACCAGGCTGATCTCGGCCGGTGCGAAGGCGGCCGCCAGGGCGGTGCGGATGCGCCCGGCGCGCGTCTCCCCGTCCGCCGTCACGGCTTCCGCCGGCATCGGTCCGTTCCGCTCGGTTCCCATGGCATCACCCTCTTCCCGATCCTTCGCCCGGCCGTCGCCGCCCGCGCTTGCGCACCCCGGAAGCGCCGCCCATAACACGCGGATGGCCCGCCGTGGCGAACGCCTCCGCTATCATGCCCCCGACCCGGACAGCCCGAACCGTCCCTGCGACGCGCCGGGCTGCGCGGCGCTGGGCGAATTCCGCGCGCCGCAGGGGCGCGACAGGCTGCGTCAGTGGTACTGGTTCTGCCTCGACCACGTCCGCGCCTACAACCAGTCCTGGGACTACTACCGCGGCATGCCGCCGAGCCAGATCGAGGCGGAACTGCGCGGCGACACCACCTGGCAGCGCCCGACCTGGCCGCTGGGCCGCCTCGGCAGCCGCGCCCGGATCGATGCGGAACTGCTGCGCGACCCCCTCGGCCTGTTCGCCGAGGGCGTGCGCCGCCGCCCGCCGGAGCCGAAGGCGGAAAGCGCCCGCGAGGACGCGCCCCCCGAACTGCGGGCCGCGCTGGACGTTCTCGGGCTGCACTGGCCCGTCGCCTTCCCGGACCTGCGCACCCGCTACAAGGACCTCGCCAAGCGGCATCATCCGGATGCCAATGGCGGCGACCGCGCCGCCGAGGAGAGGCTGAAGGACATCAACCGTGCCTACACGCTGTTGCGCCACCGGCTCGACCCCCGGATGAACGGGGCGGCCGCGGCGGCGACCGGCTAGGGCAGGCCGCCGGCCCGGACGGCCTGCCCTAGCTCGTTGTTTTCAGAGCGGATTCGCGCCCCCGGGCGTACCCGCCCTCCGGCGATCCGCTCTAGCGGGCGCCACGCACCCGTCATAGACTTCCAGACACCAAGCAGAGCGATGCCGATGAACAAGGTCGCAACACTGGCTGCAACCTCGGCCGAGGTCCGTCCCACCTCGGCGATCGACACCCCGGACATCACGGTCAACGCCCGCGAGGTGTTCGGCACGGACATCGACCTGGAGGTGCCGGCCTACTCCACGCGCACGGAGCACGTGCCGGAGATCGACGACGCCTACCGCTTCGACAAGGACACGACGCTGGCGATCCTGGCCGGCTTCGCCTTCAACCGGCGCGTCATGGTCCAGGGCTACCACGGCACCGGCAAGTCCACCCATATCGAGCAGGTGGCGGCGCGGCTCAACTGGCCCTGCATCCGCGTCAACCTCGACAGCCACATCAGCCGCATCGACCTGATCGGCAAGGACGCCATCGTCCTCAAGGACGGCAAGCAGGTGACGGAGTTCCGCGAGGGCATCCTGCCCTGGGCGCTCCAGCACCCCTGCGCCCTGGTGTTCGACGAGTACGACGCCGGCCGCCCGGACGTGATGTTCGTGATCCAGCGCGTGCTGGAGGTCGAGGGCAAGCTGACCCTGCTCGACCAGAACCGCGTGATACGGCCGCACCCCTATTTCCGCCTCTTCGCCACCGCCAACACGGTGGGCCTGGGCGACACGACCGGCCTCTATCACGGCACCCAGCAGATCAACCAGGGCCAGATGGACCGCTGGAACATCGTGGCGACGCTGAACTACCTGCCGCACGGGCAGGAGACGGCGATCGTGCTGGCCAAGATGGGCGCCGGCAACGACCCCAAGGCGAAGAAGCAGGTGGAGGCGATGGTGGCGCTGGCCGACCTGACCCGCGCCGGCTTCATCGCCGGCGACATCTCCACCGTCATGTCGCCGCGCACCGTCATCACCTGGGCCGAGAACGCCCGCATCTTCGGCGACGTCGCCTTCGCCTTCCGCCTCACCTTCCTCAACAAGTGCGACGAGGCGGAGCGCAGCACGGTAGCCGAGTACTACCAGCGCTGCTTCAACGAGGAACTGCCGACCGGGGCGCTGCTCCGCAAGGCGGGATAGCTTCCGGCGCCCTTTCCAAGGAGGGCTCTGCCCTCCTTGGGTATCCACCCGCCAGGAGGGCGAGGCCCTCCTGGACCTCTTTTCGTTCGGTCCCGTCGGTTCGAACGCCCCGGGTGCCTTTCCCGAATGGGGGGTCCGGGGGGCTTCGCCCCCGGCGGGGATCCAAGGGGCGGCGCCCCTTGGTGGGGGTCGCAGGGGGCGAAGCCCCCCGCCCCGGCCCATGGAGACCAAGGCGGGCATGAGCAGCAACAAGGACGTCACGCGCCAGGAGGAGTTCAAGCGCGCCACCGCCGGCGCGCTGCGCGCCATCGCGCACCAGAACGACGTCCAGGTCGCCTTCCAGCCCGGCCCTTCCGGCCTCGCCGGCAAGCGCGCCCGCCTGCCGCTGCCGACGCGCACCCTGCCGCCCGCCGAGATGGCCAAGCTGCGCGGCGCCGCCGATGCCATCGCGCTGAAGCTGCGCCACCACTCGGACGCGCTGCACGCCGCCCGCACCCCGCCCCGCCGCGAGGCCAAGGAGGTGTTCGACGCGCTGGAGGATGCCCGCGTCGAGGTGGTGGGCTCGCGCCACATGGCCGGCGTCGCCGCCAACCTGGACGCCCGCCTCGCCGATCTCTGCGAGGCCGAGGGCTACGACCGCATGACCCGCAAGGACCAGCTGCCGCTGCCCGTGGCGCTGTCCCTGCTGGCGCGCGAGCGCCTCTCCGGCACCCCGGCGCCGGCCGCGGCGAACCGCGTGCTCGACCTCTGGCGCGACACGCTGGGCGAGCGGGCCGACACCGCCCTCGCCGAGATGGCCACGGCGCAGGACGACCAGGAGGCCTTCGCCCGCGCCGCCCGCAAGCTGCTCCAGGCGCTGGACCTGGTCGAGGCGGAGGTCGAGGCGGAGCCGGACGAGAACCAGGACGAGGGCGAGGAGGGGGCCGAATCCACCTCCCAGCAGGACAATTCCTCCGAGGGCGAGGCGCAGTCGCAGGACAGCGACAGCATGCTCGGCGCCCAGCCCAAGGCGATGCAGGGCGAGGCCTCCGAGGAGGAGGCCGAGGAATCCGACGAGGAAGGCGCCACCGCCGAGGGCGAGGACCGCCCGGGCGGCCCGCAGCAGCGCCGCGAGGTGCCCGCCACCGACGACACCCAGACCTACCGCGCCTTCACGAAACAGTTCGACGAGGAGGTCGGCGCCGACGACCTCTGCGACGCCGACGAGCTGGGCCGGCTGCGCCAGCAGCTCGACCAGCAGCTCTCGCACCTCCAGGGCGTCGTCTCCAAGCTCGCCAACCGCCTCCAGCGCCGTCTGCTCGCGCAGCAGGCCCGCGCCTGGGAGTTCGACCTGGAGGACGGGCTGCTCGACGTCTCCCGCCTCGCCCGCGTGGTGGCGACGCCGACGCTCGCGCTCTCCTACAAGCGCGAGCGCGAGGCGGATTTCCGCGACACCGTCGTCTCCCTGCTGATCGACAATTCCGGCTCCATGCGGGGCCGCCCGATCACCGTCGCCGCCATGTGCTGCGACATCCTGGCGCGCACGCTGGAGCGCTGCTCGGTCAAGACCGAGATCCTCGGCTTCACCACCCGCGCCTGGAAGGGCGGGCAGAGCCGCGAGCGCTGGGTGCAGGAGGGCAAGCCGCGCAACCCGGGCCGCCTGAACGACCTGCGCCACGTCATCTACAAGGCGGCCGACGCGCCCTGGCGGCGCGCGCGGCGGAATCTCGGCCTGATGCTGCGCGAGGGGCTGCTCAAGGAGAACATCGACGGCGAGGCGTTGCAGTGGGCCTATCGCCGCCTGCTCGCCCGGCCGGAGCACCGCCGCATCCTGATGGTGATCTCGGACGGCGCGCCGGTGGATGACAGCACGCTCTCGGTGAATCCCGGCAACTACCTGGAGCGGCACCTGCGCGAGGTGATCCGCGAGATCGAATCGCGCGAGGCGGTGGAGCTGATCGCGATCGGCATCGGCCACGACGTGACGCGCTACTACCGCCGCGCCGTGACCATCGTGGATGCCGAGGAGCTGGGCGGCACCATGATGAAGAAGCTGGCCGAGCTGTTCGACGAGGACGCGGCCAACGCCTGGGCCCGCGCCGCCGCCGAGCGCGCGCCGCTGGTCGCCTGAGCCGGCAGCGCCGGCAGCGCCGTCGACCCGAGGTGCCGCCGCCGGCCGGGACGGGCCGGCGCGCCCTGGTGCTCGGCGCCGCGCTGGCGCTGGCCGGCTGCGGCGCCCGGGGCCTGCCCGATCCCGGCGAGGCGGTCGCCGTCCCCTTTCCCATCACCATGCCGCCTGCCGCGCCGCTTCCGGCCGGTGGCGCGCTGGCGGGGACGGCGCCGGCGCCGCGTCCGGCGTTCCTGCCCCGTCTCCTTCCCCTGGGCGGGCTGGCCCTGTCGCGGCAGGCGATCGGCTTCGGCGGGCTCTCCGCCCTGCACCTCGAACCGGATGGGCGGCTCACCGTCCTCAACGACCACGGCGCCTGGTTCACCGCGCGGCTGTTGCTGGATGGGCCGCGCCCGGTCGGGCTGGCGGAACTGCACACCGGCAGGCTGCACGACGGCGCCGGGGCGCCCCTGGACCAGCATTTCGTCGCCGACTCCGAGAGCCTCGCGCGCCTGCCGGACGGCGGCTGGCTGGTGGGGTTCGAGCGTTGGCACCGCATCCGCGCCTATCGCGACCTCGACGCGCCCGGCACCTATGTCGAGGCGCCGCCGGGCCTTGCGCGCGCGCCGCTGAACGGCGGCCTCGAATCGCTGGCGGTGCTGGCGGACGGGCGCTGGCTGGCCCTGTCGGAAAGCCTCGCCGCCGCCACGCCGGGTAACGTGGCGGCATGGATCGGCCGGCCAAGGGCGGATGGCGGCGTGGACTGGACCCGCCTCGACTACCGCCCGGCGCCGCCCGACTACTGGCCCTCCGACGTGGCGGCGCTGCCCGATGGCGGCGCGCTGGTGCTGGAGCGCCGCTTCGGCCTCGGCACCGGGCTGCGCTTCCGTTGCCGGCTGGCCTGGATCCCGCCCGCGGCGCTGGCCGCGGCGGGGCCGGGCACGGTGCTGGAGGCGGAGACCCTGCTGCGCCTGGAACCGCCCCTGCCGGCCGACAATTTCGAGGGCGTGTCGGTGGCGCGGCTCGGCGGCCGCACCGTGGTGGCGCTGCTGTCGGACGACAACGAATCGCCCTTCCAGCGCGGCGTGCTGCTGCTGTTCGAACTGGTGCCGGGGCGCTGACGGCCGGGAGCGACCCGCCGGCCCCGGACCACGCGCCCCGGACCACGCGCCCCGGAACTGCCCCGGCCTTCGGTCCGACGCTCGTTCCGAGGCGGCGGGTGTGCCTCGCCCAGCCCGGACGTGCCTCGGCAACGGCCGAGGCACGCCGTCCGTCTCAGGGCAGCCGGCGCATCGGCAGCGTCGCCGCGAGGGCCAGCCCGGCGCCGGTGAACGCCGCGATGGTCACGAAGGCCGCCGAGAAGGCGCCGGCGATCTCGTCCCGCACCAGCACCTGCTGCGCGGTGGAGAGCGTCGCCATCACCGCCGGCCCCTCGCGCACCAGCCGGTTGAACAGCGCGGCCGCCAGCGGATCGGTCAGCGACAGGGCGGCGAACAGCACCGCCCCCACCAGCGCCGTGCCGAAGGCGGCGCCCACGGCGCGGGAGAATTGCACGGAGCCGGCGGCGGCGCCGATCGCGCGCGGCGGCGCCGCGGTCTGCACCGTCACCTGCACCACGCCCATCACCGTGCCCATGAAGATCGCGTTCACGCCGAGCAGCGTGACCAGCGCCGGCAGGCTGAAACGCCCGGCGAACAGGGCGAGGCAGAGCAGGGTCAGCGTCGCCACCGCGAGCCCGACCGTCGGGAACACCGCCGTGCGCCCGGTGCGGGCGACGAGACGGCCCGTCAGCATCGAGCCGATGCCGATCCCCGCCGCCAGCGGCAGCAGCAGCAGCCCGGTCTCGGTGGCCGAGGCGCCGCGCACGACGCGCAGGTACATCGGCAGGAAGGTGAACAGCGCCACCAGCGCCGCGCCGTGGAACATCGCCATGCCGTCGGCGCGCCAGATGGTGGGCTGGCGCAGCAGGCGGAGCGGCAGCAGCGGCATCGCCGCGCGGCGCTCCTGGCGCAGCAGCAGCAGGCAGGAGCAGCAGGAGAGCGCCACCAGCCCCAGGATGGCGGGCAGCGAGGCGAAGTCCAGCCGCTGCGCCAGGGTCAGCGCCAGCAGCATCGGCGCGACGAACAGCACGAACAGCACGAGGCCGAGCGTGTCGAAGCGCAGGCTGCCGCCCGTGCCGCCGCGCCGGGGCAGACGTAGCGTCAGCAGCATGGCGAGCGCCCCGACCGGCAGGTTCACCAGGAAGATCGAGCGCCAGCCGAGATGCTCGGCCAGGAAGCCGCCCGCCACCGGCCCGAAGGTGGAGGAGCAGACCGCGACGGCGGCGAGGTAGCCCTGGTAGCGGGCGCGCTCGCGCGGCGGCAGCGCCTCGCCGATGAGGGCCTGGGAGAGCGTCATCAGCCCGCCGCCGCCGAGGCCCTGGAGCACGCGCAGGAAGCTCAGCATCTCCACCGAGCGCGCCGTGGCGCAGAGCGCCGAGAACAGCATGAAGATGGCGAGCGCCACCAGCATCATCCGCCGCCGCCCCAGCGCGTCGCCGAGACGGCCGTAGACCGGGGCGGCGATGGTGGTGGCGACGAGATAGGACACCACCACCCAGCTCAGCCGCTCGACGCCGCCGAGCGAGGCGGCGATGGCGGGCAGGGCGGTGGCCACGATGGTCTGGTCGATCACCGCCAGGAACATCGGCAGCATGATCGAGGGGAAGATGGTGAAGAAGGAGGTGGCGCCGGCGGCCGGCTGGCTCGCGGCTGCGTGGCTCGCCTGCGCCCCGGCATCCGCCTGGGTTTCGCCCGTGGTGGGTCCGGCTCCCTGCCGGATCGTGGTGCAGGACGGCAACGGCCCCTCCCTCGCGCCGCCGTTGCCGTCCCGGTCGGGCGGCGGCCTCGGCCGTTGATGCCCACAGAGTGCGCCGCGCCGCAAGAGAGGGCGGGCGCCACGCTTGGGTGAACGGCCGGCGGGGAAGGCTGCGCCTTTCCCGGATCTCATCCGCCTGGGGAAGGCTCTGCCTCCCCCCGACCCCATCCGGCAGGAGGGCGAAGCCCGCCTGCACCGCTGTTCGCCTGGTCCCGCAGGTTACGGCCGTCAGGCCATCCTTCCTGGAATGGGGGTTCCAAGGGGGCTTCGCCCCTTGGCGGGGATGCAAGGGCAGCGCCCCTTGCCGGGGTCGCAGGGGCGAAGCCCCCGCGCCCCGGGCCGGTCACTCCACCCGGATGTTCCCCATCCGGATCACCTCCGCGTAGGTCTCGGCGTAGCGGCGTATCTCCTTGCCGAATTCCGCCGCCGGCTTCGCCAGCACGGTGAAGCCCTGGTCCTCCAGCCGCCCGCGCACCTCCGGCCGGTTCAGCGCGGCGATCCAGGCCGACTCCAGCCGCGCCCGCGCCGCCGCCGGCACGTCGCTGCGCATCAGCACGCCGAACCAGCTGTCCGACAGCACCAGCGGGAAGCCCAGCTCCGCCATGGTCGGCACCTCCGGCAGCTCGCGCGCCCGCGCATCGGCCGAGATGGCGATGGCGCGCAGCTCGCCGCCACGCACGGATTGCAGGATGTCCGGCAGGTTGGCGAACATGAACTGGATGCGGCCGCCGATCAGGTCGGTGGTGGCCTGCGGCCCGCCATTGTAGGGCACGTGCGTCGCGTTCAGCCCCGCGGCCTGCTTGAACTGCTCGGCGCCGAGGTGGTTCGAGGTGCCGATGCCGTAGGAGCCGAAGGAGAGCCCGTCGCCGGGCCGGCGGGCCGCCGCCAGGAACGCCGCGAAATCAGCCGCCACCGAGGGATGCACGCAGAGCACGTGCGGCACCACCGAGGTCATGCAGACCGGCGCGAGGTCGCGCAGCGAATCGTAGGGCAGGCTCTTCCGCAGCGTGATGTTGGCCGCGAAGCTGTTGGCCACCATGATCATGGCGTGGCCGTCGGCCGGCGAGCGCATCACCTCCTGCGTGCCGACGATGGTGGAGCCGCCGGGCCGGTTCTCGATCACCACGGGCTGGCCGAGGTCGCGCTGCATCGGGTCCTGCACCAGCCGCACCACCACATCCATGGTGCCGCCCGGCGTGAACGGGATGATGCAGCGCACCGGCCGGCTCGGCGACCAGGCGGGCGCGGCCTGCGCGAAGGCGGCACGGCCGCGCGCGAGGGCCGGCAGCCCCGCGAGCATCAGGGTGGCGCGGCGACGGGTGATGGGCATGGCGGCTCCACGACAAGGGGCGACGCGCATCGCGGCGCCCTTGCCGTGGAGCCACGACGGAGGCCACGCGGCGCGACACCCGTGCGGGCATGCAGGCGCCATGGCATCGTGTTGCTGCGTTGCAATATCCGTGCCTGCCGCCACCTATCCGCCCGCCGTCGCAGCGGGCGTGCGGCAGGCCCGGTGCGGCAGCGGGCTCAGCGTGGCAGCACGCGTTCCAGCGCGACGCCGCGGCAGTCCATCTCGTACTCGATCTTCACGATCGGTGGCCGGCAGAACTGCCAGGTGAGCCCGTGCCGTGCCGCGCCGCGCGCCGCCAGCTCGTTCGCGACGACGGCGTGGAAGTCGTGCACGGTGTAGATCTGCACGCCGGTCGTCGCCTGCCAGTCGGCGCCGAGGGCGGCCATGCGCCGCTCCATCTCGCCCAGCACCCAGCGCACCTTGGCGGCGATGCCGTCCGGCGAAAGGTCGTCGAGCGCCACGACATGGTCCCGGTAGTTGGCGTGGCCTTCCTCGGACTCGCCGCTGCCGGCCACCACGAAGGAGGGCGGCGCGGACGGGTCGGGCACGGTGTAGGCGAAGGCGTGGAAGCTCGGCACCGCGGGCGGCGACACCTCGGGGCAGACGTTGGAGCGGGCGACCGGGTTCCTCCCGTCGCGGAAGAGGCCCCATTCCTCCAGCACGCGGCCGTAGATTCCGTTGAAGTCGCGGAAGCCCTGCTCGGTGAAGGGTTCGGGCGAGCGGAGCTCGCAGGCGCAGAAGGCCGCCTTCGGACGGCCGGCGGCCTCCAGCAGGGCGGCGATGGCGGCGAAGCCGGCCTCGACCGGCACCGGTTCGGCGAAGCGCACGCGCTCGATGCGGAACCCCGGCTCGGCGGCGACGCCGCCGGAATACTGGTAGACGGCGGGGATGAAGCGGTAGCCGCCCTCTGGGACGGGAAGGGTGGAATACAAGCGCGACACTCCTCTCCGGCGATGCGTCGCAGCATGGAAGGCGTCGTGCCGTGCCGCAAGGCGGCGCGGCTGCGCCATGGTGCCCGGCGCGGCTGCGCCGCAATGCCTGGCGCGGCTGCGCCGCAATGCCTGGCGCGGCCGTGCCGCGACGCTCAGCGCGCCGGCTGCCGCAGGTCGGGCGGCGGCAGCGCCTCGCCGAGCGGCCGCTCGCGCGTGCCGCCCGGCGCCATCGGCGTCGTCCGGCACGCGGCCAGCAGCAGCAGCGCCGCCAGCGCCGGAAGCAGCAGGGCGGAACGGGTCGTCCAGGGTCGCATCCGGTGCCGCGCCTTCACTTGTCGCATCTTCATGGGGAATCGTTGAGGTGACAGGCGCTGCGGTGTCCCGGCGCCACCTCGCGCAGCGCCGGGCGCTCGGCGGCGCAGCGCGGCAGCGCGTGCGGGCAGCGCGGATGGAAATGGCAGCCGGGCGGCGGGCGCAGCGGCGAGGGCAACTCGCCCCGGATGCCCGCGAAGGCGCGCCGGCGTGCCTCGATGCGCGGCACCTGCGCCAGCAGCGCCTGGGTGTAGGGATGGTTCGGCCGGCCGAAGATCGCCGCCACCGGCGCCTCCTCCACCACGCGGCCGAGATACATGATGGCCACCCTGTCCGACAGGTGCTCGACCACGCCGAGATCGTGGCTGATGAAGAGGTAGGTGAGGTCGAGCTCGCGGCGCAGGCGCATGAACAGGTTGAGGATCTGCGCCTGGATCGAGACGTCGAGCGCCGCCACCGCCTCGTCGCAGACCAGGAAATCGGGCTGCACGGCGAGCGCGCGGGCGATGCCGATGCGCTGGCGCTGGCCGCCGGAGAACTGGTGCGGGAAGCGCCGGCGCAGCGCGGGATCGAGCCCGGCGCGGCGGAGCTGCTCCTCGACGTAGGTCTCGACGCCGGCGCGCGGCACGAGGCCGTGGACCAGCGGCGCCTCGCCGACGATCTGGCCGACGCGCAGGCGCGGGTTGAGCGAGGCGTAGGGGTCCTGGAAGATCATCTGCGTGCGCAGGCGCTGGCGGCGCCCGAGCGTCGCGATGTCGCGCCCCTCGCGCCGGATGGTGCCGCCCGAGACCGGCAGCAGCCCCGCCACCATGCGCCCCAGCGTGGACTTGCCGCAGCCGGACTCGCCTACCAGCCCCAGCACCTCGCCGCGACGGATGGCGAGGTCCACCCCGTCCACGGCATGCACCACCTCGTCGCGCAGCGAGGCGCCGAGGCGGCGGGCGAGGCGGCCGGCGAGGTCGAGACGACGCTCGAAGCGGCGGGAGACGCCGTCGAGCTGCACCATGGGGAGGGCGTTCATGGGGGAAAGGAAGAAAGCGCCAGGGGGCGAAGCCCCCCTGGAACCCCCCGTTCCATCAGGAGCCTCGCCGTCCCAACCGGCGAGGCCGAAAAACGGATGGGGTCCGGGGGGAAGCCCCGAACGTCACCCCGCATCGCCGTCCTCCTCCCCGTGCGGGTGGAAGCAGCGCGCGAAGCGCCCCGGCCGCTTCTCGTCCAGCGCGGGCGGCGCCGTGCACACCGCGTCGGCGCGCGGGCAGCGGGCGCGGAAGGCGCAGCCGCGCGGCAGGTTGAGCAGCGAGGGCGTGAGGCCCGGGATCTGGCGCAGCGGCGCGCCGCGCCGGTTGCGGCTGGGCACGCTGCCGATCAGCCCGGCGGTGTAGGGGTGCAGCGGCGCGTCCAGCACCGCGTCCACCGGCCCGGTCTCCACCACGCGGCCGGCGTACATCACGGCGAGGCTGTCGGCGAGGCCGGCCACCACCGAGAGGTCGTGGGTGATCCAGAGCAGGCTGGTGCCGTACCCGGCGCAGAGCGACTGCACCTCGGCCAGGATCTGCGCCTGGATGGTGACGTCGAGCGCCGTGGTCGGCTCGTCGGCGATGATGAGGTCGGGGCGGTGCAGCAGGGCGATGGCGATGGCCACACGCTGGCGCATGCCGCCCGAGAATTCGTGCGGGTAGGCGGAGAGGCGCTCCTCCGGGCTCGGGATGCCGACCTGGCCGAGCGCGTCGCGGCAGCGGGCGCGGGCCTCGGCGCGCGAGAGGCGCGGCGCGTGCGCCAGCACCGTCTCGATCATCTGCGTGTCGATGCGCAGGACCGGGTTGAGCGTCATCATCGGGTCCTGGAAGATCATCGCGATGCGGTTGCCGCGCAGGTGCCGCATCCGCTCCTCCGGCAGCCCGACCAGGTTCTCGCCGCGGAAGCGTATCTCGCCGCCGACGACGCGGCCGGGCGGGTCGACCAGGCCGAGCAGCGAGAAGCCCGTCACCGTCTTGCCCGAGCCGGATTCGCCGACGAGGCCGAGCACCTCGCCGCGCCCGATGCTGAAGGAGACGTCGTCCACCGCCTTCAGCGCGCCGGCGCGGGTGAGGAAGTGCGTGCTGAGGTGGCGCACCTCCAGCGTGGGGCCGGCGGATGGCGACACGGCTGGCGGCGCGAGTGGCGACGCGCCGCTCATGCCTGCAGCTTCGGGTTCAGCACGTCGCGCAGGTGGTCGCCCACGAGGTTGACGGCGACGATGGTCAGCAGCAGGGCGAGGCCGGGATAGAAGGAGATCCAGTACTGGCCGGCCAGCATGTACTCGCTGCCGTTGGCGATCAGCAGGCCGAGCGAGGGCTCGGTGATCGGCACGCCGAGGCCGAGGAAGGAGAGCGTCGCCTCCAGCGCCACGGCGCGCGCCATCTGCATGGTCAGCACGATGATGAAGGTGGGTGCGCAGTTGGGTGCCAGGTGGCGGAACAGGACGCGCCAGGCCGGCAGGGCGAGGCCGCGCGCCGCCTCCACGTAGTCGCGCTGCCGCTCGGCCAGCGCCGAGCCGCGCACGGTGCGGGCGTAGTAGGCCCATTCCACCAGCACCAGCGCCAGCACCACGTTGGCGACCCCCTTGCCGAGCCAGGCGAGGATCATCAGCGCCGCCAGGATGGCCGGGAAGGAGAGCTGGAGGTCCACCACGCGCATGATGGCGCCGTCGGTCCGCCCGCCCGCGTAGCCGGCGAGCAGCCCGAGCGCGCCGCCCACGATCCCGGCCAGCACCGCCGAGCCGGCCCCGACGCCGAGGCTGGTGCGCAGCCCGTACAGGATGCCCGAGAGCATGTCGCGGCCCTGGTCGTCGGTGCCGAGCCAGTAGGTGAAGCCGGCGCCGGCCGGCGAGCCGGGCGGCAGCTTGCCGTCCAGGATGTCGAGCTGGGCGAGGTCGTAGGGGTCCTGCGGCGCGATCCAGGGGGCGAGGATCGCCGCCGCCGCGATCAGCAGCAGCAGCAGCAGGCCGAGCAGGGCGAGAGGCGAGGCGGCGTAGTCCGCGAGGAAGCGGCGCAGCGGCGTCTCGTCGGGCGCGAGCGCGGCGCCGCTCAAGCGCGCCCTCCGAGCCGCACGCGCGGGTCGAGCAGGGAGTAGGCGAGGTCGACCGCGAGGTTGATCAGGATGAACAGCAGCACGATCAGCATCAGGTAGGCGACGATCACGGGGCGATCGAGCTGGTAGATGCTGTCCACGATCAGCTTGCCCACGCCCGGCCAGGCGAAGACGCTCTCCGTCACCACGGAGAAGGCCACGGTCTGGCCGAATTCCAGCCCGAGCACCGTCACCACCGGGATCATGATCGCCTTGAGCACGTGCACCAGCACGATCCGGCGCGGCGACAGGCCCTTGGCGCGGGCGAACTTCACGAACTCTGTCAGCATGGTCTCGCGCACCCCCGCGCGCACCAGCCGCACCATCAGGCTGATGTTGAACAGCGCGAGGTTGAGGGCGGGCAGGATCAGGTGCGCGATGCCGTCCGCCGTCAGGAAGCTCCACTCGACGCCGAGCACCGCGACGGTCGCGCCGCGCCCGGTGGAGGGCAGCCAGCCGAGCTGCACCGCGAACACCATGATCAGCAGCAGCCCGACCCAGAAGGTGGGCAGCGAGAAGCCGAGGATCGAGCCGGCCATGATGGCGCGCGCCGGCAGGTCGCGCGGCAGCACCCCGGCGGCGAGGCCGGCCGGCAGCCCGAGGGCGAGGAGGGCGAGCGCGGCCGCGGCGGCCGGCCCTGCCCCCCCGGGAAGCTGGTCGAGCAGCACCCGCGCGAGCCAGAGGGCGGGCAGCGAGAAGCAGAGGCCGGCGACGAGCACGATCACGCGCAGCGGCAGGGTGCGCGGCGGCAGCCCGGCGAAGAGGCCGAGCGGCAGGCCGATCACGAGGGCGATCAGCATGGCCGAGGCGGCCAGCTCCAGCGTCGCCGGCAGCCGGTGCAGGATCAGCCGCAGCGCCGGCTCGTTGTAGGCGAAGGAGCGGCCGAGATCGCCGCGCAGCGCGTTGCCGAGGAAGTGGAGGTACTGCTCCCAGAGCGGCCGGTCGAGGCCGAGATCGGCGATGATCCGCGCCCGCTCCGCCTGGTCGGCCTGCGGGCTGACCAGGATCTCCACCGGGTCGCCGATGGCGAAGACGCCGAGGAACACCAGCACCGACATGGCCAGCATCACGAAGGCCGCCTGCAGCAGCCGGCGCAGCAGGAAGGCGGTCAAGCCGCGGCCATCCGGTCGTGCGACATCCCATGGCCGGCCGGAGGATGGCGGACCGGGCGGGCGGCGCGCGGCGGCACGCCCGCATCCGCCGGGGCGTCGTACCGCCAGTGGTCCCGGGCACCGAGCGCCGTGCAACACCGCATGGCGGAATGGTAGCAGCCGCTCCGGGGCCAAGCTAGGCTGACGCATCGCCGCCGGAGACGACGCATGCCGCCGATCGACACGCTTCCCGCGAACCCTTCCGGCGGCCGATCCCGCGACGACACACCCCGCGACGACACACCCCGCGACGACACATCCCGCTGCGACGCATCCCGCGACGACGCATCCCCGGCAGGCACGTCCCGGCGGCGGGTCCTCGGCGCGGCCGCCGTGACCGCGCTGGCGGGGACGGTTCTGGCGGGCGCCGCGCGGCGGGCCCGGGCCGGCCAGGCCGGCGGCGCCGCGGTGCTGACCATCGGCGCCGGCGCGCCGGCCACCTCGATCGACCCGCACTTCTACAACGCCTCGCCCAACATCTCGGTCGCGCAGCACATCTTCGACAGCCTCACCACCTTCGACGCCCGCGCGCGGCTGAAGCCGGGGCTGGCGGAAAGCTGGCGCCCCGTGTCGGAGACGCTCTGGGAGTTCAGGCTGCGGCCGGGCGTGAAATGGCACGACGGGCGCGACTTCACCGCCGACGACGTGGCCTTCACCATCGGCCGCGTGCCCAACGTGCCGAACAGCCCGGGCGGCTTCGGCGGCTATGTCCGCACGATCACCCGCGTCGAGATCCCCGACCCGCTGACCCTGCGCCTGCACACCGCCGCCGCCGACCCGCTGCTGCCGGTCAACATGGCCGGCGTCTCGATCGTCGCCCGCCACGCCGCCGAGGGGGCGGCCACCGAGGACTACAACAGCGGCAAGGCGGCGATCGGCACCGGCCCGTACCGCTTCGTCTCCTTCCGCCCCGGCGACCGGGTGGAACTGCTCCGCAACGACCGGTACTGGGGCGGGGCCGAGCCCTGGGAGAAGGTGGACTACCGCTTCATCCTGAACGACGGCGCGCGCACCGCGGCGCTGCTCTCGGGCGACGTGGACCTGATCGACCAGGTGCCCTCCTCGGACCTGCCGCGCCTGAAGCGCGAGCCGCGCATCGACATCGCCCAGATCCAGGGGCTGCGCCTGATCTACCTCGCCCCCGATTTCTCGCGCACCGGCGAGGAGCCCTTCGTCACCGACAACGAGGGAAGGAAGCTCGCGCGCAACCCGTTCCTGGACGTGCGGGTGCGCCGGGCGCTGAGCCTCGCCATCAACCGCCAGGCACTGGCCGAGCGGGTGATGGAGGGCACGGCGCAGCCGGCCGGGCAATGGCTGCCGCCCGGCACCTTCGGCTACAACCCCGACGTGCCGGCGCCGCCCTACGACCCGGAGCAGGCCAGGCGCCTGCTGGCCGAGGCCGGCTTCCCGCAGGGTTTCCGCCTGACCCTGCACAGCCCGAGCGACCGCTATCCGGGCGACGCCCGCACCGCCCAGGCCGTGGCGCAGATGTGGACCCGCATCGGCGTGCGCACCGAGGTGGAGGCGATTCCCTGGGCAAGCTTCGCCGGGCGCTCGGCGCGGCAGGAATTCTCGATCCGGCTGATCGGCTGGGGCAGCCAGACCGGCGAGGCCTCCTACGCCCTGGTCAACATCCTCGGCACCTACGATCCCGCGAAGCGCCGCGGCGCCTCGAATTCCGGCCGCTACAGCAACCCCGCGCTGGACGCGCTGACCGAGCGCGCCGTCGCCACGCTGGACGACCCGGCGCGCGAGCGGCTGCTGCAGCAGGCCGTGCAGATGGTGGCCGACGACGTCGCCATCATCCCGCTGCACGAGCTGGTCAACAGCTGGGCCATGCGGCGCGGCCTGCGCTACGAGGCGCGCATGGACGAGCGCACCATGGCGACGCACACGCGGCCGGCCTGAGCGACGCCGGCGGCGGGCACCGGGCGCAGGCACCGGGCGCAGGCACTGGGCGCACGCACCAGGCGCACACTGGGCGGGCCGGCGGGGCCGCCTCAGCCGCCCGCGGCGGCCCGGCGCCAGAAATCCAGCGAGGCGCGGTTCACCGGCGCCCCGCCCGGGCCGAGCAGGGCCAGGATGCCGGCATGGAACGCCGCTGCCGCCTCGGCGCCGGGCAGCAGCCGCAGGCAGTGCAGGATGCGGGTGATGCGCAGGTGGTTGTGGTCGTGCGGGGCGCGCCAGTGCCGCGTCGCCGCGTAGAAGGCGCGCATGCGGTCGGTCGAGCGGCGCAGATTGGCCAGCGCCTCGGGGCGCGCCCGCGCCGCCGCCGCCTCGGCCGGCGTCAGCACCGGCGCCAGCGGGTTGGGGCCGCTCGGCGTCGGGATCGGGAACAGCCACTGGATGTAGTCGTGGCGATGCTCCAGCCATGCGTCGTCCCGCGCCAGGATCTCGTCCAGGCGGCGGCCGGCATGGTCCGGGCCGGTGCCGGACAGGAAGGCGAGCAGGGGGCTGTCATCCATCCCGCCGATATGGGCGGCCGCGCCCTCCCGGCGAGGGGGCGGGCGGGGAGGGGACCGCCGGCCGCCCGGGCCTGACGCCCCTCCGGCCCCCGAGGCGCATGCCGGTCGGCCCGAAGGCGGGCCGGCATGATTCCCACGACTCCCGGGCGTCGCGCGATCACCTGGGCCGCCCGCACCCGGCACCGGGGGCCGGGGCCTGGGCCTGGGGGCGGGGCCGTATCAGGCTGCCTCGGGCAGCGCGATCCGCAGGTGGATGCGGGAGCCGAGCCGCGTCGGCACCAGCGCGGAGATCTCCCCGGACAGGGTCCTGCCCTGGCCGGAGACGGTGCCGAGCGTCGCCGCGTCCGCCGGCGGCAGCCGGCCGAGCCGCTTGCCGGCGCCGCACCACACGTCGAAGCGCGGCCAGCCGCGGCCGGCCACGGCGCGCAGGGTGACCGGCATGCCCGGGCGCAGTGCCGCCGGCGCCGACGCGCCGGCCAGTCCGGCCGGCGCGTCGACGAGGAAGGTATCGAAGCACGGCGACCCGTCACGGGCGCCGTGGGCGTGGATGGCGATCTGGTCGGACAAGACAGGAACTCCCTGGCCCGGTCGCCCGGGCCTTGCGTCCCACGCCGATGGCGCGGCACCGCCCGCCTGCTGGCGACGCGGGTACCGCCGGGACGGCGTGGACGCAGGTCGTATGCACGAGGCGGGTTGCGGGTTCGTGGCACAAACGGGGCGGCGCGATGACGGCGCGGAACTGTTTCAGAGGTCGGATGGCGGGGAATCGCGTCCTTTCTTCGCGGCCGCGAAGGACGTTCCGCAACGAGGCCGCCGCCTCACCTTCGCGTGCGCGGCCCCGCCGTTACGCCGGTCGGCGGCGGGAGGCATGCCGGCCCGCGGCCTGACCGGGGATCGACTCAACCCCCCACGGGATCGCCCCACGGGATCGTCCCGGGCGATCGTCCCGGGGAATCACCCCAGGGAATCGAGCGCCCCCTGGAGCATCCAGGCCGCCGCCGCCCGGTCCACCACCGCCGCCCGCTTGCCGCGGCTGAGGTCGGCCTCGCCGATCAGCGTCCGGTTCACCGCCGCCGAGCTGAGCCGCTCGTCCTTCAGCGCCGCCGGCAGGCCGGTCGCCTCGGAGAGGGCGAGCGTCCAGTCCTTCACCCGCTGCGCCGCCGGGCCGAAGGAGCCGTCCATGGAAAGGGGCAGGCCCACCACCAGCCCCCCCGCCCCTTCCTTGCGGGCGATGGCGGCGATCTCGGCCGCGTTGTCGCGCAGCCTGCCGCGCTTCAGCGTCCCGTAGGGGGTGGCGAGGCGGCAGGAGACGTCGGAGAGCGCCACGCCGATCAGCTTCGTGCCGAAGTCGAGGCCGATCAGCCGCTGGTCGCGGGTCAGGGCGGCGCGCAGGTCGGGCAGGTTGAACAGGGGCATGGCGGTGTTTATGGTCCGGCCCCTTCCCAACCCCAAGAGTTCCAGAAACGAGAGACATGTCGCTCGACCCGACCACCGTGCGCCGCATCGCCTCGCTCGCCCGCATCCGGCTGGAGGAGCAGGACGTCGCCCGGGTGCAGGGCGAGCTGAACGGCATCCTCGGCTGGATCGAGCAATTGCAGGCGGTCGATACGGAAGGCGTGGAGCCGCTGGCCGGGGGAGGCCAGGGCGGCACCCAGCTCGCGCTGCGGCTGCGCGCCGACAAGGTGACCGATGGCGGCATCCCCGATGCCGTGCTCGCCAACGCCCCCGACCGGGCCCCGGACCGCGAAGGCGCCTTCTTCGGCGTGCCCAAGGTGGTGGAATGAACCCGACGGACTTCACCCTGGCCGGCGCCCGCGCCGCGCTGGACGAGCGCGCGATCTCGGCCGAGGAGCTGACCCGCGCGCATCTCGACGCGATCGCGGCGCTGAACCCGCGCCTGAATGCCTACATCACCGTCACCGCCGAGCAGGCGCTGGCGCAGGCGCGCGCGAGCGACGAACGGATCGCGCGCGGCGAGGCCGGGCCGCTGGAGGGCATCCCGCTCGCCATCAAGGACCTGTTCTGCACGAAGGGCGTGCGCACCACGGCGGCGAGCCGCATCCTCGGCAACTTCGTGCCGCCCTACGAGAGCACGGTCAGCGGCAACCTGCTGCGCGACGGCGCGGTGTTCCTCGGCAAGGCGAATCTCGACGAGTTCGCCATGGGCTCGGCCAACCTGACCTCGGCCTTCGGCGCGGTGGAGAACCCGTGGAAGCGCGCGGGCGATCCGGAGGCGAAGCTGGTGCCGGGCGGTTCCTCCGGCGGCTCGGCGGCCGCCGTCGCGGCGCGGCTGGCGCTCGGCGCCACGGCGACCGACACGGGCGGCTCGATCCGCCAGCCCGCGGCCTTCTGCGGCATCGCCGGCATCAAGCCGACCTATGGCCGCTGCTCGCGCTGGGGCATCGTCGCCTTCGCCTCCTCGCTGGACCAGGCCGGGCCGGTGGCGCGCACCGTCGAGGACTGCGCCATCCTGCTGCGCTCCATGGCGGGCTTCGACCCGAAGGACAGCACCTCGGTCGATCTGCCGGTGCCGGACTTCGCCGCGGCCTGCGAGCGCGGCGTGAAGGGCCTGCGCATCGGCGTGCCGCGCGAGTACCGGCTCGACGGCATGCCGGCCGAGATCGAGCGGCTGTGGCAGCAGGGGCTGGACTGGCTGCGCGAGGCGGGCGCCGAGCCCGTGGAGATCAGCCTGCCGCACACGAAGTACGCGCTGCCCACCTACTACATCGTGGCCCCGGCCGAGGCCTCCTCGAACCTCGCGCGCTACGACGGCGTGCGCTTCGGGCTGCGCGTCGAGCAGGGCGGCGACCTCAAGGACCTCTACGAGCGCACCCGCGCCGCCGGCTTCGGCGCCGAGGTGCGGCGGCGCATCCTGATCGGCACCTACGTGCTCTCGGCCGGCTACTACGACGCCTACTACCTGAAGGCGCAGAAGGTGCGCGCCCTGATCCGGCGCGACTTCGAGCAGGCCTTCGCTGAGGTGGACGCCATCCTGACGCCGGCCACCCCCTCCGCCGCCTTCGCCGCCGGCGAGGCGAGCGACGACCCGGTGACCATGTACCTCAACGACGTGTTCACGGTGACGGCGAACCTCGCCGGCCTGCCGGGCCTCGCCGTGCCGGCGGGGCTGGACGCGAAGGGGCTGCCGCTCGGCCTGCAGGTGATCGGCCAGCCCTTCGACGAGGAAACCGTGTTCGCCGTCGGCCGCGCCATCGAGCGCGCCGCCGACATCAGGGCGCTGCCGGCCGTGAGGGCGCACGCATGAGCTACACCATCGAGGGCGAGACCGGCCCCTGGGAGCTGGTGATCGGGCTGGAGGTCCATGCCCAGGTCGTCAGCCAGGCCAAGCTGTTCTCCGGCGCCGCCACGGAATTCGGCGCCGCGCCGAACTCCCAGGTCAGCTTCGTCGATGCCGGCTTCCCCGGCATGCTGCCCGTGCCGAACGAGGAGTGCGTGGCGCAGGCCGTGCGCACCGGCCTCGGGCTGAACGCGCACATCAACCTGGTCAGCCGCTTCGACCGCAAGAACTACTTCTACGCGGACCTGCCGCAGGGCTACCAGATCAGCCAGCTCTACCACCCGATCGTGGGCGCGGGGCGCATCACCGTCGAGCTGTCGGACGGCAGCACGAAGGAGATCGGCATCACGCGCCTGCATCTGGAGCAGGATGCCGGCAAGTCGCTGCACGACCAGGACCCGAGCCGCAGCTTCATCGACCTCAACCGCTCCGGCGTCGCGCTGATGGAGATCGTCAGCGAGCCCGACATGCGCTCCCCCGAGGAGGCCGGCGCCTACCTGACCAAGCTGCGGCAGATCCTGCGCTACCTCGGCACCTGCGACGGCAACATGGACGAGGGCTCCATGCGCGCCGACGTGAACGTCTCCGTGCGCAAGCACGGCGAGCCGTTCCGCACGCGCTGCGAGGTGAAGAACGTCAACTCCATCCGCTTCGTGATGCAGGCGGTGGAGGCCGAGGCGCGCCGACAGATCGAGGTGTGGGAATCGGGCGGCACGGTCGACCAGGAGACGCGCCTGTTCGACACCGCGCGCGGCACCACGCGCTCCATGCGTTCCAAGGAGGACGCGCACGACTACCGCTACTTCCCCGACCCCGACCTGCCGCCGCTGGTGCTGGAGGAGGCCTGGGTGGCGGAGCTGAAGGCCGCGCTGCCCGAGCTGCCGGATGCGAGGCGCGACCGCTACATGCGCGATTTCGGCCTCTCCGCCTACGATGCCGGCGTGCTGGTGCTGGAGAAGGAGACCGCCGCCTTCTACGAGGAGGTGGCGCGCGGGCGGGACCCGAAGCAGGCCGCCAACTGGGTGATGGGCGACTTCTTCGCCGCGCTGAACCGCACGAAGCGCGACATCGCCGATCCGCCCGTCTCGGCGCGGCAGCTCGGCGCGCTGCTCGACCTGATGGCGGACGGCACCCTCTCCGGCAAGCTCGCCAAGGAGGTGTTCGAGGCGATGGTGGAGACGGGCGAGGACCCGGGCGCCATCGTCGAGCGGCGCGGCCTGAAGCAGGTGACGGACAGCGGCGCCATCGAGGCGGTGGTGGACAAGGTGCTGGCCGGCAACGCCGACAAGGTGGCCGAGTACCGGTCGGGCAAGGACAAGCTGTTCGGCTTCTTCGTCGGCCAGACCATGAAGGCGATGCAGGGCAAGGGGAACCCGGCCCTGGTCAACGCGGTGCTGAAGGCGAAGCTGGGCTGAAGGCGAAGCCGGGATAGGGCGGATCGCCGGCAGGCGGCGGCGGAACGGGGTGGCGGCCGGGCGCGCGTTCCACCCCGCCTTTGCCCGCCGGCCGCCCCTGGCGCGGCCGCCTTTCCCCGACGCGCCGGGCCGCCCGGCGCCGCCGGGGTCCGCCGCCGGGGAATCAACTGCCCGGCGGTTCGTCCGGTCGCCCATTCCAGCCGAGGACGGCGACCCTGACCGTGCCGCGGAACGTCCAGTCCAGCCGCCACGCGGGCGTCGGCAGCCCCTCCAGCATCGGCGCGAGGGAGTCGAGGTCCAGGCTGCGCAGCACCATCACCGTCTCCTCGCCGGCCGCGATGCGGCGCGCGAGCTCGGTGCGCCCCATTTCCGGCGTGGGGAAGATGTAGGACACGATCCGGTCCGGCCGGCCGGGCGGATCGCTGGCCAGGGTGTGCAGCTCGCCGCCTTCCGGCGCGTACTGCCGGATGTTGATCGCGATGGTCTCCGGCCCCAGCACCACGGTCGTGCCGCGGTCGAGCGCCGGCCGGATCCGCTCCACCACGTCGCGCCACGGCTCCTTGGCGTTCGGCCCGGTGTGGAACTGCGCGTGCAGGCCGAGGCCGAAGGCCAGCAGCAGCACGGGGGCGAGCAGGCGGCGGGCCCAGCCCGGCTGCAGCAGCGCGTGGCCGAGCAGCAGGCAGAACGGCACCTCCGTCCAGCCGAAGACGCGGCCCAGCAGGATGGGCTGGAACAGGCTCGCCGCGACCACCATCCCCAGGAACAGCAGCGGCACCACCACGAGCACGGCGGCCGCCCGGAGCGGCGGCGGCCGGCGCAGCAGCGCCAGGGCCAGCAGGCCGAGCAGCAGCAGCGGCAGCAGGCGGTACGCGGCGTCGTCGGGCCACCAGGGGCCGGCCACCACCTCCGTGGCGATGTTCAGGAACTGCCAGCGCGCCAGCGGCGGGATCCAGGCGAGCCGCTGCTCCTCCACGTGCAGGATGCTGCCGGCCAGTGCCGGCAGGGCGAGCAGGACCAGCAGGGCGTGCGCCCCGATCCAGGTCAGGAGCGGCCTCGTCCCGGGTCCGCGCAGCATCGGCACCGCGCCCACCAGCCCGCAGGCGGCGATCACGAAGGTCGAGGTGGTGTGGGTGTAGAGCGCCAGCACCGCACCGGCGACGTAGAGCGCGAGGCTTCCGCGCCAGCGCCCGCCCATGATGCGCACCAGGCCGAGCAGGCAGAGGCAGAGCCAGGCCACCAGCAGCGCGTAGGGCCGGGCCTGCTGCGCGTAGAAGACGGAATCCGGCGCGAGGGCCAGCAGGGCCGTGCCCAGCAGCGCGGCCCGCTGCCCGAGCGTCTCGCGGCCGATCAGGTAGGCGAGCGGCAGGGTGGCCAGGGAGGCGGCGACGGAAAGGGAGCGCAGGGTCGCGTCGCTGTCCCCGAACAGCTGCATCCAGGCGCCGGCGGCCATGTAGTAGAGCGGCGGGCTGCTTTCCCAGGCCAGCCCTTCGGTCCAGAGGTAGCGCAGCCCGAGGCGGTAGTAGTACCGGGAGAAGACCTCGTCGGTCCAAAGCGAGAGGTAGCCGAGCTGGTGCAGCCGCAGGCCGGCTGCCACGGCCACGATCAGCACCAGGATGACGGTGGCCGGCAGCGCGCCATGCCGGGCCCCCGGCCGCGCGACCGCCGGACTCGGCGGCAGGGCGAACGGGGCATACGGCTTCGGGCCGCCATGGACCTGATCGAGAATCACCGGCATGCCTCTGCCTTGTTCGTGTCGGGGCTTGTGTCGGGTGCGCGTGTCTCGGGTGGGGCGGGGCGGCGCCGGCTCAGGAGGCCGGCGGCCGTGGGGCGGCCGGGCATCCGTTCCGGCGGCCGTGCGGCGGCGCCGTGCCGGCCCGCTGCCGCCGGCCTGGCGGGGACCGCCGCGAAACGGGCGGCATGGTGAACGCGACCGGCATCGTTGTTCCTTGCTGGCGAGCCCCGCTGGGATCCAATTGACGCAATCATCGGGATATGTCCACGAATCTATCTCAATAATGGATAGCCCTCAATATTTTAACATTCCTGTATTGTTTATGGATTTCCCTGCAACGCGTTGGCGGCGCATGTCCGGTCCGGCCGGGGGGCGCGCCGTCCCTCGCCTGCCGACCATCGTTCCGCCCGTCGTCGCGCGGCCGATCCGGTCCTGGCCCATGCCTTGCCCTGGCCCATGCCTTGCTCTGGCCCATGCCTTGCCAGGGCTTTCCGCGGCCGGGCAGCATCGCCGGGCATGGCAGAAGAGGAGGCAGGCATGACCGGAACAGCGGACGCGGCGGACCCCGTCGCCGCCACGGTGGCGGCGATCCGGTGCTGGAGCGGCATCACGCTGCCCGGCGAGATGGCGCGCCACGCCCTGCGCGACCTGGAGGCGATGCGGCGCGGCCTGGCGGCGCTGCACGGCACGCTGGCCTTCGAGGACGAGCCGAGCGGCTTCGAGCTGGCCCTGCACGACCTGAAGGAGCAGCCGTGACGGACGCCCTGCCCGCCGGTGGCGACCTCGCCGCCCTCTCCCTCACCGAGGCCGCGGCCGCCGTCGCCGCCGGCGAGGCCACCGCGACCGACCTCGTCCGCGCCTGCCTCGCGCGCATCGACGCGCATGACGGCGCCGTCAACGCGCTGATCCGGCTCGACCGCGACGAGGCGCTGCAAGCCGCCGCGGCCGCCGACCAGGCCCGCGCCGCCGGCGCCCCGCTCGGCCCGCTGCACGGCGTGCCGCTGGCGCAGAAGGACATGTACTACCGCGCCGGCCGGGTCAGCTCCTGCGGCTCGGCGATCCGGCGCGAATTCGCCCCCGCCGTGACCGCCACCGTGATCGGGCGGCTGGACGCGGCCGGGAGCATCGACCTCGGCACGCTCAACATGGCCGAGTTCGCCTTCAACCCGACCGGCCACAACCACCATCGCGGCGACTGCCACAACCCGTGGGACCTGGCGCGCTGCACCGGCGGCTCCTCCTCCGGCTCCGGCGCCGGCGTCGCGGCGCGCTTCTTCTACGGCGCGCTCGGCTCCGACACGGGCGGCTCCATCCGCCTGCCCGCCACCATGTGCGGCGTGACCGGCATCAAGCCGACCCAGACCCGCGTCTCCCGCTTCGGCGTGATGCCGCTCTCCTTCACCTGCGACAATGTCGGCCCGCTCGCCCGCACGGCGCGCGACTGCGCCCGGCTGCTCGGGGTGATCGCGGGGCACGATCCCAAGGACCCGACCTCGGCGCGCGAGCCCGTGCCGGACTACGAGGCGGCGCTGGACGGCGACCTGCGCGGCCAGCGCGTCGCCGTGGTGGACTGGTTCCTGGAGGGCGCCGAGCCGGCCATCCTGCACGTCTTCGAGCGCGCCCTGCAGGTGCTGCGCGACCGCGGCGCCGAGGTGCACCGGCTGGACGCGCCGGTCCTCGACGCCGTCGCCACCTATGGCGGCGTGATCAGCCGCGTCGAGGCGGCCACCATCCATGCCGAATGGATGCGCGGGCGCGTTGCCGAGTACGCGCCGCACTTCGTCGGCCGGCTCTATCCCGGCTACGCGATTCCCGCCCATGCCTACGTCGAGGCGCTGTCGCGGCGCGGCCCGGTGCTGCGCGAATTCGTCGCCCAGGCCATGGGCCATGCCGATCTCGTCGCCGTGCCGACGCTGCGCGCCCACGTGCCGACGCTGGCCGAGACCGACCTCGAGACGGACTTCGCCGCGCACTGGGACAGGCACATGGCGCTGACCGCCAACACGCGCCCCTTCAACTATCTCGGCCTGCCCGCGGCGAGCATCCCGATCGGGTTCGACGACAACGGCGTGCCGGTCGGCCTCACCCTGGCCGCGCGCCCCTTCGCCGAGGCCCGCGTGCTGCGCGCCGCCGACGCCTACCAGCGCGACACGGACTGGCACCGGCGCATGCCGACGGCGGTGGCGTGAGCCGCACGGCGAGGGGAGCGCTCCTCGCCGCCCTGCTCGCCCTTGCCGCCCCGGCCATGGCGCCGGCTCAGGCCCCGCCCGCCGGGAGGTCCAACGGGATGCCCAACGGGATGTCGGGCGGGATGTCGGGCGGGGTGCCGGGCGCCGCGCCGGCCGCGCCGCCGGACATGCCGTCCGGGCCGGTGCTGTCCGCCCTCCAGCCCGTTCCGCTGCGCCCCGGCGTCAACCGCGTGGAGCGCTTCGCGCCGGATGGCCGACCGGCGCAGGTGGTGCAGGCGAGGCGCGGCGGTGCGCGCGACGTGTTCATGGTGCTGATGCCCTCGCGCCCGGACGGCACCGACTGGTCGCTGGTCGGCTTCGACCTGCCGCGCCTGCCCGACGAACCGGCGGCCGGCGGCTCCCTCGACGTGGTCGCGGACCGACGGCGCCCCGGCGGCGAGGAGATGCTGCGCGCGCTCCGCTTCGCGCGCGGCCGCGTGGACGGCGTGCCGGCCACGCTGCTGCTGGTCGCCAGCCGCGACCCGGCCGCCCCGGGAGAGCCCGCCACCGGCCCTGCCACCGCGCCCACCACCGCCGGGCCCGCCTTCGTCACCTACCTCGTGCTGCGGCTGGTGCGGACGGAGGGCGGGGCGGCCGACGCCCCGCCGGACCGTTTCGCGCCGATCCGGGAGACGCGCTCGGCCACGCGCTTCTGCAACGCCGAGGTGGCGCTGGGACGGGAATTCGGGCTGCTGCCGAGGTTGGTCAGGCAGGATGGCGACACGCCGGACGGGTGCCGGGACCCCGTTTCGCGCCCGGTGCCGAGTGGGCGGGAGAGGCCGGGCGGGATGGATTCCCGCGGCATCGGCCGCTGACCCGTCCGGGGTGCTGTCCCGCGCCCAGGGGGGCGCCAGGGGGAAGGCTCTCCGAGACCCACGCCGCATGGGCCGGGCCGGACACTCCCGTCCGGGTGATCCCGCCTCGCGACGGTCCCCATTGCCGCGCGGCGCGGCGTCCGCCCACGGGGGTGGCACGCTGGGGGGCCGCTGGAGGGGGGCGGCCCGCGAGGGCGGCGTTGCGCCGCGGCGCCTCACCCCGGCGCATCCTCCTGGCGCCACGCCCCGCCGAGCGGCCCTTCCACCACCCAGCCCGCCCCGTCGCGCGCCGCGAATTCCGGCCCGAGCGGCGCCTTGCCCTCGCCCCCCGGCAGGTCCAGCACGTAGGTCGGCCAGGCGAGGCCGGTGACGCGGCCGCGCAGGGCGCGCAGCAGGGCGCGGCCCTCGGCGATCGGCACCTCGAAGCGGGCGGTGCCGGGGGCGCGGTCGAGCTGGTGCAGGTAGTAGGGCTTCACGCGGCTGGCCAGCATGGCGCGGAACAGCGCCTCCAGCGCCGCGGCGCTGTCGTTCACCCCGCGCAGCAGCACGGACTGGCCGAGCAGCGCGACGCCGCCGCGCGCGAGACGCCGCAGCGCCGTGCGGGCGTCGGCCGAGAATTCCCGCGCGTGGTTGGCGTGGACGCAGAGGAACAGCGCCTTGTCGGTGTCGAGGGCGTCGAGCAGCGCCGGGGTGATGCGCGCGGGGTCCGCCACCGGCACGCGGCTGTGGATCCGGATGATCTCGATGTGCGGCATGGCCGAGAGCGCCGCGACGATGTGGCCGAGGCGCCGGGGCGAGAGCATCAGCGGGTCGCCGCCGGTCAGGATCGCCTCGCGCACCTGCGGGGTGCGGCGGAACCAGTCCAGGGCCGCCTCCAGCGCCGGCTCCGCCAGCACGCCGCCATCGGGGCCCACCACCTCGCGCCGGAAGCAGAAGCGGCAATAGACCGGGCAGGCCAGCAGCGGCTTGAGCAGGGCGCGGTCCGGGTAGCGGTGCACCACGCCGGGGACGGGGGTGTGCGGGCCGTCGGCGATCGGGTCCGCCAGCTCCTGCGGCGTGGTGCGCAGCTCGGCCGGGTCGGGGACGAATTGCCGGGCGATCGGGTCGGCGGGGTCGTCGCGGTCGATCAGCGCGGCGACGGCCGGGGTGACGGCGATGGCGTAGCGTTCGGCCACGGCGGCGATGGCGGCCCGGGCCTCGGGGTCGATCAGCCCGGCATCGCGCAGGGCGTCGGCGTCGCGCAGGGTGCGCGCGGGCGTGCCGCGCGGCGGGGAGGGGGGTGTGCCGGGCGGGGCGGGGGGATCGCGCGGGACGGGTGCGGTGGCGGCGCGGGCGGCATGGGCGCCGTCGGGCGATGCCGGGCGGGTGGCGCCCGGATCGGGCGCCCCGGCGGCGTCCCGGCCTGGCGTGTCGGGCGGCGTGGCGTCGCCGGAGGCCGGGGCGGGCGCGTCGGGGCGGTCCTGGCGTGGGAAGGGGCCGTCGGGCATGGTCGCGGCCTCGTACCGCCCCGCCGCCGCCGCCCGCAATGGCCTCGCGCATGACGCAACCTTCCGAACCCTCCCCCCATCCCTCTCCCCATCCCTCGCCCCCTTGGCACCCCGAACGCCTCGCCGCCCGGCTGCCCTTCCTGCGCCGGCGCGCCCGGCTGCTGGCCGAGACGCGCGCCTTCCTCGCCGCGCGCGGCTACACCGAGGTCGAGACGCCCTGCCTGGTGCCGGTGCCGGGGATGGAGGTGCATCTCCAGGGCTTCCGCACCGAGTACCGGCCGCTGGACGGCGAGCCGCCGCGCACGCTCTGGCTTCGCACCTCGCCCGAGCTGGCGCTGAAGCGGCTGCTGGTCGCCGGCGCCGGGCCGGTCTTCGAGCTGGCGCGGGTCTGGCGCAACGGCGAGGACGCCGCGCTGCACGCGCCGGAATTCACCATGCTGGAATGGTACCGCCCCGGCCTCGACCTGGCCGGGCTGATGGACGAGACGGAGGCGCTGGTGCGCGCCGTCTGCCCGGCGCGGGTCGGCCATGCGGGGATCGTCACCGACCTGTCGCTGCCGTTCGAGCGGGTGACCATGGCCGAGGCGTTCCGGCGCTGGTGCGGCGGGCTCGACATCCTGGCGACGGTGGGGCCGGACGGAGAGGGCGATGCCGACGCCCTGCGCGCCGCCGCCGCCGCGGCCGGCGTGCCGCCGCGCGAGGGGGAGGACCAGGGGGAGGAAGGCTGGGAGGACCTGTTCTTCCGCCTGCTGCTCGACCGGGTGGAGCCGCAGCTCGGCCGCGACCGCGCGACCTTCCTGACGCACTGGCCCGCGCCGCAGGCGGCGCTGGCCCGGCGCGACCCCGCCGATCCCCGCGCCGCGCTGCGCTTCGAGCTGTATGCGGCCGGCGTCGAGCTGGCCAACGCCTTCGACGAGCTGACCGACCCGGCCGAGCAGCGTGCCCGCTTCACCCGCGACGTGGCCGAGCGCCGCCGCCTCTACGGCACGGAAGGCTGGGACGTGGACGAGGATTTCCTGCGCGCCCTGGAGCACGGCATGCCGGCCGGCGCCGGCATCGCGCTCGGCTTCGACCGGCTGGCCATGTTGGCGAGCGGCGCCGCGCGGGTGTCGGACACGCTCTGGCTGCCGCTGTAGTTTCCCGCGGGGTTTCCTGCGGGGTTTCCCTGGGGGGGGGGCCCTTGGGGGGTTTCCCTTGGGGGGGCTCCCGCCGGAGCCGCCCCCGGCCGCGCCCGGGGGCGGTTGAACCCGCCCGTCCTGCCCCGGGGGATGTCGCCGGCCGCGCGCCGTGCGCCGGCGCACGGCGGCGCCGGCGGCGGAGGCGTTACGGTTCCCGCCTCCCGTGCCCTTGCCATCCGGTCCGACGCATCCAAGCTTGCCCCCATCATGCCAGACGACCTACGCGCCTCCCTCCGCGCCACCGAGCCCGAACTGATCGCCCTGCGGCACGACATCCACGCGCACCCCGAGACCGGCTTCGAGGAGCACCGCACCTCGGCCCTGGTGGCGTCGAAGCTGGCGGAGTGGGGCATCGCGGTGCATCGCGGCCTGGGGCGGACCGGGGTGGTCGGCACGCTCACCGGCCGGCGCGCCCCGGACGGGAACGGGAGCGGCGGCAACCGGGCCGGCCGCGCCATCGGGCTGCGCGCCGACATGGACGCGCTCAACATCACCGAGGCGACCGGCCTGCCGCACGCCTCGCGCAACGCGGGGAAGATGCATGCCTGCGGGCATGACGGGCACACGGCGATGCTGCTCGGCGCCGCCCGCCAGCTCGCCGCGGACCCGGACTTCGCCGGCACCGTCCATTTCGTGTTCCAGCCCGCCGAGGAGGGTCTCGGCGGCGGGCGCGAGATGCTGGAGGACGGGCTGTTCGAGCAGTTCCCCTGCGAGGCGGTGTACGGGCTGCACAACATGCCCGGCATCCCGGCCGGGCGGTTCGCGATGCGTCCCGGCCCCTTCATGGCGGCCTCGGACCGCTGGGTGGCGCGCTTCCACGGCACCGGCGGCCACGGCGCCGAGCCGCATCGCGGCACCGACCCCACCCTGCCCATGGCGCAGTTCGTGCTCGGCCTGCAGGGCATCGTCGGCCGCAACGTGTCGGCGCTGGAGAGCGCGGTGCTGAGCGTCGGCCATGTCGGCGGCGGCGACCTGCGCTCGACCAACGTGATCCCGGCCGATGTCCGCGTCGCCGGCACGGCGCGCTCCTACACCGAGCCGGTGCGGTCGCTGCTGGAGCACCGGCTGCGCGCGCTGGCCCTCGGGGTCTCGATGGCCGCCGGCTGCACCGCCGAGGTGGAATACGAGCGCCGCTATCCGCCCCTGGTGAACGACCCCGCGGCGACCGCCGCCGCCGCCGCGGCCGCCACGGAGACGGTCGGCGCCGGCGCCGTGGACGCGGCGTCGGTGCCGATCATGGCCTCCGAGGACTTCGCCTTCATGCTCCAGCGCCGCCCCGGCGCGATGGTGTTCCTGGGCAACGGCGCCGGCCCCGAGTCGCACGGCCTGCACACGCCGCGCTACGACTTCAACGACGCGATCCTGACCACCGGCGTCGCCTACTGGGTGAACCTGGTGCGGCAGGAACTGGGCTGAACCGGCGCTCTGCTCCCCGGATCCGCCTTGCCACCGGGGAGGGCGCCGCCCTCCCTGGGGATCCATCCGCCGGGGCCCGGATCCGGACGGGGTTGCCGAAGGGGCCTCGCCCTCCGGCGGGGCTGCAAGGGGCACGGCCCCTTGCCGGGGCCCGGAGCGGCGCCCCGGCCCTGGTCAGCCCGTCGTGCAGCACCCCCAGCTCGCATGCGAGACGCCCGGCAGGGCGCGCAGCCCGGCGATCACGCCTTCCAGCTCGCGCGGCTGCACCGCCGTGTTGACCAGCGTCGCGACGATCTCCGACTCGTCCCCGCCGCGCTCCTCCACCTCGACGTCGCTGGCCTGGTACCGGGCGCGCCTGAGCAGCGCCACCATCCGGTCGCGCGTCTCCTCCAGCCGCTCCTCCGTCACGGTGGCGCGCACCTCGTAGTTCACCTCGGCGTAGCGCTCGTCGAGCGGGATGCGGTTGATCGCGTTCACCAGCGGCCGCAGCGCCGTGTTGCCGGCCAGCACGAAGACGGTGAGCAGCACGCCCTCGGCCACCATGTCGGCGCCCGCGCAGGCGCCGACGGCGGCCGAGCACCAGAGGGTCGCGGCGGTGTTGAGGCCGCGCACGTTCATCCCCTCCTTCATGATGACGCCGGCGCCGAGGAAGCCGATGCCGGACACCACGTAGGAGATCACCCGCGTCGCCTCGACCGCGCCCGCGACGCGCACGGCGAGGTCGACGAAGGCCGCGGCGCCGAGCGCCACCAGCGCGTTGGTGCGCAGCCCCGCCGTGCGCTGCCGGTACTGCCGCTCCGCGCCGATCAGCGTGCCGCAGAGGAAGGCGGCGAGCAGGCTGACCGCGCTGTCGAGGTAGGACCAGAGGGAGAAGGTCTCGATGAAGCGCATGTCGTTCCCGGGCGCGGCGGCGTGGAGGGGGCGGCCCCGCATCGCCCGCGAATCCGCGGGGCCGGCGCAGGATAGCGCCCCGCGCGGAGCCCGGCCCGGGCGGCGTCGGGCAGGGGACCGGAGCAGGGGCTGGCGCACGCGGCCGTCACGGCGGCCCGGCCGTCCCGCCAGCGGCCGCGGGCCGGCCCGGCCTCGCGCGGCTTTCCGGGGTGACGGCGAGGCGGCGCGGCGCGAGGCTGCTGTAGCGGGCGCGGACCGGGCGCGCATGTGATGATTCCGCGACAGCCGGCCGGCGCGGCCGGACGGGGGGGCAGATGGCCGACGACGCAACGATCATGCCGGCCAAGGACGCGCAGGCGGGATCGGCGGCATCGGGATCGGCGGCATCGGGATCGGCGGCACCGGGATCGGTCGCGGCCGGCGACGCGCCGCCCGACCTGCCGCGCATCGTGCCGCCCGTCCGCCCGCCGGACGGGCCGCGCCTGCTGCGGACCCTGGTGCGCAACCCGATCGAGGCCTGGCCCGCCGAGGTCTACGAGAAGGAGCTGGTCCGCATCGCCACGCTGGGGCGGGAGCGGGTCTTCGTGCTCTCGCCGCCGCTGGTGCAGCAGGTGCTGCTGGACGAGGCGGACGCCTTCGTGAAGTCCGAGGCGATGCTGCGCGCGCTGCGCCCGGCGCTGGGCGAGGCGCTGCTGACCGCCGACGGCGAGCGCTGGCGCTGGCAGCGGCGCGCCGTGGCGCCGGTGTTCCGCCCCGACCGGCTGCGCGGCTTCGTGCCCGCCATGCTGGCCGCGGCCGGGGCCGCCGCCGCGCGCTGGCGCGCCCTGCCGGATGGCACCGAGGTCGAGCTGACCGAGGAGATGGCACGGCTGACCTTCGCCATCATCGTCGAGACCATGCTCTCCGGCGAGGGGCTGGACGGCGCCGACCGGATCGACCCGGCGCGCGTCGCGGCGGGGCTGAAGGCGAGCCTCGATCCGGTGGGCTGGGTGGTGGCGCTCTCGCTGCTCGGCGCGCCGGAATGGACGCCCTATCCCGGCCGACTCCGCGCGCGCCGGGCGCGGCGGTACCTGCGCGGCGTGCTGGGGCGGCTGGTCGCGGCGCGCCGGGCGCGGGCCGAGGCAGGCGCGGGGGCGGGGCGGGACGACCTGCTCGGCCTGCTGCTGCGCGCGCGCGACCCGGAGACCGGGCGGGCGCTGGCCGACCGCGACGTGGTGGACAACCTCGTCACCTTCGTCACGGCCGGGCACGAGACCACGGCGCTGGCGCTGTGCTGGACGCTGTTCCTGCTCGCCCGCCATCCCGGGGCGGAGGCGCGCGTGCTGGCCGAGATCGCCGCCGTCACCGGCGGCGGCGCCCTGCTGCCGGAGCACCTCGACCGGCTGGCCTACACGCGGCAGGTGCTGCAGGAATCCATGCGCCTCTATCCGCCGGCGGCGGTGCTGACGCGCACGGCCGACCGGCCGGTGCGGATCGGCGGGGAGGCGGTCGCCCCCGGCACGCCGGTGTTCGTGCCGATCTACGCGCTGCACCGGCACCGCGCCCTCTGGGACGACCCCGACCGCTTCGACCCGGACCGTTTCGCGGCCGCGGCGGCGGCCGCGCGGCACCGCTTCGCCTACCTGCCCTTCGGCGGCGGGCCGCGCCTCTGCATCGGCGCCGGCTTCGCCATGCTGGAGGCCGTGGCGATCCTGGCGACGCTGCTGCCGGCGGCGCGCCTCTCGCCGCCGCCGGGGTTCTCGCCCGCGCTGCGCTTGCGCGTGACGCTGCGGCCGGCGCCGGGCCTGCCGATGCGCCTCTCCCGGCGGGAGGGGTGAGCAAGGCCGCCGCCCAGACGGGCACCATGACAACGAGCACCATGACAACTGGCACCATGACGACGGGCACCGCGACGACCGGCGCCGTGCCGGGGACGGGCCGCCATGCCGGCGGGCCGCGCGGGGACGGGGCCATCGCCGGGGGGCGTCCGCCCCGGCGTCAGCCGTCGCGCAGCCGGCCGAGCATGCCGGCGGCCGCCTCGCGCGGCAGGAAGGCGAAGGTGAAGACGTAGGGGTCGGACGCCGCGAAGGCCGAGGGGTCCGGCGAGGCGCGATGCATCGTCGCGCGGTCGAGCCCGGCCATGGGGCGCCAGGCACCGTGCAGCTCGAAGAAGCCGTCATAGCCCAGCGCGTCGAGATAGGCCGGCACCGCCCAGGTGCTGCCGGGGCGGTGGCGCTCCTCGATCTCCACGGAAAGCACGGGGCGGCAGCGCAGCAGCGTCTCGCGGGCGCCGCGCAGCACCTCGTACTCGGCACCCTCGGCATCGAGCTTGACCGCCGAGAGGTCGTCGAGGCCGAGCCCGTCCACGCGGCGCAGCGGCACCGTCTCGCGCGCCGTGCCGACGCCCGGCCAGCCCGCGTAGTCCTTCACGATCGAGGCCCACTGCTCCTGCGGCGCCGCGCCCAGCAGCGGCACGGCCAGCACCGCCTCGCCCTCGCGGTCGCCGAGCGCCGCGCGGTGCAGCGACACATGCGCCGGCACCGTGCCGAAGCGCGCGATCACCGCCGCGCGCAGGCGCGCATGGGCGGCGGCCAGCGGCTCGCAGGCCAGGACGCGCGTGCCGGGCAGCTCGGCGAAGGGCAGGGTGAAGGCGCCGTCATGGGCGCCGACATCGAGGATCGTGCCCGGCCGGTGCAGCGCGCGGTGGAAGCGGAGCTCGTCCAGGCGGCGCTACTTCCCGCCGACGCGGGCGATGAATTCGGCGAAGGCCTTGAGCTGCGTGCCGATGAACTCGCGCGTGCCGGCCTCGGTCAGCCGGCCGTCGGTCACCTTGGTCTGCGCCGCGCCCACGAACACCTCGGGCTTGTTCAGCGCCAGCGCGTCGAGGAAGACCAGCGTCTGGCGCAGGTGGTACTGCGCGCGCGAGCCGCCGAGCACGCCCATCGAGGCGGACTGGATCGCCACCGGCTTGCCCGCGAAGGGCGGCGGGGAGAGGCGCGAGAGCCAGTCGATGCCGTTCTTCAGCACGCCGGGGACGGAGTAGTTGTACTCGGGCGTGACGAAGATGACGCCGTCCGCCGCGCGCACCGCCTCGCCCATCGCGGTGACGGCGGCGGGGAAGCCCTCGGCCTGGAGGTCGGCATCGTAGAGCGGGAACTCGCCCAGCCCCTCCAGCGCGGTGATGCGCATCCCTTCGGGCGCCAGCTCCGGCAGGGTGCGGGCGATGGCGGCGTTGTAGGAGCCGCGGCGCAGGCTGCCGCAGAGGGTGACGACGTTCAGGGGCGTGGCCATGGCGGTGCTCCGGGCTGTGCCGGGAGAGTCTGGCGGTTCCGGGATGGGATGCAAGGTGCGCTGCCAGGACCGGGGCTTCGCCCCGGACTGCGCCCAAGGGATCCTTGGGGGCGCCGCCCCTTGTGATCCCCGCCGGGGGCGAAGCCCCCCGGCTCCTCCCGTTCGATGTTCGATCAGGATGGTTGAACCCGCGAGGCCCAACGCCGGCGGAGGTCCAGGAAGCTGAGGTTCCTGGTGGGTGGGGTCCGGGGAGGGCAACGCCCTCCCCGCCCCGCCTGCCTGCCGGTCAGTCCCCCTCCGGCGCCGGCGCCTTGCGGGTGACGAGGAGCTGGTTCACCCGGAAGCCCTCCACGTCCACCACCTCGAAGGTGAAGCCCGCCGCCTCCACCCTGTCCGCCTTGCGCGGCACGCGGCGAAGGCGGTGCATCACGAAGCCGCCGGCCGTCTCGTAGGGGCCGGCATCCTCGGCGAGGTCGATGCCCAGCACCTGCGCCACCTCGCCCATCGGCGCGATGCCGTCCACCAGCCAGGAATTGGCGTCGCGCTGGAGGATGGCGGGCTCCTCGAACGGGTCGGCGAGGCCGCCCACCAGCACCGCCATCACGTCCTTGTAGGTGATGACGCCGACCACCACGGCGTACTCGCTGACCACCACGGCGAAGCCGGCCTTCTGCGCCTCGAACTGGGCCAGCACCTCCCACAGGTCGAGCGAATCCGGCACCACCGGCGCGTCGCGGCGCAGCTTCGCCGGGTCGATGGCGCCGGGGCCGTCGTTCAGCACGGCGGCCAGCACGTCCTCGGCGCGGGCGAGGCCGAGCACGTGGTCGAGCCCGCCGTCGCAGACCGGGTAGCGGGAATAGGGATGGCGGCGGACCTTGTCCTGCCAGACCTCGGGCGGCTCCTTGAGGTCTAGGTAGACCACCTCGTCGCGCGGCGTCATCGCGGAACTGGCGCGCCGCTCGCGCAGCGCCAGCACGTTCTCGATCAGCCGGTGCTCGCCCTCGTCCAGCGCGCCGGAGGAGAGGCTGGCGGCCAGGGTGGCGCGCAGTTCCTCGGCCGTCACCAGCTCGGCCGGCGAGGTGGTGGGCTGGCCGAGGGCGCGCATCAGCCCGTCCGCCATCCAGCCGAAGACGCGCACCAGCGGCCGCAGCAGCCGTACCGCCAGCGCCGGGAACCAGCTCACCGCCAGCACCACCCGCTCGGGCGACTGCAGGGCGATGCGCTTCGGCACGAGGTCGGCCAGCAGCACGAACAGCACGGTGACGAGCAGGAAGGAGAGGACGGAACCGGCGGTGCCGGCGGTGCGCTCGCCGAGGCCGATCGCCATCAGCGCGGCGGTGAGGGGCGGGGCGAGCATGCCCTCGCCCACCACGCCGCCGAGCACGCCGACGGCGTTGAGGCAGATCTGGATCGCCGTCACCACGTCGGCGGACTGCCGCCGCAGCGCGATGACGCGGCCGACCCGCCCGTCGCCCTGCTCGGCCAGCGCCCGCAGGCGCGGCTCGCGCGCCGCCGCGAAGGAGATCTCGGTGAGCGAGATGACCACGCTGGCCACCACCAGCAGGAAGGTCAGGAACAGTCCGAAGGCGATGTCCACGCTGTCACCCTTCGCCGCGATGGCGGCGGCGTCAGCCCGGCCGCGCCGCCGCGATCGCCGCGTTCATGGCGCGGACGCCGGCCGCCGGCCCGTCCGGGTGGTTCCATACCGCGCCCACCACGGCGAGGAAATCGGCGCCGGCCTGCACCAGCGGCGCGCAATTGGCGGCCGTGATGCCGCCGATCGCGACGCAGGGCAGCTCGAACAGCGCCGACCACCAGCGCAGCAGCTCGGGGTCGGCGCGGAAGGCCGCCTCCTTGGTGGCGGTGGGGAAGAAGGCGCCGAAGGCGACGTAGTCGGCGCCCAGCTCGCCGGCTTCCATGGCGAGGTGGCGGCTGTCGTGGCAGGTGATGCCGAGGGTGCGTTCCGGCCCGAGCAGCCGGCGCGCCGCGGCATGGTCGCCGTCGCCCTGGCCGAGATGCGCACCGTCGCAGCCCAGCTCGGCGGCGAGGTCGGCGCGGTCGTTGAGCAGGAAGGCGACGCCGCGCGACTGCGCGACCGGCAGCAGCGAATCGACGGCGCGCCGGATCGCGTCGTCCGGCGCGTCCTTCAGCCGCAATTGCAGCGCGGCGACGTCGCCCGCGTCCAGCGCCGACGCGAGCAGCGGCGCGAAGGCGGCTGGGTCGAGCGCCGGCGGGGTGACGAGGTAGAGGCGGCAGCCCCCCTCCTCCTCCCGCCCGGCCTCGGGGCGCGCGCCCCCGGAACGACCGGCCATGCGCGCGCCGCCCCTTCCCGGACCCTGCCGGCTCAGGCCTTGTAGACGCCGATGATGCTCTCGAGCAGCGCCAGCGCCTCGGCCTTGGGGCGCTGGAAGGTGTTGCGGCCGATGATCGAGCCGTTGCCGCCGCCCTCGTGGATGCCCTTGGCCATGTCGATCATGCTCTCGGTGGTGCCGGCCTCGCCGCCCGAGAAGACGACGAGGCGGCGGCCGCCGAAGCAGGCCTGCACCACGTGCTTGATGCGGCCCGACAGCGTGTCGATGCCCGGCACCGGGTACTTCTCGTAGGTCTTCTTCGCGGCGTCGAGCGAGATCGCGGCGGTCGGCGGCTTCACCTTGATGATGTGGGCGCCGAGCAGCGCCGCCATGTGCGCGGCGTAGGCGCAGATGTCGAGCGCGGTCTCGCCGGTCTTGTCCAGCATCGGGCCGCGCGGGTAGCTCCACACCACCACGGCGAGGCCGGCCGCCTTGGCCTCCTCGGCGAGGTCGCGCAGCTCCTCCATCAGCTCGAAGCCGTACTCGGAGGCCGGGTAGATGGTGAAGCCGATCGCCGAGCAGCCGAGCCGCAGCGCGTCCTGGACCGAGCCGGTGACGGCCTGGTCCTTGGTGGTGGCGAGGCTGTTCGAGCTGTTGACCTTGAGGATGGTCGGGATGGCGCCGGCGAAGGTCGCGGCGCCCGCCTCGATCATGCCGAGCGGCGCGGCGTAGGCGGAAAGCCCGGCCTCGATCGCCAGCTCGAAGTGGTAGCGCGGGTCATAGGCGGCGGGGTTCGGCGCGAAGGAGCGGGCCGGGCCGTGCTCGAAGCCCTGGTCCACGGGCAGGATCACCAGCCGGCCGGTGCCGCCGAGCTTGCCCTCCATCAGGATGCGGGCGAGATTCGCCTTGGTGCCGGGATTGTCGCTTTCGTACCAGGAGAGGATCTCCTTCACGCGCGGCGTCAACTGCATGGATCGGCACCTCTGATGTCGGTGGGCGTTACTGGTCCGACGTCTTAGCCGAGAGTGACGTTGCTGTCACTCTTCGCTGCTGCGAAGGATCGTTTCGGTTTCGCTGCGAAATGGCGCCGGGCCACGCGGCGTCCGCCCAGGCCGCGAGCCGAGCCTGCCCGCCCGGCCGCGCCAGGTCCAGCCCGCCGAGGTCGAGCGCCGGCGGCGGCGCCGTCCAGAGCACGGCCCCCGCCGCCCGCGCCGCCGCCGCCACCGCCGGGAATGCCGCGCAGGCCGGGTCCAGCACCAGCGCGTCGGCCCCGGCCGCCAGCGCCGCCAGCGCGTCGCCGGGGGCATCGCCGCAATCGAGCACCGGGCGCACCGTCACGCGGCCCGGGTCCGCCGAGGGCCAGAGGCAGGCATGCCGCTCCGCCGCTGCCGCCAGCGCCGCGAGGCGCAGGAACCAGCGGCCACCGGCGTAGCCGGCGGCACCCGGCGCGGAAAGCAGGACCAGCATCGCCGGCGGCGGCACGGCGTTCGCCCCGGCCCCCCCTGCGCCGGCCTCCCCTGCGCCGGCCTTCTCTCCGCCGGCCTCCCCGCCAGCCGGCGCCGCGCCGGTCCCTGCCCGGGCATGCATCCCCGCCGCCATGCCGGCCGCCGGCCGGCGCGCCAGCAGCGCCGCGAGCGCCGCGCGCGCCTGGCCGAGCCCGTGCACCCTGATGGCAGGCGTGCGCACCGTTGACCCTTCCACCCCTTGCGTGCAAAGGGTTCCAGCACGCCCGGGCAGGGTTACGCAATGCGCCTTGCAGCGCGCGCCGCTGCCCGGGCCGCCAGGCCGCGAAGGGTGTTCGACGGGACGATGAGTGAGAGCGGTACGGACCCCCTCAGCCTGGCGGCGGCGAGGCTGGAAGCGGCCGTGGAGCGCCTCGCCCGGCTGGCCTCGGACCGGCTGCGGGAGCTCTCGGAAGCGCGCCAGGATGCCGCCATGGGCGCGGTCTCCTCGCATGCCGCGATCACGGCCCTAGCCGAGCGGCTGGACGCCACCATCGGCAAGCTGCGCAACGTGCTGGGCGAGGCGGCGCTGACCGACGAGGCCGCCATGGCGCGGCCGGCCGGCGGCGCGCCGGACGACATGGCGTCCCCGGTGGCGCCCCCGGTGGCGGAGCCGGAAGGACCGGGCCCCGGCGAGGCGCCGCACGCCGCGCTGCCGCGCTTCGACACGGGCGATGAGCCGTCGCCGTCCGATCCGCCGCCAGCGGGACCAGGACCGGACGATGCGCCGCAGCAGCCCGGCAGCTGGCCGGTGCAGGGATACCCGCCCTACCGCTCGTCCGACGGCGGGCCGGACGGCGGCGCTTCCGGCGGCGGGGCGCCCGACACCGCCTATGGCGGCAGCGGCTTCCACGACGAGAGGCGATAGGGGGGCCGCATGGGTCAGGTCACGGTCCGCGTCAACGGCTACAGCCATCCGGTGAGCTGCGAGGACGGGCAGGAGCAGCACCTGCTCCAGCTCGCCGCCGAGGTCGAGATCAAGGTCGGCAAGGTCAAGGCGATGGGCGGGCAGTTCGGCGAGGCGCGGCTGCTGCTGCTCGCCGCCCTGCTGCTGGCCGACGACGTGCACGACCTGCGCGTGGACGTGGAGCGCGCCCGTGCCGGCCAGCCGCCGCTGCCGCGCCCGGCCGCCGATGCCGGCCTCGCCGACCGGCTGTCGCGAATCGCCGAACGCATCGAGGGCATTGCCCAGACGCTCGAGCATCCCTAGCTTTGCAGGGCGGAGCTGCCAGGTGCGTCAGGCATCGTATCCCCAGGGCCAATAAGCGTCCTCCGGGAGCTGGCGCTGCCCGGATCGTGGTCCGGGTATCCGGCGCCCACCTGCGTTAGCAGGCCTTGGGAGGATAGAACGCCAACGGCCATGGCGGCTCCGCACCCCTTTCCCGGCAGCGCCGCCGGCCCGCCGGCCGACGCGCCCAGTATCCCGGATCCCGGCATTCCGGATCCCGGCATTCCGGATCTCCACTCGCTGAAGGCCGGGGCGCGCCGCGCCGCGCTCGCCGCCCGTGCCGCCGCGGCGGACCCGGCGCACGGCGCGCGCCTCGCCGCCCACGTGCTGCGCGAGGCCCCGCCACCGGCCGGCGCCGTGATCGGCGGCTTCTGGCCGATGGGCGACGAGATCGACCCGCGGCCCCTGCTGGAGGTGCTGGCGGCGCGCGGCTACGCGATCGCCCTGCCGGTGACGCCGCCGCGCGGCCAGCCGCTCGGCTTCCGCCGCTGGCGCCCCGGCGAGGCGCTGGCGCGCGGCCCGCTCGGCACGCGCCAGCCGGCGGCGGGCGAGGCGATGCGGCCGGACTGGCTGCTGGTGCCGCTGCTGGCCTTCGACCGCGCGGGCCGGCGGCTCGGCTACGGCGGCGGCTACTACGACCGCACGCTGCCGCTGCTGCCCGGCGCCGTGCCGCTCGGCGTCGCGCATGCGGGGCAGGAGATGGCGGAGGTGCCGGCGGGGCCGGAGGATTTCCGCCTGCCGCGCATCGCCACCGAGCGTGGCATCGTGACCTGCGGGGAAATCGGGTGAAGCTGCTGTTCCTGGGCGACGTGGTGGGCCGTTCCGGCCGTGACGCGGTGATGGCGCGGCTGCCGGCGCTGCGCGCGGCGCTGGCGCCGGACCTCGTGGTGGTGAACGCCGAGAACGCCAGCCACGGCTTCGGCCTCGCGCCCGACATGGCGCGCGGCTTCCTGGCGGCGGGCGCCGACGCGCTGACGCTCGGCAACCATGCCTGGGACCGCCGGGAGATCATCCCCTACCTGGACCAGGAGCCGCGCCTGCTGCGGCCGATCAACTTCCCGCCCGGCACGCCGGGGCGCGGCGCCACGGTGCTCGACCTGCCGGGCGGCCGGCGCGCCCTGGTGGTCAACGCCATGGGGCGGCTGTTCATGGATCCGCTCGACGATCCGTTCCGCGCCGTCCAGGCCGAGCTGGCGCGCCACCGCATGGGCGCGGGCGGCACCATCCACGCCGCGCTGGTGGATTTCCATGCCGAGGCCAGCAGCGAGAAGATGGCCTTCGGCCACAGCTTCGACGGCAAGGTGAGCCTGGTGGTGGGCACCCATACCCACACCCCCTCGGCCGACCACCAGATCCTGCCCGACGGCACCGCCTACATGACCGATGCCGGCATGTGCGGCGACTACGACAGCGTGATCGGCATGCAGAAGGGCGGGGCCGCGCTGCGCTTCTGGCGCAAGATGCCGGGCGAGCGGCTCGCCCCCGCCGAGGGCGAGGCCACGGTGTGCGGCGTGCTGGTGGAGACGGACGACGCCACCGGCCTCGCCCGCCGCATCGAGCCGCTGCGGGTGGGCGGGCGGCTGTCCCAGGCGATGCCGGCGGCCTGACGGGCCGCCGTTGCGGGAGGGCGGCGGGGGCCGGCCTTTGGGGGCGGCCTTCGCGGTCGCCCGCGCCGGCCCCGCCCTCAGGCGGCCTGCCAGCCGGACGCCGCGGACCCCGCCGACGACACCTGCAGGGGCCGGCGCAGCGCCTCGACGTAGAAGTCGTCCCAGAAGCGGCTGGCCGCATCCGCGTCGAACAGGCGGGTGGAGGTCTCGCGCGCCGCGCGCCGCATGGCGTGCAGGCGTGGCTGGTCCTCCCAGAGCGGCAGCAGCCTGGCCAGCGAAGCCTCGGCCAGCCGCGTCACCTCGTCGCGGAACATGCGCTCGAAGGCGGCGGTGCCGCGCTCGCGCGAGGAGGAGTGGACCCATTCGTCGAGGTGGTCGAGCGGCAGGTCGAGCAGCAGGCCGTTCTCGCCGTCGGTGATGAATTCCGGCAGCGCGCCCTGCCGCGTCCCGAGCACGGGGGCGAAGTTCATCATCGCCTCGATCGCGCTGAAGCCGAAGGTGTCGCTGAAGGTCGGCAGCAGCGAGAAGTGCGAGCGCTGCAGCGCCTGCAGCACCGCCGCGTTGGGCAGCCCCTGGTGGAAGACGACGTTGGGCGCCTTCAGCAGTTCGAAGTAGGGCTTGTAGAAGTCCTGGTTCGTGGGGTCGGTCCAGCTGCAGGCGCCGACCTCGAGCTTCGAGATCACCGTCACCTCGATCGGCAGCCCGCGCTCCCGCGCCATCTCGGCGATCCGGACGGCGACGCAGCCGCCCTTGCGCGCGAAGTGGCTGCCGACGAAGAGCAGCCGCATCGTCTCCGGCTGCTCTCCTGGTCGCTCCCCTGGCTGCTCCCCGGCCAGCCGGTCCTCGATGGCCGGGACGGGCATGTTCGGATAGCGGACGATCAGCTTCGCGCGCAGCGCCTCCAGGCGCGGATCGTCGCGGTGCTGGTCGAGGAAGACCCGGCGTGCGCGTTCCGAGATCGCGACGATGGCGCGGCACTGCGGCGAGGCGAGGCGGTCCACCAGCCGGTTCCAGTAGCCGCTTCCCTCCATCCCGAAGGCGCGGGGCAGGTGGGATTCGAAGCCGAGGATGAAGGGCAGGCGGGTGAGGGGGATGCGGTTGAAGCCGTGCAGCAGGTCGAAGCGCCGCGGCGGCCACGGGTTCAGCATCGTCACGCCCTCGTAGCGAGTCGAGAGCTTGTTCACCGGCACGAACAGGCGGTTGTCGATCCGGTGCCGGGAGCGGCGCGGCCCGTTGAACTGCCAGGGGTAGCCGACCGGGGCCAGCACGGAGAGGACCGGCGACGCCGCGTCCCGCCCCGACCCCGGCGCGCCCATGCCGTTCGCGGCGCCGGCGGCCGGCGCGTGGCCCGAGGGATCAGCCACGGAAGCGTTCGCCGCCGGTACCGGTTCGCGTCCGGGACGGGTGGTGGCCTGGGCCAGCCGGCATCGGATCTTCTCCTGCGCGCAGGTTTCTGGACGTCGGGGCCATGCGGCAATGGCACCGGGGGCGAGGGGGGCGGACATCGACCCGGCTGTCGGTGGCCGGGGTCGCGGGCGGGAGCGGGGAGGGCAATCCGGGATCGAGCCCCTCTCTCGAATGCCCCGGGTCCGAGGGCGCGGCGCTGCCCCGGTCCGCGGATCGGCCGTGGCGGGTCGCGGCGGCGGTTCCGGCCGGGACCGCCGGAGCCCCGGCACCGGCGTGCCCGCGACGCGGACCCTTCTATCACGCAGTTGCGAGGAATGGCCATCACGCAACTGCGAAACGGAGCGGCGCCAGCCCGGCGTGGCAAACCGGGCCTCCCCTGCCGGACCGCGAGGCGTTCTCCGCCTCCGCTTCCGCCACGGCCCGGATCTCGGCCCCGGTCGCGGTGCCCGGCCGGGGGCGAATCCGCCGGTGGGCCGGGGGCGCCGGCCATGGAAGCGCGCCGCGCGGCCCGGCGGACCGGGCAGGGCCGCCAGGTCGCGTGGCGTGGCGGTGCCCGCCGGACCGGCCGGGGCCGCAGCCCCGGCGCGCCGTTCCCGTCCGGCCATGCAGACCGGGGAGCGGAGATCCGGTGGCGGGGAACGGGAGAAGGACGCCCCGGCATGGCCTTCCCGCGCCGGTTGGAGTTGAAGCGGCGTCGCCGCTGGGGCATGTCGCTGACCTGAAACACCCGCTTCCCGGAGCAGCAGACCCCATGGCTGGGCACTCGCACGCCAAGAACATCATGCACCGCAAGGGTGCGCAGAGCGTCAAGAAGGCGCGTGCCTTCGGCAAGCTGATCCGCGAGATCACGGTCTCGGCCAAGCTCGGCCTGCCGGACCCCGCCCACAACCCGCGCCTGCGCGCCGCCGTGAAGGCGGCCCTCGTCGCCAACATGCCGCGCGACACGGTGGACCGCGCCATCAAGCGCGCCGCCGCCGGCGCCGAGGGCGAGAATTACGAGGAGGTGCGCTACGAGGGCTACGGCCCCGCCGGCGTCGCCGTCATCGTCGAGAGCCTGACCGACAACCGCAACCGCACCGCCTCCGATCTGCGCTCGGCCTTCGCCAAGCACGGGGGGGCGCTGGGCGAGACCGGCTCGGTGGCGTTCCAGTTCGAGCGGCAGGGCGTGATCCGCTACCCCTTCGCCGTCGCCGGCGAGGACGCCATGCTGGAGGCCGCGATCGAGGCCGGCGCCGCCGACGTGGAGAGCGACGACGAGGACGGGCACGAGATCCGCACCGCCGTGGAGGACCTGTTCGCCGTGCGCGACGCGCTGGAGGAGAAATTCGGCGCGGCCGAGAGCGCGAGGCTCGAATGGCGCCCCAACGCCACCGTGGCGCTCGACGAGGAGCAGGCCAAGGGCGTGCTGAAGCTGCTCGACATCCTCGACGACCACGACGACGTGCAGAACGTCTACGCCAATTTCGAGGTCTCGGAGGCCGTGGCCGAGCGGCTCTCGGCCTGAGCCGCGTGCGCGCCGTCCCGCCCGGTGCCATGGCGCCTCCCGGCTCCCTGCCGGGCGTGGCGGCGCGGCCGGTGCGCATCCTCGGCCTCGATCCCGGCCTGCAGCACACGGGCTGGGGCGTGCTGGAGAGCGCCGGCAGCCGGCTGCGCCACCTCGCCGACGGGGTGGTCTCCACCGAGGCCGACCTGCCCCTCTCCACCCGGCTGACGCAGCTCCACCGGGCGCTGGCGACGCTGCTGGAGGCGTGGCGGCCGGACGAGGCGGCGGTGGAGCACACCTACGTCAACAAGAACCCGGCCGCCGCGCTCAAGCTCGGCCAGGCGCGCGGCGTGGTGATGCTCGCGCCCGCCCTGTTCGGCATCGAGGTCGCCGAGTACCAGGCGATGGAGGTCAAGCGCGCCGTGGTTGGCAACGGCCATGCCGAGAAGGTGCAGGTGGCGGCCATGGTGCGCCACCTGCTGCCGGGCGCCCGCCTCCTGCGTGCCGACGCGGCGGACGCGCTGGCGGTGGCGATCTGCCACGCCAACCACCGCTCGACCCGGATGGGCTGGGCGGCCGCCCGGCAGCGCGCCGCGGCGCGCTGAGGCCGCGGCGCCGCGGCGTGCGCCGCCCGGGGATCGGCGCCAGGGATCGGCGCGGCGGGGATCGGCGCGCCAGGGATCGGCGCGACAAAGAGGCACGCCGGCGGTCGATGCCGCGCCGCGCCGGGAAGGCCGGCGCCGGCCGCCCGGCGGTCGCGCCCTTCCGCCTCGCGGCGGCGGCCGCCGGCGGCGCTCGCGGGATCGACGGGTGGCGCGTCGGGAGAGACGTGCGCCGGGGAGCGGCGTATACAGGCAACCTGCGCCGGGCCGGGAATCCGGTCCTCACCGCGCGCCGGACACCAAGCGAGCTGCATGATCGGCAAACTGACGGGCCGCCTCGTCGAGCACGGGGATGGCTGCCTCCTCGACGTCAACGGCGTCGGCTACCTGCTCTCCTGCTCCCAGAAGACCCTCGACCGGCTCGCCGCCACGGAAGGCGTGGTCTCGGTGCTGGTGGAGACGCAGGTGCGGCAGGACGCCATCACCCTCTACGGCTTCGCCCAGCGCGCCGAGCGGGACTGCTTCCGCAGGCTCACCGCCATCCAGGGCGTCGGCCCCAAGGTGGCGCTCGACATCCTCTCCGCCCTGACCCCCGAGCAGCTCGCCGGCGCGGTGCGCGGCGGCGACAAGGCGGCGCTGCGCCAGGCCAACGGCGTCGGCGCCCGCCTCGCCGAGCGGCTGGTGACGGAGCTGCGCGAATGGGCCGGCGCCATGCCCGCCCTGGCCGCCACCGCCGTCTCCGGTGCCGCCGCCGCGGCCGCGCCGCCGCTGCCGGCCGGCGTCGAGGCGGACGCGGTCTCGGCCCTGCTCAACCTCGGCATGAAGCGGCCGGAGGCGGCGGGCGCCGTCTCGCGCGTCATGGCCCGCCTCGGCGCCGGGGCGCGGCTCGACGCGGTGATCCGCGACAGCCTGAAGGAGCTGGCCCGATGAGCGGCACCGGCAAGGCCAGGGGTGGGGGAAGGGGCCCCCGCGGCCGCCCGCAGGCCGCGCCGCCGGAGACGGCGTTCGAGCCCGAGGACCGCCTCACCGCCCCGGAGCGGCAGGAGGAGGACACGGGCGAGAACGCGCTGCGCCCACAGACCCTCGACGACTTCACCGGCCAGCGGTCGCTGCGCGAGAACCTCAAGGTGTTCGTCGCCGCCGCCCGCGGGCGCGACGAGGCGATGGACCACGTGCTGTTCCACGGCCCGCCGGGCCTCGGCAAGACCACGCTGGCGCAGATCGTGGCGCGCGAGTTGGGCGTCGGCTTCCGCGCCACCTCCGGCCCGGTGCTGCAACGCGCCGGCGACCTCGCCGCGATCCTGACCAACCTGCAGCCGCGCGACGTGCTGTTCGTGGACGAGATCCACCGCCTCCAGCCGGCGATCGAGGAAACCCTCTACCCGGCCATGGAGGACTTCCAGCTCGACCTCATCATCGGCGAGGGGCCGGCGGCGCGCACCGTGCGCATCGACCTGCCGCCCTTCACCCTGGTCGGCGCCACCACCCGCTCGGGCCTGCTGACGCAGCCGCTGCGCGACCGCTTCGGCATCCCGCTGCGGCTGGTGTTCTACACGCCCGACGAATTGTTGCAGATCGTCGCGCGCGGTGCCCGAAAGCTCGGCTTCTCGCTGACCGAGGACGGGGCGCGGGAGATCGCGACGCGCTCGCGCGGCACGCCGCGCATCGCCGGGCGGCTGCTGCGCCGGGTACGCGACTTCGCCGCCGTCGCCGGCCGCCCCGCCGACCGGGCGCTGGCCGACGACGCGCTGGCCCGGCTGGAGGTGGACCGGATGGGCCTCGACGCGATGGACCGCCGCTACCTCCGCCGCATCGCCGAGCACCACAACGGTGGCCCGGTCGGCATCGAGACCCTGGCGGCGGCGCTCTCCGAGAGCCGCGACACGCTGGAGGAGGTGATCGAGCCCTACCTGATCCAGGAGGGGTTGGTGCTGCGCACCCCGCGCGGCCGGGTGCTGGGCGAGCCGGGCTGGCGGCACCTCAACATGGCGCCGCCGGCCGCCGCCGGGCTCCAGCTCGACCTGCTGGCGCGCGGCGTGCTGCCGGTGGAGCGGGAGGAGTTCTGAGGCGGATCGCCGGCGGGCCGGGCAGCCCGCCGGCCGCGCGCCGCCGCGGCGCCCCGGCGGGGCGGGGGCCGGCCCCGGCCGGAACTCGCCTGTCCTGGCAAGCCTGTTTCATTTCCAGTTGCTTGCGCGAAGCCGTTTAGGTCTGGTGTGAAGCCGGCGCCCGCGCTACCACCGGGCCATGCAGGCGCACCGCTTCCCGCTCCGCGTCTATTTCGAGGACACCGATGCGGGCGGGGTGGTCTACCACGCCAACTACCTGCGCTTCGCCGAGCGGGCGCGGACGGAGTGCCTGCGGGCCCTCGGCCTGCCGCATCAGGCGATGATCGACCGTCACGCTTCGATACTCGTGGTGCAGCGTCTGGAAGTGGAGTATCTGCGCCCCGCCCGTCTGGACGACGCCCTGGTGGTGGAAACGACGCTGACCCGCGTCCGCGGCGCTTCCCTCAGCCTCAGGCAGGCGATACGGCGCGTCCCGGACGAGGGGGATGCGCCGGACTCGGCGGCCGGGCCGCCGGCGGCGGTGCTGCGGGTGGACCTGGCCTGCATCGGCCGCGACAGCCTGCGCCCGGTGCCGTTGCCCGAGCCCTGGCGCTCCGCGCTGCGGGCGCTGGTGGTGCCGGCGTGAGGCTGGCCGGGCTGCCCCGAGGAAACCGACCTGGGACAGCCTCCGGGGGTGCCGGAGGCGGCGCGGCCGGGGAAGGCCGCGGGAGACGCCCGGGGCCGTTCCGGGGGGATGACGGGACGGCCGCCCGACCGGGCGCGCGGGTTCCGGGGGATTGCCGAGCCCGGCCGGCCGCGACGCGGCGCCGGGTGGCTGAGGGGGAGTTGCTGGCTTGGACCGCACCGTGAACACGACCGACCTTGCCGCGCAGGCGGCCTCGGCGGCGCACGACCTGTCGCTGTGGGGCCTGTTCATGCAGGCCGACTGGATCGTGAAGCTCGTGATGCTGCTGCTGATCGCGGCCAGCATCTGGGTCTGGGCGATCGTCTTCGAGAAGTGGACCACGCTGCGCCGGATCAACCGCGCGGCGGACGCCTTCGAGGACCGGTTCTGGTCCGGCGGCAGCCTGGACGCGCTGCAGGACAGCGAGGGCGAGCGCCCGACCCACCCGATGGCCGCCGTGTTCGGCGCCGCCATGAAGGAGTGGCGCCGCTCCGCCAGCCGCGGCATCGGCTCGGACGTCTCGCTCGCCGGCGTGCAGGACCGCACCGAGCGCGCCATGAACGTGACGATCCAGCGCGAGATGGACGTGCTGGAGCGCTGGATGGTGTTCCTCGCCTCGGTCGGCTCGGTGGCGCCCTTCGTCGGCCTGTTCGGCACGGTGTGGGGCATCATGAACAGCTTCGCGGCGATCGCGGGCATGAACAACACCAACCTCGCCGTGGTGGCGCCGGGCATCGCCGAGGCGCTGTTCGCGACGGCCATGGGCCTCGTCGCCGCCATCCCGGCGGTGCTCGCCTACAACAAGATCTCCACCGACCTCGGCCGCTTCGCCGCGCGCATGGAGGGCTTCGCCTCGGAATTCGGGGCGATCCTCTCGCGCCAGGGCGAGGACCGGGCGGCGGCGTAGGGCAGGGCCAGGGAAAGAGGACAGAGGGGAAGCCGGGCCATGGCCGCTTCGCTGCAGGGGCGCACGCGCGGGAGCGGTCGCGGCCGCTACCGGCCGCTCGCCGAGATCAACGTCACGCCCATGGTGGACGTGATGCTGGTGCTGCTCATCATCTTCATGGTGGCGGCGCCGCTGATGACCTCGGGCGTGCCGGTCGACCTGCCGCGCACCTCGGCGCAGCCGCTCAACCAGGACAACGAGCCGATCACCGTCACGGTGAACCCCGAGGGCAACCTCTTCATCGGCGACACCGAGGTGCCGGAGGCCGAGCTGGTGCCGCGCCTGCAGGCCATCGCCGGGGCGCAGAACCAGTCCGCCGCCGCCGGCCAGGGGGCGCCCGCCGAGCAGCGGCGGATCTTCGTGCGCGGCGACCGCGCCATCTCCTACGGCCGCGTGATGGAGGTGATGGGCATGATCTCCTCGGCCGGCTTCAACCGCGTGGCGCTGCTGGCCGAGCAGCCGGCCGCCCGCCCCGGCGGCGCGCCCGCCGCCGGCCCGGCCCGCCCCGGCGCGCCCCCGGCCGGCACCCGGCCCGCCACCCCGGGCCCGGCGCCCCAAAGCGCTCCCCAGAACGCTCCCCAGAACCCTCCGGGCGGTCGTCCCGGCGCGGCGCCGCGCGGCTGAGGCGCGGAGGCGGCCACGGTGCAGCTCCAGCCCGTCCCCGGCATCGGCCCGTCCTGGCTGCGGCCGCCGCGCGACCTGCGCGGCTGGGGCTACGTCTCGGGCGGGCTGCACCTGCTGGCGCTGCTGCTGCTGCTGCTCAACCTGACGCCGCGCAAGGTGGAGGAGCCGGAGGAGCAGGGGATCAGCGTCGAGCTGGTCTCGCCCGAGCAGGCGCAGGAGGCGCGCGGCGAGCGCCCGGCGCCGACGCCGGAGCGCGCCGACACCTCGCGCCCCGCCGCCCCGACGCAGCAGGAGCAGCTGCCCCTGCCGCCCGCGCCGAGCCCGCCCCCCCCGCCGCCCCCGCCCGCGCACGCGGCGCCGCCCGCGCCGCCCACCCCCGCGCCGCCCGCGCCGACGCCGCCGGTGCCGAGCCCGCCGCTGCCGGTGCCGCCGGTGCAGCCGCCGCCGCCCGAGCCGGCGCCGCCCCAGCCTGCCCCGCCCCAGCCTGCCCCGCCCCAGCCTGCCCCGCCTCGGCCGACGCCGCCGCAGCCCGCCCCGCCGCGCCCCGCGCCGCCCCCGCCGGCCCCCACGCCGACGCCGGTGCCGCCGCGTCCGGTGGCGCCGCCCGCGCCCACGCCGCCGCGGCCGACCCCGGTGCCGCCGCGGCCGACGCCCGCGCCGCCGCAGCCCCATACGCCGCCGCAGCCGCAGGCGCGCCCGACGCCGCCGAGCCCGCCGCAGCCCCAGGCGCGCCACGCCCCGACGCCGCCCGCGGCGCAGCCGGCGACCCAGCCTCCCTCGGCGCGCCCGGCACCGAACCCGATCCCGCACCCGCCGCCGCCGGTGCAGAACCCGAACCCGGCGCAGACGCCGGGCACCGGGCAGACCCCCGCCGTGGCCCGGCCGCAGGAACGCTCCTCCTCCGTGCTCAACACGCTGGAGCGGCTGCGCCAGGCGCAGCAGGGCGAGGCGCCGCGCCGCGCCGGGGCGCCGGCCGGCGGCGCGCCGCAGGCCAGCGGCGGCACGCCCACCGGCACGGCGGCGCTGACCGCCGGCGAGATACGCGGCATCGCCGACCAGATCTCCGAGTGCTGGAGCATCGATTCCGGCGCGCTCGGCATCGACCAGGTGACGGTGGAGATGCGTGCCGACATCGACGCCAACGGCGTGGTGCGCGCGGTGCGCCCGGTGGGCGGCTACCCCAGCAGCCCGCTGGCGCGCGCCGTGTTCGACCGCGCCCGCGCCGCCCTGCTCTCGCCGCAATGCAATCCGCTGCGGGTGCCGCGCGAGAAGCTGGAGACGCTTCGCAACGCCACCTTCCGCTTCAGCCCGAGAGGTCTGATCCGATAATGCCAGCCCGATCCAACAACGAAAACCTCACCTCCCGCCGCGCGGCGCTGCTCGGCCTCGGCGCAGGGCTCGTCGTGCCCGGCATCCTGGCCCGCCCGCTCCCCGCCTTCGCGCAGGCCGCCGCCGGCTCCGGGCCGGTGATCGACATCAACCGCGCCCGCACCAACCCGATCCCGGTCGCCATCCCCGACTTCGCCGGCGGCGGCATGGGCGCGCAGATCGCCGAGGTGGTGACCAACAACCTGCGCAATTCCGGCCTGTTCCGCCCGGTGGACCGCGCCGCCTTCATCCAGACCGCCGAGGCCGCGGCGCAGACGCCGCGCTTCGAGGACTGGCGCCCGCTCGGCGCGCAGGGGCTGACCACCGGCCGCGTGGAGCAGTCCGGCGGCAACCTGCGCGTCGAGTTCCGGCTCTGGGACGTGCTCTCCGGCCAGCAGCTCCAGGGCACCGCCTTCACCGCCCCCGCCGCCAACTGGCGCCGCATCGGCCACCTGATCTCGGACGTGATCTACGAGCGCATGCTCGGCGAGAAGGGCTACTTCGACACGCGCGTCGTCTACGTCGCCGAGAGCGGCCCGCGCGACCGCCGCACCCGGCGGCTGGCCATCATGGACCAGGACGGCGCCAACAACCGCATGCTGACCGACGGCCGCAACGCCGCGCTGACGCCGCGCTTCCACCCGACGGCCAACCGCGTCGTGTTCATGAGCTACCAGCAGAACGCGCAGCCGCAGGTCTACATCCTCGACATCGACAGCGGCCGGCAGGAGGTGCTCGGCTCCTTCCCCGGCATGACGCTCTCGCCGCGCTTCTCGCCGGACGGCTCCTCGGTGGTGCTCTCCTCCACGCGCGGCGGCTCGGCCAACATCTACTCCGTCGGCATCGGCTCGCGCTCGATGCGCCAGCTCACCTCGGGCAGCTCGATCGACGTCTCGCCCTGCTACAGCCCGGACGGCTCGCAGATCGTGTTCAACTCGGACCGCTCCGGCGACCAGCAGCTCTACGTGATGAGCGCCTCGGGCGGCGCCGCCAACCGCATCTCCTTCGGCCGTGGCCGCTACGCGACGCCGGTCTGGTCGCCGCGCGGCGACCTGATCGCCTTCACCCGCATGTCCGGCTCCTCCTTCGCGATCGGCGTGATGCGTCCCGACGGCGGCGGCGAGCGCATCCTGACGGAAGGCTGGAGCATGGAGGGCCCGACCTTCGCGCCCAACGGCCGCGTGCTGATGTTCTTCCGCGAGAGCCAGGCGCGGGATTCGCGCGGCAGCGGCTACTCCTCGCGCATCTCCTCGATCGACATCGCCGGCTTCAACGAGCGGCCGGTGCCGACGCCGGGGGACGCCTCCGATCCCGCCTGGTCGCCGCTGCTGTCCTGAGGCGACGGGGAGGGGCGCCGTCCCTCGCGGATGCCCGCCCGCCGCGCGGTGCCGTGGCGGAACGAGGCTCGCCGGGCCCGCTTCCCGGTGCCGGACGGACCGGCGCGTCCCGGCGGCCGGGCCGGCCCGGTCCGTGCCGGGGCTTCGGGGGCCGCGCCCGCCGGCTGGTCGCCGGGACGGGATGAGTGGGGTCGGGGCGGAAGCCCCGATGCCCGGAAGGGAGGGACGTCGCCGCGTTGGCGCGTGCGTGCACGGCTCGGGCCACGGCCATCGCCGGACACGGATGCGCCGCATGGCGGTCTTGCATGCAACGCCTTCAACTTGACCCTGTCCGGGGGCGGCTGTAACGCGCCCGGCGCCATTCCTTGCGGACCGCCGACCGGCGCTCCCCCCACTCGGAAGGATCAGTAGATGTCCAGCAAGTTCCTGGTCGCGTCGCGCGCCGCCGTGATCGGTGCGGCCGCGCTGCTCGCCGCCTGCAGCAGCAACGACACCGACGGCAGCGCCGCCGCCACCGGTGCCGGCGCGGCGGGCGGTGCCGGCAGCGTCGCGGGGCCGCGGCCGGGCAGCCAGGAGGACCTCGTCGCCAATGTCGGCGACCGCGTCTTCTTCGACTTCGACAGTTCCTCGGTGCGCGGCGACCAGCGCCCGGTGCTGGAGCGGCAGGCCGGCTGGCTCGGCCGCTACCCGCAGGTGACGGTGACGGTCGAGGGCCATACCGACGAGCGCGGCACGCGCGAGTACAACCTCGCCCTCGGCCAGCGCCGCGCCAACGCCGCGCGCGACGTGCTGGTGGCCTCGGGCGCCGCCGGCTCGCGCATCAGCACCATCTCCTACGGCAAGGACCGCCCGGCGGCGCTGGGCTCCACCGAGGAGGACTACGCGCAGAACCGCCGCGCGGTGACGGTGGTCCGCTGATCCGCCGGGCGGGCGGCGGGAGTTCCGCCGGCCGCCACGTGGACGGCCTGCCGCGACGGCCGTGAGGGCCGCCCCGGCCCCGCCTTCCCGGCTGCCGCCGCCCTCCCGGCCGCGGCGGCCGGGCCGTGCCCCGCGGGACGGCCTCCCGCGCGGCACCGTTCCCCGGCGGGACCTGCCCCGGGGATACGCCGTGCGCCGGGACGCCTCGGCGGGGTGCCCGCCCCCCGGGTGCCCCCGTCGCGAATTCCCGCCGGTGCGCGCCCGCCGCCCCCGGCCCGACCGCCGGAGAACGACGCGCCCGATGCCGACCGACCGAACCCCGCCCCACGCGCCGACCCGCCCGCCGGCCGGCGCGCCCCGAGCCCCGGCGCAGCCGCCCGTGCGCCCGCCCGCCCGTTCCCTGGCCGTCGCCCTGGCCCTGGCCGCGTCGCTGGCCGTGGCGCCGGCGGCGCGGGCGCAGATGGAATCGCGCGAGGGCATCGCGCTGCAGAACCAGCTCCTGCAGCTCCGCCAGGAGATGGAGCAGCTCCGCCGCAGCGGCGGTGGCGGCGGCGCGCCGATGCCGGCGCCCGGCTACCGTCCCGCCCCCGGCGGCAATGCCGGCGAGATCGTCGGCCAGCTGCTGGAGCGGGTCGGGCAGTTGGAGGAGGAGGTGCGGCGCCTGCGCGGCCGCGCCGAGGAGGCCGAGTACCGCAACCGGCAATTGCAGCAGGCGGTCGAGAAGCTGCAGGGCGACATGGACTACCGCCTCGGCCAGATCGAGGGCCGGGGTGGCGATGCCCGCCCGGATGCTCGCCCGCCGGCCGCGCCGCCGCGCGAGGCCCCGCCCGCCGCGCCGCCCGCGGCCGCTGCTTCCCCCGGCACCTCTCTCGGCGCGCCCCCGCCCCGCACGCCCGAGCGCGCGATCGCCGATGGCCGCGCGGCGCTCGGACGCGGCGACTACACGGCGGCCGAGGCGGCGGCGCGCGAGGCGATGAGCCGCGGCCCGCGCAGCGCCGACGCGCAGCTGCTGCTCGCCGAGGCGCAGTTCGGCCAGCGCAACTACCAGGCGGCCGCCGTCTCCTTCGACGACGCCTATCGCCGCAACCGGCAGGGCTCGCGGGCGCCGGACGCGCTGCTCGGGCTGGCCAATTCCTTCATCGGCCTCGGCGCCCGGCGCGAGGCGTGCGACACGCTCGACCAGCTCCGGACCGAATTCCCGCGCCTCGGCGGGGCGCAGGCGCAGCAGGCCAATGCCGCCAGGCAGCGGGCGAGCTGCCGCTGACCCGACCGGCGCCGGCCCGTCCGACGGGCCAGTGGGCGGGCCGTTGGGCGGGCCGTTGGGCGCGGCCGAATTCGCCGCGCTGATGCGGGGCTGCGCGCCGACGCCCTGGCCGGACGCGACGGCGGCCTGGACGCCGCGCCTCGCCGCCGGGGTGTCGGGTGGGCCGGACAGCCTGGCCCTGGCGCTGCTGGCGCATGACTGGGTTCGGTCGCGCGGCGGGACGCTGCTGGCGCTGGTCGCGGACCACGGGCTGCGGCCGGAAAGCGCCGCCGAGGCGGCCGGCGTGGTCGCGGCCCTGGCCGGACGCGGCATCGCGTCGCGCCTGCTGCGCCTCGGCCTGCCGCCCGGCCCGGCATTGCAGGAGCGGGCGCGGGCGGCGCGGCACGCGGCGCTGCTCGAAGCCTGCCGGGAGGCGGGGATCCCCTGGCTGCTGCTGGGCCACCAGCGCGACGACCAGGCGGAGACGGTGCTGTTCCGGGCCCTGCGCGGCAGCGGCGGGACCGGCCTCGCCGGCATGGCGCCCTGGCGGTCGGCGGGGGCGGCGCTGGTGCTGCGGCCGCTGCTCGGCGTGCCTCGGACGCGGCTGGAAGCGACGGTCGCCGCCGCCGGGCTGCTGCCGGTGCGCGACCCTTCCAACGACGATCCGCGCTTCGCCCGCGCCCGGCTGCGTGCCGCCCTGGCCGGGGGCGGCGGCACGGCGCTGGCCGAGGCGGCGCTCGCCTTCGCCCGGCGGCGCGGGCGCACCGAGGCGGCGCTGGCCGAGCGGCTGGCGCTGGCCGCGGAGATCCGGCCGGAAGGCTTCTGCCGGCTCGATCCCGCGGCGCTCGGGACGGATCCGGTGGCGGTGGCGGCGCTGCGGGCGCTGCTGCGCACCGTGGCCGGCGCGGCGCACGCCCCGGCCGTGACGGCGGTGCGGGACCTGCTCGCGCGCGCGCGGATGGGGCAGGGCGGGACGCTCGGCGGCGCCCTGCTGCGCCCGGCCGGCGGCGTCTGGCTGCTGCTGCGCGAGGCGGCGGCGATCGGGCCCGACGTGCCGGCGGTGGCCGGCGCATGCTGGGACGGGCGCTTCCGCCAGTCCGGTCCGGGCGATCCGGCCTGCCGGCTGGCGCCGCTGGGGACGGCCCACCGGCGGCTCGGCCGCGTCGCCGGCGGCCTGCCGCCCGCCGTGCTGCGCACCCTGCCGGCGGTCTGGCGAGACGCGGCGCTGGTGGCGGTGCCGTTGCTGGACCATCCCACGGCGCGGCTCGGCGCGGCGTTCCGCCTGCGCTTCGCCCCCGCGGCGGGGCCCGCGGCCTAGAGCGGATCGCCGGAGGGCGGCTACGCCCGGAGGCGTGAATCCGCTCGGAAAACAATGGGATGGGGTGGCACGCAGTCCCAACCGGTCTGCGTGCCGCTCCAGAGCCGTTCCGGCCTGACCGTATCAAGCCGGAACGGCTCCAGCCTTCTGGTTCTTCGCATTTTCCGAATCGCCGGGTGAGTGCGCCCGGCCTGAAAACGCTCCGGAGCCGGTCCAGCCTGGCCGCATCGGGCCGGGACGGCACGGGCCGGCGCCGCTCCCGCCCGCCCGCCCGCCGCCCCGGGCCGGATCCGGCCGGGACGTTTTCCGCAGAGAATGCGCCCGGACCGCACCATCGGGCATTCAAGGAACGTGCGTCCCGCCCTATCTTGTTCCTGCCGGTCCGGGAGAGCCCGCGAGGGTGCTGGCGCCACGACCGACCGCCGGCCGGCAAGCAGACGGGATACCGACGTGAACAATTTCGGCCGCAATCTGGCGCTGTGGGTGATCGTGGCGCTGCTTCTGGTGGCGCTGTTCAACCTGTTCCAGCCGACCAATTCGCGCTCCAGCGCCCAGCAGGTCGCCTATTCCGATTTCCTCAACGAGGTCGGCGCCGGCCATGTGCGGGACGTGATCATCCAGGGCCGCACCGTGCAGGGGCAGCTCTCGGACGGGCGCACCTTCACCACCTACACCCCCGAGGACCCCGCCCTGGTCTCGACCCTGACCCAGAAGGGCGTCCGGGTGGTGGCCAAGCCCGAGGACAGCGACGTCAATCCGCTGTTCCACTACCTGCTCTCGTGGTTCCCGATGCTGCTGCTGATCGGCGTCTGGGTGTTCTTCATGCGCCAGATGCAGTCGGGCGGCGGCCGCGCCATGGGCTTCGGCAAGTCCCGCGCCCGGCTGCTGACCGAGAAGACCGGTCGCGTCACCTTCGAGGACGTCGCCGGCATCGACGAGGCCAAGGGGGAGCTGGAGGAGATCGTGGAATTCCTGCGCGACCCGCAGAAGTTCCAGCGCCTCGGCGGCAAGATCCCGAAGGGCGTGCTGCTGGTCGGCCCCCCCGGCACCGGCAAGACCCTGCTCGCCCGCGCCATCGCCGGCGAGGCCAACGTGCCCTTCTTCACCATCTCCGGCTCCGACTTCGTGGAGATGTTCGTGGGCGTCGGCGCCAGCCGCGTGCGCGACATGTTCGAACAGGGCAAGAAGAACGCTCCCTGCATCATCTTCATCGACGAGATCGACGCGGTGGGCCGCCACCGCGGCGCCGGCCTCGGCGGCGGCAACGACGAGCGCGAGCAGACCCTGAACCAGATGCTCGTCGAGATGGACGGCTTCGAGTCCAACGAGGGCGTCATCCTGATCGCCGCCACCAACCGCCCGGACGTGCTGGACCCCGCCCTGCTGCGCCCCGGCCGCTTCGACCGGCAGGTGGTGGTGCCGAACCCGGACGTGAACGGCCGCGAGAAGATCCTCCGGGTCCACATGCGCAAGGTGCCGCTGGCCTCGGACGTCGATCCGAAGGTGATCGCGCGCGGCACGCCGGGCTTCTCGGGCGCCGACCTCGCCAACCTCGTCAACGAGGGCGCGCTGCTGGCCGCCCGCGCCGGGCGGCGCACCGTCGGCATGCACGAGTTCGAGATGGCCAAGGACAAGGTGATGATGGGGGCCGAGCGCCGCTCCCTCGTCATGTCCGAGGACGAGAAGCGCATGACCGCCTATCACGAGGCCGGCCATGCCCTCTCCGCCATGCACCTGCCGGAGTGCGACCCGGTCCACAAGGCGACCATCATCCCGCGCGGCCGGGCGCTCGGACTCGTCATGTCGCTGCCCGAGGGCGACCGCTACAGCAAGCACAAGAGCAAGCTGCTCTCGGAGCTGGCCATGGCCATGGGCGGCCGCGTCGCCGAGGAGCTGATCTTCGGCCTCGACAAGGTCTCCAACGGCGCCTCGGGCGACATCAAGATGGCGACCGACCAGGCGCGGCGCATGGTCACCGAGTGGGGCATGTCCGAGAAGCTCGGCATGATCGCCTACGGCTCGAACGACCAGGAGGTGTTCCTGGGCCATTCGGTGACGCAGTCGAAGAACCTCTCGGAGGCGACGGCCCAGGCGATCGACGGCGAGATCCGCGCGATCATCGACGGCGCCTATGCCCGCTGCCGGCAGATCCTCTCCGAGAACATCGACGAGCTGCACCTGCTGGCCAAGGGCCTGCTGGAGTGGGAGACCCTCTCGGGCGACGAGATCCGGCACGTGATCCGCGGCGAGCCGGTGGTGCGCGACCGGCCGGACGAGCCGGTGCCGGCCGGGCGCGGCAGCGTGCCGACCTCGGGCCGGGCGCCGCGCCCGGGTCCCGGGCCCGGCGGGCTGAGCCCGGCCCCGGCGCCGGGGGCCTGACGGGGCTCCGCCCCAGGGGAGAGCCTGACGGGGCTTCGCCCCAGGGGAGAGCCTGACGGGGCTTCGCCCCGGGGCCCGCCAGGGAAGGCGCCGCTTTCCCTGGACCCATCCGCCGGGGCCGGACGGCCCCGGACCCCGTTCGTTTTGGGCCTCGCCGGTTGAACCGGCGAGGCCCAAATCGTAATGGGGGGTTCCAGGGGGGCTTCGCCCCCTGGTGGGATACCCAAGGGGCAACGCCCCTTGGCCGGGGGCGCAGGGGGCGAAGCCCCCGCGCCGCGCCGATCGCGGGAGGCAACATGCGCTGGGTCGAGCCCCTTGGTCTGATCGACGGCCCCGCCGCCTTCCACGCCGCGCGCACCGGCGCCGGCCTGCCGCTCGCCGGCGGCCCCGGCGCCTTCACCCTGGTCCGGCTGATCGAGAACGGCCATACGCTGGGCGTGCTGCCCGTCCAGTCGGTCCCGGCCGAGTGGGACGAGGCGTTGCACCGCCTCACCCGCTCCCTGCCGCCCTTCGCCGAGCTGCCGATGGACCGGCCGCAGGTGATGGGCATCGTCAACGTCACCCCGGACAGCTTCTCCGATGGCGGCCGCGACGCCGCCGCCGCGATCGAGGCCGGCCACGCCATGCTGGAGGCCGGCGCCGACCTGCTCGACGTCGGCGGCGAATCCACCCGCCCCGGCGCCGCCCCGGTGACGCCGGAGGAGGAGGCCGCCCGCATCGTGCCGGTGGTGCGCGAGCTGGCCCGGGCCACCACCGTCAGCATCGACACGCGCAACGCCCTGGTGATGCGCGCGGCGCTGGAGGCGGGCGCCGAGATCGTCAACGACATCTCGGCCCTGCGTCACGACCCGGAGGCGGTGCGCCTGGTCGCGCAGTCGCGCGCCCCGGTCATCCTGATGCACATGCTGGGCGATGATCCGCGCACCATGCAGCGCGACCCGCACTACGACGACGTGGTGCTGGAGGTGGCCCGCTTCCTGCGCGACCGCGTCGCCACCTGCGAGGCGCTGGGCATCCCGCGCGGGCGCATCATGGTCGATCCGGGGATCGGCTTCGGCAAGACGCTGGCGCACAACCTGGAGCTGATCGAGCGGCTGCCGATCCTGCACGGCATCGGCTGCCGGGTGCTGATGGGGGTCTCGCGCAAGGGGTTCCTGGGGCGGCTCACGGGCGAGACGGTGCCGGCGCGGCGCGTGGCGGCGAGCGTCGCGGCGGCGCTGGCGGCGGCGGCGCGGGGGGCGGCGATCCTGCGCGTGCACGACGTGGCGGAGACGGTGCAGGCGCTGACCGTGTGGCGTTCCTGCATGCGCGGCGAGGCGCCGGGGTGAGGGCGGGAGCCGCGGGGCGAAGGCAGCCGCGGCGCCGCCCTGCCTTCAGGCCCCCTCCTTATCAGGCCAGCGCCACCCGAGGCGGCCGCGCCACGAAATTCGCCACCGCCGCCATCAGCCCCACCATCACCATGACCGGCCAGAACAGCGCGTAGCTGCCGGTCGCGTTCACCAGCACCGCCGCCGAGCCGGCGCCGAGGAAGCCGCCGATCTGGTGGCTCATGAAGCACACGCCGAACAGCGCGCCGATGTCGGCGACGCCGAAGCGGCGCGCGATCGCGGCGTTGGTCAGCGGCACGGTGCCGAGCCAGGTGGCGCCCATCACGGCGGCGAAGACCAGCGTGCCGGCGCTGCTCGGCGGCGCCAGGGCGAACAGGGCGACGGCGGTGGTGCGGATCAGGTAGAGCAGGCCGAGCACCAGCTCCGGCCGCACCCGGCCGGCGAGCCAGCCGCAGAACCAGCTGCCGGGGATGTTGAACAGCCCGACCAGCATCAGCGCCGTGGCGCCGAGCCCGGCCGGCAGGCCGCAGAGCGCGAGATGCGCCGGCAGGTGCGTGACCAGGAAGGCGAGCTGGAAGCCGCAGGCGAAGAAGCCGAGCGTCAGCAGCGCGAAGTCGCGGTCGGCGAGCGCGTTGCGGGCCAGGGCGGGCAGGCCGGCGAGGCCGACGGGGCGCGGGCCCCCCGGCGGGCGCGGCGCCGGCCGCCATTCGAGGCAGCGCCCGACCGGCAGCACGAGCAGGGAGGCCAGCGCCAGCATGCCGATGGCGCCCACCGCGCCCCAGCCCAGGATCGCCGCCTGTACCGCCGGCACCATCAGCGCCTGCCCGACCGAGCCGCCGGCGCTGGCCAGGCCCAGCATCTCGCCCCGCTTCTCCGGCGGCGCGGCGCGGGCCACGGCGGAATTCGCCGTGCCGCTGCCGGCGCAGGCGACGCCGAGGCCGGTGAGCAGGCCGATGCCGACGACGGCGCTCGCCTCGCCCGGCCAGAGCGCCATCATGCCGAGCCCGGCAACGTAGAGAAACCCGCCGCAGGCGATGACGCGGCCGGCGCCGAAGCGGTCCGCCATGGCGCCGCTGACCGGCTGCGCGAAGCCCCAGACGAGGTTGTGCAGCGCCACCGCCGCGCCGAACACGGCGGGCGCGATGGCCGCCTCCTGCGCCAGCGGCAGCAGGAACAGGCCGAAGGTCTGGCGTATCCCGAAGCTGAGGCTGACGGCGGCCGAGGCGGCGAGGATCACCGTGAGGAGCGCGGCTGGCATGCCGATAGCAGAGCCCGCGCCATGCCGGGCGACAAACGCCCGCTCCGCATGGCCGGGCATGCGCCTGGCGCGGGGCTGTCCTACGGACGACGCGCGCTCATCGCCAGGAGTGCAATCCGGCGCCACCCGGCGCCGGGCCGGTTCAGCGCGGCAGCCGGCCCGCCGCGCGTCGCTGCTCGTAGCTCTTGCCGTGGACGTAGGCCGCCTCGTGCAGCGTGGGATCGACGCCGGCGGCGCGCACCGCCTCCAGCAGCGTGCCGACGACGTGGTCCACCTCGATGCGGCCGCCCGCCTCCAGGTCGCGCAGCATGGAGGCGTTGGCGCCGGAGCCGGGGTCGGCGAACATCTTCCGGTAGCTGTCGAGGGCGGCGGGCTTGAGGGGGTAGCCGGCGGCCTCGGCGGCGGTGGCGCTGCCTTCCAGCATGCGCTGCAGCAGCGCCGTGCCGCCGCCGCGCACGATCTCGCCCAGCGTCGCGCGCATCAGCACCGAGGCGGCGGCGAGCGTGCCGAGGAAGACCAGCTTGTCCCACATCTGCGCGCGGATGTCGGGCACGGCGCGGGCCTGCACGGAATCGTTCGGCGCGGCGCGGAACGCGGCCTGCAACGCCTCGACGCGCGGCGACATGGTGCCGTCCAGCTCGCCGAAGGTGATGGCGCGGAACTGGTCGAAGTGGCGGATCGTGCCGTCCGGCGTCAGCGTCGCGTTGATGCGGGCGAGACCGCCGAGGACGCGGCCCTGGCCGAAGGCGGCTTCCAGCGCCTGGATGTGCGTCAGCCCGTTCAGCACCGGCAGGATCGCGGTGCGCCCATCCACGGCGGGGCGGATCGCGGCGATGGAATCCTCGAGGTCGTAGGCCTTGCAGCTCAGCAGCACCACGTCCCAGCCCGGGCCGACCGTCTCGGCGGTGACGGTCTCGACGGGGCGGCGGAGGGCGCCGAACGGGCTCTCGATCACGAGCCCGTCCCGCGCGAGCTGCTCCCGGCGGCGCGGCCGCACCAGGAACACCGGCGAGGCGCCGCCCTCCAGCAGCCGGCCGCCGAAATAGCCGCCGAGCGCGCCCGCGCCCAGGATCAGGATGCGCATGCCGGGAACCTCATCATGCTGCGTTGTCTTGTCGTGCCGAGGGTAGTCGGCGGCGGCGGGGGTGCCTACAGCGAACCGCAGTCTGGTTGGGACTGCGTTTCGCTGTCGCTCGTTGTTCTCGGCGCGGATTCACGCCGCCGGGCGTGTCCGCCCGCCGGCGATCCGCTCTAGAGCCGATCCAGCCTGACCGTATCAGGCCGGAACGGCTCTAGCCTTTTGATTTTTCGCATTTTCCGAGCCGCTGAGCGAGGACGCTCAGCTTGAAAATGCTCCAGACGCCGGGGCCGTGGCTGGGCTGTCCGGCGCGCGAGAGGGAGTTGCCGCCATGCGTAGCGTGAATCTGGCCGACGGCACCGCGGTCCCGGTGATCGGGCAGGGAACCTGGTACATGGGCGAGCGCCGCGACGCGGCGGCGCGAGAGGCGGAGGCGCTGCGCCTCGGCCTCGACCTCGGCATGACGCTGATCGACACGGCCGAGATGTACGCCGAGGGCGGCGCCGAGACGGTGGTGGGCGAGGCGATCGCGGGGCGGCGCGACGAGGTGTTCCTCGTCTCCAAGGTCTACCCGCACAATGCGAGCCGGCGCGGCGTGGCGGCGGCCTGCGAGCGCAGCCTGAAGCGGCTGCGGACCGACCGGATCGACCTCTACCTGCTGCACTGGCGCGGCGGCGTGCCGCTCGCCGAGACGGTGGCGGGGTTCGAGGCGCTGCGCGCGGCGGGCAAGATACGCCGCTGGGGCGTCTCCAACCTCGACGTGGACGATCTGGAGGAGCTGGGGGCGGCGGCGCCAGGGGCGTCGGGCGACTGCGCCACCGACCAGGTGCTCTACAACCTGGAGCATCGCGGCCCGGAATTCGACCTGCTGCCCTGGTGCCGGGCGCGCGGCATGCCGGTGATGGCCTATTCGCCGGTGGGGCAGGGGGGCGCGCTGCTGCGGCACCCGGCGCTGGCGGCGGTGGCGAAGCGGCACGGCGTGACGCCGGCGCAGGCGGCGCTGGCCTGGGCGGTGCGCGGCGATGGCGTGGTGGCGATCCCGAAGGCGTCGGACCCGGCGCATGTGCGGCAGAACGCGGCGGCGGCGGGGATCGTGCTCCCGGCGGAGGATCTGGCGGCGCTGGACGCGGCCTTCCCGCCGCCGAAGCGCAAGCGGGCGCTGGCGATGCTGTAGCGCGCCACGCCCGGCGGCCGGCCGGACAGGGCCCGGAATTGGCCGGGGCGCGCCGGCTGCCGCCGGCGCGCCCCGTTGCCGTCTCCGCGACGTTCCTTCCGGAAGCGGGCCTCCCGGAAGCGGGCCTCCTGGAAGCGGGCCTACTGGAAGCTGGGCGGCGGCAGGTCCTCCGGCTGGTCCTGCATCGGGATCTCGATGCGCACCGTGGAGGGATCGACGCCGGTGCCCTTGTCGATCCAGTAGGTCACGCTCTCCGGCCAGATGATGACGATCGCCACCAGCGCGAGCTGGAGGAACACCCAGGGGATGGCGCCCCAGTAGATGTCGGACGAGCGGACCTCCTTCGGCGCGATGCCGCGCAGGTAGAACAGCGCGAAGCCGAAGGGCGGGTGCATGAAGCTGGTCTGCATGTTCACGCAGAGCAGCACGCCGAACCAGACGAGGTCGATGCCGAGCTTGGCCGCCACGGGCGCCAGCAGCGGGATGATGATGAAGGCGATCTCGAAGAAGTCGAGGAAGAAGGCCAGGAAGAAGACGAAGATGTTGACGACGACGAGGAAGCCGATCTGGCCGCCCGGCAGGTGCGACAGGATGTGCTCGATCCAGAGGCCGCCGTCCACGCCCTGGAACACCAGGCTGAACACGGTGGAGCCGACCAGGATGAAGATCACCATCGCCGTGATGCGCATGGTGTTCTCGGTGGCCTGGCGGATCAGCGGCCAGGTCAGGCGGCGGTTGATCGCGGCCAGGACCACGGCACCGACCGCGCCCATGGCGCCCGCCTCGGTCGGCGTCGCGAGGCCCATGAAGATGGTGCCGAGCACGAGGAAGATCAGCACCACCGAAGGGACCATGCCCTTCAGCACCTTCCAGATCAGGGGCCATCCCATCTCGCCGCGCGCCTCCGGCGGCAGCGGCGGCACCTTGTGCGGCTGGACGATCGAGACGACGACGATGTAGCCGATGAAGAGCAGGATCTGCAGGATGGAGGGGCCGATCGCGCCCGCGTACATGTCGCCGACCGACTTGCCGAGCTGGTCGCCCAGCACGATCAGCACGAGGCTGGGCGGGATCACCTGCGTGATGGTGCCCGAGGCCGCGATCACGCCCGTGGCCAGGCGCATGTCGTAGCCGTAGCGCATCATGATCGGCAGGCTGATCATGCCCATCGCGATCACCGAGGCGGCGACGGTGCCGGTGATGGCGCCGAGCACGGCGCCCACCAGGATCACCGCGTAGGCGAGGCCGCCGGGGATCTTGCCGAAGAGCTGGCCGGTGCCCTCCAGCAGGTCCTCGGCCAGGCCGCAGCGCTCCAGGATCGCCCCCATCAGGGTGAAGAAGGGGATCGAGAGCAGCAGGTCGTTCGACATGATGCCGAAGACGCGCAGCGGCAGGTTGCCGAGATAGGCCTCCGTGAAGAAGCCCTGCTCGATCGAGACGAAGCCGAAGAACAGCCCGGTCGCGGCGAGGGAGAAGGCGACCGGGAAGCCGATCAGCAGGAACAGCACGAGGCCGCCGAACATCAGCGGCGGCATGATCTCAAGCGTCAGCATCGCGCGGGGTGACCTGGATTCGGGGAGCGGGGAGGGCGAGGCGGCGGTGTTCGTCGTGCCGTCGCATCACTGCTCCGGCCGCACGTATTCGGTGACCACCTCGATCTCCGGCTTGTCGCCGCGCAGCAGCGCGATGCGCTTGACCAGCTCCGACAGGCCCTGGAGGGAGAGCAGGAAGAAGCCCACCGGCAGCACCAGCTTGACCGGCCAGCGCAGCAGGCCGCCGGCGTTGGGCGAGCCCTCCATGCGCACGAAGCTGTCGAGGAAGAAGGGCCAGGTCATCCAGGTGAGCAGGATGGTCGCCGGCAGCAGGAAGACGATGATGCCGAACACGTCCACCCAGAGCCGCGCCCGCTGCGGCAGGTTGCCGTAGACGAGGTCGACGCGCACGTGCTCGTTGCGGAACAGCGTGTAGGGCGCGCCGAACATCACGATCACGGCGAACAGGTACCATTGCACCTCGAGCCAGGCGTTCGAGCTGTAGCTGATGCCGTAGCGGACGAAGGCGTTGCCCGCGCTGATCGCGCAGGAGGCCAGGACCGCGAAGTCGGCGAGCTTGCCGACGGCGGCGTTCAGCCCATCCACGGCACGGCTGAAGGCGAGAAAGGGACCCATCCCGGGCGGACTCCTTGCGATCGGCGGCGGGGCGCGGGCACGATGCCCGGCCTCGCCAACGCCCGGCACGGCAGCGGCCACCGAGGCGCCGTCACCGTGCCGCTCTGCGGTCTCCCCGCCGCCCGCTCCTGGCTTCCGGGCGGCGGCGGCTCAGGGCCGGCGCTGCTCCTGCGCCTGCATCGAGAAGACGAAATTGTCGAAGGTGTTCTCGGCCACGCGGAACCACTGGTACTGCGTGTCGCGGAAGGCCTTGAAGTGGTCGTAGATCTTCCTGAAGCCGGGGTTCTGCGCGGAGATCTCGCCGAACAGCTCGCCGGAGGCGCGGTAGCAGGCCTGCATCACCTCGCGCGGGTAGGGGCGCAGCAGCGTGCCGCCCGCGACCAGCCGGCGCAGCGCGGCCGGGTTCTGCACGTCGTACTTGGCCATGGTGACGATGGTGGCGTCCCGGCAGGCGCTTTCCAGCGCCTCGCGGTAGAGCGGCGGCAGCTCCGCGTGCTTCTGCTTGTTCACGTAGAAGGAGAGGTTGAGGTTCCCCTCCCACCAGCCCGGATAGTAGTAGTACTGCGCCACGCGCTGGAAGCCGAGCTTCTCGTCGTCGTAGGGGCCGACCCACTCGGCGCCGTCGATCGTGCCCTTCTCCAGCGCCGGGTAGATGTCGCCGCCCGCGATCTGCTGCGGCACCACGCCGAGCTTCTGCATCACGTTGCCCGCCAGCCCGGCGATGCGCATCTTGAGGCCGTTGAGGTCCTGCACGGACTTGATCTCGCGCCGGAACCAGCCGCCCATCTGCGCGCCCGTGTTGCCGGCGGGGATGGAGACGATGCCGTAGCCGTCGAAGAACTCGCGCAGCTGCTCGCGCCCGCCGCCCTCCTGCAGCCAGGCGTTCATCTGCCGCATGTTGAAGCCGAACGGCACCACGGCATCGAGCGCGAAGGTCGGGTCCTTGCCGACGAAGTAGTAGGAGGCGGTGTGGCCGCAATCCACCGTGCCGGCCTGCACGGCGTTGGCGACCTCGAGGCCCGGCACCAGCTCGCCGGCGGCGAAGACGCGGATCTGGAATTTGTTGTCGGTGAGGGCCGCGACCCGCCGCGCGACGTGCTCGCCCGCGCCGAAGATGGTGTCGAGCGACTTCGGGAAGGAGCTGGCGCAGCGCCAGCGGACCTCGGGGGCGCTCTGGGCGACGGCCGGTGCGGCGAGGGCCGCCGTGCCGGCCAGGGCACCTCCTGCGACGAACCGGCGGCGATCCATGGAGCGTCTCCTTGCTGGGCGGCGCGGCACGGCCGGCGCGCATAGGGCCGGTTCCTTAGCGGCTGGCGCAAGAATTGGAAAGCGTGTGCACGGCTGGCATCCGGTATGCTGCGATGCAGCGCGTGGTTGCGGCGCGTCGCGTGGTCGCCATACCGCAGGTTGATTCGATCCGGAAAGGAGCGGCCGGTGCGGCCCTGCCGGCGAAGGGCCGTGCTCCTGTCGAAGACGGGGGCGAAGACCGGGGCCGAAGATCGGGACGAGAACCGGGGGCGCCGGCGGCGCACGCGGCGTCTCGCCAGCACGTTCGCGCCTGCTATCCTGCGGCCGTGCCGCGATCCCCGGATGGCCCGTGCTGACCGCTTACGTGCTGCTGCTCGCCGTCCTGGTCGGCCTCGCCCTGGCGGCGCCGTTCCTGGCCGGGCGGCGGCACGGCAGCGTGGCGCTGCACGCGGGGGGCGGGCTCGTCGCGCTCGCCATGGCGGCGCTGGCGCTGGCCGCGCTGCTCGGCGTCGGCGCGCCGCATGCCGGGCTGACCCTGCCGCTCGGCCCGCCCGGCGGCGCCGCGTCGCGGCTCGCGCTCGACGGGCTCTCGGCCTGGTTCCTGCTGCTGCTGGGCCTGTCCGGCAGCGCCACCGCGCTCTTCGCCCTGGGCCATGCCCTGCCCCGGCCGAATCGTCGCCACCACGCGGCAGGCCCGGCCGACCGCGCGCCGGTGCTGGCGGCGCAGCCGCTGTTCCTGGCCGGCATGGCGCTGACCCTGCTGGCGGCCGATGCCTACACCCTGCTCGCCGGGTTCGAGCTGATGTCGCTCGCCTCCTGGGTGCTGGTGGCGGCGGATCACGAGGTGGCCGAGAACCGCGCCGCCGCGCGGCTCTACCTGATCGTCGCCGCCTGCGGCGCGGTGGCGCTGATCCTGGCCTTCGGCCTGCTCGGCGCGGGCGCCGCCACCGGAACGCCCGCTGGTGCGTCTGCCGGCACACCCCCCGGCACGCCCGGCGGCCTCGGCATGGATCTCGCCTTCGCCGCGCTGCGCGCGGCCCCGCCGGAGGGCTGGCGCGCCGTCGCGGTGCTGCTGCTGGTGCTGGCCGGCGCCGGTGCCAAGGCGGGGCTGGTGCCGCTGCATGTCTGGCTGCCGCTGGCGCACCCCGCCGCGCCCTCGCACGTCTCGGCGCTGATGTCGGGGGCGATGACCAAGGTCTCGCTCTACGTGCTGGCGCGCGTGGCGCTGGATCTCTGCGGCCCGGCGCAGCCGGTCTGGTGGGGCGTGCCGATCCTCGCCGCCGGCGTCGCCGCCGCCCTGCTCGGCGCCCTGCGCGCCACGCAGGAGAGCGACGCCAAGGTGCTGCTGGCCTGCTCGACCATCGAGAATGTCGGGCTGGTGGCGGCGGGCCTCGGCCTCGCCGCCGCCTTCCGGGGCGCCGATCTCGGGCCGCTCGCGGCGCTCGCCGCCGGCGCCGCGCTGCTGCACGCGCTGAACCACGGCGTGTTCAAGACCCTGCTCTTCCTCGCCGCCGGCGAGGTGCTGCACGGCGCGGCCACCCGCCGGCTGGACCGCATGGGCGGGCTGATCCGCACCATGCCCTGGACCGCCGCCTGCGCCCTGGTCGGCATCGCCGCCGCGGCCGCGCTGCCGCCGCTCTCGGGCTTCGCCTCGGAATGGCTGCTGCTGCAGGCGCTGCTGGCGGCGCCGCGTGTCGGCGACCTCGCCTTCCAGCTCGTCGCGGCGGCGGCGGCGGCCTGCATCGGGCTGGCCGTGGCGCTTGCCTCGGCGGCGATGGTGCGCCTGTTCGGCCTCGCCTTCCTCGGCCGCTTCCGCACCCCGCGCGCGGCCGGCGCCGAGGACGGCCCGCCGGTCGCGCGCTGGGCGCTGGCGCTGCCCGCCGCGCTGACCGTGCTGCTCGGCCTGATCCCGGGCCCGCTGCTCGACCTCGCCGTGCCGGCGCTGCGCCCGCTGGTGGGCGGCACCGGCCTGCCGGGCCCGCAGGCCTTCTCGCTGGCCGCCGCCGAGGGGCCGCGCTACCTGCCGCTGCCGCTGGCGCTGCTGCTGGGCCTTGCCGGCGGCGCGCTGGTGCTGCTGCTGCGTGCCCGCTCGCCGGCCGGCGTCGAGACCGGGCCGGCCTGGGATTGCGGCTTCATCCCGCCGCCGGCGCACCTGCCCTTCGGTGACCCGCTGACCCAGCCCGATGCCGCCGGCTTCGCGCAGCCGCTGCGCCGCATGCTGGCCGGCCCCCTGCTGCGCCGTGCCGACCGTGACGCACCGGACCGTTCCTCCCTGGACCGTCCCGGCCACGGCCCGCCCGCGTTGCGCGATCCGGCCTGGGTGCTGCTCTTCGTGCCCGCCGCCCGGCTGCGCGACGCGCTGGCGGCGCAGGCGGAGCGGCTGCGCGGCTTCACCATCCGCCGCTGCCTGACGCTCAGCTTCGCCACGCTGGTGCTGCTGCTGGCCGCCATCGCCTGGCTGGAGCGCGGCTGAGCATGGCCACGCCGCTTTCCCTGCTCGGCGCCGTCCTCGCGCAGATCCTGCACGTCGCGCTGGTGCTGGTGGCGGCGCCCTTCCTGCTCGGCGTGCTGGAATGGCTGCGGGCGCGGCTGCTCGGCTTCCGCGGCGCCTCGCCCCGGCAGCCCTGGCGCGACCTGCTGCGGCTGCTGCGCAAGCGCCCGGTGCTGGCCGAGAGCGCCTCCTGGATCTCGCGCGCCGCGCCCTACGCGGCGGTGGCGGCGACGGCGGTCGCGGCCGCGCTGGTGCCCGGCTTCGCGCGCGGCATGGCGCTGGCGCCGCTCTCGGACCTGCTCGTGGTCGCCGGGCTGCTGGGCGTCGCGCGCGTCGCGCTCGCGCTCGCCGGCATGGATGCGGGCACCGCCTTCGGCGGCCTCGGCGCGGCGCGCGAGATGGCCTTCGCCGCCTTCGCCGAGCCCGCCCTGCTGCTGGCGGCGATGAGCTTCGCCATCCTCACCGGCAGCACCAACATCGACTTCATCGCCACCGCCTTCGCCGGCGGGGCGCCGGGGCTGCGCGTCTCGCTCGCCCTGGCGCTGCTGGCGCTGCTGGCGGTGGCGCTGGCCGAGAACGGCCGCATCCCGGTGGACAACCCGGCGACGCACCTTGAGCTGACCATGGTGCACGAGGCGATGCTGCTGGAGGCCTCCGGTCGCCACCTCGCGCTCTGGCAGTACGCGGCCGCGCTGCGCCTGCTGCTCTGGCTCGCGCTGCTGAACGCGCTGTTCCTGCCCTACGGCACCGCGCCGGCCGCCGCCGGGCCGCTGGCCTGGGTGGTGGCGGCGGTGCTGTGGGCGGGCAGGATGCTGCTGCTCGCCGCCGCGCTCGCCGTGTTCGAGCGCGCCATCGCCAAGATGCGGGTGTTCCGGGTGCCGGAATTCCTCGGCGCGGCGCTGCTGCTCGGGCTGCTCGGGGCGGTGCTGCTGTTCGTCAGCACGGGGCTGACCTGAGGCGGGGCGCTTCGGGGAGGGCGCCGCCTGTCCCAGGCCCCGGCAAGGGGCGGGATCGCCTGCCGGGGTCCGGGGCGGCCGCCCCGGTCAGCTCCCCGGCCGCAGCACGTAGCCCCGGTGCCGCACCGTCTGCAGGAAGCGCGGCTCGCGCGGGTCGATCTCGATCTTGCGCCGCAGCCGCGTGACCTGCACGTCGATCGCGCGCTCGCCGGCCTCCGGCGTGCCGAGCGCCTGGGCGATGTCCTCGCGCGAGAGCACCTCGCCCGGCCGCAGCGCCAGGGCGCGCAGCAGCGCCGCCTCGCCGCCGGTCAGCCGCACCGTGCCCTCGGGGCCGCGCAGCTCGGCGCGCTCGGGGTCGAACCAGTGGGGGCCGAGCTGCACCACGCTCGGCGCGGGCGAGGCCGGCGGCGGCGCCACGCGCCGCAGGATGGCGCGGATGCGCTGCGCCAGCTCGCGCGGGTCGAAGGGCTTGGCGAGGTAGTCGTCGGCACCGTGCTCGAAGCCGGCCACCCGGTCGTCGGGCGCGCCGCGCGCGGTCAGCATCAGCACCGGCGTGTCGAGTCCGTCCCGGCGGATCGCCTCGGTGAGCTCCAGCCCCGATTCGCCGGGCATCATCACGTCCATCACGATCAGGTCGAAGGCCATCGCGCGCAGCGACTGGCGCGCCGCCGCCGAGTCGCCGGCCGCGGTGACGCGGAAGCCCTGCTCGCTGAGGAAGCGCTGCAACAGGCCGCGCAGCCGCGAATCGTCGTCCACCACCAGCAGGTGCGGCGGCTCGGCGGCCTCCGGTGGCGTGCTCATGCCCGCCGTGCCGGCCCGCCGGGCGGGGCCGTCTCCTCGATGCGGTCCATCCAGGCACGCGCCTCCCTGTTCATCAGCCCGCGCATCACCCGCCGGAACCCGTCCACCGCGGTCGGGCCGGCCTCCCGGTAGGCGGCGACCACCGTGTCGCGCTGGCGCTCGAACAGGCGCCGCTCCAGCGCGGTCCCCGGCGGGGCCAGCGAGAGCAGCCGCTGACGGCGGTCGCTGCGTCCCTGCGCCTGCAGGATGTAGCCCTGCTCGATCAGCGGCGTCAGCACCCGGTTGAGGGACTGCTTGGTGATGCCGAGGATGCCCAGCAGCTCCCCCACCGTGATGCCGGGCCGCCGGCCGACGAAGTGCAGCACGCGGTGGTGCGCCCGGCCCATCCCCAGCTCGGCCAGGATGGCGTCCGGGCCGGCGGTGAAGTCGCGGTAGCCGAAGAACAGCAGGTCCTGTGCCAGCCGCAGCTCCTCCTCCCGCAGGAACAGGTGCTGCAGCCCGGCGGCGGGCGGGGAGGCTGGTTCGGCGGCGCGCATCGTCTCGCGCCTCGTGTCCGGCGTTTGCGGCATGGCTGGGTCGCGTTCCATATAGGTCAGCTATATTGACTGAAAATTGGTTCCGATTTTACAGATTGGCCTCTGGAAGCAACAATATTGCTGAAAGCGGTGCCATGACGCTTGTTCCTTTCGACGACCGTGACGGCTGGATCTGGTTCGACGGCGCCCTCGTGCCCTGGCGCGAGGCGCGGCCGCACGTTCTCTCCCACGGGCTGCATTATGCCAGCGCCGTGTTCGAGGGCGAGCGTGCCTATGCGGGGCCCGGGGGAGGCCGGATCTTCGCGCTGCGGGCGCACACGGAGCGGCTGCTCGCCTCCGGCCGACTGCTGGGCTTCGGGATCCCCTGGGACGCGGCGGCGATCGACGCCGCCTGCGAGGCGGTGCTGGCGCGCAACGGGCTGCGGGACGCCTATCTGCGCCCGATCGCCTGGCGCGGCTCGGAGCAGATCGCGGTCTCGGCGCGGGCGACCCGGATCCACCTCGCCATCGCCGCCTGGGAATGGCCGAACCTGTTCGGCGCCGCCCGCGCGCGCGGCGTGCGGCTGGCCATGGCCGAATGGCGCCGCCCGCCGCCCGAGGCCGCGCCCACGGCGGCGAAGGCGGCCGGCCACTACATGACCGGCACCCTCTCGAAGCATGCCGCCGAGGAGGCGGGCTGCGACGACGCGCTGATGCTGGGCTGGCGCGGCCAGCTCGCGGAGGCGACCGGCGCCAACCTGTTCCTGGTGATCGACGGCGCCCTGCACACGCCCACGCCGGACTGCTTCCTCGACGGCATCACGCGGCGCGCCGTGATGGACCTCGCGCGGCGGCGGCGGATCCGGGTGGTGGAGCGCGCCATCATGCCCGGGGAGCTGGCCCTGGCGGACGAGGCGTTCCTCACCGGCACGGCGGCCGAGGTGACGCCGGTGCGCGAGATCGCCGGCCGCGCCTACGCGCCCGGCCGGATCACGGAGACGCTGATGGCCGACTACGCGGCGCTGGTGCGGGGTGCCGATGAAACCGACCGCGCGGATCAGCGCGTCGCCGCGGTCAGGCCGCCATCCACGACCAGCTCCGTGCCGGTGACGTAGCCGGCCTCGTCGGAGGCGAGGAACAGCACGGCGTGCGCCACGTCCCAGCCCGTGCCCATGCTGCCCTTCGGCACGCGGCCGTGGCGGCTGTTGACGAAGCCCTCCACGTCGCCGCCGGCGAACTGCTCGGCGAGCTTCGTCACCAGCGGCGTGTGCATCAGGCCCGGCAGCACGCAGTTGAAGCGGATGCCCTTGTCCGCGTAGCTGATCGCGGCGGTGCGGCTGAGCTGGATCACCCCCGCCTTGGCCGCCGCGTAGGCCGATTGCGGCTTGCCCGTGTAACGGATGCCCGCCGTGGAGGCGACGCTGACCACGGCGCCGCCGCCCTGCCGCAGCATCACCGGGATCACCGCGCGGCAGCACAGGAAGGCGGTCTTGAGGTTGATCTCGATCTGGTCGTCCCAGAGTTCCTCGGTCATCACGCCCGGATCGCCCGGCTCCGAGCGGCCGACATTGTTCACCAGGATGTCGACGCGGCCGAAGCGCGCCACGCAGTCGGCGACCATCGCCTCCACCTCGGCGCGGTCCGTGACGTCGGCGCGCGCGGTGTGGCAGCGCCCGCCCTCGGCCTCGATCAGGCGGCGCGTCTCGGCGGCGGCATCCTCGCTGATGTCCACGCCGTAGACCGTGGCGCCCTGGCGGGCGAACAGCACCGAGGTGGCCTTGCCGTTGCCCCAGCCCGGCGCCACCGAGCCGCAGCCGGTGACGATCGCCACCTTGCCTTCGAGGCTGAGCATGTTCTCGTGTTTCCTCCTGCCGAGGTGAGGGCATCGGGGCTCCGCCCCGGACCCCGGCAAAGAGGGCTTTGCCCTCTCTGCACTCTCCCACCAAAGGGCGAAGCCCCTTTGGAAACCCCGTTCGGGAAAAGACCGCCCGACCGTTTCAGTAACCGGCTCCGAACGAATAGAGGTCCAGGAGGGCTTCGCCCTCCTGGCGGATGGGGTTCGGGGAAGGCGGAGCCTTCCCCGGTTCCCGGATGCCCGCCGCCCTAGCGCGGGTCGTCCGCGTGGATGCGCATCGCCTCCAGGAAGCGCGACACCATGTTGTAGGCGCCGATCGTCGCGGTCAGCTCCACCAGCTCGCGCCGGTCGAACGTCTCGCGCACCGCGGCGAACACGGCGTCCGGCACGTGGATTTCGCGCGTCATCGAATCCGTGTAGGCGAGCACGGCGCGCTGGCGCGCGTCGAAGGCGTCCGAGGCCTGCCAGTTCTCCAGCGCGTCGAGCTGCGCCTGGGTGATGCCCTCGCGCAGCGCGATCGGCGCGTGCTGCGCCGCCTCGTAGGGGGCGCCGTTCAGCACCGCGACGCGCATGATGACCAGCTCGCGCAGGCTGCCGGGCAGGGTGCATTCGTGGCGGATGGCGGTGAGGTAGCGCAGCCAGCCCTCGGCGACGGGCGGGCTGTGCAGCAGCATCTGGTAGAGGTGCAGGATGCTGCCGCGCTCGCGCACGATGCGCCCGGCGATCTCCCTCACCTCGGGGGCCTCGGGATCGGCGTAGGGGATGCGGGCCATGGCGGTTTCCTCGTGTGGGTTCAGACGGGCGCGGCGGCGGCCATGCCGCCATCCACCACCAGCGCCTGGCCGGTGATGTAGGCCGCCTCGTCGGAGACCAGGAACAGCACGGCGTGGGCCACGTCCCAGCCCGTGCCCATCTTCCCCTTGGGCACCGCCGCGTCGCGCCGCGCGATCAGCGCGGCGGCGTCGTTGGCGCCGAGCTGGCGGACCAGCCGCTCCTCGACCAGCGGCGTGTGCATCAGCCCGGGCACCACCGCGTTGCAGCGGATTCCCTGCTTCGCGTAGGCCATGGCGACGGACTTCGTGAAGCCGATCACCCCGGCCTTGGCGGCGCTGTAGGCGATGTGCGCGCGCTCGCCGCTCATGCGCAGCCCGGCGATGGAGCCGAGGTTGACGATGGCGCCGCCGCCGCCGCGCAGCATCGGCGGGATGGCGTGCTTGCAGCCGAGGAAGGGCGTCTTGAGGTTGAAGTCGATCTGGCGGTCCCAGAGCGCCTCCGGCATCTCCACCGGGTTGCCGGGCGCCGAGCCGCCGACGTTGTTCACCAGGATGTCGAGCCGGCCGAAGCGTTCCGCGCAGAGCGCCATGGCGGCCTCGACCTCCTCGGCCACCAGCATGTCGCAGCGGTGCGTGACGCAGGTGCCGCCCGCCTCGGCGACCAGCCGGGCGGTCTCCGCCACCGCCGCCTCGTCGATGTCGAGCGCCAGCACCGTGGCGCCCTGGCGCGCCAGCAGCACGGCCGTCGCCTTGCCGTTGCCCCAGCCCGGCCCGACCGAGCCCGCCCCGGTGACCACGGCCACCTTGCCGGCGAGGCTCAGCACCGCGCCGCGCTCCCGGTCCGGTTCGGGGACCGCGCCGGAAGGCGGCGCGTGGCGTGCGGCGGCCGACCGGCGCCGTCATGCCCAAGGTCGTGCCCGATGCCGTACCCGATGTCGTTCCGGGCGACGGGCCGGCGGTGGGAATGGCCATGGAAGGTGGCGGCGGGGCCGTCCATGCGGCGTCTCCTCCTGGGGCCCGGCTCATGGGGCCGGGCGCTCGGCCCCTGCGCGGGGTCTCGTGCGCCGATGCTGGCAGCAAGGCGCGGGCGCGTCGATACCGGCGGCCACCGGCGGAGGCGCTACGGGAGAGCGGCCACCGCCGGTTGCCGGCCCGGCCGGTGCGCCGCCAGCCGCAGCACGAGGCGGACGCCCCCGCCGGGCAGCGCCGCCGCGCCGGCCGTCGCCGCCGCACGGGCGGGGTGGCGTGGGGTGCGGCCGGGCGGGGCGCGGCCGGTCACGCCGCGACCGGCCCCGCCGCCAGACCCGCGCTGCCTCAGCGCGGCAGGAAGCCGACCAGCGCCTCGGCCCTGCTCACGATCGGATCGGCGATGGCGTTCGCCCGCTCGGCGCCGCGGCGCAGCGCCGCGTCCACCGCGTCCGGTTCGGCCAGCAGGCGGCGCATCCGCTCGTTGATCGGATCGAGATGCGCGATCAGCGCCTCGGCCAGCACCTCCTTGAAGGCGCCGAAGCCCTTGCCGCCGTGCTCGCGGAGCACGGCCTCGGGTGCCGTGTCGGTGATCGCGGCCAGGATGCCGACGAGGTTGCGCGCCTCGGGGCGGCCCTCCAGCCCCTGGACCTCGGAAGGCAGCGGCTCGGCATCGGTGCGGGCGCGGCGGATCTTGAGCGCGATCGCCTCGGCGTCGTCGGTCAGGTTGATGCGCGACTGGTCCGAGGGATCGGACTTCGACATCTTCTTCGTGCCGTCGCGCAGCGACATCACCCGCGCGGCGACGCCCAGGATGTGCGGCTCGACATGCGGGAAGAAGTCCACGCCGTAGTCGTGGTTGAACTTCTCGGCGATGTCGTTGGCCAGCTCCAGGTGCTGCTTCTGGTCCTCGCCCACCGGCACGCGGGTCGCGTGGTAGGCGTGGATGTCGGCCGCCATCAGGTTCGGGTAGACGTAGAGGCCGCTGCTCGCGTTCTCGCGGTCCTTGCCGGCCTTGTCCTTGAACTGCGTCATGCGGTTCAGCCAGCCGAGCCGCGCCACGCAGTTGAAGATCCAGGCCAGCCGCACATGCGAGTGGACGTGGCTCTGCACGAACAGCACGCAGCGCTCGGGGTCGAGGCCGCAGGCGATCAGCGCCGCCGCCATCTCGCGGGTCTGGCGCAGCAGCTCCTTAGGGTCCTGCCAGACGGTGATGGCGTGCAGGTCGACGACGCAGAAGAGGCAGTCGTGGTCGTTCTGCATCGGCACCCAGTTGCGGATGGCGCCGAGGTAGTTGCCGAGGGTCGGGATGCCGGAGGGCTGGATGCCCGAGAGGACGCGCTGCATGTCTGGGACCGGGAAGCGAGGGAGGGGGTCGGGTATCCCTCCCGTCTCTTGCCCCGTCAACCCCGGCCGGCGGCGGAAGGGGGGCGGGCGGATGGAAGGACCGGGGTGGCCGGACCGGGTCGGGCTCCCGGTCCGGCCGCCACCCGCGCGGCGCGATGCCGCACGGGCGGACCGACGACGCGACGAGGCCGCACCGTCTTTCCCACGGAACATCGTGCCGCCCGATGGGGCAGGCGGCGCGACGTGCCATTGTAACAGGCGCCGCGGCGGTCGTGGTTCATTTGTGTGCGAAGTTTCATCCCCCGACCCGTGGCCGGGGACCAGGGGGGCCGGCCGCCCACCCCGCGCTTCCGTGGCCTGCCGGAGCGGGTTGCCCGGTCATCCGTCCGTGCGCGCACCTGCCGGGGTTCGCCCGGGGCAGGGTGCGGGGCCGGCGCCGGGCGCGGCATGGCGCCGTGCCGGCGCCGGACGCAGCATGACGCCGGGCCGCCGGACCGCATCCCCCGCCGCGTGGACGCCGAGGCGCCGGTGCCGCAAGTTGGGCGCATGTCGCCTCCGTCCTTCCCCCCGCACCCGTTCCGGCTGCTGCGCAACCCGCGGGCCGGCACGCCCGGGCTGGTGGTCCTGCCCGAGGGCGGCTTCCGCCGTGCCCGCGACGCGATCCGCGCCTGGCCCGGCTACGCGCCCACGCCGCTGCGCGACCTGCCGGACGTCGCCGCCGCCGCCGGGGTCGCCGCCGTCCACTACAAGGACGAGGGCGGTCGCTTCGGCCTCGGCTCCTTCAAGGCGCTGGGCGGCGCCTGGGCGGTGGCGCGGCTGCTGGGGGCGGAACTGGCGCGGCGCGGCGTGGCGCAGGCGGCCGACTCCGCGGCGCTGCTCGCCGGCAGCCACGCCGAGGCGACGCGCGACATCACCGTCACCTGCGCCACCGACGGCAACCACGGCCGTGCCGTGGCCTGGGGCGCGCGGCAATTCGGCTGCCGCTGCGTGATCTTCGTGCATCCCGGCGTCAGCCGGGGAAGGCGCGACGCGATGGCCGCGCTCGGCGCCGAGATCCGCGAGGCGGCGGGCAATTACGACGATGCCGTGCGCGCGGCGCAGGCGGAGGCGGAGCGGCGGGGCTGGTTCGTCGTCTCCGACACGGCCTATCCGGGCTATACCGAGGTGCCGCGCGACGTGATGCAGGGCTACCGCGTGATGGCCGACGAGGCGGCGGACCAGATCCCGGCGCCGCCCACGCACGTCTTCGTGCAGGCCGGCGTCGGCGGCGTCGCGGCCGCGGTCTCCGTGCAGATGCGGTCGCGCTACGGCCTGGATGGCCCGCTTCTCGTGGTCGCCGAGCCGGACCGCGCCGCCTGCATCCTGGCCAGCCTCTCGGCCGGCGCGCCCACCGTCGTGACCGGCGCGCTCGACACGCTGATGGCGGGGCTGGCCTGCGGCGAGCCCAGCCTGCTCGCCTGGCAGGAGCTGGAGCGCGCCGCCTTCGCCGCCATGGCGGTGCCGGACGCGGCCGCGGTGGACGCGATGCGCCTGCTCACCCGGCGCGATCCGCCGGTCACCGCCGGGGAGAGCGCCGTGGCCGGCCTCGCCGCCCTGCTGCTCGCCGCGGCCGAGGCGGAGTCGCGCGCCGCCCTCGGCCTCGGTCCCGACAGCCGGGTGCTGCTCTTCGGCACCGAGGGCGCCACCGATCCGGCGCTCTACGCGCGCCTCGTCGGCTGATCCCGGCCGCCGGCGCGCCCCGCCGTGCCGAAGGCCGGCATCGCAGGCCCGCCGTGCCGCAGGCTGGCATCGCAGACCCGCCGTGCCGAAGGCCGGCATCGCAGACCCGCCGTGCCGCAGGCCGGCATCGCAGACCCGTCACGCGACCGGCCGGCTCACCAAAGGGTGTTGCTGCGGCCGGCGCGCCGTGCGGCCGGCGACCCGCCGTGACCGCGCCGAGCCCGCTTCATCGAACCGACGCCGTCCTGTAATACCGCTGCAACGGCCGGCTCCTACCCGCACGGCCGATCCGTCCTCCGGGAGGCTTCCGCCGCCATGCCCCGTCGTCCCGCCAATGCCCTGCCGCTCGCGCGCCGCGCCGTGCTGGCAGCCGCCCCGGCGCTGCTCGCCACCCCCTCCATCGGCCGGGCGCAGGCCGCGCCGGTGGAACTGCACTTCTGGCATGGCCTGCCGCAGCCGCTCGGCGGGCTGCTGGAGGCGATGGTCGCCGCCTACAACGACAGCCAGCGCGGCGTGCGCATCGTGCCGAGCTTCCGCGGCTCCTACCCGGAGACGATGGTGGCCGCGATCGCCGCCTTCCGCGCCGGCACCGCGCCGCACATCGTGCAGATGTTCGAGGTCGGCACCGCCACCATGATGGCGGCCGGCCGCGCCGTGATCCCGGTGCACGAGCTGCTGGAGCGCACCGGCACGCGGATCGACTTCTCCGACTTCCTGCCCGCCGTTCGCGGCTACTACCAGACGGCGGACGGGAAGCAGGCCTCGATGCCGTTCAACAGCTCGACCTCGGTGATGTTCTGGAACAAGGACCATTTCCGCCAGGCCGGGCTCGACCCCGAGAAGCCGCCCACGACCTATGCCGAGCTGGAGGCGGCGATGCGCAGGCTGAAGGCCGCGAACACCGGCGCCGTGCCCTTCACCACCTCCTGGCCCACCTGGCTCAACATCGAGCAGGTCTCGGCGCTGCACGACATCCCGCTGGCGACGCTGGCCAACGGCTTCGCCGGCCTCGGCGCCGAGCTGCGCATCGACAACCCGCTGATCCGCCGCCACCTGGAGAACCTGGTGCGCTGGCAGTCCGAGGGCCTCTACCGCTACGGCGGCCGCGACAACGCCGCCGACGCGCTGCTGCCGGCCGGGCAGGCCTCGATCGTGCTCGCCTCCTCCGGCCTGCGCGCGCGCGTCGAGAAGGAGGCGCGCTTCGCCTGGGGCGAGGGCATGCTGCCCTACTACGACGACGTGCCCGGCGCGCCGATCAACTCGATCATCGGCGGCGCCTCCTTCTGGGTGATGCAGGGCGGGCCGCGCAACACGCGTTCCGAGGCCGAGATGCGCGGCATCGCCGAGTTCTTCCGCCACATCAGCCAGCCGGCGGCGCAGGCGAAGTGGCACACCGACACCGGCTACCTGCCGCTCACCCGCGCCGCCTTCGAGCAGGTGAAGGCCTCGGGCTTCTACGAGCGCAACCCCGGCGCCCAGGTCCCGATCGAGCAGCTCCTGCGCGGCGGCCGCATGACCGACAATTCGCGCGGCATCCGCCTCGGCGGCTTCGTCGAGATCCGCGTCATCATGCAGGAGGAGCTGGAGCGCGCCCTGCAGGGCCAGCAGCCGGTGGCGCAGGCGCTGGCCAACGCCACCACGCGCGGCAACCAGGTGCTGCGCAACTTCGAGCGCCAGAACCGGGCCTGAGCGCCGTGTCCGTGGATCGCGGCCGAACGGCCGCCTGACGTGCAACGCAAGGCGATCTTCGGCGGCCGCGCGCTGCCCTACGCGCTGCTGCTGCCGCAGCTCGCCGTCACGCTGGTCTTCTTCTTCTGGCCGGCGGGCATGGCGCTCTACCAGTCCGTGCTGCGCGAGGACCCGTTCGGCCTCGCCGCCGAATTCGTCTGGTTCGAGAATTTCGCCGAGGTCCTGTCGGATCCCGGCTACCTGCAATCGCTGCGCACCACGGCGGTGTTCGCCGCGTCCGTGACGCTGCTCTCGCTCTCGGCCGGGCTGTTCCTGGCGGTGCAGGCGGACAAGGTGCGCCGCGGCGCCGGGCTCTACCGCACCCTGCTGATCTGGCCCTACGCGGTGGCGCCGGCCGTCGCCGCCGTGCTGTGGCTGTTCCTGTTCCACCCCGAGATCGGCCTGCTCGGCCGCGCGCTGAACGCGGCCGGCATCCCGTGGGACTACCGGCTGAACGGCGGGCAGGCCATGGCGCTGGTGGTGCTGGCGGCGAGCTGGAAGCAGGTCTCCTACAACTTCCTGTTCTTCCTCGCCGGGCTGCACGCCATCCCGGCCAGCGTGCTGGAGGCGGCCGCGATCGACGGCGCGAAGCCCGTGCGGCGCTTCTGGACCGTGGTGTTCCCGCTGCTCTCGCCCACCACCTTCTTCCTGCTGGTGGTCAACCTCGTCTACGCCTTCTTCGACACCTTCGGCGTGATCCACGCGCTGACCCGCGGCGGGCCGGGCAATGCCACGGAGACGCTGATCTACCGCGTCTACGTGGACGGCGTGGACAACCTCGACCTCGGCGGCTCGGCGGCGCAATCGGTGATCCTGATGGCGATCGTGGTGGCGCTGACCGCGATCCAGTTCCGCTACATCGAGCGGCGGGTCCACTACTGATGCCCGAGGCGCCCGCGCCCGCGCCGGCGGCGGCCTCCCGCCGCTCCCGCCCGCCGCGCGACTGGAACCCGATCCACCGCGTCTCCTGGCGCACGCATCTGTGGCTGCTGCTCGGCGTCGCCGTGTTCTGCCTGCCGGTCTGGATCACCCTGGTCGGCTCGACGCACGACGCCTCCACCATCGGCCGCGGCGACGTGCCGCTGCTGCCGGGGGCGCAGGGGCCGGAGAATTACCGCGTCGCCTGGCTGGAGGGCGGCGGCCGCTTCCGCACCACCCCGGCCTGGCTGATGCTGAGGAACAGCATCGTCATGGCGGTGCTGATCGCCGCCGGCAAGATCGCCATCTCGCTGCTCTCGGCCTTCGCCGTGGTGTTCTTCCGCTTCCCCGGGCGGATGCTGGCCTTCTGGATGATCTTCGTCACGCTGATGCTGCCGGTGGAGGTGCGGATCATCCCCACCTTCCAGGTCATGGTCAGCCTCGGCCTCGTCAACACCATGGCCGGGCTCACCATCCCGCTGATCGCCTCGGCCACGGCGACGCTGCTGTTCCGCCAGTTCTTCCTCACCATTCCCGACGAGCTGGTGGAGGCCGCCAAGCTCGACGGCGCCGGCCCGCTGCGCTTCCTGCGCGACGTGGTGCTGCCGCTTTCCCGCACCAACATCGCGGCGCTGTTCGTGATCCTGTTCCTCTACGGCTGGAACCAGTACCTCTGGCCGCTGCTGGTGGTGAACGACCAGTCGCTGCAGACCGTCGTGCTCGGCCTCGCGCGCATGATCGGCAACGGCGATTCGCAGAACGAGTGGAACACCATCATGGCCACCGCCGTGCTCTCGCTGCTGCCGCCGGTCGCCGTGGTGGTGCTGATGCAGCGCTGGTTCGTGCGCGGCCTGACCGAGACGGAGAAGTAGCGCGTGGCCACGCTCGCCCTGGAGGGCATCCGCAAGAGCTTCGGCCCGGTCGAGGTGCTGCACGGCATCGACCTCGACGTGGCGGATGGCGAGATGATCGTGATGGTCGGCGCCTCGGGCTGCGGCAAGAGCACGCTGCTGCGCCTCGTCGCCGGGCTGGAGGTGCCGACCGAGGGCCGCATCCTGATCGGCGGCCGCGACGTCACCGCGCTGGAGCCGGCCGAGCGCGACATCGCCATGGTGTTCCAGAACTACGCGCTCTACCCGCACATGACCGTGTTCGGCAACATGGCCTACGGGCTGAAGATACGCGGCCTGCCGAGGGCCGAGATCGCGCGGCGGGTGCAGGAGGCGGCCGACCTGCTCGGCATCGGCGCGCTGCTCGACCGCCGGCCGCGCCAGCTCTCCGGCGGCCAGCGCCAGCGCGTCGCCATGGGGCGCGCCATCGTGCGCGAGCCGAAGCTGTTCCTGTTCGACGAGCCGCTCTCCAACCTCGACGCCAAGCTGCGCGTGCAGATGCGCGCCGAGATACGCCGGCTGCAGCGCCGTCTCGGCGTCACCTCGCTCTTCGTCACCCACGACCAGACCGAGGCGATGACGCTGGGCGACCGGCTGGTGGTGATGAACGCCGGCCGCGCCGCGCAGGTGGCGACGCCGATGCAGGTCTGGTCGCGCCCGGCCGACGTGTTCGTGGCCGGCTTCATCGGCAGCCCGGCCATGAACTTCCTCGACGCCACGCTGACCCATGGCGGCACCGCCGCCACGCTGCGCGCCGGCCCCGTGCTGCCCTTCGCCGATGGCCGCCGCGCCGGGCCGGAGGGCATGGGCCTCGTCCTCGGCATCCGGCCCGAGCACGTGCTGGCCGCCGCGCCGGGCGAGGCCGGGGAGTGGGAGGCCGCCGTCACCGTCGTGGTGGAACTGGCCGAGCCGCTGGGCTCGGAGACCGTGCTGCACGGCCGGCTGCCCGACGGCGAGGAGCTGACCGCCCGACTGCCGGCCGCCGAGGTGCCGGCCCTGGGGGGGGCGGCCCAGGTCTCGCTCGCCCTGCGCCTGCCGGCCGCGGCGCTGCACGTCTTCGAGGCGTCGGGCGGCCGGCGGCTCGATCCCGTTGCCTGAGCCGCAACCGCCCTGGTTGCGGCCGGTCGGTTGACGCCGCCGCCGGCTCGGGCCACCTACGTGACCGCCCTGTCATGCCGGCGCCGATGCGCCGCCCATGGCCGTTCCGTTGCGGTTGCGCGATACCGGTGCCCCGGTGGGCGCCGCCGCGCCCGAACTCAGACCGGCGCCGCCGCGCCTGAATCCAGACCGGCGCCGCCGCGCCAGGAGGAAACCATGTCCGTCCTCACCCGCCGCGATTCCCTGCGCCTCGCCGGTGCCGCCGCGCTGGCCGCGCCCCTGGTCGCCCCCCTGGTCGCCCCGGGCATCGCCCGCGCCCAGGGCAACTGGCCGAACCAGCCGATCAAGCTGGTCGTCCCCTTCGCCGCCGGCGGCCCCACCGACATCCCGGCCCGGCTGCTGGCCGAGGAGCTGGGCAAGATGCTCCCGCAGCGCGTGATCGTGGACAACCGCACCGGCTCGGGCGTGGTGGTCGGCACCGAGGTCGTGGCGAAGGCGCCGAAGGACGGCTACACCTTCCTCTACACCACGGTCGCGCACACCGTGCTGCGCGCCATGTTCGCGCGCCTGCCCTTCGACCCGGACAAGGATTTCCAGCCGGTCGCGCTGTGCGGCGTGATCCCGCTGATCCTGATGGCCTCGAAGGAACTGCCGGTGAACAACCTGCAGGATCTCATCAAGCTCTACCGCGACAACCCGGGCAAGTACGACTACGGCTCCTCGGGCAATGGCGGCGCCATGCACCTCGCGGCGGAGCTGTTCCTGAAGCAGGCGGGCGATCTGCGCGTCAACCACGTCCCCTATCGCGGCGCCGCGCCGGCCATGCCGGACCTGCTGAACGGCACGCTGTCGATGATCATGAACGTCGCCAACGACGCGCTGCCCTACGTGCAGCGCGGCCAGGTGAAGGGCCTCGGCATCAGCTCCAGCCACCGCCTGCCGCTGCTGCCGGACATGCCCACCATCGCCGAGGCGGTGCCGGGCTACGAGGCCTACACCTGGCACATGGTGATGGCGCCCGCCGGCACGCCCATGCCGATCGTCCTCGCCATGAACGAGGCGGTGAACAAGGTGATGGCGATGGACCGCGTGAAGACCCGCCTCGCCGAGCTGACCATGGAGACGCGCTCCGACACCACGCCGGAGACCGCCGCGAAGTGGCTGCGCGACGAGACCGCGAAGTGGGACCCGGTGGTGCGCGCGGCCGGCATCGTGGCGAACTGAGGCCGGGGGCGGCGCGGCCTTCCGGCCGCCCGCCTCAGGCAACCGCCATCGAGGTCGCCTCCTCGGCTTCCAGCGCCGGACGCGCCTCGTCGCGCAGGCCGAAGCGGGCCGCCACCGCCGGCGCGTAGCGCAGCAGGTCCGGCCGCAGCCGGATCAGCGCCAGGTCCTTCGCCTTGCTCTCCAGCATCACGTCGAATTCCAGCCCGTCGGCGAGGCGCATGAAGGTGATGAACTCGAACGGGTTGGCGAAGTCGGCATGGCCGGTCCAGACCGGCGCCAGCAGCGCGGTGGTGGCCTTGCCGGTCGTCCGGTCCCTGCGCCTCACCTCCCGCATCTCCGTGCGCGGCGAGGAGAAGTGCACCTTCGGCCGCACCCCGTCCGGCCAGGTGCGCAGCATGCGCGCCAGCGTGTCGCGCATGTCGAGCCCGGCCGGATTGAGGCACCAGAAGTGCTGGTGGTCGAAGATCAGCCGCACGCCGGTGTGCCCGTGGATCCAGAGTGTGTCGGCGGCCGAGAAGCGCAGGTCGTCGTGCTCCAGCACCAGGCGTCGCCGCACGGGCGCGGGCAGCCGCTTCCAGGTCTCCACCCAGCGCGCATTGCCGGCCGCCACGTCGCCGTAGGTGCCGCCGACATGGATCACCACCACCGCTTCCGGCCCCATCTCCATGCGGTCCAGCATCTCGGCCTGCGAGGCGAGGTCGCGGATGCTGCGTTCCACCAGCGCCGGGTCGGGGCTGTTCAGCACCACGAATTGCGAGGGGTGGAAGCTCAGCCGGATGTCCAGCGCCCTTGCCTTGCGGCCGACGGCGCGCAGCTCCGCATCGCTCTCGGCCACCATGCCGTGGAATTGCGGCATGTCGGGGTGGGTGGCGTAGGGGGCGAGGTCGGAGGACATCCGGTACATGCGGATGTCGTGGCGGGCGAGGTGGTCCAGCGTCGCGTCCAGGTATTCCAGCGACACCCTGAGGTGCGGGCCGCTCTGCCAGCGCCGCGTGTCGTTGCTCCGGATCTCCGGCGCGCCCAGCAGCTTGACGGGGAAGCCGAGGCGGAGCGGCGCCGTGTCGGCGGGGGCAGGGGGCATGCGTCCTCCGGGCCGGCGCGACGCCGGCCGCATGCAAGCACGCGGCGGGAGGAGGAGTTCCGCCCCCGTCGCCCGCGCTCGTCGGTCTCGGGACACGCGGGGGCGCGCGTCGGTCCCGGAACGCGCGGAGGCGCGCGTCGGTCCCGGAACGTGCGGGGCGCGCCCGTCCGGTGGGGTGGGGACCCTTCGCGGCCAGACGCGGCGCCTTCGTCCGGGACCGATCGGCCTCCGCCCCGGGCCGACGGGTTGAACCGGCGCCGCCGCGCCGCTACGCCGTGCGGGGCCGGGGCACATGCCGCCCCCGGTGCCCGCCTGGGCGCCCGTCTGGACGCCCGCTTGGGCGCCACCTGGGTGCCCGCCTGCCGCCGCGCGGCGCCCGCCGAGGAGGACCCCGACGCTGCACCCGTTCCCGACCCTCGCCCGCCTGCTGGCCGGCCTCGGCCTCGTCCTGCTCGTGGCCTGCGACGACAAGTCCGACCAGGGCCACCCGGCGGCACCCGATCTCGCCGCGCGGGCACGCCAGGCGGCGGAGGAGAAGCTGCGCTCGGGCGCGCCCGAGCCGGGCGCGGTTCGCTTCCGGGCGGTGCAGTCCTGGCCGCAGGCCATCGCGCGCACCGTCGCGGTGTGCGGGCAGGCCAACCTGACGGGCGCGGCGGACGACGCCTTCATCCCCTTCGTCTCGGTGGTGAGCTTCGAGGGCGATGCGGCGAGGGTGGACCAGCACTTCGCCACCAGCAGCCCCGAGGCGACGCGCGTCTACATCGACATCGTCACCCGGTGCTTCGAGGGCGGCGGCCCGCAATCGGCCCGGCAGATCGCCTCCTCGCCGCTGCCGCCGCTGCCCAACGATCCGCCGCGCAACTTCCAGCCGCCCGCCGCGGCGCCCCCCGCGCCGCCCCCCGGGACCGCCCGGCCCGCCGCGCCGCCGGCGGCCGCCGCGCCGTCCGTCGCGCCCGCCCCCATGCCGCCCGGCGGCGCGCAGCGCGTCACGCTGCGGCAGAACGGCAACCTGCGCAGCGCGCCGGTCGGCGGCAGCACGGTGCTGCAGGTGGTGCAGCGCGGCACGACGCTGCGCGTCTTCGGCCAGGCGCCGGGCGGCTGGTACCAAGTCGGCGGCAGCGAGCCGATCGGCTGGATCCACGGCAGCCTGCTCGACGAGGGGCAGTAGCCGCGGCGCCGGCCCGCCGGCCGGAAAAGCCGGCGCGAGGCCGCCCGTGGCGAGCCGCACTCCGGCCGCGGGACCGCAATCCGCCACAGGTCCCTGGCTTCGGAGCGGCTTCGCGCCGTCGGCCGTTTCCGCCCGCCGGCGATCCGCTCTGGAGCCGTTCGGAAAACAATGGGATGGGGCGGCACGCAGTCCCAACCGATCTGCGTTCCGCTCTGGTAGCGGCAGGCCCAGGCCGGGCGCCAGGGCGAGGCGGGCGCGGCCGCCCCCGCTCCCGGCGCGCCGCTCCGGCGCCGCCCCTTCCCGTCAGAGCATTTTCAAGCTGAGCGTACTCGCTCAGCGGCCCGGAAAAT